>NZ_JACFRC010000002.1:0-329275 GCF_016101145.1 Gilliamella sp. W8145
AACTGATATATATCAATTTATAATATCTTTTAATGATATATTCAATATCATTCGTATTGTTTATTTCAATTACTTATTCGATTAATCGCTCCTTTTTTTATAAACACCAGTAATAAATGTTTTGGGGATTTTGTTTAAATTTTTTAAATACATTTATTCGATTAATCAATTGATTACTCTGATTTTATGTTTATATTTAGTACAGCGTGGTTAGATGAGTGACAACAAAATGACGAAGATATCTTGATGATAAAGCTAGAATATTTATCATTTAAAATAATCCTTTTTGCCTTTTTGGAATTAAATAATAGTAATTATTATCTAATAAACCATTACACTTAACTTCAGTTTTATGAAAATAAGTTTATATTCTATTAAATATACTATGCCAATTTAACCATTGAAGAAATATCCGGAATTTATTATAAGTAAGAATACTTAAAAAACCATCTTGTCAAAATTATCTGCAATGTATTATGTAGCATTATTAATGCTCATCAAAAGCTACAAAACTAAGATTAGATTCATATTCAATTAAGGAATCTACAGAGACCATTTATTTATTACTATTTAATATTTTTATCAATTTAGCACATGAGCAAGAAGTCAAATATTAAGCGCACGACTAGAGACTTAGAGAACACTAGTAAGTTTTTAAGCTATGTTTTAAGGCATAAACCAGAATCTATTGGTATCACATTAGATAGTAATGGTTGGGTTGGAATAGATGTTTTAATTCGGCAAGCGAATAAACATCGTCAACAACTGTCGCAAGATTTAATTAGCCAAGTCGTGATAACTAGTGATAAAAAACGCTTTACTCTGTCCGAAGATGGCTTGAAAATACGAGCAGCTCAAGGATATTCGACTAATCAAGTAAATATAGTACATGTAGAAAAAATCCCACCTGAATATTTATATCATGGTACAGCAACCCGTTTTCTAGATTCAATCATTCAACAAGGTTTGATTGCAGGAGAACGTCATTATGTTCATCTTTCAATTGATAATAAAACAGCTGTAGCCGTTGGTAAACGTCATGGAAAACCAGTTGTATTAAGAGTTAGTGCTTTAACTATGTATCAACAAGGTATCAAGTTTTATTTAGCCGATAATGGCGTTTGGTTAACGGAGAATGTACCAAGCCAATTTTTAGAAGTTATTTAAATTAAATCTGCATCATTGAAAAAATAATTTTTAGTTTATGGTGTGAAAAAGTTAATTAGAGCATTACTGACATTCAGATTAATTAACTAAATTAATGAAAACATCGCTGTTAGTTAAAACTACTTTTCAAAATCGATAATAATACGATTAGTTTAACGTATTCTTTGCTCATTCTTTCGATCAAATCATATCTCAATGCTAGTTCAACACAACAATTTTCAAATATTACCGTATAGAAATTATCGACATTCACAAGAATAGCGGTTATTGTATATTTATTCATCTAAGCTGTTTTACTGATTAAGTTGTTTGCAGGTTTTACATTTAATCATAGTTTTAATCATAGTTTAGATGTGTAGTTCCCTTCTTTTTATTTTTTTCATAACGATATTCAGGTTAATTAGGAGCCTAAAATGCAGCATATTATGGAAACGATTAGAAAAACAGAGCAAGAGTTTATTGATATTCGCCATCAAATTCACCAACATCCTGAATTAGGTTTTGAAGAACATAAAACCAGCGATTTAGTGGCAAGTAAATTAGCTGAGTGGGGCTATGAAGTACATCGTGGTTTAGCAAAAACCGGTGTAGTTGGTGTTTTAAAAAATGGCACTAGTAATAAAAAAATTGGTATTAGAGCCGACATGGATGCGCTACCAATTATTGAAGCATCCGGAAAACCGTGGAGCAGTCAAACCCATGGCAAATTCCATGGTTGTGGCCATGATGGTCATACCACTATTTTGCTTTGTGCAGCCAAATATCTTGCCGAAACCCGTCACTTTGATGGCACTTTGCATGTTATTTTTCAACCAGCTGAAGAGTTGTTATATGGTGGAAAAGTAATGGTTGATGACGGTTTATTTAAACAATTTCCTTGCGATGTTATTTTCGGTATCCACAACATGCCAGGTTTTAAAGAAGGTCATTTTTATTTCAAAGCCGGCGCACTTATGGCTTCATCCGATACGATCCATATTCATATTAAAGGTAAAGGTGCCCATGGGGCAATGCCAGAAAGAGGAATTGATGCAACACTTGTTGCTTGTTATATCGGCACGGCCTTACAAAGCATTGTTTCTCGTAATGTATCACCATTTGAGCAAGCTGTTATCACGATTGGTTGTATTCAATCAGGTGAAGCGCCGAATGTTGTTAATAGCGATGCACTAATGAAGTTAACGGTTAGAGCACTGGATAACGATACTCGTGCTTTATTACTTAAACGGATTAGCGAAGTTGCAACTGCGCAAGCAGAGAGTTTTGGCGCCTCAGTACAAATTGAGCATGTGAATGGTAGTCCGGTATTAAATAATGGTACAGATGCAACCAAATTTGCATTAGAAGTCGCACAAAAATTAGTCGGTGAAGATCGCGTGCATGATAATTGTCATCCTTTTATGGGCAGTGAAGATTTTGCTTTTATGTTAGAAAGTAATCCTAATGGCTGCTATATGATTATAGGTAATGGCGATGAACCCGGTTTTTGTAGTGTGCACAATCCTGGTTATGATTTTAATGATAAATGTATTGTTACCGCTGCATCATATTGGGTGGCATTAACTGAAAACTATTTAAACATATAAGGATTAATGTGCAGCTATGTCAAAAATAAATATGTCAAATTCAAAAAATTCTCCAGCAAAGCAGTTTAAAAGTTACAACCGATTAACTTTAGGTATTGTATTAGGGGTGATCACTTTTTGGCTTTTTGCTCAGTCTATCGTCAATGTTGGGCCGGCGGTTCAACATAGTATTGGTATCACTCCTGCATCGTTCAATTTAGCCGTCAGTTTAACCGCGCTGTTTTCTGGTTGTTTTATTGTCGTTGCTGGCGGACTCGCTGATCGCTTTGGCCGAGTTCGTTTTACCTATTTAGGTTTTATTTTAAGTATTATTGGTTGTCTTTGTTTGATCTTAGCACAAGGTGAAGTGCTTTTTACCACTGGTCGGATTATTCAAGGCTTATCTGCTGCTTGTATTATGCCATCGACGTTGGCATTAGTGAAAACCTATTATGAAGGCAAAGATCGTCAACGAGCATTAAGTTTTTGGTCAATTGGCTCTTGGGGTGGTTCAGGAACTTGTGTACTTGCCGGTGGGGCAATAGCCACTTATTTAGGTTGGCAATGGATTTTTATTATCTCAATCATCTGTGCTGTGTTAGGTATGCTGTTATTGAAAGGGACACCAGAAACTAAAATTGACGATCCATCAAGTTTGCCCAAATTTGATTATGTTGGGCTATTCGTTTTTGTGATCACTTTAGTTACGTTAAACCTTGTCATCACCAAAGGATCTACTTTTGGTTGGACTAGTGTAATGACATTATCACTCGCTACGATATGTTTGGTTTTTCTGATTTTATTTTTTGTTATAGAAAATCGTAAAGCTAATGGCGCATTTATAGATTTTTCACTGTTTAAGAACATCCCTTATCGTGGAGCTACCTTATCTAACTTTCTACTTAATTCTGTTGCTGGTACATTAATTGTAGCCAGTACTTATACCCAACAAGGAAGAGGCTTTACCCCTTTCGAAAATGGATTATTGACCATAGGTTATTTAGTTTCGGTTTTATGTATGATTCGAGTTGGTGAAAAGATCTTACAAAAAGTCGGGGCGAAAAAACCAATGTTACTCGGGCCGTTAATTACCGGTTCAGGTATTGCTTTGATGACGCTGACTTTCTTACCCGATATGTTTTATATTATTTCGGTGTTAGCCGGCTATATTTTATTGGGTCTTGGCTTAGGTTTTTACGCTACACCATCAATTGATACCGCAATAGCTAGTGCTCCGGAAGATAAAGTTGGTGTTGCATCAGGAATATATAAAATGGCAAGTTCATTAGGTGGTGCATTTGGTGTCGCTATTTCAGCCTCAACCTATGCTGCAGTTATTGCCAGCGGTCAAACTGTCGCCACAGCAGCAGCAATTGGATTGTGGATTAATGTTGGCTTTTGTCTGTTATGTTTTATTTCGATTTTAATTTTAGTACCCAATAATGCCGGCAAAAATAAATAAGTCAGCATAACTTTTTTATCATTTTGAATTTTAACAGGGATAAAATTTTCCGCATTCATCCCTATTTTTTAATTAAAACTTTTATAAAAATACAATTTTTACAACTCTGAAAAATAAACCCATATAACTTAAAAAATTATATGGGTTTTGAAATAGAAAAATCTGTTTAAAATATTTAGTTATCTGTAGATAAAACTTATTTGCCAATACAGAATGAACTGAATATTCGTCCTAATAAATCATCAGAAGTAAATTCACCTGTAATTTCACTTAGCGCTTCTTGAGCTAATCTTAGTTCTTCTGCCAATAGTTCGCCAGCATGGAATGTGGTAAGTTGGTATTGACCATTGTTCAAATGCTCTGCTGCTTTCTCAAGTGCCTGTAGATGTCGACGACGGGCCAGAAAACCACCTTCAGTACTACTAGTAAAACCCATAACCTGTTTGAGATGATCACGTAATAATGTAATACCTTCACCGGTTCTTGCTGATAGTTGAATAAGACAATAGCCATTTTGTTCACTATAACCTAATGGTTCTCCAGTTAAATCAGCCTTGTTGCGAATAACTGTGACTGGTAAGTTTTTCGGTAAACGTTCAATAAATTCTGGCCAGAGTTTTTCTGGATTTGTCTCATTAGTTGTTGTACTGTCGACCATAAATAAAACACGATCGGCTTGATCAATTTCTTGCCATGCTCGCTCAATACCAATACGTTCAACTTCATCGCTAGCTTCACGTAAGCCGGCAGTATCGATTATATGTAAAGGCATTCCATCAATATGGATATGTTCACGTAAAACATCGCGCGTTGTTCCAGCTATATCCGTTACGATAGCGGCATCTCGCCCTGCTAATGCATTAAGTAAACTTGATTTACCGGCATTAGGTCTACCCGCTATGACGACTTTCATGCCTTCACGCAATAATGAACCTTGTTTAGCTTCTTGACGGACTTCGTTTAGTCGTTGTATGACTTGCTCAAGTTCTGCCGCTATTTTCCCGTCAGATAAAAAGTCTATCTCTTCCTCTGGAAAATCAATAGCAGCTTCAGTAAAAATACGTAGGTGAATTAATGATTCAACCAGTGTATTAATTTTTTTAGAAAATACCCCTTGTAAAGATGATAAGGCTGATTTTGCTGCTTGCTCTGAGCTGGCATCTATTAAGTCAGCGATGGCTTCGGCTTGTGCTAGATCCAATTTATCATTTAAGAAAGCTCGCTCTGAAAATTCACCCGGCCTTGCAATCCGCACACCAGGAATATCTAAAATACGTTTTAATAGTAAATCTAAA
Source organism: Gilliamella sp. W8145 (assembly GCF_016101145.1). Taxonomy (NCBI): domain Bacteria; kingdom Pseudomonadati; phylum Pseudomonadota; class Gammaproteobacteria; order Orbales; family Orbaceae; genus Gilliamella; species Gilliamella sp. W8145. The sequence continues at coordinate 5,490 of NZ_JACFRC010000002.1, forward strand.
ATAACTGGACCACCATGCCCTTGTAGTTCAAGCACATCTTCACCCGTAAATGAGTGTGGATTGGGAAAAAATAAAGCAATCCCTTCATCTAAGGTTGTACCATCCGATGCTAAAAAAGGTAAATAATGAGCATAACGCGGCTTAGGTAAAATACCTAAAACGGCTTTAGCAATATCTTGCGCTTTAGGGCCCGAAACACGCAATATTCCGACACCACCACGACCTGGCGGTGTCGCTTGTGCAACAATTGTATCTGTATTCATATTTATCAATTTTAATTTAAATAGCAATGGTTAATCATACCACGACAACCATTAAAAATCTGTAAAGTGAAATAGTCTGAAGCAATAAGACCAATTAATTATCAAGTTTAGTTTCAACATAATCTAAGGGATGATCAAATAGCCATGAGTTAAGTAAAGCTAATGGTTCTCTTATCATGGCAATATATTTATCAAAATTACTATAACTTAATGGTGCTGACAAACCTGAAATATCACCAATATTGGATCGTTTAGCTAACATGATTGAACGTAAAATATGGAAATCATTAGTTACCACAACGGTCTTTCCTAATGGCAAAACTTGATTAGCATACACAAATTGTTGTGCTGTTCGCCTTGATCTATCTTCTAAATAGACCCTTGAAGGTTCAATACCTTTTTGGATTAAATAATCAGCCATCACGCTCGCTTCAGTCGCCGATTCATCACTACCCTGCCCCCCACATACAATCACTTTTGTATTGGGATTAGCTTGTAAATAATTGATCGCAGTATTCAAGCGAATTTGTAACGTTAAAGGAGCTTGCGCTGGAGTGCCCACGACTTGTGAACCTAATACCACCAGAGTATCAGCATTCGCTGCTGGTTTTTTGTAAGCAAAAATAAAAATAATAATATTACAAATAATAAAATAAAATAGTATTAATATCAGTAACCATCTAATTAATTTCATGATTATCATCTAATACCTCTCATTTTTTAAAACAAGTTTCAAAATGGTCATCAACTAATCCCATCGATTGCATAAATGCATAACAGATCGTTGATCCAACAAAAGAAAATCCTTTCTTTTTTAATGCTTTTGACATTCTATCTGATATTTCGGTGCTAACTGGAACTTCACTTATGTCATTAAAGTGGTTAATTATAGGTTTACCATTAACAAAGGACCAAATAAATTGAGAAAAATCCTCATTATTGTTCTGCATTGCTAAGTAAGCATGAGCATTTTTTACAATGCTGTTAAGTTTTAGACGATTACGAATTAAGCCTTCATTTTCAAGTAATGATTCTATATCAGTCGCCGTTAATTGGATAATTTTTTGTGGTTCAAAATTGAAAAAGCATCGACGATATTCATCTCGTTTTTTTAGAACAGTAATCCACGATAACCCTGCTTGTTGACCTTCAAGACAGATTTTTTCAAATAGTTTTAAACTATCATATTGTGGATGCCCCCATTCATTATCGTGGTAATCAATATATAACGGGTCATTGCTAACCCAACTACAACGTTTTGGTTGGTTATTTTTCATAGTTATTCTAACTTAATATTTTGAGATTATTATACTTGATAAATAAATTGAGTGTTTATTTAAATCATCCATAAATTTAGATTATAAATCTAACCAGCAGATAATTACTGTTGATTAAATTTTTTTATGATTAAAAAAATATCTATTTTTTATGGCAGAATGACCATTCACTATTAAGATTTAGTCAATATATAATTATTTTTTTAATTGACTATATCAGTTTAACTATAACAATAAGGTTTTTTCATGAGTCAGTCCGAGATTAATGCTGAATGGCAACCAGTGGCACGTCCATTGAACAGCAAAGATTTAAAAACATTGATATTATCCTCTTTAGGAGGAACATTAGAATTTTATGATTTTGTTATCTATGCACTCTACATTGATACCATTGTCAAACCGTTATTTTTACCCCATACATTATCGCCGTTAACGTTAGATTTATTTGCGTGGGGAATTTTTGCAGCCGGCTACTTGGTTCGCCCTGTTGGTGGCATTATTATGGCGCACTTTGGTGATAAAGTTGGTCGTAAAAGAATGTTTACCTTAAGTGTGGCGATGATGGCTTTACCTACTTTTATCATTGGTATTTTGCCTACTTATGAAACAATTGGTATTGTAGCACCATTATTATTGTTATTGATGCGGATGCTACAAGGCGCGGCTATCGGTGGTGAAATGCCTGGCGCATGGGTATTTATCGCAGAACATACTCCAAAACAACGTTATGGTTTAGGTGTCGGTACTTTAACCTCAGGCATTACTGGTGGTATCTTACTTGGCTTTTTCGTCACAATTATTATTGATCTCTATTTTACTAACCAAAATATTTTGGATTATGCATGGCGTATTCCTTTTATTATTGGCGGTATTTTTGGGGTTATTTCAGTATATTTACGCAAATTTTTATCTGAAACGCCAATTTTTAAAGAGTTAGCTGCACGTAAAGCTTTAGAAAAAAGTATACCTGTGGTTACCGTATTAAAAAAACACAAAACGGCATGTTTGATTGTCGCATTATTAACTTGGTCTTTATCCACCGCTATTATGGTCGGTATTTTAATTACTCCTGGACGCATTGTTGGTGGTATGTACCATTTTGCAAATCTTGATTGGCGTATCGGTGGTTGTATTGCTGCTTTAACCTTATCTATTGGTTGTGTTATTGCTGGTTGGTTAGATGATAAATTAGGTACAGCAAAAACCGTTATCATCACATGGGGTGGTTTAGCAGTAGTCAGTATCTATTTTTATAGTTCTTTAACTGCAGATATATCATTAACTAAACTTTATTCTATTTGGGCTGTATTTGGTTTGTTTATTGGCTCGATAGCCATGACACCAATTATCGGCACTAGAACGTTTCCACCAGCAATTCGTTATTCTGGATTATCGTTCTCTTATAATTTGGCCTACGCACTATTTAGTGCAATTACCCCAACGTTAACTATTTATTTGTTAAGCCCAGATCACTTATTAGGCGAATTTAGTTATCTTGGCGCAGGTATTTATATTTCAGCTGTCGCTTTACTAGCTGTTGTAGTTGGCTTTACTTCATTAGCCCAAAATGGCTGGCAAAATAAATCAGATCATTAAAGACTATTAATAAAAAACAGGGCAATAGCCCTGTTTTCGGTAAAAAGTAAGATAAATGATAAATATTAACGCATTGTAACAAATTCTTCCGCTGCTGTTGGATGAATTGCAATAGTATTATCAAAGTCTTTTTTGGTTGCTCCCATTTTCAATGCTACAGCAAACCCTTGTAATATTTCGTCCATACCATAACCAATACCATGAATACCAACAATTTTTTCTTGCTCACCAACACAGACTAATTTCATTCGGCAAGGTTGTCGATGCGACGTGACCGCGGTATACATAGCAGTAAAAGTAGATTTATAAACTTTGACGTTTTCTGGGCCATATTGCAATATAGCTTGCGGTTCACTTAAACCAACCGTACCAATCGGTGGGTGAGTAAACACCACTGTTGGAATATTAGAATAATCTAGATGCTCATTTGGTTTATTGTTAAATAGTCGTTCCGATAATCGACGACCGGCAGCCACCGCTACAGGGGTTAATGCTGCGGCGCCTGTATCATCCCCTACCGAATAAATGCCGGCAACACTAGTATTTTGAAACTCATCCACAATAATAAATCCATTGTTATCAACTTTAATACCTGCAGCAGATAAATTCATTTCTTTTGTTGCTGGTTCACGACCGATTGCCCATATTAAGCAATCAACAGTATAACTCTCACCATTTTCTAATGTTAACGTCAATGATTCATCATCATTTTTAGTAACAGAAGAAGGGATTGCAAAAGTGTGCAAATGCTGACCTTCATTAGTTATTACTTCCATTAATGTTTCCACAATAAGTGGATCGAAAGCACGTAAAGGTGTACCTTGGCGAACAAATTGATGTGTTTCTGCGCCAAGTGAATGTAACACGCTGGCTATTTCACAAGCTATATAACCAGCTCCAACTACTGCTACTCGTTTAGGAAGTGCTTTTAACTCAAAAAATCCATCAGAAGTGATACCATATTGCGCTCCAGGTATATTTGGAATCGTTGGCTTTCCACCTACAGCAATAAGTATATGATCGGCACTATAATGTTCGCCATTAACTTCAATCGTTTTTGCATCAACAAATTTGCCATAACCATGGATCACATCGACATTATTATTGTTTAAAACACGATCATAAGATTGATGGACACGCTCAATATAAGCAGTTCGACTTGCAATAAGTTTGTCCCAATCAAAATGGTTAATAGTGGTATCAAAACCATAATCAGGGCCATAATGGTTAATTGCTTCAGCAATTTGTGCACCATACCACATAATTTTTTTCGGTACACAGCCAACATTTACGCAAGTTCCACCAAGTAACTTAGCTTCAATAATTGCACATTTTTTACCATATGATGCAGCACGATTAATAGAGGCGATACCACCACTACCACCACCGATAGCAATATAGTCATAATGTTTAGTCATAAAAAATCCTTTAAATAAATTAGCAAATAATGATTAATAGCTTTGCACAAAGCGGACAATAAAAAAAGTATTAAATATGAAATTTAATGATAGTTATTAACTATTGATTGGTCTTATTCATTAATATAATCGTATTAATGATTTTTTTAATAGTTTCTGACTTACTAAAAACATCTATTTAAAGCCTGAGAATTAACCGGTTTAGAATTCAATTTTTCGCTAATCTCAAGATAACATTTATTATTTTCAAGTTTGTAAAGAATACTATATATTTTCCCCAATTCTGGAGTGAACTGCTGATATTTTGTTGTACAGACGAATTTATCATCTCTTGATTTGCCAATAACAGTAACGATTTGATTACTAGGAGTTTTCACTTCTACCGAAGGAACATATTTAGGATAAATATTAAATGGTACAATTTTATGGCGAAAAACATAGCCAAGACTTTGATAATTAGAACATGTGTTACTTTTACCATCATAAATATTTAACGAAAAATAGGTTGGATAATCAGTTTCTGTAGTGAAAACAAGTTGAGGATCATTGATATTTGCTTCATAACGATATTTGTGTTGCGGTACTCGGTGACAAGCGACAATCAGAAAGCCCATTAACAATAAAGTCACTTTTGTTTTCATTATCCTATTCCTTATTAATTATTTAAGATTTTATTTTTCAAAACTCAAATAACTATTTATTTGAGTGAATTAAATATCAAATAATGAAAAATTTGAACACCAATTATTGTATATTTGAGTAATTGGCTACCCAATTAAATAGCCAATTACCGAAATACATTATTCTTGTTGTTTAATCCTATCAATGATATTCGTGGTTGAACAACCATCTTCAAAATTCAATACTTTAACCTCACCACCAGCTTCAATAACCTCTTTGCCACCAGCGATATCTTCTGGTTTATAATCGCCACCTTTAACTAGTACATCTGGTAATATGCTAGCAATTAATCGTTGCGGTGTCTCTTCCTCAAAAGGAACAACCCAATCAACAGAATCAAGCGCACCTAAAACAATCATTCTTTGCATTAATGGATTGATTGGACGTGATGGTCCTTTAAGCTGTTTTACCGAAGCATCGCTATTTACCGCCACAATCAAACGATCGCCAAGTTTACGAGCATTGGCAAGATAAGAGACATGCCCAGCATGTAAAATATCGAAACAACCATTAGTCATGACAATTTTTTCACCACGAAGACGCGCTTTGCGAATTTCTTCTTTTAATGTGTCTTCAGTCATCACACCGAAACCATCATCAGCACGAGCTCGGATAGCGTTACTTAATTCAACTTGAGATACCGTAGATGTCCCTAACTTGCCAACCACAACACCTGCTGCTGCATTTGCTAAAAAACAGCTCTCCTCAAGAGATTGCCCTGCGGCTAATGAAGCAGCTAAGGTCGCTATCACCGTATCACCAGCACCAGTAACATCAAATACCTCTTTGGCTTGCGTAGGTAGATGATAAACAGGTTTATCTAACTGTATTAACGTCATCCCTTTTTCACTACGAGTGACAAGCAGTGCTTTGAAATCGTATTGTTTAATCAGTTGATAGCCCTTTTCGATAATTTCTTGCTCTGTTTTGCAAACACCAACAACTGCTTCAAATTCAGACATATTTGGCGTTAATAATGTTACCCCACGGTAACGCTCAAAATCAGTACCTTTCGGATCAACCAATATTGGGACATTTGCTTTTTGAGCTTGTTTAACCATTGCTTGTACAGCAGTTAAAGCACCTTTGGCATAGTCAGATAGTACTAATACTTTAGAGGTTGAAAGTGCACTTTCAATACGTTCTAAAATAGGTGTATGATCAACATTATTAAAACCTTCTTCAAAATCAATTCTAATGAGTTGTTGATTTCTAGATAAAACTCTTAATTTGGTAATTGTTGGATGAGTTGAGACTGATACAAAATCACAATGGACATTACGTTTAGTCAGTTGTTCATCAAGTACTTTGGCTGGTTCATCAATACCGGTAAAACCAATTAATCTTGCGCCCCCCCCTAAAGAGGTTATATTCATAGCGACATTGGCTGCACCACCAGCGCGTTCTTCTAGAGCATCAACTTTAACAATTGGCACTGGTGCTTCTGGTGATATACGGTTAGTACCACCATACCAATAGCGATCTAACATAATATCGCCAACTACCAGAACTTTTGCTTGATTAAACTCAGGAAGTGAAGTTTTCATTATGGTTATATATCCTTTACTTGTTATTCAGTAAATCACTTATCAATTTATTATTAATTCCCAACAGATTCATCTTCTGGTTGGATTTTTTTTCTGGGTTGATAGAAACGGGCAAAAAATGTCCCAATTTCAAATAATAAACAGATAGGTACAGCTAATAAAATTTGAGAAAATACATCCGGTGGGGTTACAAACATCGCTACAGCAAACACACCGACAATAATATAAGGTCTTTTTTTACGTAAATTTTTAGGAGTAGTAACGCCAGTCCAACAAAGCAAAATAATCGCCACAGGCACTTCGAATGCAAAACCAAATACAATAAATAGTGTCATGACAAAATCAAGATATTTTGTAATATCAGTATTTATCGCAACATCAACTGGTGCTGTATGAATAAAGAAATAAAATGCCAAAGGAAACACGGCAAAATATGCAAACGCAATACCGATATAAAAAAGTACCGTACTAGAAATAATTAATGGCATAATCAGCCGTTTTTCATGTTGATATAGAGCCGGAGCAATAAATCCCCAAACTTGATATAAAAGATAAGGAATAGAAATAAATATTGCAACAACGGCCGTCAGTTTAATTGGTGTAAAAAAAGGGGCGGCAATATCGGTGGCAATCATACTGCTACCTTTAGGTAATTGACTGATAAGCGGATTAGCAACAATATGATAGATATCATTTGAGAAATAAAGCAAACATGCTAATACTAGTAATATACAAATGATACAGCGTAAAAGTCTTGTTCTTAGTTCGACCAGATGTCCAATAAGTGGTTGGGTTGCGTCGTCTGTCATAATTTATCTTTATCTGAATGAATTGTTGTATCAATTTGACTGACTGAATTAATCTCATTTTGCAGTGATTCGGTTACCCGTTTTAATTCATCAATTGATGCTTGCAGTTCTGGGGTAAGAGAATTCAAACCACTTTGTTCGGCTTTTTTTAAGCTATCTTGTAATTCTTGCAGTTTGAGTTCTTTATTCAATTCTAACTGGACAGTTGCTGACATGCGACGGAGTACTTTAATCCATCCGGCAACAGTTTTAATTGCAATAGGCAAACGTTCCGGTCCTAATACAACCAGTCCAATAATTAATACTAATAGTAGCTGACCAAAGCTAATATCGAACACGGGTTACTCTTTATCGGCGTGGTTATTAGCTGAGGAGTCAAGATGTTCAACTTTTTGTGAATCATCAGTCTCTTTTTTGTCATCATCGTCATTCATGGCTTTTTTAAAACCTTTAATTGAAGCCCCAAGATCAGAGCCCAATGAACGCAATTTTTTTGTTCCGAATAATAGCACTATAACAGCAACAAATATCAGTAGTTTGGGCAAACTAGGCATATGATAACTATCTCCAATAACGTTAGTTAGTCAAATTATACACTTAAATGGTGATATTCCCAAAAATAACTATTTCAATGTACAACCAGCGTCACAATAGATAAAACACAAACTAGACTAAGAATGGCCAACGACCAACGATAGCGTTTTTGGCTTTGTTGTAATTCTTGATTAATCTGTTTTAATTGGTTACGCATCTGTTTAGTCATACGAGCCTGATCACCTAATCTTACTGGCAGATCAACTAGGATGTTTTTCCACTCTGGTAACGAGGACCATACTTGCTGGAATAACGTTTTAGCGCTGTACTTATCTTCATACCATTTTTCAAGAAATGGCTTAGCTGTTTGCCATAAGTCGAGTTCTGGATATAGCTGACGTCCTAATCCTTCTATATAAAATAAGGTTTTTTCAAGTAATGTTAATTGCGGCTGAATATCCATTTCAAATTGACGAGCAACTTGAAATAAAGCTAATAAAATTTGAGAAAATGAAATTTCACCTAATGGTTTGGCAAATGCAGGTTCACACACACTACGCATAGCCATTTCTAATGCCGTTGCATCAGTTGTTTCTGGCACCCAACCAGAAGCAATATAAATTTGCGCAATTCGTCGATAATCTTGATTAAAAAAGGCGAGAAAATTTTCAGCTAAATAACGCTGATCATCTTCAGTTAGTACACCAACAATTGCACAGTCTATGCCAATATAACGGGGATTTTGTGGTTCAGAAATATCAACAAAGATATTACCTGGATGCATATCAGCATGGAAAAAATTATCCCGAAACACCTGTGTAAAGAAAGCTTGAACACCACGTTCGGCGAGCAATTTCATATTGACATTATTTCGTTTAAGTTCATCAATATTAGCTATTGGTGTACCATAAATTCGTTCTTCTACTAAAATATTTGTTCGACAAAGATCTTGATAAACGTAAGGAATATACAAAATCTCACTATTTATGAAATTATCCCGTAAACGAGCAGTATTATAAGCTTCTTTTTGTAGATCAAGCTCTTTCAAAAGTGTATTTTCATAATCACTAACAATTTCAACCGCACGTAACTTTTCACCAAATTTAATCCGTTTAGTAAATTGATTAGCAGCCCAATACATCAAGCGAATATCTGATTTGATTATAGGTAAAATATTCGGGCGTAAGACTTTAATTACAACTTGGGCTTGGCTGCTTTTTAAAGTTGCAGTATGCACCTGAGCAATGGAAGCTGAAGCTAATGGTTTTTCCTCAAAATCGGTAAAATAATGATCTATAGAACAACCAAGAGTTGATTCAATAATTTGTCTGGCAATTTGTCCATCAAAAGGAGCTACTTGATCTTGCAGTTTGGCTAATGCATCAGCAAGATGTTTTGGTAATACATCTCGCCTTGTTGAAACCATTTGTCCAAACTTTATCCAAACCGGGCCTAATTCTTGTAAGGCTAGACGCAATCTTTCACCAACATTTTGTTGTTTTGCTTTAGATCTAACCCAAAATAGACCAACCAACAACAATTTAAACCATGTTGAGGTTCGATGTTTTGGTAATAGTTCATCTAATCGATAAGCTCGAAATACCGTTAATATTTTATAAATTCGAAGAAATGTCATTCTTTTTTATCACATTAAAATTTAAAACCAGTATGTAAAGCCACAATGCCACCTGTCATATTGTGATATTTCACATCGACAAATCCAGCATCCTCCATCATTTTTTTTAAGGTTTTTTGATCTGGATGCATTCTGATAGATTCAGCTAAATATCGGTAACTATCAGCATCATTCGCGACAATTTTGCCCATCAACGGTAACATAGTAAATGAGTATAGGTCATAAGCTTTATTTAAAATCTGGTATTGCGGTTTAGAAAACTCAAGTATTAATAAGCGTCCACCAGGTTTTAACACTCTCCACATAGATTGCAATGCTTTTTGCTTATCGGTGACATTGCGTAAACCAAATGAGATAGTAATACAATCGAAATAGTTATCGGCAAATGGCAGTTCTTCTGCATTAGCTTGTACATATTCAATATTATTAAATAGACCTTTGTCTCGAAGCTTATCTCTACCAACTTTTAGCATAGATTCATTGATATCAGCCAATACAACTAAGCCATCATCACCGACGATTTGCGAGAATTTAGCCGTCAAATCGCCAGTACCACCGGCAAGATCCAAAACTTTTTGCCCCTTACGAACACTACTATATTCAATAGTGATTTTTTTCCAGATACGATGAATACCAAATGACATAAGGTCATTCATAACATCATATTTATCAGCAACAGAATGAAAAACTTCTGCTACCCGTTTTACTTTATCTTGCTTTAAAACTTGAGTGTAACCAAAATCAATTTTATCTTGATTTTCATCATTTTGCTGTGAAGATGATTGAGACATAAAAATTTACCTATCATAAATAGTTAGCTTATTTTAGCATAAGCTAACCTAAATGTGATGGACTAAATTAATAACGATTCAACCATTTGAGAAACAATTTCGAAATGTTGTAATGGTGTGGAGTTTGCTGGCAAGTCATTTTCGTGAATGACCAGATCAAACTGATAACTATTTTTTAAACCATTTAATACTTCATTAGATTTAGCAAAAATTTGATTATAGTAATTAGCCAATGTATCAAAATCAATCGATGTAAAGATTAATTTATTAGCATCTTCAACAGCTTTGGACATACGTTCAACTTGCAACATGGCTATCCTAAGATAATCATTTTCACTCAAATAACGTTTATTTTCAGCTGTAGATATTTCTCGTTTAATATAGTTAATATAACCATTTGAAACATATTGTGTGTTATAAATATTAGCTAATTGTATCGGCAATTCATTAAATTTATCATGTCCTATAATCGCTACTTTTTTAACAAAAAAAGGTTTCGCTGCCTTAGCAATATAAGACCAATTTTGATAAGGTTTTTCGCGAATTTGTGTCGCACTTATATTAACAAAATCACGATCAGCATCAACAATAACCACAGGGCAACCAAAATAGCGTTCATGCTGTTTTACATCTTGTGACTCGCTAGTAAATACCACAGTAGGTTCGATTTTATGTTCCAATAAAATACGTTTTATACTATCACTCCAATCTTGCCAACCATTGGGATAATAGTTAATACCAGCTTCATCAGAGATATGAATGTGAATATTATGTCTATCTTTAAAGGTTTCTTTTAACCATGAAAAGCGATCACTTACTTGAGGCTGTCTAGGCAGGCGACTTTTTTCAAACAGTTGTTTATCACGTATTGATTCACAACCCAACATGACATGCAGTTCATCAACTTGGGTCAATGCTTTTTCAATAAGATAAATATGACCACTATGTAACGGATAGAACTTACCAAAAATTAAACCAACTCGATGTTTAGATGACATAATCATTACCAATCAATTTCAAAACTGAATACTAATGTACAGAAAAAACAACCATTTTCTAACCAATTGATGCTATTTAATATAATAAAATTACAAAAGTGTTAACTTCATCAATTAAATTCATCAATTGTGAGATTCATACCAATTAAGATTGATATTTTATAGCTGATAACACAATCCCTGTTGCTACAGAAATATTTAAAGCCGACATATTATCATTGCCTTGCAAATGGACAATGTTATCAGCACAGTTAATTAATTTGTTATTAATTTGTTGAAATATAACTAAAGCAATTTTCTTGGTAAATTTGAGTTTTGATAACTCTGTTGATGAAATCGATTTTAATTGACATGGTAATAACGCAATAACTTGATAACCATGTTGTTTTAACAGATCAATAGATGCTATAAAATCATCACTTTTAATAGATTCAATTGCTTCAATACCACCTTCAGCAACACGCATTGCGGCACCACTATCGAGTAAGTTTGTTTGCCGTAAAATTACGCCATTAACGCCAAAAAAAGCTGCACTACGCATTAACCCACCTAAGTTATGCGGATTATTCACATCATCAACAGCTATAATGCAATCCTGAACCTGATCATCATATTCATCTAAATAATCAAGCAAAGTGAGTGGAATACGTTTTTTAACAATTAAACAAACACCACCATGATGGGGAGTTTGTGTGATTTTAGTAATTTGTTCTGTTGAGACAACATCATAACCAAGACGTTGTTTGACTAACCAATTAATTAATTCTTTAAATTGATAAGTCATTTCTTGGGTAATAAATAATTTAACAATAGCCAAGCGTCGATGCTTAAATACCGCTTTACAACTGTTTTCGCTGTAAACTAATGTCTCTTCCTTTTTTTGACGATAGCCATCATAACCGAATGTAGGTACTTGTTCATTATCTCGAACTTTTTTTTGCCATGGGGAATCATGCTCATCAGCTAAATCAAACTGTGCTTTAGCTGATTTTACCGTTTTATTAAATTTTTTTGGTTTAAAGGTTTCGATCCGGTCATGTTTTGCTTTTGAATTAGACTGAAAACCATCATTATTACGTTTATTTTTATAATCACCACCACGTTCTTTGGCTGAACGGTTTTTTACTCTTGCTTCGCTATTTTTAGCATAAAAAATAGTGGGCTTACTTTTTTCACTAGTATCGTTCATATTATTCCCAATTAAAGACAGTTATCGTGTACGAATGGTTGGTGCAACTTTATCTAATACACCATTAACAAATTTATGGCTATCTTCTGCGCCAAAGGTTTTAGTAAGATCGATAGCTTCATTGATAACAACTTTATAAGGGACATCATGTCGCTTCATTAATTCATATAGAGCAATTCTTAATACGGCTAATTCAATTTGACCTAGCTCTTCAACAGTTCTTTCTGTTAAATAAGGGGTCATCTTCTCATCTAATTCTGTGGTATTTTTGGCAACACCATGCAGTAATTCTCTAAAATATTTGGTGTCGACACCTTTCATATCTTGTTCAGCCATGAAGCTGCTCTCAACATCAGCAAGATCATTTCTAGAAATTTGCCAAGAGTAAATAGCTTGAACTGCACACTCTCTTGCTCGACGACGAGGATTAACTAACGCCACTAAATTACTCCTTAATTGTTTTAATCACATTTAACATTTCAAGTGCGGTTAGTGCCGCTTCAGCACCTTTATTGCCCGCTTTAGTTCCAGCTCGCTCAATGGCCTGTTCGATACTTTCAGTAGTTAAAATACCAAAACCAACTGGTATCGAAAAGTCTAAACTCGCATTTAATAGTCCTGAACTTGATTCACCAGCGACAAAATCAAAATGAGCGGTACTACCACGGATAACCGTGCCCAATGCAACAATTGCATCATATTTTTTTGACTGTGCAGCAACTTTAGCTGCTAAAGGAATTTCATAAGCGCCCGGTACCCAAATAACGGTAATATTGTTATCGTCTACTTCACCGATACGAGTGAGTGCATCTACGGCACCATTAACTAAACTTTCATTAATAAATTGGTTAAAACGCGCCACGATAATCGCTACTTTGGCTTCAGGTGCAGCAACTTTACCTTTAATTGTTTGCATATTCATTCCTTACCGATTGATTCTAGATGCAATTTTATAATCTCTTTCAGAGATTAAATTATCAGGTAATTATACCACAAATTAAAGGCTTATCCTATTAGCAAAAGAGGATTTAATCTTTTTAATACTAGCTTTAATTAAAATAGTTATTAACTTGTTATTGTATGAAAATAGTTAATTTATCAAAGGTTATTTTTGCATTTATCCATAATTATTTTTTAGATAACTATCCTATTATTTGTTTGTAGAAAATTGAAATATTTTACATATTATAAAAAATTTATTGTTATTGCTTGCAAGCTGTTATTAACGAATTACAATGGTTATGGAAAAGCTTTTTATTAAAGAGGTATTATTAATGTACATTAACACCATTCGTGATGAATTAAATCAGGCAATTGACGTATTGGGCAATTTCGTTGCAAACGATGAAAATTTAAAAAAAATCCAGCAAGCAGCCGTTTTAATTGCAGACTCATTTAAACAAGGTGGAAAAGTACTTTCATGCGGTAATGGTGGATCGCATTGTGATGCGATGCATTTTGCTGAAGAATTAACCGGACGTTTCCGAGATAATCGTCCTTCATATCCAGCCATTGCCATATCTGATGTTAGTCACATCTCGTGCGTGGGCAATGATTATGGTTTCGATTACATATTTTCTCGTTACGTTGAAGGCGTTGGACAAAAAGGTGATGTTTTATTAGGCATTTCAACTTCAGGGAATTCAGCTAATGTACTTAAAGCAATTGAAGCAGCTAAACAAAAAGGTATGAAAATTATCACACTGACAGGTAAAGATGGTGGGAAAATGAATAGATTAGCTGATGTTGATATTCGTGTACCACATTTTGGCTATGCAGATCGTGTACAAGAAATCCATATCAAAGTAATTCATATTTTAATTCTACTTATTGAAAAAGAGATGGCTTAATATGTGCGAATTATTGGGTATGAGTGCCAATGTACCGACCGATATTTGTTTTAGTTTTACCAGCTTAATCAAACGTGGGGGCGATAAAGGTCCTCATAAAGATGGCTGGGGCATAACCTTCTATGAAGGTAAAGGATGTCGAACGTTTAAAGATCCGCAACCATGTAGTTTTTCACCCATTGCTAAATTGGTTCAACAATACCCAATAAAATCAACTGCTGTTATTGCTCATATTCGCCAAGCTAATCGCGGTGGTGTTGCACTTGAAAACACTCATCCTTTTACTCGAGAACTATGGGGTAAAAATTGGACTTTTGCACACAATGGACAATTAACTGATTATGAAAAATTAGATACAGGAATATTTCAACCGGTTGGATTAACTGATAGTGAATATGCGTTTTGCTATTTAATAAATGAATTACATAAAAAATACCCACAGCAACCAACCAATAATATTGAACTTTTTGAATATATTAGAGAGTGTGCTATTAAATTAACCCAATTAGGTATTTTTAATATGGTACTGTCAGATGGTGAATATGTCTTTGCTTACTGTTCAACCAATCTACACTGGATCACCCGAAAAGCACCATTTGGAAAGGCCAAGTTAATTGACGAAGATGTTGAGATAGATTTTCAAAAACATACGACACCAAATGATGTTGTAACAATAATTTCAACCATGCCGTTAACTTCGAACGAAATATGGACTAAATTAGCTAGTGGTGAAGCAATTTTATTTAAAAATGGCGAAATTAGCCAATCTTTCTCATCTTGACTTTAGTCATAGGTGGCTCGTTTTTGAATAAATATTCTAAATATCCTAAAGTTAATAGACCGACTAAAGTTAAGATTACCCATGGTAAATGCGGTAAACCGATTTGGATGGCCACATCATAAAGCCAGCCAGCACCGGTATAACCAATAAAACCACCCAATGCCAATCCCAACCGACTAAACCCCATATAGCTACCTTTAGCTTTAGGGTTTGTTAAAACAGTTGCTAATGTTTCTCTAGCTGGTTCAGCAATAATAGCCCCAAAATAAAACAACGCTATAAGAGAAAGTAAAATCGATAATTGTGATGTAAAGCCAATAATAATAAAAGCAAAAGACATCAACAATAATCCAAATTTAAGGCGTTGATCTAATCTAAAATATTTTTCACTTATTCGAGCAAGAGGATAAAGCAAACATAACGATATTGTTGCTTGGATAGCATACATCCATTTTACATAGCTTGGACTACCTGACACATTGGTAATGGTTAAAGGTAACATCAACATGATTTGCACCCACAGCACATAATAACCTGTTAAAGTAAGTACATAATGAGTAAATTTTCTATCTTTAAGAACCATTTTCATGCCGTTAATAATCGGAGCTTTACCAATTGCGATATGATAGGCCGGTAAGTACATCAGATTAAAAATACCACATAAGAAGAAGATAAAAGCACCACACCAACACACTAATTGAAAATCGTAATCGATTAGAATGCCGCCGATAAGAGCGCCAATAACTGCGCCTGCATTATCTTGTATCATTAGTAGAGAAATAAACTTGCCTCGTTCATGAGGACGAGTAAATTTGATAGTTAATCCCATTCTAGGGGGATCAAATAGCAAACCGCCCAATGCCGAAAGTAAACAAGATATTAATAATAACCAATGTTCTGTTGCTAGTGCCATTGAGATAAATCCAATTGAGCGCAAAAACATACCAGTTATTATCATTGGTTTAGCACCAAAGCGATCTGCGATTGCCCCACCAATCAAACCAAATCCTTGCTGAACAAATTGACGAAAACCTAAAGCAAAACCAACAAATAACGCACTCCACCCAACTTGACTAACAAAGTGGGTTGAGACCAATGGAAATACTACATAAAATCCCAACACAATAAACAAATTATCTAACAATAATATGTATCGACCTGTTTTACGAACTTGTGAAGGAATTGGCATCTATTTTACTCTTTCGTTTAAATAACCTTGATAATCAGGAATTTCAATTTCCACTTCTTGAGTAAATATTGAGGATTGTATTAAAGCGTTAGCGGTAGCTTGATTAGTGGCTACTGGAATATTCCAAACTGTTGATAAGCGTAATAGAGCTTTTACATCTGGATCATGTGGTACAGCATTAAGTGGATCCCAGAAAAAGATCAGAATATCAATTTTACCTTCAGCAATTAAAGCACCGATTTGCTGATCCCCACCCATTGGACCACTGAGCATAGGCGTTATAGTTAATCCCGTTTCTTTCTTAATTAATGTTCCGGTTGTTCCTGTACCACACAGGTTGTGATGCGAAAGTTCTTGTCGATTTTTTTTGCACCAATTTAATAATGCTTCTTTTAAGTGATCATGTGCCACTAAAGCAATATTTTTTTTTGCAGGTAATTTTCGAGTAATGTACTGCATCAATATAGTCCTAATTGATTATTATTTCATTATTTTTATCAGACTATTTATTAAAGCGCAAGCGGTATTTATTGAAAAATAGATAACAAAAAAGGCACCTAAGTGCCTTTTATTTAATCTAAATCTAAATCTAAAGATAAAGATAATTAGAATTGATAAATTAATCCTAATGCTACAGTATCTTTAGCTGTTGCTTTAATTTGTGATTTAGTGAATGTACCATCTTCGTATAAAGCTCGACGTGCACCAATATCATCTTTATCTAACAAGTTAATTTTATAATCAACAATTGCTGATAAGTTTTTATTAAAGTCATAGGTTAAACCAACATCGACATATTTAGCTAAATCATTACCTTTAAGACCCGCATCACCACTTCTTGAGAAGTTTGATGCATCTTGTACTTTATGTTGAATATAAGCAACAGAAGGAGTTAAACGCCCCACTTCAAAGTCAATACCGTATTGAGCAACTAATTCAAACCCTTTAGTTTTCAAATCAGAGGTGTTTTCTGTAGTTGATGCTTTTTCCCAACCGTATTTTTGTTTACCTTGAATATAAAGCGCAGCTAAATATAGATTATCATTATCATATTTAACACCAGCTGACCATGCTTTAGCATCTTTATGACCACCTGTTTGTGCATAGCCGGCACCAATTGATAAACCTGTATCAAGCACGTCCCAATCAATTACTGAACCCCAAGCTTCAGCACTATCATGGCCAGTACGGTCGTGATTATTTAGGTATTGAGTTGAACTATTATCACCATTATCGGCATATTGCACAGCAAAACGTAACCCGTTAACTAAACCAAAGAAATCTGAGTTACGATAAGTAGCCACTGCTTTGGTTCTTGCTGTTAACGCATAGATATCATTATTTGATGCATCACCACCAAACTCTGGTAAAACGTCAGTATATGAAGTTAAGGTTTTTAATACCCCATCGTTACGGCCATAATCAAATGAACCAAAATCACCAAAGTTTAGACCTGCATAAGCATAACGAGTTTCGTTATCAGCATCAGATCCTGTTTTAGCTTCATATTCCCAGCGACCATAACCACTTAAGCCATCAGTGATTTGTGTTTGTCCTGACATCCCTAAACGAGCAGTGGTTTTGTCACCTTCGCCAGTTTGGTTATCACGATCAGTAATATAGTTTAAGGCATAAACTCGCCCATAAAAGTCAACTTTATTACCATCTTTGTTCCATACTTCAATTGAAGCGCTTGCTGTACCTGCAACTAATAGAGCAGGAATAGCGATTGCTAATAGATTACGTTTCATTTAGTTACCCTCTTAGGTATTTTATTATTAAAGATACAAAATATTTTGTTCTTGATTTAATAAATAGCTGCTGTTAATTAGCAACTAAGTTATTACTGGGATATCTATTATTATTGTTAAATACTAGATTTTTATTGTAAACATTATGGATTAATAACGTTTGTAAGATATTATTCTGCGAATTAAGACTATTTTATGACTTAAAATAATATTTTTTTAAGCATAAAATGTTTTTTTAGATAACATGATGTTCAAGAGATGAAAAAAAAGGCACCTAAGTGCCTTTTATTGATATTTAAGATATCAAGCGATTAGAATTGGTAAATTAAACCAACACCTAATACATCTTTAGTACCTGGTTTGAATGGGTGACGCCCATTGCTTTCATGAGATGTATTTAACTCAGCACCGATATCTTGTTTCTTAAGAAGATTGAACTTATATTCAACGATAGCACTGAAGTTTTTATTAAGATCATATGTCGCACCAAGTGAAACATATTTAGCTAAATTACGACCTTCTTTATGTTCATCATCATACCAGTAGTCATCAGAGCTGATGTTACTGAATTTATGTTGAACATAAGCTAAAGATGGTGTTAAACGACCAACAGGTAAATCAATACCATATTGAGCAACTAACTCAACACCTTTGATTTTAGGATTATCATAACGCTCACCATCAATACCTTTTTCATTCCAAGTATTGAATTTAGTTTGGAAATAAGTAGCAGCTAAATATAGATTATAGTTATCATATTTGATACCAGTAGTCCATGTTTTAGCTTTTTTAACTTCGCCGCCTTCAACATATTTAGATTTACCAGCTGTTTGTGCATAACCTGCACCAACAGTTAAGCCAGTATCAAAAATATTCCATTGAACATTAGCACCATATGCTTCACGGCTATCACCTTTGTATCCAGATAAGTCACCATCTTCATCGAATAATGGGCTTGAACGTTTACCATCAACAGTGTATGAATTATCACCGTTATCAGCATATTGTAATGCAAAGCTTAAATCATCAGTTAAACCGAAGAAGTTGTTGTTACGGTAAGTAGCAACAGCTTTAGTACGAGCTGAAAGCACGTTCCAAGTATTGTTTGCTGCTTCACCACCAAATTCTGGTAATACGTCAGTATAAGCAGTAATAGCTTTTAACACACCGTCGTTACGACCATAGTCGAATGAACCAGCATCACCAAAGTTTAAACCAGCAAATGCATAACGAACTTCGTTATTTGAGTTTTTACCAGCTTTCGCTTCATATTCCCAACGACCATAACCAGTAATACCGTCAGTAATTTGAGTTTGACCAGACATACCTAAACGAGCTGAAGTATCGTCACCTTCACCATCTTGTCCACGATCAGTGATATGGTTAGCTGCTTTTACTCGGCCATAAAAATCAACTTTATTACCGTCTTTGTTCCATACTTCGATAGAAGCATTTGCACCAGCTGCTACTAAAAGAGCAGGGATAGCGATTGCTAATAGATTACGTTTCATTTCTTACCCTCATGGTTATTTCTATAAAAAGACACGCCTTTTGGTTGTGTCAATTTTTACAATGATTATTCATCCAAAAATAATGTTTATAACTAACGTTTTTAACTATTATTTTCATCTTACTTTTTACAGTACTGTAAATTATGTATAAAAATTTATTAAAATCAAGTGAACTTTTCGTTAAACGTGATGTCTAAGCTTAAAATAACGTCCGTTTGATTGTTTTTTAATCATTTGTAAAGTTTTGTTAATATTGAATTTGCTATCAACTGACTAAAAGTCAGTTGATAATATGCACAAATTTTAGAAATTTGCGTTACGTGGAGTTCTAGGGAAAGGAATCACATCACGAACATTCTGAACGCCAGTGACATACACAATTAGACGTTCAAAACCTAATCCAAAACCTGAGTGAGGTACAGTACCATAACGACGTAAATCACGGTACCACCAATAATCCTCTTTTTTAAGGCCTAATTCATCCATACGTTTATCTAACATATCCAAACGTTCTTCACGTTGTGAACCACCAATGATTTCACCAATCCCTGGGGCTAATACATCCATTGCCGCAACAGTTTTACCATCATCATTCATACGCATATAAAACGCTTTAATATCTTTAGGATAATTTTTAACAACAACTGGCGCTTTAAAATATTGTTCAGCTAAATAACGTTCATGTTCAGATGCCAAATCAATACCCCAACTTACTGGATTTTCAAATTTAGCATCACAGTTTTGTAAGATAGTAATAGCATCAGTGTAGTCCACTTGGGCAAAATCAGCATTAATAAAGCTTTCAAGACGATTAATGGCATCTTTATCAATATGCTGTGCGAAAAACTGCATATCATCAGCTCGTTTTTCAAGTACTGTTTTAAAGACATATTTCAACATATCTTCAGCAAGTTTGGCATTATCGTTAAGATCAGCAAACGCCACTTCTGGCTCCATCATCCAAAATTCAGCTAAATGGCGTGTAGTATTTGAGTTTTCAGCTCTAAAAGTAGGTCCAAAGGTATAGACTTTTGAAAGTGCACATGCATAAGTTTCTGCATTAAGTTGCCCAGAAACAGTTAAAAAAGCTTCTTTACCAAAAAAGTCTTTATCAAAATCAACTTTACCATTATCTGTTTTAGGTAAATTTAACATATCCAGTGTTGAAACGCGGAACATTTCACCGGCACCTTCAGTATCAGAGGCAGTAATAATTGGTGTTGAAAGCCAGAAAAAACCTCTTTCATCAAAAAACTGGTGAATAGCTTGCGCTAAGGTGTGTCGTACACGAGTAATCGCACCAACAATATTGGTTCTTGCGCGTAAATGAGCAACTTCGCGAAGATATTCTATTGAGTGACGTTTAGCGGCCATTGGATAAGTTTCAGGATCATCAACAAAACCATAAACTTCAACTTGCGTTGCTTGTAGTTCATATTTTTGTCCTTGACCTGGAGATTCAACAACTTTACCAGTCACTTTTACTGAACAGCCCGCAGTTAAACGCAAAATATCTTGTTCATAATTTGGTAAGTCTTTTTCAATTACCGCTTGAATTGGATCAAAACAAGAACCATCATACACAGCCAAAAATGAGATACCGGCTTTAGAATCACGGCGAGTTCTTACCCAACCTTGAACTGAAATGGTGCTACCAACAGCAATTTTACCTTGTAGCACGTCAACAATAGGAGCAACAGAATTCATTTTAATTATCCATCTCTATTTATTATTTATATAGTAAGTAATCTTAAAAGTAATATATAAGCTGAGTTTTAATATTCATTTAAGTATTATCAAAAATTGATAGTACAGATTATTTATAAGACTATATCACTTTGTTTAATTATTAATATTAATCATCAATATGATTATTAATGATTGACTTTAAATGTTCTTTTTAATTCGTCAATAAAAGCCAAATCTTGTGAAATTGTTTTACCAGGACTATCAGATAATTTAGCTACAGCTTGATTATTACATTCCGTTAGTTTTAATACAATGTTTAACGATTTGGTATTTACTTCTGTAGACGGAATATCACAAGCAAGAAAACCACCGATACCAAAGGATAATTTCACTCGATGATTAAAGTGTCGATAAATTTTCAGCGCTTTATCAAAGTTTAGACTATCAGAGAACACCAGTAATTTTGTTTTAGGATCAATTCCTAATTGCTGATAATGGCTAATCGCTTTTTCACCCCATTCAATCGGATCGCCCGAATCATGGCGTAGTCCTTGATAATGAGATGCAAAATAGTAGTCAAAATCACGTAAAAAAGCATCCATAGTAATACAATCTGTCAACGCAACACCCAGATCATCAGGATATTCATCTAACCAAACTTGCAAGGCCGTTTTTTGGCAATCATGCAAATTAGGGCTTAATCGTTGATGGGCTTGGAACCATTCATGGGCTTGCGTGCCAACTGGAGTTAACCCTAAACGATATGCCAATAAATAATTACTAGTACTATGAAAATTGCTGAAATGGTTTTGTAAATAACTTACAACGGCCTCTTGGACAGCAAAAGAGTAACGTCTCCGTGTACCAAAATCCAGCAAATTAAAACCAGACATATCAAGATCATTAGTTTGTTCATCAAATCTGGCTAATTTATCTTTAAGTCTTGCTAATGCTTGTCCAACACCGATATTTGGCGAACGATCTTTATGAACAATTTCGCTAATAACCGCTAGCAATGGCACTTCCCACAAAATAACATCAACCCATTTGCCTTCAATTTGAATCACCAGCAAACCATCTTCGTTTTTAATGGTTAATAACTGACTATTAAAACGCCAGTTTTTTAACCAGTTTAAATAATCAGATTTAAAAAAGGTAATACCAGATAAATAGGCGAACTCATCATCGGTAAGTGTTAAAGACTCCATTAATTTAACTTGATGAGCAATTTGATCGGCATATTGACCAAGTAGATCATCACTACGACAGCGAAACTGAGCAACGACAGTCGCGTCAGGATAATGATGAAAAACGGCCTGCTGCATATGCAACTTATAAGCATCAGTATCTAATATTGATGTAATTATTGCGGGTAACATGTCTATCTATTATCAGTTCTTTAAAGAAAATTCTGATGATTATAGCAGAATAATAATTAAGATATAAATTAATTATCTAATAAGATTATTTTTAATAGGCTATAATAGTTCATATAGACATTTTGGTAAAATTAATCGAAATTCATTCCAAAATGATAAATAAATATAATTCATTCTATTTTAGAAAAATAATCATAGATACTGATGGGTATTAACCCCGTTTTGATTAATTTGAATACATAATTAGCACACCACTTACAAAGGTATATAAACATGAGTATTACAAAGGTATATAAACATGAGTACAACGACAACTGATATACAACCGACTGCTAAATATCGTCATGACTATAAAACTCCAGACTTTACTATTACTGACATCGATCTTGATTTCGATTTAGCGGCAGAAACAACGACAGTTATCGCCCGTAGTCATATCATCAAAAAAAATTCTCAAGTTAACGATTTAGTATTAGATGGCGAAGAACTTAAATTAGTTTCAGTAAATATTGATGAACAACCATGGTCTGATTATCAAATCACAAAAACGGGATTAACGATTAATAATGTTCCTTCTGAATTTACCTTAACTATTGTTAATCAAATTAAGCCTATCGATAATACAGCACTTGAAGGATTATATGTTTCTGGTGATGCACTATGCACGCAATGTGAAGCTGAAGGTTTCCGCCACATTACTTACTACCTCGATAGACCAGATGTTCTAGCACGATTTTCAACTAGAATTACCGCTAATAAACAACAATATCCTTACTTATTATCTAATGGTAATCGCATTGCACAAGGGGAACTTTCCGACGGTAGGCATTGGGTGCAATGGCAAGATCCATTTCCTAAACCGGCCTATTTATTCGCATTAGTAGCCGGTGATTTTGATATTTTAAAAGATCACTTTATCACTCGTTCTAATCGAAAAATTGATCTTGAAATTTATGTCGATAAAGGCAATTTAGATCGTTCACAATGGGCGATGACCAGTTTAAAAAATGCCATGCGCTGGGATGAAAGCCGTTTTGATTTAGAATATGATTTAGATATCTTTATGATTGTAGCCGTTGATTTTTTCAACATGGGAGCAATGGAAAATAAAGGCCTTAACATTTTCAATTCTAAATATGTCCTTGCTAAACCACAAACTGCCACTGATGATGATTATATCGGTATTGAATCAGTAATTGGTCACGAATATTTTCATAATTGGACCGGTAACCGAGTCACTTGTCGTGATTGGTTCCAACTTAGCCTAAAAGAAGGATTAACAGTATTTAGAGATCAAGAATTCACTTCTGATCAAGGACTCAGATCGGTCAAACGGATTGCTGATGTCAAACTGTTACGCACAGTACAATTTGCTGAAGATGCAAGCCCAATGTCTCATCCGATTCGTCCTGAACAAGTAATTGAAATGAATAATTTCTACACAGTTACCGTATACGAAAAAGGTGCAGAAGTGATTCGTATGATGCATACATTATTAGGTGAAGCTAACTTTCAGGCTGGTATGAAACTTTATTTTGAACGCCATGATGGTAGTGCAGCAACTTGTGATGATTTTGTTGCAGCTATGCAAGATGCATCGGGAATTGATTTAACTCAGTTTAAATTATGGTATAGTCAGTCAGGCACACCAGTGTTAACAGTAACGGACAGCTATAATCCACAAAATCAACAATATACATTAACAGTTGAGCAACATACGCCAGCAACGCAAGATCAAAGTCAAAAACAGGCACTACATATTCCATTAGATATCGAACTTTATCAGCAAAATGGTGATGTAATTGCATTGCAATATCAAAATAAACCTATTCATCACGTACTAAATGTAACCCAATCCAGACAAGAATTTGTTTTTGATCATGTTTCAGAAAAACCAATTGTTTCACTATTAAGAGATTTTTCAGCTCCAGTAAAACTCAATTACAATTATCAAGATCACGATCTTATATTCTTAATGCAACATGCCAGCAATGCTTTTAGTCGTTACGATGCAGCGCAAATGTTATTAGCAAAATATGTGCGTATGAATGTAAATAATTATCATCAGAATTTATCAATGACAATTCCTGAGCCAGTATTAGATGCTTTTAGAGGAATATTACTATCAGATACCGCTGAACCAGCACTTATCGCACAAATACTGACTTTACCTTCGGAAAATGAATTGGCAAATCTATTTGATATCGTTGATCCGATGGCTATTTATCAAGTTCGCCAATTCTTATTAAATGTCTTTGCTAATGAACTCTATGATGAACTAACTGCGGTTTATCATCATAATCAAACAGCA
Source organism: Gilliamella sp. W8145 (assembly GCF_016101145.1). Taxonomy (NCBI): domain Bacteria; kingdom Pseudomonadati; phylum Pseudomonadota; class Gammaproteobacteria; order Orbales; family Orbaceae; genus Gilliamella; species Gilliamella sp. W8145. Next base: position 30,690 of record NZ_JACFRC010000002.1, read on the forward strand.
CAATATCAGATTGAACATGCTGACATTGGTAAACGCATGTTGAAAAACTGCTGTTTATCATTATTAGCTTATGCTGACGATAAATCGCTAGCGAATACTTTAGTTGAACAACAATATCAACAAGCCAATAATATGACAGATTCATTAGCGGCGCTTACCACAGCAGTAAAAGCGCAATTAACATGTCGACATACATTACTCTCCGATTTCGATGATAAATGGTATCAAGATGGTTTAGTAATGGATAAGTGGTTGGCTTTAAATGCGACAAGTCCAGAGCAAAATGTATTATCAACAGTGAAAAAATTGCTTAATCATCGCTCTTTTTCACTCAATAATCCAAATCGAATAAGAAGTCTAATTGGTGCTTTTGTTAACAATAACCCTGTTGCTTTTCATGCTGAAGATGGCAGTGGCTACCATTTCTTAGTTGAAATATTAATGGAACTAAACCAGAAAAACCCACAAGTGGCATCAAGACTTATTGATCCACTTATTCGATTAAAACGTTATGACGAAAATCGTCAGAAAAAAATGACAGCTGCTTTAGAAAGCTTATTAAAACTAGATAACTTATCTAAAGATCTGTATGAAAAAATCACTAAAGCGTTAGCTGCATAATAAATTAACAGCATTATAAGGAGCAAAATCCCACCTTGTTATTGATCAATAAGATTTAGTTAAGGTGGGATTTTTAATTAAACAACAGCAAATTTGCTACCAAAAACCCCGTTCCTCAAAATTTTTGCCGAAATTAAAATGAGTTTGAAAAATGACAATGATAAAAGAAATTAGCCCATTACAACTAAAACAAAAAATTGAGAGTAAAGCACCACTCTATTTACTTGATGTCCGAGAAGCTAATGAAGTCGCTATTTGTATGCTTAACGGCGCCAATCATATTCCAATGAATTTAATACCACTTTATTTAGATAAAATTCCTGACGAAGTAGATATTGTGATTTATTGCCATCATGGCGTAAGAAGCCTCAATGTAGCTAACTATTTGGTCGAAAATGGTTTTGATAGTGATTTTCTATATAATTTAACTGGTGGCATTGACGCATGGGCACAACTCATTGATACCAGTATGCCTAAATATTAAATAGCCCGTATTTAAACGGGCAAACTTATTATTCTTGTGGCATGACCCAATAACCATTTTGGTTATGTTCTTTCATATAATCTTTAAATTGCTGCGACTGATAAATGCGTTTTATATCTTTTGCCCACTGGCTATTTTCATTACCACCATTAACCACCACCATGATTTCTAAATCAGGGATAATTGTTTCTGATAACAACGCTCTTTTCGAATCTATATTGGCAGAATAAACGATACTTCCAGGAATAACAGCAAAGTCTAACTCATTTAAGACTCTTGGAATATTGGCAGAATCCATTTCAACAATATCCACACCAGCAATATTTTCGGCAATATCATTTTTGCTAACAATAATTGGATTAGTATTTGGTTTTAACTTAATCCAACCGGCTTTTTCCAATAAATTATATGAACGAGCCGCATTTGAGGCATCTTGAGGAATACCAATTTTAGCACCAGAAAAGACATTTTTGATTGAAGTATATTTATTAGAAAATATTGCCGCAGGCACTGAAGGTACATGCACTACCGGTTTTAAATTTGCTTTACGTTGACTATTAAAGACATCCATATAAGCAGTATGTTGAGCAACAGTTAAATCAATACTTCCTTCGCTTAATGCTACATCAGATTCTAATAAATGAGGAAAATTAACTAATTTAACTTTATAACCTTCAGCTTCAAGTATTGGTTTAACAGCATCTTTGAACAGATCATTATACGGCCCTGGTGATACGCCCATACTGATCTCTTTTTTAGTTTGATTATCAACCTTAGATGATGAGTTATCACATGCAGTAATTAAAAAAATAGAACTAAATAATGCTAATAGTGCAACATTGTTAACAAATTTTTGTTTGATAAAACTTATTTTCATTTGAACTATCCTCAGTGAAATGTAAATTTAATAAACACTCTAACATAGAAATAACAATTCATTTATTCCATGTACTTCTATCTTATAACTTTTTGGAATAAGTTATAAAAAACGATTATTAGAGCAAAAAAATCAGCTGTGTTACCGTAAAAGTATCAAAAATTGATATCTATTGGATATGCCATGACTGACACGATTGCCCCTATTATTGAGCAACTTTTTCTGGATTTACATAAAAATCCAGAACTTTCCAATCAAGAATTTGAAACAACAAAAAAGTTAAGAAATTGCTTAGAACAAGCTAATATTCGTATTTTAGAACTGGGGGCAAAAACAGGCGTTATCGCCGAAATTGGCTCAGGAAGCCCTGTTGTTGCCTTACGAGCAGATATTGATGCCCTACCCATAGATGAACAATCTGATTGTCAATACCGTTCAACCAAACAAGGCGTTATGCATGCTTGTGGTCATGACTTGCATACATCAGTGTTAATGGGAGCTGCTTATTTATTAAAAGCTAATGAACAGCAACTAAAAGGAACAGTCCGGTTACTTTTTCAGCCCGCCGAAGAAAATTTTAGTGGTGCATTACATTTTATCGAAATCGGTGCACTCAATGGGGTTGATGCCATTTTTGGTATGCATAATAATCCTAACTTAACCACTAAGCAAATGGCTTCACGAGCCGGCCCATTTTCGGCTAATGTAGACCGTATTGAAATTACGGTAAAGGGAATTGGAGCACACGCTGCAAGACCTGAATCAGGTATTGATCCAATTGTCATTGGTGCACAGATTGTTAATGCGATACAAACAATTTCCAGTCGTACCATAAGTGGGCTCGACCCCGTAGTGGTTAGCATTACCAAATTCTTAGGTGGAAACACTTGGAATGTGATCCCTGAAATAGTTGAAATGGAAGGTACCGTAAGGACACTTACCCCCGATATAAGGCTAAAGGTCAAGCAACAACTAACTAGCATTGTCGAAAATATTGCCTTTAGTATGGGCGCTGAAGCCGAGTTAAGATGGTTTGATGGACCACCATCAATTATAAACGTGGCTAAATGGGTCGAGTTTTGCCAAAACATTGCAAAACAGGAAGGTTATGAGGTTGTTGACTTTCAACCACAACTCGGCGGTGAAGATTTTGCTCACTACTTATATCATGTTCCCGGTTCATTTATCAATCTTGGCTCGCAAAGCCCCTATGCACTACACCATCCTAAATTTTTAGTTAATCGCAATATGATAATGCCAGCAGCTAATTATCTCGCAAATCTTGCGCAACTCGGATTGATTGAATTAGCCAAACATTGATAGGTATAACATAATGATAAAATTTGAAAATGTATCGAAACAATATGAACGCAATGGAATTACGACTCAAGCATTACAAAATATCAATTTAACCATCCAAAAAGGCGATATTTACGGCATTATTGGCTATAGTGGTGCAGGAAAAAGTACACTTGTACGTCTTATAAATTTTCTGGAAAAACCGACACAAGGCAATGTTATTATTCAAAACCAATCATTAAATCAATTATCAAATCCACAACTACGACAAGTACGTCGTAAAATTGGTATGATTTTTCAGCATTTCAATCTACTTGAATCGAAAACTGTATATGAAAACATTGCTATCCCTTTAGTATTAATCAAAAAAAACAAACAAGCGATTAAACAAAAAGTCTATGAACTGCTTGAGTTTGTTGGCTTAAGTGATAAAGCCGATAGCTACCCTAAAGAGCTATCAGGCGGCCAAAAACAACGTATTGGCATCGCTAGGGCTTTGGCCAATGATCCCGATATTTTACTTTGTGATGAAGCTACATCAGCACTCGATCCACAAACCACGCAATCAATTTTGGAATTAATCAAAAAAATTAATGATCAATATAAAATTACCGTGGTATTAATTACCCATGAAATGCATGTTATAGAACAGGTTTGTCATAAAGTCGCGGTGATGGAAAAAGGTAAAATTATTGAACATGGCAATGTACTTGATGTGTTTGGTCATCCCAAACATAAAACCACACAAAATTTTGTTAGCTCAGTAATTAATGATCAAATCCCAGCGGGAGTGGTTGAAAATCTCTTAGAGATAGAAGGAGATAAAAACAATATAAAATTGTTTAAGCTTGAATTTCTGGGTCGTTCAGCCTCAGAACCTGTTATGAATTCGTTAATATTACAACAAAAAGTTGTCGTCAATATTTTGTTTGCCCATATGTCAGAAATTGAAAAAACTGTATTGGGCAGCATGTTTGTTCAACTAAAAGGTAGTGATAGTAATATCGAACAATCGGTACATTTTCTTCGTGAACATGGGGTAAACGTTACAGAAATCCAACATTGGGAGAGCAACTAATGGAAATAGTAAATGATATTATAAATTATTTAAGCACAACTTTTGCAACCAACGTAACTAGTGCACAATTTGCTCAAGCATCTTATGAAACTTTGTATATGGTAGTTTTTGCTTTAACATTAGGATCATTAATTGGCGTGCCATTGGGTATTTGTTTAGTCACTACTCGACCGTCTGGATTGCTTGAAAATAAAAAGATTTATCAGATAATTAATCCAATTATCAATCTCGTTCGCTCATTACCTTTTATTATCTTGCTAGTGGCAATTCTCCCCTTAACCAAATTAATAGTTGGTAGTTCAATAGGCACAACTGCAGCAATTGTGCCATTAACCTTCTATGTAGCACCATATATTTCTCGATTAGTCGAAAACTCATTGCTCGATGTAAATAGTGGTATTATTGAAGCAGCTGAATCAATGGGCGCAACGCCAATACAAATTATTTGGCATTTTATGCTACCAGAGGCATTTAGCTCTTTAATTTTAACCCTAACTACTGCGACAATTGGTTTAATTGGTGCAACTGCGATGGCTGGAGCCATCGGTGCTGGCGGTATTGGTGATCTAGCCGTTTCATACGGTTATCAACGATTCGATACAACGGTTACCTACATTTGTGTCGTGATTTTAGTTATTGCAATTCAGTTTGTACAAAGTACTGGTAATTATTTGGCTCGTAAAGCTCGACATGAGTAATAACAACAACCAATAATAAATTGATAATAGTGGGTACTCTAATAACAGTACCACTATGAAATTTAAATAAAGCTCCAATTACGTAAACTAACATTAAGTTTTTAAGATAAAGTATTAGCATAAAAAGATGAACAATAAAATTCCTTATGTTTTATACTTATTATTGCTAAAATTACCAATTCATTTAACGCATTTGTTTATTTACAATAATCAAGTAGAATACTCAAAATTCAATTATAGTAGTGTAGGAACTCATTGTGACTGACACATTACAGCAAAATTTGGTCGAAATTCACGATATGTCTTTTTATCGTGGTACTCGGCCTATTTACAAAAATATGAACCTAACGGTACCCAAAGGCAAAGTCACCGCTATCATGGGGCCATCAGGCATAGGTAAAACTACGCTATTAAGACTTATTGGTGGGCAATTAAAACCACAAGCTGGTCAAATTTTATTTGATGGTGAAGATGTGCCTAGTATGACACGCTCACGGCTATATGAAGTCCGTAAACGCATGAGCATGCTATTTCAATCAGGTGCATTATTCACTGACTTATCGGTATTTGATAATGTTGCTTATCCATTACGTGAGCATCTAAATTTACCTGAGCCAGTTTTACATAATTTAGTCTTGATGAAACTACAATCAGTAGGCCTTCGTGGCGCTGCCAATATGATGCCTTCCGAATTATCTGGAGGTATGGCTCGGCGTGCCGCGTTAGCCAGAGCTATCGCTCTCGATCCGGATCTCATTATGTTTGATGAACCATTCGCTGGACAGGATCCGATATCAATGGGAGTGATCGTTAAGCTTATTGCTGAACTCAATCAATCGCTTGGCTTAACCTGTATTGTAGTTAGCCATGATGTTAATGAAGTGTTAAGTATTGCTAACTATGCATACATTGTTGCTGAACAACATATTATTGCTGGTGGAACATCTCAAGAATTGCGTAATAATGATGATCTACGCGTTAAGCAATTCCTTGAAGGTTTAGCCGATGGTCCAGTACCCTTTCATTATCCGGCTGTTGATTACAAATTAGACCTAAGTAGAGGTGCAAACTAATGTTGAACTTAATTGCAAAACTTGGTCAATCAATAATTAATATTATTGCTATGTTAGGCCGCTCAGGAGTTATGCTATTTGGTGCACTTATCGGTAAACCTCAATTTAGCAAACAATTTCCATTACTTGTTAAACAATTTTATTTTGTCGGTGTACAATCGCTTTCCATTATTATCGTATCTGGTCTTTTTATAGGTATGGTATTGGCGTTACAAGGTTATTTTATTTTAACTACCTTTGGTGCCGAAGCAAGTTTAGGGATGCTAGTTGCCCTTGCTTTATTACGAGAGCTTGGTCCTGTGGTTGCTGGATTACTTTTTGCCGGCCGAGCTGGTTCAGCCCTAACTGCCGAAATAGGATTAATGAAGGCCACTGAACAATTGTCAAGTATGGAGATGATGGCGATCGATCCATTAAGAAGAATTATTGCACCACGGTTTTGGGCGGGATTTTTCTGTATGCCATTTTTAACCGCAATTTTTGTCGCTGTTGGTATTTTAGGCGGTGTATTAGTCGGTGTTGATTGGAAAGGTATTGATGCTGGATTTTTTTGGTCTTCTATTCAAAGTAATGTCGATTGGTGGCACGATTTAGGCAATTGTTTTATAAAAAGCTTTGCTTTTGCAATCGCTAGTACATGGATTGCATTATTTAATGGTTATGATTGCGTACCAACATCAGAAGGAATCAGTCGGGCAACAACCAACACTGTTGTCTATTCATCATTAGTTATTTTGGGGTTAGATTTTATTTTAACCGCATTAATGTTTAGTAATTGAGGTCATTAAACATGAGTCGTAAAGTTGAAATTACAGTAGGATTATTTATGGTACTGGTGATCTGCTCAGTACTCTTTTTATGCTTTAGAGTTACTGATCCAACATCTTTTGCTAGTCATAATTCTTACCGTGTTTATGCAGTATTTGATAATATTGGTGGATTAAAGGTAAGATCACCAATTAAAATTGGTGGGGTAGTAATTGGTCGTGTCAGTAATATTAGTTTAAAATCAGATAATGGTGATGTTTATAAACCTTATGTTACTATGGATCTCGATTCCCAATACGATAAAATTCCGAGTTCTAGTTCACTTTCTATCAAAACTTCAGGCCTATTAGGTGAACAATTCATTGATATTAATTTTGGGTTAGATCAAAACATTGAACAGGAATTAGATGCTTTAGATGCAGAAGATGCCACTGCACCAACCAATAATAATGTCAACAAGAAGCCTGTTTATCTTATAGACGGTTATGTGATTAACAATACTAAACCAGCAATGGTTATTGAAGATTTAATTGGACAGTTTTTATATAGTGCTGCTGGATCGTCAGATAAAGACAAAAAACAAGATACTAACGAAAGTAAGGAGTAATTATGTTAACCAGATTGAAACAAAGTTTATTTTTAATACTTGCATTAATGATAAGTACAGCAGCGTTTGCAGAAAATGACCCATATAAAGATATGCAAGTTGCAGCAGACAAAATTTTTAGCACTATGAAAGCGCAATCAGCGACGCTTAAATCAAATCCAAATAAACTTAAAGATATTGTCAGAGCTGACTTACTACCTTATGTACAAGTTAAATATGCTGGTGCACTCATTTTAGGTAATGCGTATAAAACGGCAACTGACACACAACGTACGGCTTATTTCAAAGCTTTCGAAAACTATCTAGTTCAAGCCTTTGCCCAGGCACTTTCAATGTATAACGGTCAATCTTATCAAGTTGAAACCTCAAAAGATTTAACCGGTAAATCGTTAATTTCTATCCGCGTATTACTAAATCAACCAGATAAAAATCAACAACCGTTACGAATTGATTTCCAATGGCGAAAAAATACCGTAACGGGTGAATGGAAAGCTTATGATTTAATAGCTGAAGGCGTAAGTATGATTACAACCAAACAAAATGAATGGTCAACAATTTTACGCCAAGATGGAATTGATGCATTAACTAAACAGTTAAATGATCTATCTAATCGCAATATTGATCCAAACGCTAAACAAAAAGGTTAGTTCATCATGTCGCGAATCCAAGCAGAAAAACAACAAAATACACTTAATTTAATCGGTGAGCTTGATGCTCACTCATTAAATGATTTATGGTCAATACAGAATACACTTTTAAATGGTGTAACGGATATTAATGTAACGCAAGTTACCCGAGTTGACTCTTCTGGGCTCGCGACACTGGTCTATTTTTGTAACCAATATAATATCAAATTAACTGGGATCAGCCCCCAGTTACAAACATTAATTGAACTTTATGATTTGCAAACGGTTATTAATCAGTAACTGTTAATGCAAGTTCATAATAAAAAACCCCTTTCCTCAAAATTTTTTTAATAAACAAAAAATAGATAATAAGAGTTTAAATAATGGATAAGCAAGAAATTATAGCTAAATTAAAAAGTTCACTCGACCTCGATGATGTTCATGTAATGACAGATGATGGCAGCCACTTTCAAGTTATTGCAGTTAGTGAAATCTTTGCCGAATTAAGTCGAGTAAAAAAACAACAAGCTATATATGCACCTTTAGCCGAATTTATTAATGATAATCGGATCCATGCATTATCAATCAAAACATATACACCGACTGAATGGCAACGTGAGCGTAAATTAATGGGTTTATAATTAAACCCAATCAGCATTTTGACTTGAATTAAGGTTTTTAGCCACAACATAATGTTTTATTAAGAACCATAATCATTCGCATAAGGTATCGCAGTATGACTAACCCACTATTAAGCAATTCATCATTACCCCAATTTTCAAAAATTAAACCTGAGCATGTTCTGCCTGCTATTCAAGAGACATTAAACAACTGTCGTAAAACAATCGAATCAGTATTGGAACAAAATAGTGAATACACTTGGGATAACCTAATACAACCCATTGATGAAATGGATGAAAAATTTAGCCGAGCGTGGTCACCAGTTAGTCATCTTAATTCAGTAAAAAATAGTCCTGAATTACGTGAAGCTTATGAAGCTTGTTTACCACTACTCTCGGAATACAGCACTTGGGTTGGACAATATAAACCATTATATCAAGCTTACAAACAACTTAAAAATAGCAAGCATTATGAAAATTTAAGTAAGGCACAGAAAAAGGTGATCGACAATGCCTTACGTGATTTTGAATTATCTGGAATCGGCTTATCAGATGATAAACAAAAACGTTACGGTGAAATTGTTGCTAAACTTTCAGAATTATCATCGCAATATAGTAACAATGTATTAGATGCAACAATGGGATGGTCCAAACTAATTACTAATGTTGACGACTTGTCTGGATTACCTGAAAGTGCCTTAGCAGCAGCAAAAGAACAGGCAAAAGCTAAAAATCAAGAAGGTTGGTTACTGACTTTAGATATGCCAAGTTATTTACCGATTATGACTTACTGTGATAATCGAGACTTACGCTTTGAACTTTATCAAGCATATAATACTCGCGCATCCGATCAAGGGCCTAATGCAGGTAAATGGGATAATACCGATATTATTAAACAAATTTTATCACTTCGTGATGAACTCGCTAAATTACTCGGTTTTGAAACTTATGCTGACAAATCATTAGCGACCAAAATGGCTGAAACTACTGCTCAAGTTACTGTCTTTTTAACTGATTTAGCTAGCAAGGCCAAACCGCAAGGTGAAAAAGAGTTAGCCGATTTAAAAAGATATGCTTATGAGTTCTTTGGAGCTAGTGATATTAAACCTTGGGATATCGCTTATTACAGCGAAAAACAAAAACAACATCTATATACTATCAATGATGAAGAGCTTCGTCCCTATTTCCCTGAACAACGTGTCGTTAGTGGATTATTTGAAGTCGTACGTCGTATTTTTGGTATTACCGCTAAACAACGCCATGACGTAGAAGTTTGGGCGCCAGAGGTAAAATTCTATGATCTTTATGCTGCTAATGGAGAATTAAAAGGTAGTTTTTATCTCGACCTATATGCCCGTGAGCATAAACGCGGTGGAGCTTGGATGGATGATTGTATTGGCCAAATGCGTTTTGCCGATGGTCACTTGCAAAAACCTGTAGCTTATTTAACCTGTAACTTTAATCGCCCAATTGGTGACAAACCAGCTTTATTCACCCACAATGAAGTCACCACGTTATTCCATGAATTTGGTCATGGATTACATCATATGTTGACTCAAATTGAAGTGTCGTCGGTAGCAGGTATTAATGGAGTTCCATGGGATGCCGTTGAATTACCAAGTCAATTTTTAGAAAATTGGTGCTGGCAACCTGAAGCTTTAGAATTTATATCCGGTCATTATCTAACAGGAGAACCTTTACCTAAAGAGATGTTAGATAAAATGCTAGATGCTAAAAACTTCCAAGCAGCATTATTTATTTTACGTCAATTAGAATTTGGTTTATTTGATTTTAAACTACATAGTAACAAAGCACCGGATATTTTAGAGACATTAAAACAGGTCAGACAACAAGTTGCAGTAGTACCTACTGTTGATTGGGGACGGTTCCCGCATGCGTTTAGCCATATTTTTGCTGGTGGTTATGCGGCTGGTTATTATAGTTATCTTTGGGCGGAAGTTTTATCAGCAGATGCATTTTCTCGTTTTGAAGAAGAAGGGATTTTTAATGAATCAACCGGTAATGCATTTCTCGATAATATTTTGTCGCAGGGTGGCAGTGATGAACCTATGACACTGTTTAAAAATTTCCGTGGCCGTGAGCCACAACTTGAGGCATTACTTCGTCACTATGGAATCCACTAATATCAATACTGCTCAGCTAAAACAATTAGCTGAGCAGTGGTTATCTGATCATATCAAACTTCCATTTGTTTTAGTTAGTCAAGCTCATCAACTTGAGTTACAAAAAACCGATGAGCCAAAATTAGGGGCAGTCGCAGTTAATTTTGTGTCAGGCACAATGGCACATCGCCGTCAATTTGGTGGTGGTCGTGGTGAGGCAATCGCTAAAGCCGTTGGCGTTAAAGGTAATTACTTACCAACCGTTATAGATGCCACTGCTGGATTAGGACGAGATGCCTTCGTATTAGCTTCTATTGGCTGTCAAGTTACAATGTTTGAGCGTCATCCTGTGGTCGCCGCCTTACTCGCTGATGGCCTTGATCGTGCTTATCAAGATCCGACTATTGGTCAATTATTACAAAAACAGTTACGTTTAATTTATAATTCAAGCTTACATGGACTCAGCTTATATCAAGATAAACCTGATGTTGTGTACCTTGATCCGATGTTTCCACATCGACAAAAAAGTGCATTAGTCAAAAAAGAGATGCGTATTTTTCAACAATTAGTCGGTAGTGATCTTGATGCCGAAAGTTTGCTCGAACCGGCAAGGAGATTAGCCAAAAAACGAGTTGTTGTCAAACGGCCTGATTATGCACCATTTTTAGCCAATCAAAAACCAACGGCTGAAATTAAAACTAAAAATCATCGTTTTGATATTTACACACCATTAGATTGTATATAGGAACAGTATTTAAATATGCGACTGGATAAATTTCTTGCTCACCATTTAGGTGTGAGTCGAACAATAGTCAGTAAAGAACTTAAAGCCCAAAAAGTTACCGTTAATGGTGATATTGTCAAATCAGGTGCTTATCATATCTCACCAGATCAAATTGTAGAATATGATGGTTTCGAAATCGTACCTATTACCGAAAATCGCTACTTTATGCTCAATAAACCACAAGGTTATGTCTGCTCTACTGATGATCCAGATCATCCAACTATCCTCTATTTTATTGATGAACCTATGGCAGAAAAACTGCATTCAGCAGGCAGACTGGATCTTGATACCACTGGTTTGGTTTTATTAACCGATGATGGTAAGTGGTCACATCGTATAACATCACCTAAACATCATTGTGAAAAAGTCTATCAAGTGACAGTTGAACAACCACTTACCGCTAATCTTATTGATATATTTAAACAAGGCATTCAGTTAAAAAGTGAAAAAACTCTAACCGAACCAGCGAAATTGATTATCATTGACGATTATCATGCAGAACTCACTATAAGCGAAGGGCGATATCACCAAGTAAAACGAATGTTTGCAGCGGTAAATAACCATGTCACCCAATTACATCGCAAACAGATCGGCAATATTGTTCTTGATATACCTGAAGGTGAATATCGGCCACTTACTCAGGACGAGATCAATTCGTTTAATTAGTATTTTTGATTAGATTGAATAAATAATGATTTTTTTTGCTAAATTTTAGTTCCAAAGGAATGACGACGTGCAAACACAAGATCCACAAATAGAAATCAAAGTTTCTAAACAAGCACTCATTTTTATTCTTGGTTTAATATCAATGTTAATGCCATTATCCATTGATATGTATTTACCAAGTATGCCAACTATTGCCGAAAAATTTAATGTTGCTGACTCCACTGTACAATTAACGATAAGTTGTTATTTATTAGGATTTTCACTAGGCCAACTTTTATTTGGGCCCCTAACCGATAGCTATGGACGACGAAAAGTTTTAACTTTTGGGCTAATTATCTTCATCATTGCTGCATTATGTTGTGGTCTAGCTGCTAATATAAATCAATTAATTACTGCCCGCTTTTTTCATGGCATAGCGGCATCGGCAACTACAATTGTCATTAATGCATTAATGAAAGATATTTATCGTGATCGTGATGAGTTTTCAAAAATGATGTCTTTTGTCATGCTCATCTCCAATATTGCCCCACTACTTGCACCAATTATTGGCGGTTTTATTCTATTTTGGTTTGACTGGCAAGCGAACTTCTATGTTCTTAGTTTAATGGCTATTATCTGCCTTGGTTTGGTAACAATCAATATTCCTGAAACCTTGACTAAATCGAAACGTGATAAATTTAGCATCATTAGAATTTTAAGTAATTTCATTGCGTTATTTAGACATAGGCAAGTATTTACTTATATGATGATTGGCGCATTTTCTGGAGCAGGACTATTCTCGTTTCTAAGTCTGGGTCCATTTGTTTATATTAATTTACATGGTGTTGCTTCAATCAATTTTGGTTATTACTTTGCTATAAATATTTTAGTTATGATATTTATGAACACCCTAAATAGCCGTCTAGTACGACGAGTTGGCTCGATAAAAATGATACAATTAGGATTATTAATTCAGTTTGTAATGACAATTGGTATGGCAATTACCAGTATATTTTACTTAGGATTTTTCTTTTTAGTCATATTTATTGCTGGTTATATCGGTTGTATTTCAACCATAGGAGGGAATTGCATGGCGGTAATTCTTGATTGTTATTCTCATATCGCCGGAACCGCATCCTCACTTGCAGGCACGATTCGCTTTGCAGTTGCCGGCGCTATTGGTGTTTTACTATCTACACTCGTTTCAACACAGACTACAACCTCGGTTACGAATAATTTAACTGAATGGTTGATGGTTGGTTCAATGGTGATCTGTAACTTCTTAGCCGTCGGTTTATTTTTGAGTGTTAGAAATATAACAAGGAAAAAAACATGATTTATCAATTAGACAACTTAAAACCACAAATTAATCCAACTTGCTTTATTGCCAAATCTGCCGATATTATTGGTGATGTGGTTTTAGATGAAAATGTATCTATCTGGTTTAATGCAGTTTTACGTGGTGATATCGCCAAGATACATGTTGGTAAAAATAGTAATGTCCAAGATAACACTACTATTCATATTGAAACTGATGTCCCATGTATTATTGGTGAAAACGTGACAATTGGCCATAACGTCATTTTACATAGCTGCACGGTCGAAGATAATGTATTAATTGGTATGGGTAGCACAATTTTAAATAATGCTAAAATTGCCAAAAATTGCTTAGTAGGCGCTAACTCGCTGGTTACTCACAGCTTACCATATGAAGAAGGTTGCCTAATTATGGGATCTCCAGCTAAAATTATTCGTAAATTGACTGAGAAAGAAATTCTAGCCAACATTACAAATGCTCAACACTATGTATTAAATGCGCAAAGATTTAATCAAACCTTGATCGAATTGAATTCATATCAATAAATTATTTTTTATCTCTCATTCACGCTATAAGTGGGTTTAATTTATGATAAAATAGCTAAAATTTTAATTAAAATAGCTTTTAGGTACGTGTTTGAAAAAATTTAAAATTACTAGAAGACAGATTGTTATTCAATTAATTCTATTAACATTAATAGGATTGTCTATTTGTTTATTTTTATCACTTTTTACTTACAACCCATCGGATCCGGGTTGGTCACGTACGGCTTGGCATAATCCTATTAGCAATTTTGGTGGTTATATTGGTGCATATGCTGCTGATATCGTATTTCAATTTTTTGGACTGATTGCTTATAGTTTACCTATTATTATTATTTTCTTTTGCTTACAGTTAATGGGCTATTTTTATCGTCATAGTAATGAACCAATTAACTATTTCAGTGTTTCATTTCGAATTATTGGTATATTAGCTTTTGTACTTAGTTGTTGTGGTTTTTTTACCTTAAATATTCGTGACCCAGAACAATTCCAAGCCGGTGGTTATCTAGGCTCAATAGTTATTGAAAGTTTGTTACCAGTTATGAGCAGCTTAGTAACCTCTTTAGCTTTACTAGCAACAACCTTAGCTTGTGTTACATTATTGACTGGCTTTTCTTGGCTTTATCTATTTGAAAAAATCGGGGCGTTAGTTATGTTAATACTATCGCCAATAAAATGGTTATTTACGCCAGATAAAGTGACACAATTAGTTGAGCAAAATCAAAATGATGAAGCATCTATAGAAGAAAAAGAACCACAGATTGATTTACATCTTGATATGGATGGTAGTAGCCAAGATAGTCTTGAACTAACCAACTTGGCTACGAATACTGCAGAAATAGCCGCTAAAATAGATACGGAAAAAGCCGAATCAACAATAGATCCAGATCCGATTTCATTACAAAATGATGAAAAATTCATAAAAACGGCAGCACAATTATTACAAACGATCGAAGCTAACAATGCTACTACAGACGAAACTCATGATGTAACTGAAAAGGTAGCCAAAAAAGACCTTGATCCTGATGCAATATTAGCGCGAATGGAAACCATTTTAAAAAATATGAATGAAGGTGGTACAACTAATTCTACTAATTTGGTGGAATCTAATGAGCAAAAGGATAGTCAAGATATCATTCAACCATTCGAAGAAGATAAATACACGATTGCCGATGCGCCAAGTAAACCGTTATTTACTATGGAACATCATGAACCTGAAATAAATATAAATCATCCTACTTTTAATAACGAGAGTGTGATAGAACCAACTGTAATACAACCAGTTGAGGATGAAATATCACTAAGCATTACCCCAGAATATAATCATTATCAAACCAATGATATTCCAGACAACTTTGAGATACCTGAGGATGTTGATATCTCACTTCTTAAACAAGAAAATCCTACTATAGATGATATTTATTTAAATGATGTTGCTATCGAAGAAACGACACAACCACTAATCTCTTTAACTCAAACGGCACCGATTATCGATGAAAATACCGAAGAAGATAATGAAGATGAGGGAGAAAGCTTAATTCATCCGTTATTACAACGTAATGATAAACCTTTACCCAAGCCAACTACCCCATTACCGTCGTTAAGTTTATTAACGCCACCACCAACGACACGAATTGAAGTTGATCATGTTGCCTTAAATGCAATGTCACAGCAAATTGAAAAAAGTTTATCGGATTATCGAGTAAAAGCTCGCGTTGTTGATTATTTACCAGGACCAGTGATTACGAGGTTTGAAATTGAACTAGCTCCAGGTATTAAAGCGGCCAGAATATCAACACTGGATCGTGATTTAGCTCGTTCCTTATCTATGCCATCGGTGAGAGTTGTAGAAGTAATACCTGGTAAACCTTATGTCGGTATTGAATTACCTAATCAAAATCGACAAACCGTTTATTTCAGAGAAGTACTAGATAGTCCACAATTCAAAAACGCTCAATCTCCACTTACTGTCGTTTTAGGAAAAGACATTGCTGGACAATCGGTGGTTGCTGATTTAGCAAAAATGCCTCACTTATTAGTCGCAGGGACAACAGGTTCAGGAAAATCGGTTGGTGTTAATGCCATGATATTAAGCATTTTATACAAATCACAACCGGAAGATGTTAGGTTCATCATGATTGATCCTAAAATGTTAGAGCTCTCTATCTATGAAGGAATACCACACCTATTAACTCAAGTCGTCACCGATATGAAAGATGCGGCAAATGCTCTTAACTGGTGTGTGAATGAAATGGAAAAACGCTATCGATTAATGTCAGCGTTAGGGGTGCGTAACATTGCTGGTTTTAATGAGAAAATCAAGCTTGCTGAAGAGATGGGGCGACCAATTCCTGATCCACTCTGGAAACCAACCGATAGTATGGATCTAGAAATGCCGACGCTTGAAAAACTTCCATATATTGTGGTTATGGTTGATGAATTTGCCGATTTAATTATGGCTGTTGGTAAAAAAGTTGAAGAGTTAATTGCTCGACTAGCACAAAAAGCCCGAGCTGCAGGTATTCATTTGGTACTAGCAACTCAAAGACCTTCTGTTGATGTTATTACCGGTTTAATTAAAGCTAACATACCAACCCGTATTGCATTTACAGTTTCAAGTAAGATTGACTCACGAACCATTTTAGATCAAATGGGTGCAGAATCTCTGCTTGGTATGGGGGATATGCTCTATTTAGCACCTAATAGCTCTATTCCTGTTCGTGTTCATGGCGCTTTTGTCCGTGATGAAGAAGTTCATGCCGTCGTACAAGATTGGAAAGCGCGTGGTAAGCCTAAATATATTGAAAATGTAACAGTCTCCACCGACGATAGTGAAAGTGGTAGCTTTGATACTATTGATGAAGAACTTGATCCATTGTTTGATCAAGTGGTTTCTTTCGTCATTGAAACTCGTAGAGCATCAATATCCAGTGTCCAACGTAAATTTAGAATTGGTTATAACCGAGCCGCACGAATTGTGGAACAAATGGAAATGGAAGGCATTATAAGTGCACCTGCCCATAATGGTAATCGAGAAGTACTTGCTCAAGCATCTCATAATGATTATTAAGCTTAATTGTAAAGGCAGCCTATTCCATGAGTAATTATTTATCGCAAGTAATTAGCTTAGAATCGAAATTAATAAGTGAAAATTTTCTGAGCTCACCGACAATATTAGCGGTACAAGCATTAATTAGAGAGATCTGCTTATCACCCAAACCTGGATTGGTTGATATGAACAATAATGGCGCACATCACGATATGAGTTTTCAAACATTCATAACAAGTATTAATGCCATTTCAAATTGGTTTGAACGTTTTTATCATTATGGAAAACATAATGCCAACGTTGCAGCACCTGATTTTTTAGCAAATATTCGACCAATTGGCCTTGAATGTGAAACAGCAATGTTTAGTGCAACTAAACAGATTAATACGCATAAAGGTGGAATATTTGCCTTTGGTCTATTACTAAGTGCCATCGGTAAATTAGAGCAACTTAAATTACAGACAACTATTCCGATGATCTGTAATGAGGTAGCTAACATTTGCCACGGTATGGTTAATAACGAATTATCACAAAATAACCGCAGCCACTCAGTAGGAGAACGGCTTTTTAAACAACATAATCTTACTGGTGCAAGAGGCGAAGCTGAATCAGGATATACAACCGCACGTGAGATATCATTACCAATTTATCAAGACATGTTGAATAGTGGCTATGATGAAGAATCAGCCCTATTACAAGCAATGCTATACTTATTAGCTTACAATCAAGACACAAACCTAGTTTCTAGAGGAGGACTAGCCGGATTAGAATTCGTGCAAAATGAAGCAAGAGATTTAATCCAGCAAGGTGGCGTTTTGCATCCAAATGGACTAGAAATGATTGCTAAGTTAGATGACGAACTGATAAAACGCCACCTAAGTCCTGGTGGCTCAGCGGATCTTATCGCAGTTACATGGTTTTTATCTCATTATGCAGCTCAAAATTAACTAATTTTGCTTATAAAAGTTCTAATAAAAATTGATGGTTAAGCGGTAACCAATAAATTATTGATAAAAGCACCGTAACGATTGTCACGCCAGCTAAAGTAAAATAAACGGCCGTTATTAAGCATCATTTCAGGTTCATTCACTAACCCAAAATTAATAATGTAGTCATTCATTGTGTAAATACCCTAAGATAATCTAAATTAAAGCACTTCATACTTCAGTCTATCTCACACTTTATTTAACTACTAACTACGACGAGAACATTTTAATAACAGAAAACATACAAATTAAATAATCATTTATAACTAGATCACTCATTATTGGATCGATAAAAAGTATTGTAGTTGATAGCTATATTGCTGATGGAATTAAGCTAGGAAACAAAAGGTGATAATTAAAAACCAGCCAACATAATCTTAATAATGATTAAAAAAAGTAAGCGCTAACCAATATATAAGTAATAATTATCAATAAATTTATTACTATAAAATAAAGTATTTAATAAAGAATAATAGATATATTGCGCAGACACAGAAAAAGAAAAAAGTTATTAAAATTTCTCTTAGCTTATTTGATTTGTGCACTTTTTTATACCAACAATTATCCTATTTACCAACATTTCTCATTAAATTATTTGGCAATAGTTAAGACAAACTTGTCTAAACTTATAAACTATGCTAGCTTGCAACCACTCAATAAAATGATAAAAATTAAATTTAACGTAAAAAAATTAATATTATCAATTGGTTTTATTTTTAATTGATATTAAGGTGATAATTTTTAGTGTGTTTAATTTTTTATCAACGTATAACCATTCTTTAAGTAATGGAGAAAATAATGGACTATCCAAAAATAGCCCAACAAATTTTACAATTGGTGGGCGGTAAAGAAAATATTATTAACTTTACCCACTGCTTTACTCGATTACGCTTCCAATTACACAATAACCAAACCGCTAATCGTGAAAAATTATTACAAACAGAAGGCGTAATTTCTGTTGTTGAAGGGAGTGGACAATATCAAGTGGTTTTAGGTAATAAAGTCACTAAAGTGTATGAGCAATTAGTCTCATTCGTCGGTGATGTAAAACGAAATAATCAAACAGAACCTAAACTATCTTTAGCTGTAAAAATACTTAATGCTTTTGCTGCTATTTTCACACCAATTATTCCGGCCATCGCAGCATCAGGAATGCTAAAAGGAATTCTAGCTATTGCCGTTATGATTGGTAACTATTACTATCAGACTGATATTAAAAGCTATAACACCTATACTATTTTGCATGCGGCATCAGATGCAGTTTTCTATTTTATGCCAATTATATTAGGTTACACTGCGGCTAGAGTCTTCAAAGCTCATGAATTTATTTCCATGATTATTGGTGCGACTTTATGTTATCCATCAATCGTCAATTTAATGACCAGTAACACCGAGGTAACGCTGTTTGCAATCGAACTCACCAAAGCTAGTTACACATCAAGTGTTATACCTATTATATTAGCGGTGTTCATTTTAAGTTATGTACAAAGATTTCTAGATTATATTATTCCAGAAGTGTTAAAAATCATCATGGTGCCTACATTTTCATTGCTCGTCATGATTCCAGCTACATTACTTATTTTCGGCCCAATTGGTATCTATATCGGCGAATTTATAAACTGGGTCTATTACTACATTATGGGAGTTAGTCCTATCTTATTAGGTGCATTTATTGGTGGTGTATGGTGTATTTTAGTTATCTTTGGTGCCCACCGCGCTATCGTACCAATCGGCATTAATGATGTAGCCCAAACAGGACATCAAAGTTTACTTGCTTTTGCTGGTGCAGCTAATTTTTCACAAGCCGGCGCTGCTTTAGGTGTATTTTTTAAAACTAAAAATAAGAATCTAAAAACAGTTGCTGCTTCAGCGACAATAACCGCCTTATTCGGTATTTCCGAACCGGCTATTTATGGAGCAAATCTTAGATTGAAAAGACCAATGGTTTGTGCAGTTATATGTGGTGCACTCGCTGGTGGTTTAATGGGCTGGGGAGGTTCTTATGGAACCGCTTTTGCCAATCAAGGCGTACTGACAATCCCGGTTTATGCTGAAGCCGGAACCAAAGCTTTCTTATGTTACTTAATTGGTATAGGTTTCGCTTTTTTTGGCTCATGCATTATGACGATGCTTGTTGGCTTTAACGATATCGCAAATGAAGAAGAGTCAAAGACAATTCAAACCTCATCTAGCCAACCATTAACAAATGATACAACCATTCTATCGCCAGTTGCCGGCGAAGTTATTGCGCTAAATCAAGTTAAAGATGAAGTATTTGCTTCAGGATCGATGGGAAAAGGAGTAGCAATTTACCCTAAAGCTGGTGAAATCTTTGCCCCAGCAGATTGTACCATTACCGTACTCTACCCTACTTTACATGCAATTGGCCTAAAATTAGATAACGGTATTGAGCTACTGATCCATATTGGTATTGACACAGTTAACTTACAAGGTAAATATTTCCAGTCTTATGTAGAAACTGGTCAACATATTACTAAAGGAAGCAAAATTGTTTCCTTTAATATCGAAAAAATCGAACAACAATTTGATTTAACAACTTCGATTATTGTGGTTAATTCAGATCAATATAAACATATAGATTATTGTCAACTAACTCATGTTAGTAATAATGACAATTTATTATTTATTCAAGTTTAGAGGTTTAGTTATGAAAGCTTTTGCTAAGGATTTTTGGTGGGGAGCATCATCTTCTGCATTTCAAATTGAAGGTGGGTGGGATGCGGATGGGAAAGGAATGACCGTTGCCGATTACAATTCATTTCAACGCTCTGCAATACAAGCCGATAGTAAAATAGCCAGTGATTTCTATCATCATGTTGAAAGTGATATTGCTTTATTTAAAGAGTTAGGACTAAAAACTTATCGTTTTTCTATATCATGGGCGCGAATTATTCCCGATGGTGATGGTGAAATAAATCAAGCAGGCATTAATTTCTACAACAAAGTCATCAATGAATTAATCAAGAACGATATCATTCCGTTTATTACTCTTTATCATTTTGATTTACCATTCGCCTTAGTTGATAAATATAATGGTTGGCAAGATCGTCGTTGTGTTGATGCATTTAGACGTTATGCGCAAATATGTTATCAAGCATTCGGCGATCGAGTAAAACATTGGCAGATTAATAACGAACAAAATCTGATGATCCGTGTTAACGAAAGAATGAACATGTATAAAGTTGCGGCTCATGAGGTTGAAAAA
Organism: Gilliamella sp. W8145; assembly: GCF_016101145.1. Classification (NCBI taxonomy): domain Bacteria; kingdom Pseudomonadati; phylum Pseudomonadota; class Gammaproteobacteria; order Orbales; family Orbaceae; genus Gilliamella; species Gilliamella sp. W8145. The sequence goes on from NZ_JACFRC010000002.1 coordinate 52,114, forward strand.
GTGAGAGCTCAAATGGATTATCATATGTTTGTTGCTCATGCAATGGCAACCAATGACTGTCATGAACTAATTTCAGGTAGTAAAGTTGGGCCAGCGGTATCATCAACCATGACCTACCCTGCAAGTAACAAACCCATGGATGTTTGGGCAGCCAAAATGAATGACAATTTCAAAACCAACTATGCACTTGAAATGTACTGCTTTGGTGACTATCCTGGGTATTATAAAAATTACTTAAATCGTTGTGGTATCTATCCTATTACTCAATCAGAAGATGCGCAAATTTTAAAACAAGCTAAGCCAGATTTTATTGCCGTAAATTATTATCGGACGTTGGTGGCTAGTTACCTACCAGAAGATGATAGCCATCCGTTTGGTAGCAAAGAAAAAGATATCGATTTTGATCTTTATGGTTATTTCAAGATCGAGAAAAATCCAAATTTGGTCGCCTCAACTTATGGTGCACAAATTGACCCTATGGGTCTAAGACTGGTATTAAATGAATATTATCGCCAATATCGTTTACCACTGATCATTACAGAAAATGGCTTAGGTACACCAGATATTTTAACTGCTGACAATAAAGTACATGATGATTATCGCATTGATTATATAAAATCGCATATCTTAGCTTGTCATGATGCGATTGAAGATGGTGTTGAGTTATTTGGATATTGTCCATGGTCAGTTATCGATTTACTAAGTTCACATCAAGGTTTCAAAAAACGTTATGGCTTTGTCTATGTCGATCGAGATGATCATGATTTAAAAACGCTTAATCGAATTAAAAAAGATAGTTTTTATTGGTATCAGCAAGTCATCAAAGATAACGGTATTAAATAATAATGCAAAACTAAACATGATGGGCGCTGAAAGGCCCATCATAATTTATTTAAATACTGCTAATTAACTAGATAAGTTACCTTATGTGCCTCTGTCGGTAATGGTACTTGCCATTTAGAAAGCATTTGAGTAATTTTCTTGTTTGGCAAGCTAGTATCTCGACTTGAATTACGTTGATATAATGTTTTTTCTGACTGCTCAAGATAAACAATTTCAACTTCGGCATGATAAGCATAAAGTAAATCCAATGCTTTTTCTCGCATATCTCGTGATAAGTGAGTAGCATTCCAAATGAATGACTGATTCTCTCTTAAGTATTGTTTTACCTTTGCTAATACAAATTGAATCACTAAACCTTCATTTTGACCATGCTTCAATTTAAGTTGATTACGAGCATCATCATATGATGCAACCGGTAACTTTGGATAGTATTTACTTATCCAGCTATTTTTACCTGATGCAGGCAACCCCGACAGTAAGATGACTTTAGGCCCTTTTTGAGGATATAACGCATAATCAGGTAACACATTGCTACCTCGAAAATATTGTATTCGCGTATAATCATCAATAAATTGCCGTGGTTGATATAAACACTCTTCTTCTAAAGCTAATTGTTTGAAGAGTTCAACTTCATCAACCATTCGAGCTTTATCAGCACTAATACGACCCAGTATATCTGCTTTAGCTTGCATACATAACATCCAAACAGGAAGTTGCCATGAAAGCCGATGAATTAACCATTGCGGTGATTTATAGTTATTATCATCACTTAAAGCATAAAATGGTATTTGATGCACTCGGATAATTCGACAAATTTTTTCCCGTAATTCAAAAGGAACGCCATTTCGCCATAATAATATTCGACTACTTATCTCGCCTTTTTGCGAATGTCGTGGTTGTGAAATTCGACCACTTATTTCATCAATAATTGTCGTTTCTGGTTTGGCAATATCATGTAATAAAGCAGTCATAAACAGTACAAACTTATCTTCATCAGAAGATGCTGCAAAATCATCTTGAGCAATTAAAGCCCTTAATACCATTTGAGTATGAATCCAAACATTTCCTTCACCATGATAAATCGGATCTTGTGGTGTAATAGTCAATTTATTCAACTCAGGAATACAGTCTAACCACTGGTCAAAGTTATCTTGGCTGATACTGTAGGCGATCTCTTGTTGTAACTGTGAATAACTCATAAATCACCTCCAAATACTAAGCCATTATTCCAATTTATTGTTAGTTGTGGCGAATAAAGCTCAACATTGTTAGCTAATTGATTAGGAATAAATGGTTGTTGTAAATGATGTTGCCCAGCATCTAATATAGCTTGCACAAAATCCTGCCTAACCCACTTCAAACGACCAGTTGTAGTATTTGCTGATTCGATTTTTAAATATAATCCTTCCATCAAATCAGAGTTATCACACTGTTGCCAAGCTTTGATTAAATCAAGCTTTTCTTGTGTGACAATTTTTTCAAAACAACTTCGCCAGTCAATTGTTTTAGCTAAAGAATTTTTCACGAGTGCTAATAAATCACTTAATTTTTCTGGTGCAATTCCCATAAACAATACAGGAACAGATAAAATAGGACCATCGGCCAATAATTCATGACGCTTTCGAGTCGATAAGAAACAATTATTATGCCTATCCCAAACATCAAATTCACAAAAATAATGTGGTAATGCATCATAAAAAATAGCGTGTTTTTTATGTAGCCACTCACCATACATAATATAGCGATCTTCTAAACGTTCAATTAACCAGCCTTCATGGACCGTTGCCCAATGTTTAAATAGATTAAATTGACGTTCGCGACTCCCTCCTATTAAGTAATGGCCACGTGATTGTAGTAATAGTTCACCACTTTCTGAAAAACTGATTGCACAGTTGGCCCCATCAAGTTTTTCTTCAACCACAATATATTGCCCTGCTAACTGATCGTAAGGTAGCTGTCCATGCTCACTATCGCCAAATTGTAAACGTGAACTTTGCAAATGTGGAGTTCATGGGTATTTAATTAATTCTAAATTTTGAATATAAGTTTCCATTGTCATTTTGTTTTCTCCGAAAAATTAGGGAAAACCGACAAGGCGAAGATCTATAGATTGAACTGCAACGTAGACGCTTTAGAAAAAGCTAAAAGACAATAAAATAGAAGATACCATGTCGGCATTAAGATAAAGTGTTGAATACAGGCATTTTGTCACCTCACAAAAAATATAAATATTAGATTAAAAAAACGGCGCCATTATCTTTTTCAGCAGATCTACTGTCAAGTGAAATTTGATTTTTTATATACTTAATCAGTGTTAAGATTTAACAAGATCATTATCATTAATAAATTTTGAGGTTTATATGGATGTCGAAATCGTATTATTTCCGATGACACACTTAGCCGTTATTGAGCATTATGGCTCGCCTGAATTAGAACATGAATCAGTGAATAAACTCATAAAATGGCGACAAGAAAATCAGCTTTTAGATAATAAATATAGAAACTACGGCATTCATTATACCAATCCAAAAACAACGCCACCGAAACAACATCATGTCGATTTAGGTATCGCTATTGATGAACCTATTGCTAATAACATTTATGGAGTGATAAATAAAACGATTCCCCAACTCCGCTGTGCAAAAGCCAGAGATATTGGTTCGAGATATCATAATCAAGCTATTATTTATTTACTCAAACAATGGTTACCACATAGCGGAGAAAAACTGGGAGATTTCCCCCCAATTTTTCATTATGTCAATGTTGGTCCGACCATTAAACTAGAACAGATGATAACGGATGTTTATTTACCGCTGTTAGACCATTGAAATTCATTATTTAGGTGAATAATCAGCAGCAAAATAACGCTGACTAATTTGTGCTAGTTCACCACTACTAATAATTTTTTTGATACCTTCATTGATATCTTTGGTTAATTGTTCCCCTCTACTACTTTTACTAATTAAAAGATAACTAAATGGTGATGCAATACGATCTTCATCTTCCTTACTCAATTCAATTATTTTTAAATTGAGATGATGTTCACTAATATATTGCGATAACATTACTTTATCAATTAACTGAAAATCATATTGACCGTTTTCAACATGTTGCAAAACAGGTAATAAATCAGCTTCACTATAAACAATTTTGACAGGATTATTAGGGTTTTGCTGATTATAGGTTTCTAAAGCTGTAGCATAGTTTAGTCCAGGTGATACTTCTGTAGATTTTCCATTAAGATCACTAAAACGATTTATATTATTATTATTTTTAGCTACTGCGATTACATATTGATTTTTAAAGATTGGATCGGAATAAAAATACTTCTCCTTACGTTTTTCATTCATTGCATAATTATTAGCACCAACTTGATACCTTTGAGAATCAAGTCCTGCAAGTACCGATGGAAATTCTGTAATTTCAAAATTAATTTCATATTGTGGTTGTTTGGCAAATATGGCTTTAACCACATCGATATCATAGCCAGTCAGCTCTCCTTTATCATTGACTGTCGTAAAAGGACTTGGTGCGCCTGATGTTGCAATAACGATTTTTTCTACTTTAGTACTTTGGGTGTTTTTATTTTGATTATCACATCCAATCAGTGATAAAACAGCCAAGATCAAAAAGCTATACCATTTTTTTAGATTCATAACGCCGATCCTCTGTAGTTAAAATTAGTTAATATTATTAAAATGCTAGTCAATTAGGCTATCTAAATGAATCCCATTTCTTTCATTTGCTGCCGATGATCTGTTTGATATATGACCATACCAGTTTTCATTAAATCAAAACCTAAGTTCTTATAAAATTCAACCGTTTGAGGATGTGTATAAAGAATAATATTACAATCCTTTACTTGTTCAATAAGCTTATCGACAATTAGCCTACCATATTGCTGACCATGTAAGTGTTTAGCCAAAGCAATGTTATAAATCGCTGCCTGACAAATTCCATCTGATAGTGCTCTACCCACCCCCACCACATGATTATTCTCCAATAAAAAAACTACCGCATAGCTTCTTTTAAAGACTTGTTCTTGAGTTATCGCATCGAACGAACTTAGGCCATAAAATGCCAGTAAATCAGCAACTTCTTGCCAATTAATATCATCACAGTGTTGTTGAATAATAATCCCCATTAGTACCTCATTTACTGATTAAATCTCATAATCCATTTGCATTGCTGAATAATATCTAGATAAAAAATCTTTTGTTCTTTGATGAACAGGATTTAAAAAAACTTGTTTAGGCGATCCATCTTCAATAATTTGCCCTTTATCTAAGAACAAAACTCGGCTGGCTATATCATGCACAAAACTCATTTCATGAGAAACTAATATCATCGTAATACCCGATTTTGCCGCCATTTTTATCGTTGCCAATACTTCGCCGACTAACTCAGGATCTAATGCAGAGGTAGGTTCATCAAGTAATAAAACCTTAGGATTCATGGCTAACGCTCTCGCAATAGCAACCCTTTGTTGTTGACCACCTGATAGTTGTTTTGGATAGTGGTTTACTCTATCAGCAAGACCAACTTCAACGAGTTTGTCGTAAGCAATTTTTTCAGCTTTCTCTCGAGAGTATTTTTTTACAATCAGTAACCCTTCCATAACATTTTCTAAAGCATTCTTTTGTGGAAAAAGATTAAACTGTTGAAAAACCATCGCTGTTTGTTGACGAAATTTAACAATTTGATCTCGTTTAGATTTACTGACATCAAACGACATGTTATCAATAGTGATATTACCAGCTTGAGGTTTTTCCAATAAATTTAAACAACGTAAAAGGGTCGATTTTCCTGCTCCCGATGCGCCAATAATTGCAACGATTTCATGTGGTTTAATAGCAAAATTAATTTGATTTAAAATGCAATTACCATGAAAAGATAAAGTGAGATTATTAACATGAATCATAGCCATTTCCCTCTTCGGTAACTTGGAGTATTTTTATCTTCACTAATCGTTAATCGGTTCTCTAAATATTTGACTAATAATTCAATTAATATGGTTAATGCCCAATAAATTAGAGCCAGTGAAATATAAACTTCAAAATAACGATAGCTATGACCAGCTAAAGTTTTACCTCTACCAGTCATTTCAGTTACCGAACAAACAAATGCCAGTGAAGTTCCTTTTAGTAATCCGATTAAAGTATTACCTAAGTTAGGCAGTGCAACTATAAATGCTTCAGGAATAACAATACGACGTAAAACTTGACTATATGTCATACCTAACGATTGTGCAGCTTCGATTTGCCCCTTATTTACAGATTGTAATGCGGCACGAATTGTTTCAGAGTTATAAGCTGCTTCATTAAAAGAAAAGGCTATCAATACAAACAATATTGCCGGAAGCCCATTAATATTAAAATCTGTATCAAAAAAGTAATTAACATAACGTAATAAAATTGGTAGGCCATAAAAACTTAAATAAAGTTGTACCAATAATGGGGTTCCTCTTATAAATGAAACAAATACCGCTGCTATTTGCGTTAATACCGGTATTTTATTCATTTTAATTATTGCAATAACTAGACCTAATATTACGCCAAGTAACATCGAAAAGATGGTGATAAAGAGTGTTACTGGCAAATAAGCCAGTAACGTCGGTATTTGGGTGAAAATCAATCCAAAATCAATAATATTTGGCATCTGCATTATCCCAATATTAAAATTAATTAACTAAATTGTTTATCTCGATTATGTGGTGTTTTCCAATTACTAACATCAGGCCCTAACGGCAAAATATCATAAGGATTATGGGCGTTATTACTCAAAAAATAACCTTTTTTAATCGCCTCAAAATCAGTCGTATTGCCAAAAGCGGGAATTTGATAGAGATCTCGGGCATAACCCCACAAATTAGGATAATCGATAATTCTATTTCGATTAGTGTTGAATGCAGCGTAATAGGCAACGTCAAACCTAGCCAAAGTGACATATAAACGAATATCTGAATCAGTGATGTTATCACCAAAAAGATAACGAGATTTGCTTAATCGTTGTTCCAATTTATCTAACTGATTAAAAACGAGATGGTAAGCATGCTCATAAGCTGGTTGTGATCGAGCAAAGCCTGCTTTATAAACGCCATTGTTAACTTCATGAAATATCACATCATTCAATTCATCAATTTCAGTACGTAAATGTTCTGGATAGAGATCTGGTGCACCAGCTTTATGAAACGGCTTAAAAACAGTTTCCCAATAATTAGTTAATCTAAAATAATCATTGTTAACAACTTTGCCTGTTTTTACGTCAACTACAGTAGGTACTGTTGCTCGCCCATTATATTCTGGATCGGTTTTAGCATAAATTTCCGGTAAATAACGAATCCCTAACACCGGATCTACGCCATTGGGATCAAGTGAAAACTCCCAACCATGTGGCGTTCTTATAGGAGAAACCTTACCTACACTAATAACATCTTCTAAACCCAATAACTTGATGGCTATCATTTGGCGATGAGCCCAAGGGCAAATTGCAGCCCAAATCAGTCGATAACGACCTGCTTCAACAGGTAACAAGCCAGGTTCATTACCAAAGGGAGTGTCAAATCGGTTAGTTTGACGGACAAAAGCACCATCTTTACTGATTTCATTATTTTCAGTCGTTACTACTTTTCCTATAGACATACGCTTACTCCTATTCTTTGATACTGCAATTTAAATCATCCAACAATTGGATTAATTCAATCTAGCATCAAATATTTAGGCAATAAAATAATCAATAAGCATATTTATATAATCATAAATTATATAACGTAGGATTAATAACCAACTTTGCGAAAAAAATTACTTTCCTAATCTTTTATAAAGCCTTTCAGGACGACCTATTTTGCCATGGTTAAGCTCAACCGTTAATAATTTAGTTTGCACACAATATTCTAAATATCGTCTAGCGGTGGTTTTACTAATATTGGCTTTTTCGACAATTTGATCTACTGTTTGCGGTTCATTTGTTTGCATAAATAGATCTTTAACTTTTTGTAAGGTAATTTCTTCAATACCTTTGGAGTGGCGATTAATATCAACAAAGTCTTTAGTTTGTAGATTAAAAAGTTCATCAATACGTCTTTGATTCACATGTTTTTGCAAACTTTGACGATATAAAAACAGTTCAAAACGTTCAAGTGAATGTTTTAAGCGCTGATAAGATACCGGTTTGATTAAATAATCAAAAGCGCCAAAACGTATCGCTTTACTACAGGTATCCATATCACTCGCAGCAGTAATAAAAATAACATAACAATCTAAATTATTATTAATAATATATTCAAATAATTCAATTCCTTTTCCATCAGGTAGGTAATTATCTAATAAAATTAATGTTGGTTTTAATTTTTCAACCATCACTTTCGCTTCTTCCAAAGTTGCAGCGATTCCAATAACTTCTACTTTGGTGTCTCGTTGAATAAATTCGGCATTTAATTCAGCTAAAATGGGCTCATCTTCAACAATAAGAACTTTAATTGTATCTTCTTTTATTTCATACATACTTTATTCACCTCTGTTAACTACTTTGGTATAAAAACAGAAAAAATCGTTCCATAAGGTTCATTATCTTCAAATGTGATATATCCGTTAGCTTTTTTCACATATGTAGAAACTAAATGTAAACCTATACCATGTTCGTTCGAATTTTGTGAGGTTACCCCCGGTTGGAAAATTGAATTGCGGATTTTATCGTCTATACCACAACCCTGATCACTGACTTCTAAAACAATTTCATCGGTTCTATCACTTAAAAATAGATGGATAGATTTATCACCTTGATTATTTTTTAAACACGCATTAAAGGCATTGTCCAATAAATTACCTAATATCGACATAAATTCGGCTTCAGTTATCTTGGAAGGCAATGCTTCTAAATAGCAGGCGGGATCAAAAAACAATTTTAAGCCAATTTCATGCGACTTAGAATATTTACCAATTAATAAACCACAAATAGCCGGAACCTGAAAATGGCTGGTAATGAAATCTAGATTTTGTTGATTATCAGCAGAATGTAGCGCAATAAATGATTCCGCTTCTTCATATCGTTTCATATAAATTAAACCTGATAACGTTGCCATCCAGTTAAGGTGTTCATGTCTTAAGGCGCGCAAATTATCCACATACTGCGTAACTTGAGTTAATTGCATACTTAATAAATTAATATCATCATAATTTCGGAAGGTGATCACCCATCCTTGAATTTCATCATCAACAATTACGCGAATACGATTAGCAATAACGATAATGTTATTGAAATAGCAAATATGGTCATGAACATCTTTAGTCTGATTGGTACTACCATAAAGAAAATCCGTTGATTTAATAAAATTAGATAAATCATGATTAAGCAGACTATTATCATCGATATCAATATTTAACATACGCCTTGCTGATTGGTTGATATTGATAATCTTATAATCAAGATCAATGGCAATAATACCTTCAAATATTGATTCCATGATTGATTTCTGACTCTTTACCAATAGTGCAATTGCTTGAGGTTCTAAATTAAACATCTGTTTTTTGATAGCTCTAGCAAAGCATAAAGAAAATATAAACAGCGCAAAGAATAAAAATGAACAAAAAATAATGAATGGAATAAATTGTTTTATATGTGACGCATAAATATCATCTACCATATAACCAACCGAAACAATACCAATTACTTTTCCATTGCTAATAATCGGCGCTTTACCTCTTAGGGCTAAACCTAAAGATCCTTGACTTATTGTGGTGCTACTAATACCACTTAACACCTCCTGATTGTCATCACCAACCATGGGTAAATATATTGAATTATTAGCCGTATGAAATAACCGATAAGCTTTAGCATCACCTATAACAATATAACTCGCATCACTTTGTTCAAAAATATCTGAAACAAGTTTAGCGATTTGTTCAGTATCTTTATCTTCTACATATTTTATTAAGCTAGGAATCACAGCTAACTCTTTCGCCTGAATTTGAGCTTTTTCGCCTAAACTACGATATAAGGCATTTTCTGTCACATTCCATATGTAGCTTTGCAGCAATGCTAAAACCACCAATGAAAAGATTAAAAGAGATAAAAATAATTTTGTCGTAAATGACAGATGTATTCGTTTTCGCATTTTTATACTTAATAAATAATTGCTGTATCTGCTGAGGAGTGTAACACAGCATAAAAAAACTTAGAGCCTTTAAAACCATAAAAACCACACTTAATTTATGATTTATATCACAAAATTGATATTAATATTTTGTCACCATATGCGCCATTAAAACAAAGCAAATTTATTTTGGAGATAAAAAAAATATGGTGGATTTCAATTCAGTTGAAAAAACGCACAACAACAATGAAAAACATGAGATAAAACACGAAGATCAAACGAAAAAGTTTTGGCCATACGGATGGTGGAAACTTATGGATGATTATAAAATCGGTGTAATTCCTTTACCATTATTTATTATCGCTGGTATTCTTATCTTTGCTGAAGTATTAGTAACAGGTAAATTACCAAGTGAAATAGTTGTTATGGTAGTCACATGTGCTTTCTTTGGTTTTCTTTGTGGTGAAATAGGTAAACGTTTACCAATTGTTGGAAAAATGGGGGCAGCAGCAATTTGTGCAACCTTTATTCCATCAGCTCTAGTCTATTATGGCATTCTGCCTACTCCGGTGGTACAAGCAACAACCAAATTCTATAAAGATACTCACATTTTATATCTTTATATCTGCTGTATCATCGTTGGTAGTATTATGAACATGGATAAGAAAACGCTTATTCAAGGTTTCTTAAAAATCTTCGGACCAATGGTATGTGGTGAAATTGTTGGTATGCTAGTTGGTGTTGGTGTGGGTTATTTATTAGGCTTATCACCATTTGAAACATTCTTCTTCTTAGTATTACCGATCATGGCTGGTGGTGTTGGTGAAGGCGCAATTCCATTATCAATCGGATATGCATCTATTTTAGGTATGGAACAAGGTGAAGCACTAGGTCGAGTATTACCAATTGTTATGTTAGGTGGTTTAACCGGTATTATTTGTGGTGGTATCCTTAACCGTATTGGTAAAGCTTATCCTCATTTAACTGGTAATGGTCGCTTGTTACCAGCATCAGAAGATGACCAAATTATCAATAAAACGGCTAAAACAGAATCAGTTATTGATGTGACAACTTTTGCATCTGGTGTATTGTTAGCCGCTATCCTTTATATGGTCGGTATGATTGGCCACAAAGTAACCGGTATTCCAGCACCTGTAGGGATGCTATTTGCCGCAGTATTTGTTAAACTAGTATCAGGTGTTTCACCAAAAGTACTAAGTGGTTCGCAAGTAGTTTACAAGTTCTTCCAAACATCTGTAACCTATCCTATTTTATTCGCTGTGGGCGTGGCAATCACACCGTGGGATAAAATCGTTGCAGCTTTCACCGTTATCAACCTAATAGTTATTGTTTGTACAGTAGTGAGTTTAGTCACAACTGGTTTCTTTGTTGCTAAAAAACTAGGTATGTATCCAGTTGATGCGGCAGTTATCTCTTGCTGTCAAAGTGGTCAAGGTGGAACTGGTGACGTTGCAATCCTGACAGCAGCAGAACGTATGGAGTTGATGCCATTTGCCCAAATTGCTACTCGTATTGGTGGTGCAATTAACGTATCAGTATCCTTACTCATTCTAGGCAATTTTTTAGTATAGTTTTTTTCAAGAGCAACCTTAGTTATTACTAGGGTTGTTCTATTTTCTTATGTAGTTTCAATAAACAGCTTTTAAGGAGTATTCATGAAGCTTGTCAGTTACCTTGTTTCTGGTCGACCAAGTTTTGGTTTATATACTGATCATGGCATCGTAGATTTAGGCCAAAAACTAGGCAATAAATATCAAGATCTAAAATCTCTTCTTTCTGATAAAGATGGATTAGTTAACGCAAAAAACTTTTTAGACTCACCTAGTGATATCGATGAACAAGCAATAACTTATTTACCGGTAATTCCAAATCCAAACAAAATTTTGTGTGTAGGAATGAATTATGCGGAAAAACGAGCAGAATTTAATGAAACTAGTTCTGCCCCAACTTTATTTGTTCGTTTTCCTGATTCTCAAACAGGACATAAGACAAATATCATTAAACCAACTATCAGCGATGAACTGGATTATGAAGGCGAATTAGCCATTATTATTGGTAAAGAGGCCTTCCGCATAAAATCAGAAGAAGCCTTATCTTATATCGCAGGCTATAGCTGTTATATGGATGGTTCGATTCGTGACTGGCAATATACTTGGTACACAGCTGGTAAAAATTGGCCAAATACCGGGGCTTTTGGACCATGTTTAACAACTACAGATGAAATACCCGATCCTAAAGCGCTATCAATAGCAACTTATCTTAATGGAAAAGAGATGCAACATGATAGCATCAAGAATTTAGTACATACTGTACCTGATTTAATCTCGTATATTAGTACATTTACTAAATTATCACCGGGTGACGTTATTCTTACTGGATCACCAGGCGGGGTTGGAAAAAAACGAAATCCACCAATATTTATGCACGATGGTGATACCATTGAAGTTGAAATTACCAATATTGGTCGTCTAACTAACTTTATCGTTGAAGAAAAAAGGTAGTTATATGTACGATTTAGTTGATTACAGTGTTGTTGATATATCTAAATCTGAACAAGATTATCAAGCAATTAAGCAATTACTATTGCAATCTGACCTCGATTTAGATCCACAAGTCACAACTTTCATTGTTGCAAAACTGAATAATAATTGTATAGCTTGTGCCGGTCTTGATCACAATATTATCAAGTGTGTAGCCATTGATCCTGATTATCGCGGCAACCAACTAAATCTAACTTTAATCGACTATACGATGAAATATGCCAATGACAACGGCTATTTTCATCTATTTTTATATACTAAACCTGAAAATACCGCTTTTTTTAAAGCATGCGGTTTTTATCCTATTGTTGAAATTTCTGATTTAGTCGTATTGATGGAAAACACACCGGTTGGGATTAAACAATATTGTAAACAATTATCGCAATACCAAAAGGCTGGTAACAAAATTGGCAGTATAGTGATGAATGCCAATCCTTTTACTAAAGGTCATCAATATCTTATTGAATTTGCAGCCAATCAATGTGATTGGGTACATGTATTTGTGGTTAATGAAGATGTATCAATGTTTCCGTTTCAGGTACGTTTACAGTTAGTAAAAGATGGCACAAAAGATATTAAAAATGTTACGGTTCATGCCAGTTCGACATACATTATTTCTAAAGCAACCTTCCCTACTTATTTTTTAAAAGATAAAAGCAAAATTGACTATGCTTATATGGGAATCGATCTGTTAATCTTCCGTAACTACATTGCTCCAGCATTAAATATAACTCACCGTTTTGTTGGTACTGAGCCACATAGTGAAGTAACTAATGCTTATAACCAAGCAATGAAATATTGGTTAGAAGATGACAAAGTTAGTTTGTCATCCAAGATTACTGTCATTGAGGTTGCTCGAAAAATCGAGGAATCAAACATTATATCAGCATCATTAGTGCGAAATTCACTGGCATTAAAAAATTATGAACAGGTTAAGAAATTAGTTCCTTCAACAACTTGGAATTATATTTCAGCTAATTTGGATAAATTAAATATTTAATTCTTTTCAAAAGGTAAAAACATGAAAATACAAAAAGAAGCCATGGCAGGAACTCTCGAATCCAGCGATTTGTTAGTTAAAGTCGTGCCAAATACTGGCATCGAAATTGTTATTAATAGTGATGTAAATAAACAATTTGGCGATCAAATTCGCGCTGTGGTTAATAACACATTAAATGAACTTAACTTAACTGATGGTTTAATCATTATTGACGATAAAGGTGCTTTAGATTGTGCAATAAAAGCACGGGTACAATGTGCTGTGTTACGCGGTGCAGAAGAAACTGAATTAGATTGGAGTAAATTACTATGAAAAAATTACGTCGCAGTATGCTGTTTCTTCCAGGTGCAAATGCAGCAATGTTATCTACATCTTTTGTCTATAAACCAGACTCAATTATGTTTGATCTTGAAGATGCTGTGTCTATCAAAGAAAAAGATTCAGCACGTCTACTCGTCGCGCAAACATTAAAATTACCTGTTTATAAAGAACATGGCATTGAAACTGTAGTTAGAATTAATGCATTAAATACACCATTTGGTCTTAAAGACTTAGAAGCCGTTGTGCGAGCTGGTGTTGATGTTGTTCGCTTACCAATGACCAATAGTGCTGAAGATATTCATGAACTTGAAGCGCATGTTGAACGAATTGAAAAAGAGTGTGGCCGAGAAGTGGGTAGCACTAAATTAATGGCTGCTATTGAATCAGCTCAAGCAGTAGTTAATGCAGTATCCATTGCCAAATCATCGCCACGTTTAATTGGTATCGCTCTTGCAGCATTTGATTATCTAGTAGATATGCAAACAGAACGCGGGGATGGTACTGAACTATTTTATGCACGCTGTGCTGTTTTACATGCTGCTCGTGTAGCCGGTATTGATGCTTTTGATGTTGTTTATTCAAATGTTAATGATGATGAAGGCTTTTTAAAAGAAGTCAGCCTAATTAAAAAATTAGGATACAACGGTAAATCATTGATTAATCCACGACAAATTGAGCTATTACATAATGCTTATGCACCTACTGCTAGTGAAGTAGAAAATGCTAAAAAAGTCGTTGAAGCCGCTGAAGAAGGTGAAAGAAAAGGGCTTGGAGTTGTTTCTTTAAATGGCAAAATGATTGATGCACCAATTATTGCTCGTGCGCAAAAAATCATTGAACTAGCTAAATACTCCGGTGTACGTAAAGAAATTTGATAGGATTGAAACATGACAACTTCTATAAACCAAAAAATTGCTGATTTATTAAAACAGCATCCTGATCTTAAAAATATCACACCATTTATTGATGCTAATGCAACCACACCTTATCTAAAAGATGAGTCTAAATATACCCGTAAATTGTGTGAGTCAATTGAGCAAGCAATAGAAAAGTGTGAACTTCGTGATGGAATGACTATCTCTTTTCACCACGCATTTCGTGAAGGCGATAAAGTTATCAACAAAGTTGTTGAAACCATTAGTAAATTAGGTATTAAGAACCTTACATTAGCTTCAAGCTCATTATTAAGCTGTAACGCAGCATTGATTCCTCACATTGAGTCTGGTGTAATTACTAAAATCTATACCTCAGGATTACGAGGAAAATTAGCTGATGCGATTTCACACGGCCTGATGGAAAATCCGGTACATATCCATTCTCACGGTGGTCGAGTCAAATTAATCCAAAGCGGAGAAATTAATATTGATATCGCATTCTTAGCTGTATCAACTGCTGACGAACAAGGTAATGCTAATGGCGTATCAGGTAAATCACAATGTGGCGCCCTTGGTTATGCTATGGTTGATGCTCAATTTGCTAAGAAAGTGGTTTTACTTACTGAAGATATTGTTGGTTATCCTAACCATCCAGCAAGTATCCGCCAAGATCAAGTTGACTATATTGTTAAAGTTGACGAAGTTGGTGATCCAACTAAAATTAGCGTTGGTGCAGCACGTATTACCAGTAACCCTAGAGAATTAATGATTGCACGCTATGCCGCTGATGTTATCGAAAATTCAGGTTATTTTAAAGATGGATTCTCAATTCAGACTGGTTCTGGCGCATCATCAACTGCAGCGACACGCTTTCTAGAAAATCGGATGCGAGCGAAAAATATCACAGCATCATTTGCTCTAGGTGGTATCACAGCCAGTATCGTCGATCTTCATGAAAAAGGCTTAGTAAAACGTTTACTTGATACACAAAGTTTTGATGGAGCTGCAGGACAATCTTTAGGTAAGAATAAAGATCATATTGAAGTTTCAACCAACGTTTACGCTAATCCTGCCTCAAAAGGAGCAAGTGTTGATGAATTAGATATTGTCATTCTTAGCGCACTCGAAGTAGATTTAGATTTCAACGTTAATGTACTAACAGGATCTGATGGTGTTATGCGTGGTGCATCCGGTGGTCACTGTGATACAGCCGCTGGAGCAAATCTAACTATTATCGTTGCGCCACTAATTCGTAGCCGAATTCCAACGGTAATAAGAAAAGTAACGACAATTGTCACACCAGGAGAAAGTGTAGATGTGTTAGTCACTGACCATGGTATAGCGGTAAATCCTGCTCGTCCTGAAATCGCAGAACGATTAAAAGCGGCTAATTTACCCGTAATGACTATTGAAGAACTTTATCAACGTGCTATTGCATTAACAGGTGAACCAAAACCAATTGAATTTAACGATAAAATTGTTGGGATTGTTCACTTCCGTGATGGCTCAATTATTGATGTTGTTCGTCAAGTCAAAGACTAATTAACTTTGTAATAGTAATAGCATAACAAAATTCTTAGTTATGCTATTACTCAACATCATTATGAATAATCCAACATTAAGATTCGACGATGGTATTAACATAACGCTTGAGCAAATGTTAATAGCCAAAGAAAACCGTGTAAACAATCAGCAACAAGTTTTTGAGCAATACCCTTATCCGCTAATATCATTAAGTTTAGTAATACCTGGACCAATCAAGAAAAGTAGTGGCACTGTATTCTTATTTAATGAAGCTGTACAAGCTATCCATCAGATGTTAAACCAACATAATATTTCTATTATCCATGAAAAATTTTATGAAAGCATAACTGGTGATGAAGCATTATTATCAATTGATTATAACGTTGATATGCTTAAACAACTGTGTATAAAAATTGAGGAGAGGCATTTTTTAGGACGATTATGGGATATTGATGTCATTGACCCTATTATACAAAAAAGTATTTCTCGGTCTAAATTCGAGCATCATTCTCGACAATGTTTAGTTTGCCATGATAATGCTAAAATTTGCGGTCGTAGTAAAAGGCATTCCATTAAAGAAATCCTCAGTGCCATTGCCAATAAAGTCAATGATTATCGAAATAATTAAACGAGCTTAAATATATAGCTATCTATATTAATAGAGTCGAAAAATAAACTATTTTCCAACTCTATTGATAAATTGATGACGGTTAAATATTTGCTAACGCTTGCTCTAAATCACCAATCAGATCATCGATATCCTCGAGACCCACAGAAATACGTAATAATTGATCGGATATACCCGCTGTTTTACGTGCTTCAGCACTAATTCCTGAATGGGTCATTGTAGCTGGATGACATATCAAACTTTCTACGCCACCAAGTGATTGCGCTAAGGTAAAAATATGCAACGCATCTAGGAATTTTGGCATATCATGGGCAGCACAAGCTAATTCAAAACTCAATAGTGAACCGAAGCCTTTTTGTTGTTTTTTGGCAATGTCATGACCTAAATTTGTTGGTAACGAAGGATGAAAAACTTTAGCAATTTTAGGATGATTAACTAAAAAATCGACGACTTTTTCTGCATTTTCTTGTTGTAATCTAACTCTTGCAGTAAGAGTTCTTAAACCACGCAATAATAAATAACTATCAAATGATGAAGTTGATGTTCCGATATTATTTGCCCACCACAATACATCTGTAGCTAATTGTTGATCTTTAAATACTAATATTCCGGCTAATAGATCTGAGTGGCCATTTAAAAATTTAGTACAAGAATGACTAACAATATCAGCCCCTAATTCCAGTGGTTTTTGTAAAATTGGTGTCATAAAGGTATTATCAACCAAAACTAACGCACCAACCTCATGCGCCTGACGTGCAATATCAGCAATATCAACGACTCTTAATAATGGATTACTTGGCGATTCAATCAATACTAATTTAGGTTTTAAATTTAGCGCTTCTTTTAAAGCGATAGGATCGGATTGGTCTACAAATTTGGTTTTAAAATAACCTTTTTGACTCAAGCTGTTAAATAATCGATAACTACCGCCATAACAATCATGTGGAGCAACAACGGTATCATTTGGACTTAGTAACGCAACACTAATCAAATGAATAGCTGACATACCACAATTGGTTAAAATGGCATCTGCACCACCTTCTAATTTCGCTACCGTTTCCTCAACTAATCGTCTACTTGGATTAGATTTGCGACCATAATCAAATTTCCTTGGTGTTGCAAATGATTGATAGCGATAACACGTTGAAGGCGTAATAACAGGAACTACGCTACCAAATTGATCATCTGTATTTAATCCACCACGAACAGCAATAGTATCTTGGCTAAGATTTTTAGATTTATGAGCCATAATAACCTTCCTACAAACCACTTTATTTATTTTTAGATTTTAGTTGTATAAGAATAACACAATAACAAAAGACGTCAACATGTCTAGACGTCTAACTATCTTGGTGTATAGATTGCAGCTAAGCAAAAAAAACGCTAAAATTATCCACATTATTTGTGATGTGATTGATTTGGTGAATAAATGATGGAATGGAACGGCGATTATATTAGTCCTTATGCTGAGCATGGTAAAAAAAGCGAACAAGTAAAAAAAATTACAGTCTCAATTCCGTTAAAAGTATTAAAAATATTAACTGATGAGCGAACTAGACGACAAGTCAATAATTTACGTCATGCAACGAATAGTGAACTTTTATGTGAAGCTTTTCTACATGCTTATACTGGTCAACCATTGCCTTGTGATGAAGATTTACAGAAAGATCATGATGATGGCATTCCGTTACAAGCACAGAAAATGATGCGAGCTTTAGGTATAGATCCTGATTTAATTGATGAATGATTGAATAATAGATACAAAAAAGGCGCTTAAAGCGCCTTTTTACAACGTAAAAATTAGTAAAACTATTTTTTACCACCAACCATTGCAAAACGTTGTTTAAATTTATCAACACGTCCGCCAGTTGCTACATCACGTTGTTTACCTGTATAGAACGGGTGACATTCACCACATACGTCAAGATGAATATCATGACCAACAGTTGAATGAGTTTCAATTTTGTTACCACAAGAACAAGTAGCTGTAATTGCAGTGTATTCTGGATGGATACCTTCTTTCATAATAAACCTCTAAAGTTTGTTCGTATCGCTATATAAATGGCTTAATCGCAAAATCTATACACCATACGAGTGTTAAATAACATGATAAGGGTGCGAATTATACGTCCTATATTAAAGATAATCAAGTAATAAAAGGCCAATCTAAACCGGCAATTGACCAATAGTGATTTGCAACTGAATCTTTTCACCATTGCGTAAAACAATTATGGGGACGATTGTTCCCGGTTTCAACTCAGCAATTTGATCCATGGTTTCAACAATCGATTTTACTGGCTTATTATCAACCATTATTAAAATATCATTAGCTTGTACACCAGCCTGCAAAGAAGGCCCTTCAGCATTAGTGACTAAAATACCTAACACTTTCGGCAGATCACTTGTATTTTGTGTTGGTGCAAATTCTAAACCATCAATGCCAATATAGCCTCGAATCACTTTGCCATCTTGAATTAATTTATTCATTATTTTAACAGCTAATGCAGTTGGAATGGCAAAACCAATACCTTCAGGAACATCATTACCTAAGTTTTTAGCAAATGTCAGAGTGTTAATACCCATCAATTCACCTTTAGTGTTAACCAAAGCACCCCCAGAATTACCATGATTGATGGAAGCATCAGTTTGGATAAAATTTTGTCTACGATATGGACTGAGTCCATCACGACCAGTAGCACTAATGATACCTTGGGTAATAGTTTGCCCAATGTTATAAGGGTTGCCTATGGCTAAGACAACATCACCAATTTTCGGATCGCGGGAAGAATTAATCGGTATTCTTGGAAGATTAGATGCTTCGATTTTTAATACAGCAATATCAACTAATTTATCGGAACCAACAGGTAATGCAGCAAAAATCCGCCCATCTTGCAAAGCAACAATAATTTGTTCTGCTCCATCAACAACATGATAATTGGTAACGATATAACCAAGCTCACTCATAATAACACCAGAACCCAACGGTGTTATTGGACTATCTTGTGATTGTTTAGGTACAGAATTAATTGAGCGACTATAAATATTTACCACGGCTGGTGCGGCTATCTTTACTGCATTTGAATAACTCATAGGTTCATCATTAAAAATAGATCTTGAAAAATCAGATTGCGTTCCATTTCTTAAAGAAGGAAAAATAATGAGTAACACTATCGCTAAAACAGCACCAATTAATATTGGCCATAGAATTTTTTTAAGCATAATGGTCACTAGTAGGATGAGAATGATTAATAGGATTTTATCATATATAACGAAGGGTTAAAAAGGCGTTTTCGTCGATGCTAAGCACCGACGATATCTAGCTAAATAATTAACGTAAAATGAGATAAAGACGACTATCGCCTCTAACAATATTTAAAGCAATAGCAGAAGGATTGCTATCAATAATTGTACGTAAATCAGAAATACTATTCACTCTCGCTTTATTTACACCAGTGATTAAATCACCTTCTTGTAAACTTAATCGAGATGCAGGTGAATTTTTAGCAATACTTTCAATCAGCACACCTTTTTGGCCTTTTACCTCACCATTAGCTAAAGTTGCACCATCTAGAGCTGGATGAAGAGATTTTGCTTGAGTAGTTGATTCATCGCTGTTTTTTAATTTCACCTCAACAGAAATTTCTTTTCCATCTCGAATAATACCTAACTTAACAGTACGGCCAGCGCCCGTTGTGGCAATTTTAGCACGTAACTCAGCAAAGCTCTCAACGGGTTTGCCATCCATTGAGATGATTATATCACCTGATTTTATACCAGCTTCTTGGGCTGCTGAATCAGCAATAACTTCACTAACAAAGGCACCTTTCTGCACTTCAAGATCAAAAGCTTTCGCGATATCGGAAGTTAATTCGTTACCTTTGATACCTAAAACCCCTCGTTTGACTTCACCATATTCAATAAGTTGAGAAGTTAAACTTTTAACCATATTGCTCGGTATCGCAAAACCAATACCTACATTACCACCACTTGGCGCAATAATAGCAGTGTTAATGCCAACGAGTTCACCATTCAAATTAACTAAAGCGCCACCAGAATTACCTTGGTTAATGGAAGCATCAGTTTGGATAAAGTTCTCAAATCCATTCATGTTTAGCCCACTACGAGCTAGTGCTGAAATAATACCTGATGTTACTGTTTGACCAATTCCAAATGGATTACCAATCGCAACAACATAATCACCTACTCTAGTTTTATCTGAATCAGCAATTTTAATTGCAGTTAATCTGCTAGCATCATCAACTTTTAACAATGCAATATCACTTTGTGGATCCCTACCGATTAATTTAGCTTGATATTCATGACCGTCATTTAACGAAACAGTAATTTTATCTGCATTATCAATAACATGATTATTAGTAACAATATACCCTTTTTCGGCATCAATAATTACACCAGAGCCTAATCCCGAAAATGATCTAGACTGACTATCAGGATAACCAAAAAAGCGTCTAAACTCTTCTGGCATATTACTTTGCATTTTTGCTGTGCCTTCAACTTTTATACTTACAACCGAAGGTAATACTGTTTCTAACATTGGTGCCAATGTAGGCTGTTGCGGTTGTGAATTATTATCTGTAGGAATAAATGGAAAAGCAGCATAAGCATTCGGTAATGTAGCTAAACTTAAACCTAAACTTAAGGCAATAATACTTAATAAATTTTTTGGTTTACATAAAGAATGACTCATTATAAAACTCTCTTATTTAACGGATTTAATATTTACAATATAAATCTGATTAATATTATCTTATCAAAAAGTATTTAAAATTAATCATGGTTTAATATCTTCACTTTTGAATAATCCAGATGGGTTATCTGAATAATCTTTGGGCTGTTTTTCAAGCGTTAATTCTTGTTTAACGCTGATGTCATTATTTGACTCTAAATCAATAATAGGCATATTCTCGTTATTTACAAATTGACCTGAACTTTCAGCAATGTGTTGATATAATCGACGAAATTCTTTAGCCATATTATCTAAAATCTCAGCACTATGTGAAAAATGCTTAACCATCATTTGTTTCTGTGAAGCTAACTCTTCTTGAGCTTGCTCTAATTCGCGTTGAGCTTTGATATATTTACGCCCTTTTGGCGAAATAAAATTCATGAAAATCATGCCTAAAATAAATCCAATTACTAGGCCAATGATGATATAAGTCATCATGTTATTATCCATATTTCACTCCTTATAGCTTTTAATTATATAACTTAAACATATTATTTGGTTTATTTTGCATGGTTCGCAAGTTTAATCAATTGTTTTTTCAATTTATCTGGTGCTTGTTCTGCAACTGCATTTAAATATATTGCTGTTTGCTTACTAATCACATTACTAATTTTAACATTCTTGGCTGACAAAATTACTGATTGCGAATAATTAGTTGCTATAGTCGGATTAATTTTATATTGGATAGAAGATAAAGATGGTAAAATTTTTTGGCGTATCCCAGATAATAAGTTACCTTGTTCGTACTTCAGTCTTGTTAACCAACTGGCCGAACTGACTTCAAGAATAAGCACACCTTGACGATAATTAGCAACCCGATATTGCTGATTTAATGGCGTTGGAAGTAATTCATCAATAACTTTGGTCAATTGACTTAAAGCGACAGCTCTTTCCTTTAATTTTGATAATAATGCCCCTTGTGACAACAAAGAGGTCAACACTTTTGGTTCATTATCACGCATAATTCAGGCTATCCTTACTTCTTGCTAAAATTAATAGCAACTAACTCAACCATAAACATTTTTATGCCAAATAATTTACCTTATCTAATTAAAAATGTCCTGTAAAAAAATAATATTTACAGTTTTTTTGTATTATCAGAAAACAATAGAAAGACTAAACCAAATAATTGAACTCGCTCGAATAATAAATAGGTAGAATCAAAAATTTTGATTCTACCTATTCTAGTTTACTGATTATTGATTAATTATCTAATTAATAATTAATTATAAACTTTATTTTCTCGAATAAATATCCAAAGCACAATTGCTCCAATTACATCAAAGAAAGCTAACGCAATAAAGAATGGACCAAAACCAATTATGCCTACAAATGCACCGATGAAAAGGTTAAATATTAACTGTCCTGTCCAAGCACAAGCGCCAGCCATTCCAACTGCTGTAGCAACTTGATTTTTCTTAAATAAATCGCCACCTAAAGTTGATGCAACAGTAGATAATAATTGATGAGAGAAACCACCAAGACTAATTAAGAATACAGCTAAGTATGGATTTTCAACAATACTAACAAAACCGATTGTCACCATTAATACTGCACCGATAGTAAAGGTAATCAATCTCGAATTGATTAATGATATTCCACGATCATTAAAAAACTTCGCAACAAAACCACTAGCTAAACAGCCGAGATCAGCCATTAAAAATGGTAACCAAACAAACATGGCAATTTCTTTTAAACTAAAATGCAATGTTTCAACAAAGAAGATTGGTACCCAAAAATTGATTGTTCCCCACGCTGGATCAGCAAGAAAACGAGCAATACCAATACCCCAGAAATTACGCTGAGTAAGGATTGTTTTAAGGGATGCTTTTTCTTGTTTGTTATCACTATCTAAATATTTCTCTTGTCCAGCTTCAATATACTCTCTTTCTTCTGCAGATAGTCTTTTTGAATCTTTAGGATCACGATAGAAAATAAACCATGCAAGAGCAGCAATTAATGCTAATGATCCTGAAACAACAAAAGCAAATCCCCAACCTTGGAATAAAATACACCAAGCAATCAGAGGTGGAGCAAGCATCGCACCAAATGAGGTCCCCATATTAAACACACCTGACGCGATTCCTCTTTCTTTTGCTGGAAACCATATAGATGCGGTTTTTATTCCTGCAGGAATAGCTGATGCTTCACTAAAGCCCATTACTCCACGCATGAAAGCTAAACCTTGCCATGTACCAGTTAATGCATGGCCCATAGTTGCTAGTCCCCAAATTACTGCGCAGATAGCAAATCCAAGTCTTAGACCAATTGTATCAATAAAAAAGCCCATAATAGGTTGACCAATAGTATAGGCCAACTGGAATGCACTCACTATCCAAGAATATTGCTCTTTAGTAATACCAGTGGTTTCTAAAATTGTCGGTGCAGCAACACCTAATGCAGTTCGATCTAGATAATTGATAATAGTAATAGCACAAACAAGTAAAATCATGCACCATCTAAATTTTGGTATTTTTCTCATTTTATTTCCTTCATCCTATTTAATGTTAATTTGAATTATTGCTATTTAGAAAAATAATGACTTGTATTGTTAAAACATATATTTCTAATCATATTGCTAAGTAAATCAAAATCAGCAGGAATTTGGCTATTTTGCATCCAATGTCACACCATTTTGCAAAGGATTGCCTAAAAAACTCATGTCAGGTAAAGGATAAGAAACTACGAGATTCAGTTAACATACCGATAATTTAACTTAATCCCCAATTTTTTTGAAAAAGATATGCTTCAATATCAATTTAGGTCAATCTCTCAACCCAATTCATATTAGGTTGAGAGATTAATAAATTATTTGATAGACTTTAAAGAAACTTTATTTATTGAATGACCATTAATGAATAATGAACGTAATTCACCTTTTGGTAACGAAATATTAATTTCATCCCAAGCAGGTTGATATTCACCTCTTGCTTGTATATGAAGATCAATACGTTGATTATCCGAGGTTAAATCCCAATCAATCCATAAGCCTTTCCCTTTTTGGTAATCGTAACTTTCACCATCATCTTCAAAGAAACTGCCTTTTGTTGAATAAACACCTTTAGCAGGAAAAACTTTAAATTCTCGGTAATCATCTAATTGATGATTAACATAAGCCATGCGTTTAGACATAGGAATAATAGCACCGGCTCTAACTAGTAAAGGAAATGATTCAAGTGGAGCTGGTAAAGTTATCGATTGTTTACCACTAAACCATTGCTGTGAATGATAACAATACCAACCAGTTCTATTGTTTGGTAAATAAACTTCACGCTCTCGTTGACCTGGTTCAACAATGCTCGCAACTAACAGATCTTTACCAATCATAAAATCGTCAGTTTCTATAAAAGTATTTGCATCGTGTTCATGATCCAAAAAAGTTGGTCTTAGCATTGGTTCATCATCATGATGTGCTTGCCATAATAAATTATAGAAATAAGGAAGTAACTGATAACGAAAGCAAATAGTATCGCGAATTATTGGTGTAACTTCTGGATACATCCAAGGTTCATTAACAGTATGATCATCATTCCATGAGTGAATAGTAAAACGAGGATGCATAATACCATTTTGCACCCAACGCACGAAAAGTTCTGGTTCTGGTTTATCACCAGAAAAACCACCTACATCATGACCAACATTGTACAATCCGGATAGACTCATTCCTAATCCCATACGAATATTATATCGCAGAGTTTGCCAACTTGTTCGATTGTCTCCTGACCATGTTTGCACATAACGTTGAATTCCTGCGCAACCTGAACGTGAAATTAAATAAGGGCGAATATTTGGATTATAACTTTGTTGCGCTTCCATTGATGCTCTACACATTAGTAATGGCATTACTGGTCGGATATGTTTAATAGCTATTTCCTTACCAAAACCATAACAACGGGCTTCTCCATCCCAAACTTCAAATTCATTATTATCATTCCATGTAGAATCAATACCCATTTCAAGAAGCTGTTTAGTTACATTATTTTTCCACCAATTGAATGTTGCTGGATTAGTAAGATCTAAATGAGAACCCTCGTCATCCCAAAACATTGAACGTTCTGGATTATCACTTTCTGAATCTTTGATAAAAAGACCTTTTTCTGCTACTTCCTGATATTTAGGATGATCTTGTAACAAACATGGTTTTATATTAGCAGCAATTCTTAAACCGGCTTCATGGTAAGATTTTGTGAAAGCTTTTGGTTCTGGGAATTTATCATAATTCCAATTAAAGACATACCTTTTACCATTAATCGAGGTATACCCTGATGACAATTGAAATGAATCACATGGAATA
This sequence comes from Gilliamella sp. W8145, assembly GCF_016101145.1. Classification (NCBI taxonomy): domain Bacteria; kingdom Pseudomonadati; phylum Pseudomonadota; class Gammaproteobacteria; order Orbales; family Orbaceae; genus Gilliamella; species Gilliamella sp. W8145. The sequence continues at coordinate 77,998 of NZ_JACFRC010000002.1, forward strand.
CCGTGCTTTTGACACAAATCAATAAAATTTTGCATCTGTTCTTGGGCATTGGGCGCATCGGTATAAAACATTGTTGAACCGCTATAACCTAAACTCCACTTAGGTCCAAAAAAAGTTTTACCGGTTAATTTAATAAAAGACTTGGTGACATCAATAATTTTCGGACCTAAGAAGAAATAGAAATCAATGTCCCCGGCTTCTGCTTGGTAACGACGATATGCTAGATGATAATTATCATGTTCTGTGCCCAAATCTAACCAGCAACTGGTTAAATTATCATAAAATAGTCCGAAACTAACATCATTTCGATGGGTAATAGTAAACGGTATATGTTTATAAAGCGGATCAGTCTCCTTAGCATTATAGCCCATTGAATCAAGATTACGCATTTCAAAACGGCGACCAGCACGATTAAGATCACCAGCTTTCTCGCCCAAACCATAATAGTGTTCATCTTTATATCTTCGTTGATAATGAGCAATACCATCACCATGAGGATTAATTAAATAAGCACTAGTACTTCTATCCTCAACGAGCAATTGCCATTCACCAAATTCATTCTTAAATTCCCATTTTAATGATAATGGTTGATCAATAATTACTCTCAATTGTTTTGTACTAATAATAAGTTTATTGCCTTGTTGTAAAAACTCATATTTTGGTAAAGAAAAACCTTCAGTGCTTAATCGATCTCGACCTTCTAATGGCGTATCTTGATTGGGAGCAATACTCCATGTTCTATCAAGTGATAAACTATTATTTCGTTTAATTAAAACACGAAACATCTTTTCTTCAAGCACATAAAGGCAAAAGTTAAATCGATTATCTACTAATAATTCAATGCAATTGTTTTGGTCATTCTTAAAAATCCATGTCTTTAATGTTTTCATATAACTATCCTAAAAAATTAATAACTATTTTCCAATACGAGTCATCTGATTCTAATATTTCCATTTTTTAGACAAAAATAAACTTAATTAATGAGAACCAAAGTAACGATTTGCATTGTTAAAACAAATATTTCTAATCATATTGCCAACTAAATCAAAATCAGCAGGAATTTCGCCATTTTCCATCCAATGTCCCACCATATTGCAAAGAATTCGCCTAAAATACTCATGTCTGGTAAAGGATAAGAAACTACGAGAATCAGTTAACATACCAACAAATTGACTTAATAATCCCATTTGAGAAAGTTGCATAATTTGGCGTTCCATGCCATCTTTCTGGTCATTGAACCACCAACCAGATCCAAATTGAATTTTTCCTGCAATGCCTGAACCTTGAAAGTTACCAGCCATAGTAGCTAACACTTCATTGTCACGAGGGTTTAGGCAATATAAAATAGTTTTCGGTAATTCGTCAGTTAAGTCTAAAATACCCAATAATGAAGAGAGTGGTTCGGCAATTGGTCTATCGCCAATCGAATCAAATCCAGCATCAGGGCCAAGTAATTTAAACATTCTTTGATTATTATTACGTAGCGCACCTAAGTGTAATTGCATTACCCAATTGCGTTTATGATATTGCTTACCTAACCAAACCAATACCGCGGTACTAAATTGAGCAATTTCTAATTCAGAAAGGGATTGATTAGCAAGGCGTTTTGTTATTATTTGATCAAGCTGTTTTCCGGTAGGAATGTCGGCATAACGTAAAATTTCTATACCATGATCTGATGCTTCACAGCCATGCTGTTCAAAATGATCTAGGCGTTTGGTTAATGCACAAAGTAGTTTGTCAAAATTATCAATTTCAATATCCGTAACTTTGCCTAATTCAGTAATGTACTCAACAAAACCAGCCAATTCTATTTTGAAGACTTTATCTGGCCTCCAGCTAGGCCTTACTTTAGTCTGAAATGAGGTATCTAATGCAATTTGTTTATGATATTCAAGTGAATCGATGGGATCATCAGTTGTACCAACGGCTTTAACATTCATTTGAGTTAAAATCCCGCGAGTAGAAAACTCAGCTGTTGCTAATTTAGCATTAGCTTCAGCCCATATTTGATCAGCTGTTTTTTCATTAAGAATAATATTTTTTATACCAAATGGTCTCTTTAACTCTAAATGGGTCCAATGATAAATAGGGTTTCCTAGTGTTAAAGGAACAACTTTTGCCCATGTAAGATATTTTTCATAATCAGATGCGGTACCAGTTATAAATTTTTCATCGACACCAGCAGTTCGCAATACTCGCCATTTATAATGGTCACCAGCTAACCAAATTTCAGTTAAATTACCGAAATTTTTATTCTCAGCGATATCTTTTGGTGGTAAATGACAATGATAATCATATATAGGTTGATCTTTAGCATAATCAAAATAAAGCTTTTGTGCTGCATCAGTTTGTAACAAAAAGTTATCATCTAAAAATTTTTTCATACTCTAAAGCCCAATTTAAAAAAATAAATCCTGAATAGTTTGTTTTGCACCATTCTCCATTAAACAAAGATAATGTTGAGTTACTTTATCTTTAAATAATGAATTATTTGGTAGATCAGATCCAAAAACAGCGTCTAAAGTTAATAAAGCATTGACTCGCCCAATACCATCATCACTGGCGGTTACTAGTTTTTTTAACTCATCCACCATTGGGTCACGAAGATCGATTATTTGTTTATGATCATCAATACCACCAACATAACGCATCCAGCCAGCCACACCTAAAGCAAGTAAAGAAAAATCAGAATTATGTTTGATATGCCAACGAATTGAATCAAGTAAACGTTGTGGTAGTTTTTGCGTTCCATCCATGGCTATTTGCCATGTTCGATGTTTTAGTGATGGATTACTAAATCTTTCAATCAATTTTTCAGCATATTGCTGTAAATTAACCTGTGGTGGAACATTTAAAGTTGGAGCTTGTTGTTGTAGCATTAATGATAAAGTTGCCTGTTTATAAGCCTCATCATTCATACAATCATTAATATTCTCATAACCAGCTAAATAACCTAAATATGCTAAGAATGAATGGCTACCATTTAACATTCGAAGTTTCATTTCTTCATATGGGACAACATTATCAACAAATTCAGCGCCAACTTCATTCCAATTAGGTCGAGCAGTAACAAAATTATCTTCAATAACCCATTGAATAAATGGTTCACAAGCTATACCACAAGGATCAAACATACCGCCTAGTACATCTTGAATTTCTGTTAATGTTTCGGCTGTCGCAGCTGGTACAATACGATCAACCATGGTACAAGGGAAAGTGGTGTTGGTTTCAATCCATTGGGCTAACTCTGGATCACGTGCATTTGCTAAGTCTAGAATCGCTTTTTTTAATACCAAACCATTTTCAGGCATATTATCACATGATAAAGCAGTAAATGATTTTAAACCTCGTTGCATCCGTCTATATAAGGCCTCAACAATCACGCCAGGAGCTGACATAGGTTTAGTTGGCGAACTCAGATCAGATTTAATTAATTGATTATTTAAATCCAAGCCAGCACCACCTGGTAACATACAATAACCTTTTTCGGTTACCGTCAATGAAACAATCTCGACTACCGGATCAGCCATTTTTTCTAAAATAGCTTCAATACCATCTATTGGCGCTAATAATGATTCTTTCACACTGCCAATAATATAGGCTTGTTTAGACGTTGCACCTTTTTCTAAAACCGTATAGAGATGATCTTGTTTTCGAATATCATTAATAAGCTCTTCACCGCCAACAATATTCACCTCACAAATGGCCCAATCACTGTTACCTTTATTTAACAGACGATCAGTAAATAATGCCTGATGAGCTCGATGAAAAGCCCCAAAACCTATATGTACAATCCGCGCTACCATTTTTTCTCGATCATATAAAGGTTTGTGTTCGATTGATTGGGGAGTATTTGATAAATTTAACATGTAACACACCATTATTAACTAGTTGACAGTATTTATTGGTTAGACATATTTTCATTTGTTGATAAAATTTTCACCTTTATTTTTTTATTTTTGTGACGAGCATCACATTTTTTGGTTTATATTATGAGTTATTTTGCAAAAAACACTATAATACCGAACAATATTGGTAAACCAATATAAAAACTGAAACGACTTTCTGTTATTATAGGCTTAGAGGAGTTGTAATAATTAGCGTATAATTATCTACATTAAACTTTAAAGTATTCTAAGGACTATAGATTATGCCAAGGGTCAATCGACTTTATCAAGAAATTGGTAATGAATTGAAATCATTATTAAAAAGTGGAACCTTCAAAATTGGTGATCGGCTTCCACCAGAAAGAGACATTGCTGAAACTTTTAATGTCAGTAGGACAGTAGTTCGTGAAGCATTGATTATGTTAGAGCTTGAAAATTTAGTTGCAGTAAAAAAAGGCTCCGGCGTTTATGTAATTGGTTTACCTGATGAAGTCTTATCTGAAAAAGATAGGAAAATTGAAGAAGAAGATTTAGGTCCATTTGAATTATTACAAGCTAGACAATTAATTGAAAGCAATATTGCCGCTTTTGCAGCCTCACAAATTGTCAAAGCAGATATTGTTGAATTAAGAACAATATTGGAACAAGAACGGCAAATATTAGAACAAGAAGTTCTTGATGACTATAGTGCTGATGAAATGTTTCACATTGCTATAGCACGAGCTACCAAAAATTCAGTACTTGAACGTTTATTGGCAGATCTATGGGCTAAACGATCTACAAGTAAAATGTGGGACCAGCTACAAAGTAGAATCACCGATCATAGTTACCGTAAAAAGTGGCTATATGATCACGAAAGAATTCTACAAGCATTACAGTTAAAAGATGCTATGGCTGCACGCCATGCTATGTGGCAACACTTAGAAAATGTTAAACAAACATTAATGACTGTTTCTGACAGTGAAGATCCAAATTTTGATGGTTATTTATTTGACTCTATTCCGGTCACTATTGTTAACCAATAGCTGAAAATATGCATTGTTAATGGATCTTCCTTTAGGAATGACTTATTAAATAAAGAATCATTGAGGAGATTTTAGATGGAACAAACAATGCGTTGGTTTGGCCCTAGTGACCCAGTATCATTGGATGATATTAGACAATCCGGAGCAACCGGAATTGTTACAGCATTGCACCATATACCTAATGGTGAAGTATGGACTATTGATGAAATTCAAAAACGAAAAAAAATAATCGAAGATAAAGGCCTCACTTGGTCTGTTGTCGAAAGTATTCCTGTTCATGAAGAGATAAAAACCCATTCAGGTAAAGTCGAACAACATATTGCTAATTATCAACAATCTATTCGTAATTTAGCCGCTTGTGGTATTGATACTGTTTGTTACAATTTTATGCCGGTATTAGACTGGACCCGCACCGATCTTGGTTATCAATTACCTGATGGTTCAAGAGCACTACGTTTTGATCAAATTGCTTTTGCAGCATTTGATATCCATATTTTACAACGACCTAATGCCGAAAAAGATTATAGTCAAGAAGATATCCTTTCAGCAAAAACTTACTTCGAACAAATGACACAAGCCGATAAAGATAAACTGGTCGCAAACATTATTGCTGGTTTACCTGGTGCTGAAGAAGGTTATTCACTTGATCAGTTTCGAGCACATCTTGCAACTTATGATGGTATTGATAAAGCTAAATTACGCGAAAACTATGCTCATTTTTTAAAAGCTATTGTACCTGTTGCAGAAGAAGTTGGCGTTGTGTTAACTGTTCATCCAGATGATCCTCCTAGACCGATTTTAGGTTTACCTCGCATTGTTTCAACGATTGAAGATATGCAATGGATAAAAGAGACTGTTGATAGTATCCATAATGGTTTTTGCTTTTGTACTGGCTCTTATGGTGTCCGTAGCGATAATGATTTAGTTACTATGGCTGAAAAATTTGCCGATCGAGTTTATTTTATTCATCTACGCGCAACAGTACGTGAAGACAATCCATTATCTTTCCACGAAGGCGATCACCTAGCTGGAGACGTTGATATGTATGGCGTAATAAAAGTACTTATTGCCGAAGAAGAACGTCGCAAAAAGGCTGGCATAAACCGTTTAATACCCGTTCGTCCTGATCATGGTCACCAAATGCTTGATGATCTTAAAAAGAAAACTAATCCAGGTTATTCGGCAATAGGACGCTTAAGAGGTTTAGCTGAAATCCGGGGTGTTGAATACGCAATTAAACGTGCATTTTTCAAATAAAAAACAATTTATCTGTATTGAAAGCCCATGATTATGGGCTTTTTTATTTTCCATAATTTACATATAAAAATAGCGTAATATACACGCTATTTTTATATTTATAGTTAGGATGTGTGTCTATAAATAATTTGCAAATTACTTGTTATTTTTTTGGCTACGTTGATATAACAAAGAACACATTATGATAGCGCCAATGATATCTAAAAAGCCCATGGTAATAAAGAATGGTTTAAAACCAATAGTTTCAACAAACTGTCCAACAACTATAGTAAATAAGAAACTCGCTATCCACGCAGAACTACCTCTTAATCCATTCACCGTTGAGACTTCTTTACCAGAAAAGTTTTCAATAACTTGAATAGTTAACATCGCCGATAACATTTGATGTCCCCATGCGCCAATTGCAATTAATGCAATAGCCGTATAAGGGCTTTCAGTTAAACTAGCAAAAGCCATTGATAACATGAAGAACGCTGCACCTAAATAAGTTGTACATGCAGCATTTATTCGAGAAAGACCAAAATGTTTATTTAACATTCTAGAAAAATATCCAGATGATAATCCACCAAAATCGGCAGCAAGAAATGGAATCCAGACAAACATTGCCATCTCTTTCAATTGCATGCCTCGTTCGGTTAATAAATAATATGGTACCCAGAAGTTAACTGCTGCCCACGCAGGTTCAGCTAAAAATGCAGGAATAGCAATACCATAAAATTTCTTTTTACTAACCACTTGTTTAAGAGCAACCCAAATGTTTTTATTTTGCTGGCTTTCGCTATCATCCTGTTCAGAAAGAATATATTTCTTTTCAGCTTCAGAAATAAAACGACTTTTGGACGGTTCGCTAAAGAAGAAAAGCCAAATTCCAGCCCATATTATTCCTAAAGAACCAGGAATTAAAAATGCTAGTTGCCATCCGCCAAATTGATGAATTGTATAAATCAAAGGAGGAGCAATCATTGCACCTAAAGAAAAACCGACCATACTCCAGCCATTAGCTATAGCTCGCTCTTTTTTCGGAAACCATAAACTAATTACTTTTGCATTAGCAGGAGCAACGACTGATTCAGCACCACCCATAACAAAACGTAAAATAGCCAAATGGATCCATGCGCCAGCACCAGCATGTAGTACACACATAACAGACCATATTACAACCATAATTGCAAATCCAATACGTAGGCCTATTACATCAACAAACCATCCAACAATAGGTTGAAATATGGTATAAGCTAATTGGAAAGCCCCTGTAATATAAGAGTATTCTTTAGGTGTAATATTTAGATCTCGAATAATTTCCTGAGCCATAATGCCTAAAGCATTTCTATCAACATAATTGAGGATAACACCCGTCGCAAATAAAATAATCATAAGCCAACGGACATATCCTCCTGACTTCAATATGGCACTCATAATAACCTCTAGTTTTAATGTAAATTTCTAAAATATAATTAGTGTCACCAAAATTGGTGAACCAAATATTACCGTTATTTTTCATTGTAGTATTCCAAAATTAGTCAAAATCGTGATTTGGATCACATAATGATAAAATTGGTACAACATCTTGATGTGTTTTTATGACATGAATCAAGACTAAAGACTATTAATTTATGCACGACCATTGAGTAAAAAAACAATTAATCGAAAATGGTAGATAAGATAGTTATGGTTACAATGAAGCAGAAAATACTAATATTACAAAAAATGCTATTAAATGATTGTGGTTTTGACATAATTTATACTTAACCGCTATACTTAAAGGGATATTTTCTACATCTATATCGTTAAGCAGTTTTTTAATAAGCAGTTTAAACATAAGGGGTGTAATATGGGTATCTTAAATAATATTTTTTCAAAAATATTTCCAAGCGCACAAGCCGCTGTAGGTCATGCTAAAGATGCAGTGAAAGAGCAAGTTGATAAAATCACTGACACAGTAAAAGACAAAACTTCAGATAATACTTCAAGTAATAACACAAATAATAGTAATTCCGATCAAAATCAACAAAACACATCGGACAACAAAGCGCCGATATCTGAGATCGATGTCATGTCAATTTTGGATAATTTGGCTAAAAAATTTCCAGAAAAACTTAATTGGAAAACATCTATTGTTGATTTATTGAAATTATTAGGTATCGATAGTAGTTTAGATGCACGTAAAAAACTCGCCACCGAACTTAATTATACCGGCAGTACTGACGATACCGCATCGATGAATACATGGTTAATAAAAGAAGTAATGAAGAAAATAGCTGAAAAAGGTGGTAATGTTTCTCATTTATTTTCTTAATCAGAATTGATACGTGATTTGTTATCCACCTGTTTATCAGGTGGATTTTTTTATAGTCAATTAATTAAAACACGCTATTGTTAACAACTTTAAGCTTTAAATGCATGCAAACGATTCATCGCACTTTCAATTCCATCAGTTAATAAAATATTAGTACAATAGACTGATTCATCAATAGCTTTATCAATTAATTCTTGCTCTGGTTTAGAGGGTTTATTTAAGACATAACCAACTACTTTATTTTTATCGCCTGGATGGCCAATTCCAATTCTTAATCGATAGAAATTCAGATTATTGCCAAGTTTACTGGCAATGTCTTTTAAGCCATTATGGCCACCATGACTACCGCCAAATTTTAATTTGGCAATCCCTGGATTAAGATCTAACTCATCATGAGCAATTAATATCTCATCAGGCTTAATTTGATAAAAAGAAGCCATTGCTTGCACTGCTTTACCACTTAAATTCATAAAGGTAGTTGGTACTAACAAACGAACATCATGCCCATTGATGTTAATTCGAGAACTATATCCAAAAAATTTAGGATCATTTTTTAATGGTTGATTATAACGTTCAGCAAGTAAATCAACATACCAAGCTCCCGCATTATGGCGAGTTGCGGCATATTCATTACCCGGATTGGCTACCCCTACAATTAGTTTGATTGTTGACATAATAGTTTAATCGTTAATTATCCTGTTATTACAAAAAAGCCCCTAATAGGGGCATTTATCTAATTCAGAAGAAAAGATTATTGATGGAACATTGCTGAAATCGATTCTTCGTTACTAATACGTCGAATTGCTTCAGCAAGCATACCTGATAATGTAAGTTGACGCACATTTTTCAATGCTTTAACTTCCGCTGTTAATGGAATTGTGTCACAAACTACAATTTCATCAATAGCAGAGTCTTTAATGTTACTTACAGCTTTTCCTGAGAAAATTGGGTGGGTCGCATAAGCAAAGACACGTTTTGCGCCACGAGCTTTTAATGCATCAGCCGCTTTACAAAGTGTTCCTGCCGTATCGATCATGTCATCAACTAAAATACAATCTCTATCAGCAACATCACCGATAATATTCATCACTTCTGCTTCGTTAGCACGTTGACGACGTTTATCGATAATAGCCATATCAGTGTCATTTAAAAGTTTAGCAATCGCACGAGCACGAACCACACCACCAATATCTGGAGATACCACGATTGGGCGTTCAAAATCACGTTGCAACATATCTTCTAAAATAACAGGGCTACCAAACACATTATCAACGGGTACATCAAAGAAACCTTGAATCTGTTCAGCATGAAGATCAACGGTTAAAACCCTATCAACACCTACAGTCGATAAAAAGTCAGCAACAACTTTGGCTGTAATAGGCACACGGGCTGAACGCACGCGACGATCTTGTCTTGCATAACCAAAATAAGGAATAACAGCAGTAATACGACCAGCAGATGCTCGACGCATCGCATCAATCATCACTAATAATTCCATTAAATTGTCATTGGTAGGCGCACAAGTTGATTGGATAATAAAAACATCTTCACCACGGACATTTTCATTAATTTGGACATTTACTTCACCGTCACTAAAACGGCTAACAATAATATCACCAAGAGAAGTATAAAGACGATTAGCTATACGTTTTGCTAGTTCGGGTGTGGCGTTACCAGCAAAAAGCTTCATATCAGGCACGAGAAATCCTCAAGCATGTAATCATGATTACATAAAACGTAATCGGTTAAATCGGGATCACAATTATATAATCATTTACAGATTATGCTCAACCACATTATAAAAATTTATTAAAAATATTTTACATTCATCACATTAATCTATAAAAAACTAAGTTAATAAGATGTTTTTTTGAAGTGAATAAAAAATCAGGTAAACTACTATATAGCTAAGATGATCAATTATCTTAATAATCTATTTAACCTAACAGCAGATACGTAATGAGTGAACAATTAGACACAAATAACCAAGTAACAGAATCTAAACGAACAATACGAAGTTTTGTATTAAGACAAGGCCGTTTAACTAAAGGACAACAACAGGCTTTAACGCATTTATGGCCTATCTATGGTGTTGAGTACAATGCTACCTCACCAATTGTTTTTAAAGATAATAAACCGGTGGTGTTTGAAATCGGTTTTGGAATGGGCGCTTCATTAATTGAAATGGCAAAAAATGCCCCATCCAAGAACTTTTTAGGTATTGAAGTCCATAAACCGGGCGTTGGAGCTTGTTTAATGGCAATTGAGGAAAATCAATTATCTAATTTAAAAGTTATGTGCCATGATGCCGTTGAAGTGTTAGAAAACATGATACCTGATAACTCATTAGATAAGGTGCAAATTTTCTTCCCCGATCCATGGCATAAAGCAAGACACAATAAACGTCGAATCATTCAACCTAATTTTGTTGCTTTAATTCATAGAAAATTAAAGACTGATGGTATTTTACATTTAGCTACCGATTGGCAACACTATGCAGAGCATATGCTTGAAGTATTAAATCAAGCGGAGGGATTTAAAAATTTATCTGCCACTAATGACTATATTCCTAGACCTGAAGATCGCCCTATTACCAAATTCGAAAAACGCGGTCAAAATCTGGGGCATGGTGTTTGGGATTTGCAATTTATAAAAAAACAGTGATATTAAGGAGCCGTTATGCCAAATAAAGCAATTGATTTAATTTGCCAGCGTCGTTCAATTCGATCTTATAAATCAACACCATTAACAAGTGAAAAGATTAATGAAATTATTCAAGCAGCACAATCGGCTCCAAGTTCAAACTTTTTACAATGCGCAACCATCATTAGAATCACTGATAGTGAGAAAAGATCAGAATTAGCTCATTATTCAGGCGATCAGAGTTATATCGTTCAAGCGCCAGAGTTTTGGGTATTTTGTGCCGATTTTAACCGCCATTTTCAAATTGATGCTACTATTCCACTTGAAAAAGCCGAGCAACTTTTAGTGGGTTGTATTGATACCACACTTATGGCTCAAAACGCGGTTATTGCAGCACAGTCATTAGGTTTAGGTACGGTGTACATTGGCGGTTTACGCAATAATATTGCTAAAGTGACCGAGTTACTTGCGCTACCTAAATATGTTCTTCCTTTATTTGGACTTTGTATCGGTTATCCTGACCAAAATCCTGATATTAAACCACGATTACCAAAACAATTGGTTTTCTTTGAAAATCATTATCAACCAATTAATCATCAATTATTAGCACAATATGATAGCCAAATGCGTGACTATTATGGTCACAGAGAAATTAATCAAAAAACAAATGGTTGGAGTGATAAAATTGCAGAAACAATTAGCAAAGGGCAACGAGATTTCGTTTTAAATTATTTGCATAAACAAGGATGGATAACTAAATGAAAAAAGATCAATACCAATTAGATAAAGTTGTAATACTAAGTCGTCATGGAATACGCACTCCATTAGCAAACACCATAGAGTTTTTAGAAAAAGCTAGCCCATTAAAATGGCCAAGTTGGGATCATGCTTATGGTTATTTAACTACCAGAGGAGGTGTTTTAGAATCTTATTTTGGACATTATCTATCGCAATGGCTTGAACAACAAAACATTCGCCTTACACCGGAAAATCCTGATATATATGTTTATGCTAATAGTCTTCAAAGAACAGTTGCCACCGCGCAATTCTTAGTTACAGGGGCTTTTGCGGGTTATGATATCCCGGTTAACCACAAATATACTATTGAAAAAATGGACCCTATATTTGATCCAAGTGTACAAAATGATTCACCAGAATCTAAACAAGCATTATTAAAAGATATTGATGATGCAGATAAAGCTGAATCAATTTTCAAAAATTTAGCACCAGCTTATGCGATGCTATCAGATATTTTGGACTATAAAAATTCACAATTATACGCTGAATATCAATGTGATTTTGCTGATATTCCTTATGATCTTCATTTTGTAAAAGATGAAGAGCCGGAATTATTAGGTCCTCTAGCAATTGGCATTTGTGCTGTTGATGCTTTCTTATTACAGTATTATTCAGCTTTTCCTAAAGAACAAATTGCATGGGGAAAAATAACCAGCCAAGAACAATGGCAACAACTTATACAAATTCGTAACCACTATATTAATTTAGTTTTTCATTCCAAATCTATAGCTCGAAAAAATAGTGCATTATTAATTAATATGATAGATGATCTATTACACCAAAAGAATAACAAGGTAAATTTACTCGTTGGCCATGATAGTACCATTGCTGCACTACTTGGTGCCTTGGATTTTGCTGAATACCAACTTCCTAACCAATGTGAAAATACACCAATTGGTGGTATGGTTATATTACAACGTTATCGTAATAAAGCATCGGGAGAATATTTGTTTAAAGCTGAATACGTTTATCAAAGTTTTGAACAACTTTATACCGCGCAACCACTTGATATCAATCATCCACCACAACATTACCTACTTCAGCTAAAAAATGCCGTAGCAAATTGTGATGGTTTTTATCAGTGGCAAGACTTTGAAACTCGTCTAAAAGAATTTAAAAAATAAATAAATTAGATTGTCTATAAATGTTTAAAGTTTAAACGATTAGACAATCTAAATATCTCCTCTATATTACTAATACATTTTAATTAATTTCATAAAGTAAATTTGGATATCATTCACTTTTATTTGATTATTTCATCTATTTTATCTATCAGATTGTTATTAAAACTAAGTATCACTCTTAGTATTGCTATTAGTTTTTCTTCAGTTAGTTTTATATTAATTGATAGCAAATATGCTTATCACTTGCTAAAGCTATTAGCTTCATCAAAATAACATGCCTACTTTGTCAAGTTCGCCATAGAAGCCATTATAGTAAAAAATACCTATGGTGAAAAAATTATGATTATTTATTATTACGTTTCTGGACATCAAAATACATAATTACTCATTTATCTTTTCTCTTTCCACTTATCAATAACTGTATATTTGATAAAATTTTTATTGCAAAACAAATGTCTATGATGTTTAATTCGACTAATTTTAGTATTTTGTTAATATTGGTCTAGAAGGAGCTTATTTAGTACTAGGCTAAATCAAATTCAGTTTTGCATTGAAATCATCCTTAATAATATGGTTAAGGTCATTAAGTGCTTTTTAAACTGAATATAATATAATTTAATAAATTCGATAATTAATCTAAATTCAATAAACGTAATTAGCATAAATTAAGGTATTAAGATGAAAATATTAGTCACTGGTGGTTGTGGATACATTGGTAGTCATACTTGTGTCCAATTAATTCTTTCTGGTTATACTCCGATTGTGATTGATAATTTATTCAATAGTAAAGCTTCGGTTTTAGAAAGAATACGCACCATTACTGGACAATCAGTTGAGTTTTATCATGGTGATATTTGTGATGCTGAGTTACTAACAAAGATTTTTAATGAACATGACATTAAAGCTGTTATTCATTTTGCTGGCTTAAAAGCCGTAGGCGAATCCGTATATAAACCACTTGAATACTATGAAAATAATGTCTATGGCACTATTGTTTTAATGAAAGCGATGCGTGAAGCTGGAGTTAAACAATTAGTGTTTAGCTCATCAGCTACCGTTTATGGTGAATTAGCTCCCGTCCCTTATGTCGAAACATTACCACAAGGATTACCGACTAGCCCATATGGTAAAAGTAAGCTGATGGTCGAACAATGTATAATGGATTTAGCGGTTGCTGAACCTGATTGGTCTCTTACCTTATTGCGTTATTTTAATCCTGTTGGTGCTCACCCTAGTGGTTTAATGGGGGAAGATCCACTCGGTATCCCTAATAATTTAATGCCATATATTACCCAAGTTGCGATTGGAAAACGAGACTCTTTATCTGTTTTTGGTAATGATTATCCAACAGCTGATGGAACCTGTGTTCGTGACTTTATTCATGTCGTCGATTTGGCTGATGGTCATATTGCAGCACTCAAAGCCGATCAAAATAAAGCTGGAGTACATATCTATAATTTAGGTTCAGGAATTGGTTTTAGTGTCCTACAAGTAATAAAAGCCTTTGAAAAAGCTTCAGGAAAACCACTTAATTGGCATTTTGCACCAAGACGTGCTGGTGATTTAGCTGCGTTTTGGGCAGATACAAAGAAAGCAGAACAACAATTGGGCTGGAAAACTAAATTAACCCTTGATGATATGGTCAAAGATTCATGGAATTGGCAATCTAGCAATCCTCAAGGCTATCCTGATTAATTAATGTTTGGCAAATAATAGGAAAATAACCAATAAGAGACATAAATGGATATTTTTAACCCAGTAGACCATCCACATCGTCGATATAACCCATTAACCGATCAATGGGTATTAGTTTCGCCGCATAGGGCAAAACGCCCTTGGCAAGGTCAACAAGAGACAATAAATGAGGAACAAAAACCTTATTATGATGCAGATTGTTTTTTATGTCCGGGAAATAAACGTGTAACCGGTGATATCAATCCTAATTATACGGGAACATTTGTCTTTACTAATGATTTTGCCGCGTTAATGCAAGATATACCTGACTCACCTATTAGTCATGACCCGTTATTCCAAAGGCAAAGTGCCAAAGGTACAAGCCGAGTAATCTGTTTTTCTCCCGACCATAGTAAAACGTTACCCGAACTAAATTTATCTGCCATTGAAGAAGTGATAAAAACTTGGATCACCTTACAACAAGAATTAGGAAAAAATTATCCATGGGTACAAATTTTTGAAAATAAAGGGGCGGCTATGGGCTGTTCCAATCCGCATCCTCACGGGCAAATTTGGGCAAATAGTTTTATCCCGAATGAGATTGCTCGAGAAGATTTTAATATGTGTAACTATTTTCAAAAGTATGGGCGAAATTTGTTAGTTGATTATGTACAAAAAGAGTTAATCAATCAACAGCGTATTGTTGTTGAAACTGAACATTGGTTAGCTGTAGTTCCATTTTGGGCTGTCTGGCCGTTTGAAACACTATTGTTACCGAAAAAACATATTCCTAGATTGACTGATTTAACTCAATCAGAACAAAAAGATTTAGCTATAGCCTTAAAAAAATTAACTTGTCGCTACGATAATTTGTTTAATTGCTCTTTTCCTTATTCTATGGGGTGGCATAGTGCACCATTTATTAATGGTAATGCAGATTATTGGCAAGTACATGCTCATTTTTATCCTCCATTATTACGTTCAGCCAGTATTAAAAAATTTATGGTCGGTTATGAAATGCTGGCAGAAGCGCAACGAGATCTAACGCCAGAACAAGCAGCAGAAAGATTGCGCAATCTTAGTGATGTACACTATAAAAATAAATCTAACGAATAACGAATAACGAATAACGAATAACGAATAACGAATAACGAATATTTTATAGTTAAAAATTGGACATAAAACAGCTAACATTTACGTTATCCTCAATATTTTTTATCACTACAAAAAATTTGAGGAAAGGGATTTTTTAGGCTAAAAAACAATATAAATAATAATTAAATTGCCTTAATCAGCTCGCAAAAATAAACTTATTAAAACTATTTATCTGAATTTAGAAAATCAACTACAGAAGAAACAAATAAACTTCGCCCTTTTTCAGCACGATCTAAATGCACAAAATGTGTGCCATCGGGTATTTCTACCAAATGTGCTTGCTTAGCTTCATTAACAATAGCTAAAGCATCCGCTTTACGGCTCCAAAAGTCGTTTTGCGAGAAAATAACTAATATCGGCATCAATAAATGTTTAGCTTGCCACTGCTTTTGGCCAATAGCTAATTCAAAACTATCTGCCATTGCCCCTGTTGGTGAGCGAAATTGAGGAGGTGTATGAGAAAAAGATTCAGGATCAGAATTCATCGCCTCTTGAGCATAAGCATTAGCAACTAAAGGATCCCGCCATAAATCTTTTTCAACCAAAGGGATACTTAAATCCCAAGCCTGAAACAAACTTTCTTTAGTATTTAATTGATAACCACCAATACTGTGACTGAATTGTTTTGGATTTAATTTATCTTCAAATACTGAGCCTTTACCTAATAATTTATGATCGTCAACAGCACCATATAATGAATTATAAATAATCAACTTATTAACACTGTCATTATGTTGCTCAGCATAGGCGGCAGCCCAATGCCCACCTGTAGCCCAACCCAAAATATTTATTTTTTGGGAATCAGTCCATTTTAATATTTGATTCACAGCGCACTTTAAATCATCAATTGCGGCGGGCGTACGGACTAATGGTTTAGATTCACTCGCAGGTCGAGACATCTCTTTAGGACGACTTGATTTACCATAGCCTCGCAAATCAATAATATAGACATCAAACCCAGCCTGAGCCAAATCTTCTGCTAACGATCCTCCTTGAACAGGTAAATCAAACGAACCAGTACCTGGGACTCGAGCACCATGAACTAATAACAATGGTTCTTGTTTATGTTTATTATTCTTTAATTTAACTTCTCTGATAAAAATATTTTCATCTAAATAGCAAGAACCGATCAAATGGTCTCTTTTTTCGATCATACTAGCACTACCTGTATAGGGTAAAATTAACAAAAGAATTATCATACTCCTTTTAATTAGTCTAATCACTTCAATATCCTTTATTTCAATCAATAACTTCTAAAGTTAACAATATTCAATTACTTTATTTTAGATTACCGCTAAATTTAAACAAGATTTTTGGCTAGTTTACTAACAATCTAGGTTAAAATTAGGTATGATATTCCCCCTATTCACTAATGGATATTAAGATAAATGAAAAGCAAAGCGCTCACAGCGATTTTCCCAGGAACATTTGATCCAATCACCAATGGTCATATCGACCTAATTACCCGCGCATCGCAATTGTTTCCCCGTTTAATTATAGCTATAGCGCAAAATCCAAATAAAAAAACGCTGTTTACTTTAGAAGAACGAGTAAACTTAGCCTCAACATCGGTTGAACACTTATTGAATGTGGAAGTGATTGGCTTTGATAATCTTATGGCTGACTTCGCCCAAAAACATGCGGCGACAGTGATAGTCAGAGGAGTGAGAACAACTCACGATTTTGAATACGAAAGACAATTAGCTGAAATGAACCGAGCATTAAACCCTGATTTAGATACTATCTTTTTAATGCCATCTATTGCAATGGGATTTATTTCATCAACCATTGTTAAAGATGTTGCTTTCCATGGTGGAGACATCTCTAATTTAGTACCTTTACATGTCAAAACAGAGTTACTAAAACGGTTAACATAACTTCAATTTATTAATATGGTTAATTTTTACACCCCGACAAAAAAGAAGCTTACTGCACAAAAATTGACAGTTACTATCACTAATTTAGATGCCTTTGGTCAAGGCGTGGCAAATCATAAAGGTAAAACAATTTTTGTAAAATCAGCGTTACCTGATGAAACAGTTGATATCCAATTAACTGATGATAAAAAAAATTATGCTAAAGCAAAAGTTATAAAATACCACAATTATAGCCAACAGCGAGTCACACCAAAATGTAAATACTATACAAAATGTGGAGGCTGTGAATTACAACATATTTCATCAAATTTACAGCAACAAGCTAAATATGAAGCATTGATCAAACTTTTACAGAAAGAAGCTGGGGCGGAGTTCGACTATAAAGACAATTCACCTAATATCATTGCCGACCAACCATATCATTATCGTAGGAGAGCTAGATTATCAATTAATTTAGTTAAAGGTGAATTATTAATCGGCTTTAGGCAGGCAGAATCAAACCAAATTATAAATATAGAACACTGTCCGGTATTAGTTGAACAATTAGATAAATTATTAATGCCATTACAGTCTTGTTTAAGACAAATTAAACAAAAAAAATCGCTTGGACATATTGAATTAATTGCCGTCGATAGTGGCATTATTCTTGTGTTAAGACACACCATGCCACTAACAGAGCAAGATAGCATTTTATTAAAACAATTCGCTGAAGCTCACAATATTTCACTCTATTTTCATGGTCATGACCTGATTCATATCAGTGGCACCACTGAACATTATTATCTGATTAATCATCTAAAATTAACTTTCAGTCCACTCGATTTTATACAAGTTAATAGTCAAATTAATCAAAAGATGATTGATAAAGCCTTAGAATGGTTAGATATAACTTCAGATGATAAAATACTCGACCTATTTTGTGGTATGGGTAATTTTTCATTACCTATGGCAATAAAAAGTCAATCAGTCACAGGTATTGAAGGTGTAGATGCTCTGGTTGAAAAAGCCAAGATCAATGCTAAACTAAATAAAGATAAAATTGGTGCTAAAACTCAGTTTTTCACCTGTAATTTAGAAGATAAACAGCAATTTTCAATATGGAATCAGTCAAAATTTGACAAAGTATTATTAGATCCAGCTAGAGCCGGTGCTTATAATGCTACAGCAGAAATTGTTAAGATATCACCGACAAAAATAGTTTATATTTCATGCAATCCTGCTACATTGGCTAGGGACTGCAAGCTATTTATTGAGGAAGGATACAACATTGTAAAAGTAGCTATTTTGGATATGTTTCCACAAACTAAGCACATTGAATCAATGTTGATGTTAACTAAATCAGGATAATAATTATGGTATCAATTAGAGGCGCCCATCAACAAAATGACGAACATTACACGCTCGCACAATTTGATGTTGAACGATGGGCAAAACAAGAACTGTTATTAACCAATATTGAATCTTATCAAAAATTTAAAGATATTTGGGATTTTTGTTTTGAGCATAGTGCTGGTGAACCAGAGCAAATCTATTGCTTCGAAAATGCCATTGAAATGGTTGAAATTTTATCAACCTTAAATATGGATATTAATAGTTTAGCAACCGCTCTTTTACTACCTTTCTTTGATACTAAAATTATCTGCCGTGAAGATCTACCGGAAAATTTTGATCGAGAAATAATTCATATTCTTTCTAGTGTTGTCAAAATGAAAGACATTAGGCAACTACGTGCTATCCGTAATGGTCATGCAACAAACGAACAAATTGATAGTATTCGTCGTATGTTACTTGCGATGGTTAATGATTTCCGTAGTGTAGTCATTAAACTAGCTGAGCGTATTACTTATTTACGAAATTTGATGCATGCGCCAAAAGAAGATCAAGTGCTAGCTGCTAAGGAGTGCTTTAATATTTATGCCCCCTTAGCCAATCGACTCGGTATTGGTCAATTAAAATGGGAGCTTGAAGATTTTTGTTTCCGTTATTTACATCCTGACCAATATCGTTTTATTGCCCATAAATTACATGAGAAACGTCTAGATCGCGAATCATATATCAATCAATTTGTTAAAAATTTACAGGATATGATGAATAAAGATCATATTCGTGCCGAAGTTTACGGTCGCCCTAAACATATCTATAGCATATGGCGAAAAATGGAACGTAAACATCTACAATTTGAAGATTTATATGATATTCGAGCGGTACGCATCATCTGTGATCGAATCGAAGACTGCTATAATGCCTTAGGTATCGTACATAGCCATTATAAACATATTGCAAAAGAATTTGATGACTATGTCGCCAATCCAAAACCCAATGGATATCAATCAATTCATACTGTGGTTTATGGCCCAAATAATAAAACTATTGAAATTCAAATACGTACCGAACAAATGCACAATGATGCTGAATTAGGTGTAGCAGCACATTGGAAATACAAAGAAGGCAGTACAGATAAAATGACTGCCTACGATCAGCGCATTTCTTGGCTACGTAAATTATTAACTTGGCAACAAGAGATGTCAGAAAGTGGTGAAATTCAGGAAACTGTCCGTAGTCAAATTTTTGATGATCGCGTTTATGTATTTACACCAAAAGGGGATGTTGTTGACTTGCCTGCCGGTTCAACCCCATTAGATTTTGCTTATCATATTCATAGTGATGTTGGTCACCGTTGTATCGGTGCTAAAGTTGCGGGGCGCATAGTACCGTTTACCTATATATTAAAAACGGGTGATCAAGTTGAAATTATTACCCAAAAACAACCTAATCCAAGTCGCGATTGGCTAAATCCAAATACTGGATTTGTAAATAGCAGCCGAGCACGAGCAAAAATACAAGCTTGGTTTAAAAAACAAGATCGAGATAAAAATATAGCTGCTGGTCAACAAATTTTAGACAACGAATTAGAACCGTTAAATATTAGTCTAAAAAGTGTCGAAAAGATTCTGATTAGTAAATATAACGCTCATTCGTTTGACGAAGTATTAGCTGGGATAGGTAGTGGGGATGTTAGAATTAACCAACTAGTTAATTTTATTAATGCCCAATTTAATAAACCAACTGCTGAAGAGGAAGATGAAGCTGTTCTTAAACAGATCACCCAAAAATCAACCTCTCAAGCCAAAAATACCAATAAAACATCATCGATAAAAGGTGGTGAAATTATTATTGAAGGTGTAGATAATTTGCTCTACACCATTGCTAATTGTTGTCGCCCTATCCCCGGAGATCCAATTGTCGGTTTTGTTACCCAAGGACGTGGTATTTCAATCCATCGTTCAGATTGTGAACAACTGCAAGAACTAAAAAATCATGCACCAGAACGAATCACCAGTGCAGTGTGGAGTGGTAATCATAACGCAAGTTATACCATGGTCATTCGCATCATAGCTAGTGATAGAAGTGGATTATTGCGTGACATAACAACAATTTTAGCTAATGAGAAAGTAAATGTTTTAGGTGTTTCGAGTCGCATAGATATGAAACAACAAATTGCAACGATTGATATGGATATGCAAATTTTTGATCAGGACTCTCTTGAACGAGTTATGAATAAAATAAAACAACTTTCTGACGTGCTGGAAGCAAAACGCTTACAAGGATAATAATTCGGTTGCCACTAGTATGTGAGTGGCAACCTTATCTATTGATTAACTTCGCTGTAAAATCTCAAATTGGTAATCATAACAATTTTTATCATCCGCTTTATGATTTTCTAAATAAATTTGTTGCCATGATGTTTGCAAATAATCAGGAAAATAAGTATCGCCAGTCAATTTGGCATCAATATGAGTTAAATAAAGTCGATTAACTAAAGGTAATACCTGTTGATAAATATTACCACCGCCTATAATAAAGGCTTCTTCTACTTGTTGCTGATTAATAATTGATATTGCCTCATCAATCGATTTAACCCAACTAACATTAGGATTAATTGACGTATTACTTTCAGCCTGTCGACTGATGACAATATTGTGGCGATTAGGCAATGGTCTACCAATAGATTCAAACGTTTTACGCCCCATAATCACAGGTTTATTTAATGTATTTTTTTTAAACCACGCTAAATCTGCAGGCATGTGCCATGGCATTTGATTGTTCATACCAATTACACGATTATCCGCCATTGCAACAATTATACTTAATATCATTGTAGTTCCTTTATACATAACCTAAAGATTTGATGCGCTCACTTACATTACTCGGAAATTTAGTCTGCGACCACAGTCTTTGGCTTAAAGAAAGTAATGTCTCTTTTTGACCTGAAACTATCCAATTCGCTAATTCAGTCGCCACATCAGGATAAATAGTAGGTTTAGGTGACGGTAGACCTAACCAATATTTCAACTTCATACTATTTAAATGTTCCATAACGGTTGCCATATCCAAAGACTGCAAACATTGGGCATTGTAAACTTGTTCAAATTGACCCGCGACTGGTTTAGTTAAAATCTTTTTACCCAAAGATAACGCTTCTGAAATTAAAGCAAATCCGGTATTTGAAATAATACCAGAACAACTTAGTAGAGCTTGAGTAAAATTATCTCGACTTAGCGGTTGTAATAAAATATTACCGCGTGCAGAAGATTGTTTTATTTCAGGATGAAAACAACTAAATTGATATTGCGGAAATTGGCTTAATAATTCGGTTATTTCCGTTAAATCTTCAAAAGGCAAATAAACGATAATTTTACCATCTTCAGTTGGTGGTGTAGCAAATGAATCAATCATTGGCGGAATCAGTTTATGACCAAAATGGAACCAATGTAAACCAATAGGTTGTGTAACTGGAGCATAGTATTTCATAATCACATTTGCTATCGTGCCATATTCTTTAGGCTTGAGATATTGGCAAACAGACTGATTACTGATACCTAAACATTCGCGATTCTGATGATGTGCAGCCCAAGCACTAACTGGTTCAAAATCACTAATAATACAGTCATATGCAGATAAATCTAAATCGCGAACATCTTTAATTAATCTAAAAGCCCGAATTCTTTGGATGGTTTTACGAAAATTGATTTTGCCATTAAGCGTAGCAAATGAAAGGCCACCAAACGTTCGGTAGTTGCCAAAAGCTTGCATGTCAAAATAATCTTTAGGATCACGACCACTTAAAATATAGTCAACATCCGCTCCAACCTTTTTTAAAGCTTTGGCTAATGTTCGACAACGACTGATATGGCCATTTCCTGTTCCTTGTACTCCAAAAAGAATTTTCATATCGTTATTATTCATAATGTTTTTTATGTGAATATGATACCAGAACCAATTATATTTGGCTTATATATTTTTATGATTATCTTGTACTAAGTAACCATTAATAGACCAATTAATTTTGATGTTACAGATTGAAAAATTAGTGATTATTAGCAATTGAAATTGAATAAAACTTCCATCTGTTAAAGTGGTATAAATTTAATGTTTTCTCTAGTAAAATAACTACAAGGTTTGTTAGATTAATTGCGTGATAAACAATGTCATTAGCCATAAACAAAAAGCGAGTAAATATTTTAATTATATCGACAATTTTTTTGTTTTTTTATTCCATTTGGCATGTTCCACTCATTATTTCCAAACCTTGTACAGTTCATCATTCACCTAGCTTACAATCTTTAAGGGTGAACGCAAATCATCACTCTCCAGTAATTGATTTGCCGACTTCTAAATCAACAAAACCTTTTATTAGTGAATCAGTTAATCATTGTTTTGCTTGTGGCATGGCTATTGCTAATTATAGCGTTAATATTGATTATCCGATTTACCGTGAACAATTTCTACCAACAAATTTTATTCCTGAATATAAAGAATTTATTCCTGAGTTAAAACCACCAAAAATTAGCTAATTTACGCTCTGTTAAATATTAGTAATAAATACTGGAAATCAATAACACATTAGCTTGCTAAACGACTAGACGAGTTTGGAAAGCAAACTGCTGGTTATTATTTAACTAAATAAATGATTATAGGAATACTATGAAACGCCGAAATTTTATAATGAATATTACTGCTGCCGTTGGTGGTTTAATTGCAACAAAAGCCATTGCCAAATTAGATCATTCATCAATGTCTGACATGGTTTGTGATGTTAAATCTGATAATTGTGATAAGGGGGACAACATGCACGATCATATGAATATGAATATGAATATGAATATGAACAACAAACAACCACAAAAACTATTATCTACTTCAGCATTACCAAAAGGTCATGATTTACCCAAATTCCAACTGTTAAAAAATAGTAGTCATCAATCAGGTATATTTGAAGCTACTATTGAAGCCAAACCAGTAAAAATTGCATTAACGCCTGATATCACTACCGAATTTTGGGCTTACAATGATTCAATACCTGGGCCGCTTATTGAAGTTTATGAAGGTGATAAAGTCAAATTGACAGTAAAAAATAGACTGTCACAATCAACAACGGTGCACTGGCATGGTTTACTTGTGCCATCAAATCAAGATGGCAATCCACAAAATGAAATACCGGCTGGCAGTGAACGTATTTACGAATTTACCATCCCTGAAGGTAGTGCTGGTACCTATTGGTATCATCCTCATGGTCATAACACCGTTGCCGAACAAATAGCGAGAGGATTAGCGGGGGTATTTATTGTTCGTAGTAAAAAAGACCCTTTAGAATCTTTACCAGAACTAAATTGGTTTTTCTCAGATCTAAAACTGACAGACAAAGGAGAAATTGCCGATAACTCAATGACTGATTGGATGAATGGTCGAGAAGGACAATTTGTATTAATTAATGGTGGTTATCGTCCAAAAATGAAAGTTAATACTGCAACACGTGTTCGAGTTTGGAATGCCTGTTCTGGACGTTATCTTAATCTTTCAATTCCAGGTTGTGATGTCTTTTTAGTGGGCAGTGATGGTGGATTAATGCCTGAACCAATTTCCCTTGAAAAGCCACTATTATTATCACCTGCCGAACGCGCAGAATTGGTAATTTTACCCAAACAAACCGGTACGGTTTACTTACAATCAATTGGTTATGATCGCGGTAAAATGGGAAATGTACCACCAGAACAAGATATAATACTTGCTGAATTAGAGCTACAACAAGCGAATTCAATTGTTTTACCTTCGCCATTACGAACTCTACCTAAAATTGGTGAAGCAAAAGCGCATAAAACGCTCGAATATACAGAGGTCATGGACAAGAGCGAACCAAGAGGTGGCATGCTGTTTTTAATTAATGGCAAACGCCACGATATGAAACGAATTGATCTAGAAAGTAAAATCTATGATGTTGAAGAGTGGACAATATTTAATAATTCACATATGGATCATAATTTCCATATTCATGGTACACAATTCACGGTTGTATCGCATGAATTTGATGGTAAAAAATATCCACCAGAATATGTAGCATTAAAAGATACCATCAATTTACGTCCTCACGAAAAAATCACCATAAAAATTCAACAAAATATGCCAGGATTGCGCATGTACCATTGCCATATTGTTGAACATGAAACACTCGGTATGATGGGACAATTAATGGTTAAATAATCCTAATAAATTCTCTCCCTTCTCTTAACAAGAATATAAAGATAAGGGAGATTTTTATTGTTTTATAGAAAACCGCAAAATTTTAACACAAAATAACTTTAGTTTTAGTTTCTAATTTTAAAACTTGAGCCGGATCAGCTAACTTATTAGTAATTAATGCCGTTATTTCATTCCAATCACAAATTTTATACAGACTCTTTCTATTAAATTTTGTGTAATCACCTAAAATATACTTTTTTTCAGCATGAGAAATAATGGCTTTATCTATATAAGCATCAGAAGATGAAGGACTGGAAGGACCTGTTAAATTACTAAAACCATCTGTGCCTAAAAAGCATATATCGACCTGAATTTCATTAATCATAGATAATGTCCAACCACCATAAACAGATGAGCTTTTATTACGTAGTTCACCTCCAAATAAGAAAACTTGGTTATCTGATGAAATAAGAGCATTGGCAACAGGTAATGAATCGGTAAAAATCTTAAACCCAGAACGATACATTAATAATTTAGCTAATTCTAATGTTGTGCTACCTGTTCCGATAATCATAGAACAATTATCAGGCAGTAATGTTAATGCTTTTTGAGCAATACTTTTCTTTAAGCTAGCGTTTTCCTTTTCTCTAATTTGAAATGGATGTTCAATAGCGCCTTGTTTAAGTGTTGCCCCACCATGACATTTGACAAGATATCCTTTTTTTTCTAAATCGGATAAATCTTTACGGATTGTTTCATAAGTAACTTGGTATTTACGAGCTAATTCACTCACATATACAGTCCCAGCAGTTATCAATTCTTCTAAAATTAATTCTCGTCTTTCATTCATTAATTGCATTGTTCACAATCTCAAATATTGATTTAGATATGACTAACCATTTCTGATTATTTCCAACATTTTACCAAAAATGTCTACATGATTTATTAATAACTCATCATATACCTCATTATCTTAATATAAATAACAAATAATAAAAAATCAATTTTAGTTGGTATATGTTGGTTTTTTTAATTTTAAAAATCAATATCTTATCAATTTTGTGATACAGATCACATTGACTTACCAACAAAAACCAATTATAAAATAATTATTAATTTAATAGAGGAAAAAAAATGAAAACAAAAATTGCTATAGCCTGTGATGATTTAGGATTTGAATATAAAGAAGAAATAAAAAAATATTTAATTAATGAAAAAAATGCCGATATTGTTTATGACCCAGTAAAAATTAAAGCAGACGGCATCAATACTTATGCCAAATTAGCTGATGAAATGTCAATTTTGATTCAGAAAGATGTTTGTCGTTTAGGAATATATATTTGTGGCACAGGTATTGGTTTTACCTGCCAAGCTAACAAACACTGGGGAATACGTGCTGTTGCTGTAACTAATCCATATTCAGCTAAACGCGCCAGATTAAGCAATAATGCACAAATCATTGGACTAGGTTGTCGCGTTAATGGACTTGAGTATACCAAAATGATTATAGACGCATGGTACGACCAACCATTTGATTTTACTACTGCGCGTGAAAATTCGAAGAAAAACTTGCTTGAAGCTGAGCATAACGATAATGCGTTATTGGTCAAACCAGCTCATATTGCTTGGAATATGGGCTTTAGAGCCAATGAGGAATCATAAAAGGAGTCACTTATGGAATTAATTACACAATTTATCAATGATTTAGGAAATTTTATTTTTATTCCTATAATATTTTTAATATTCATGGCTGCGCTCGGAAGGCCTATTTCTGAATGTATTGCTTCTGCAATGAAAGTCGGTATTGGCTTTATTGCATTAAGTATGACAATTAAATTTATGTTAGATAAAATGGCTCCTGCCGTTACAGGACTCGCCGAAAGCACAGGATCTTCACTTAGTGCAATTGACGTTGGTGGTGCAGCAACTGCTGTAATGGGATTTGGCTCAAGTATGGGACCAATAATTATTCCACTATGTGTTGCAGTTAATGTTTTATTACTTATACTAAAAATCACTGATTGTGTTAATGTCGATGTTTTTAACTTACACCAAAATGCGTCAATGGGTGCAATCGTAGGTGTTTATTCAGGTAGTTTCTTATATGGTGTATTAACAGCTGCACTATTTCACGTTTGGGCATTAATTGCAGCTGATCTAGGCGCAAAAAATAATGAGAAATTTTTTAACCTTCCAGAAGGTGTCTCAATTTCACATCCCGTCGCAAATACTTACCTTATTTTTGCTTATCCATTTAATTGGATTTATGATCGTATTCCGGGCTTTAGAAATATAACTGTTACAGCCGATACTATTCAAAAACGTTTTGGTGTTCTTGGCGATCCAACTATAGTCGGCTTTATTATTGGTGTATTACTTGGTTTTTGTGGTTACTCTTGGGAAAGTCCATATCACACCATTATTTCAAGCTTACAATTAGGTATGTACTTAGCGGCAGTAATGTTATTGTTACCACGCATGACATCAATTATGATGGAAGGTTTAGTGCCATTATCAAATGTAGCAAGAAAAAAACTAGTTAAACGTTTTCCTAATCGAGATATTACCGTCGGAATGGATACTGCATTAATTGTCGGTAACCCTTCCGTTATTGCTCCTGCTTTATTACTGATTCCTATTATTGTCATTTTAGCGGTTATTTTACCCGGTAATAAGGTTATGCCATTAGGTGATTTATCACAATTTGTCTTCTTTATTGCTTGTATGGTTCCTGTATTCAAAGGCAATATTATCCGTACCTGGGTTACATCAATATTTTTGTTTGGAGGCGGATTATATATTGCCTCATGGATGACACCTGCAACTAACGAAGTATTCCAAGCATTTGGTTCTAACCCTGATGCATCGGTAATGTATACCTCATTAAATCCATCAGCAAATCCATTTACTGGACTATTCGCAGCAACTAGTCATGTGGGAATATTTGGTTACATATTAATTGGCTTAATTTTGCTATCAGTAGGCTATCTATTAAAGAAGAAAGAAAAAAATTCAAAAAATAATACAAATGAGGTTTCAAAATGAAAAAAATATTAGTGGTATGTGGTAATGGCATTGCTTCTTCATCAATCATGGTTTCAATTTTGCAAGATTATTTAAAAGAACAGCATATTGAAGCTCAAGTAGATAAATCATCACTTATGGCTTGCAATGCTGATATTTTTAATAGTTATGATTTAGTTGTTTCATCAACAAAAATTGATAATCCAGATATAACAACCAAGGTTATTGTTGGAGCTGGTTTACTAACAGGTATTGGTGAAGATGCCATTTTTGAAGATGTTAAACAAAGCTTAACTCAATAGTTAGGAATTTAACCATGCATATTTTAGTTCATGATTTAGATGAAAAAATTGCAATTTATCAAGATGCTATATTAGAGTCAGGTTCATATTTATTAGAAAAAAACTATATTACACCTGACTATATTTCAGCGTGTATCAATCGAGAAAAGCAATATCCAACTGGATTACTGATGAATAATGGTATGGGGATTGCTATACCACATGCTAATTATCAATTAGTTAAATCAGATTCAATTAGTTTGGTACGCTCAACAAAAGGAGTAATTTTCGGTCAAATGGAGGATGCCAACTTAATGGTATCTTGCCAACTAATTTTTAATTTAGCATTGGCAACAAGTGATCAACATTTATCCATACTCAAGCGTCTATTTACTTTATTTCAAGATGAGTCTTTTGTGAATAAATGTCAACAATCTAATTGCCCACAAACGCAAGAATTAATCATTCAACAGTTAAATATTTAGTATACATTTTATAATCGAAAAATAGCATTAGCTATTTTTCGATAGGGGATTAAAGTGCAATCACAATTAATTATTAATGAATTGAATCATTCAGTTAAAACGTTGACCGATAATGATATCGTTGATCTAATACAAAAAATACAACAGCATAAACGTATTTTTGTGTATGGTACTGGGCGTTCAGGTCTTATGCTTAAAGCATTTGCAATGAGGTTGATGCAACTGGGTTTAAATTCCTTTGTGGTCGGTGAAACGACAACTCCAGCGGTTCAAAAAGGAGACTTGCTCATTTTAGCATCTGCATCTGGTGAAACAGAAAGCGTAAATATCATGGCGAAATCAGCACTCAATCAAGGAATTGATTTAGCTATAATTTGCGCATGTAACACATCTACACTAGCAAAACTCCAAACACCAAATATATTATTACAATCTGGAACTAAATTTACTCAATCACAAGTTAGCCAACAACCATTAGGTAGCCTTTTTGAACAAATGTTACTAATTATATTTGATACTGTTATTTTAGTTATGAGTAATCAATTAAAAGATAGTAATAATGATATGGCACAAAGGCATGCTAGTTTAGAATAGTAGTACAATAATTTACCTTAAAACTACTTATTTTTCTGAGTAATTTTAAAATTAAATATTACATCTAAAATTTATTTAAAAATTAATTTCATTTTATACATAAACTAATCTTAAATAATAAACAATAACCCATTTATAATAATAGTTTTTCATTTTGGCAAAAAATGCTAAGATACTGCGATTATGACTACGATTAATTACTGGCAACATATAAGTAAACGCCTTATTATTAAAACTGCATTATCGCACTTATTATTAGGTGTAATTGCTACTGGGTTCGGTTTTTACCAACAAAATGCGTTACCAGTTCAATCATTTACAAGTCAAGTTGGTATTATTGCGATTACTGAAATAGTTCAAGATCAGCAAATTCCAACTAAAAAAACCTCGCAAATCTTATCTTTGTCACCAAAGCAGCATTACAATAAGCAAATTATCGCGCGAAATTATGACGAAGTTAATCCAAATACTGTTATTCGATTATCTCCCTATAATGGAATAAGAGCCGGTCCAAACGCTACCGCCTAATAGATTTTACATAATCAAATTAATTAATTTATTTAATAAGGTTTAATCCTTATATCTTCCATTATAAAAAACAATAAGAGAAAATTTATGTTATTAAAATTATTAACTAAAGTATTCGGTAGCCGTAATGAACGCGTATTAAAATCTATGCGTAAGCGTGTTGAAACGATCAATGCCCTTGAGCCAGCAATGGAAGCATTAAGCGATGAAGAACTTAAGGCAAAAACTAACGAATTTAAACAAAAAATTGCCGACGGTACAAAATTAGACGATATATTAGAAGAAGCTTTTGCCGTAGTCCGTGAAGCAAGTAAGCGTGTATTTGGTATGCGTCATTTTGATGTGCAATTAATTGGCGGTATGGTTCTAAATGAACGTTGCATAGCTGAAATGCGTACCGGTGAAGGTAAAACATTAACCGCAACGTTGCCTGCTTATTTAAATGCGTTAACCGGTAAAGGGGTACATGTTGTCACCGTTAATGATTATTTAGCGCAACGTGATGCTGAAAATAATCGTCCTTTATTTGAATTTTTAGGCTTAACAGTGGGCATTAACTTACCTAATATGCCACCGCATTTAAAACGTGATGCTTACAATGCTGATATCACTTATGGTACTAACAACGAATATGGGTTTGACTATTTGCGTGACAATATGGTCTTTAGTAAAGAGGCCAGAGTGCAACGCCCACTTCATTATGCTTTAGTGGATGAGGTCGATTCAATTTTAATTGATGAAGCAAGAACACCACTAATTATTTCTGGTCAAGCAGAAGACAGCTCAGATAGATATGTTAGTATCGATAAAATCATTCCACACTTAACCCGTCAGGAAAAAGAAGATTCGGATCAGTTCCAAGGCGATGGTGACTTTTCGATTGATGAAAAATCACGTCAAGTGAACTTAACCGAACGAGGTTTAATTAAGGTTGAAGAACTACTAATAAAACAAGGCATTATGAAAGGTGATGAGTCACTATATGCGCCTAGTAATATTGTACTAATGCACCATGTTAATGCTGCACTTCGTGCTCATCACTTATTCCATCGTGACGTTGATTATATTGTTAGAGACAATGAAATCGTTATTGTTGATGAACATACAGGCCGTACGATGGATGGTCGTCGTTGGTCTGACGGTTTACACCAAGCAGTGGAAGCTAAAGAACATGTTAAAATTCAAAATGAGAATCAAACATTAGCCTCTATTACTTTCCAAAACTATTTCCGTCTCTATGAAAAATTAGCCGGTATGACAGGTACTGCTGATACCGAAGCTTTCGAATTTAACCAAATTTATGGTTTGGATACCATTGTTATTCCAACTAACCGACCGATGGTAAGAAAAGATCAGCCTGATCTTGTCTATATGACTGAAAAAGAAAAGATTGATGCTATCGTGGCTGATGTGCAAGCTTGTGTTAAACGAGGACAACCGGTATTAGTCGGTACTGCATCTATCGAAAAATCAGAGCTTGTCTCACATGCCTTTAAAAAAGCAGGTATCAAACATAATGTTCTTAACGCCAAATTCCATGCGCAAGAAGCCGAAATTATCGCTGATGCGGGTAGTAAAGGAGCCGTGACAATCGCAACTAATATGGCTGGTCGTGGTACAGATATTATGCTTGGTGGTAACTGGCAAAGTGAAGTTGCAAAATTAGAAAATCCAACTGAAGCAGATATCGAAAAAGCGAAACAAGCATGGCAAGCTAAACATGAAGAAGTGATTGCACTTGGTGGATTATATATTCTTGGTACTGAACGTCATGAATCACGTCGAATTGATAATCAATTACGTGGTCGTGCTGGTCGTCAGGGGGATCCTGGTGCTTCTCGCTTTTATCTATCATTAGAAGATCCATTAA
This sequence comes from Gilliamella sp. W8145, assembly GCF_016101145.1. Taxonomy (NCBI): domain Bacteria; kingdom Pseudomonadati; phylum Pseudomonadota; class Gammaproteobacteria; order Orbales; family Orbaceae; genus Gilliamella; species Gilliamella sp. W8145. Next base: position 110,037 of record NZ_JACFRC010000002.1, read on the forward strand.
TGCGTATTTTCGCATCAGATCGTGTCGGTAATATGATGCGTAAATTTGGTATGAAAGAAGGTGAAGCAATTGAACACCCATGGATTACTAAAGCTATCGCTAATGCTCAGAAAAAAGTTGAAAGTCGCAATTTTGATATTCGTAAACAATTACTCGAATATGATGATGTCGCCAATGATCAACGTAAAGCTATTTATAGCCAACGTAATGATTTATTAGATAACGTAGATATCAAAGAGACAATTGATTCAATACGTGGGGATGTATTTACAACGGTTATTGATCAATATATTCCACCACAATCGATTGAAGAAATGTGGGATGTTGCTGGATTAGAAGCCGCCTTAAAAAATGATTTTGATTTAGATTTACCTATCGCTAAATGGCTTGATGAAGAGCAAAATCTTCATGAAGAAAATTTACGTGAACGTATCTTACAACTTGCTCAAGATAAATATCTTGAAAAAGAAAATGCAGCTGGTGCTGATGCCTTTAGACAATTCGAAAAAAGCGTTATGTTACAAACGCTTGATACATTATGGAAAGAGCATTTAGCCGCTATGGATTATTTACGTCAAGGCATTCATTTACGAGGATATGCACAAAAAGATCCTAAACAAGAATACAAACGTGAATCATTCAATATGTTTGCCAATATGTTAGAATCATTAAAATATGATGTAATTGGTATTTTAAGCCGCGTGCAAATTCGTTCACAAGAAGAAGTTGATGAAGCTGAACGCCAACGTCAAGCTGAAATCGAAAGATTGATGGCAAAACAACAAGCTAACCATGATTCAATGACGGCTATTGATGTTGAGAATGATGGGCAATCATCAAATTCACCACAACCGATTGTCCGCACGCAAGCAAAAGTAGGACGTAATGATCCTTGTCCATGTGGATCAGGCAAAAAATATAAACATTGCCATGGAGCTGTTAATTAAGCCAAAAATTTAGTATGATTAAACAATATTGATGTTTAAATCAACGAATTTTGTTACTTAAAAATCAAAAGGGAAAGCATTGGCTTTCCCTAACTTTAATCATAAACAGACAGGATCATGAAAAAACATACTGAAATTGCTGTAGGTATAATTCGTTCACAAGATTGTCAAATTTTTATCACCCAACGCGGTGAAGATTCTCATCTTGCTGGTTTTTGGGAGTTCCCTGGCGGAAAAATCGAAACTGGTGAAACACCTTATCAAACATTAGAACGTGAAATAGCCGAAGAAGTCGACATTCACATTCATCAGGCTCAATTTTTAAAAACCTTTGAACACAGTTATGAAGATCGCGATATCACCATTCATGCCTACTTAGTAGAAGAATGGGATGGCGTACCTTTTGCGAAAGAAGGACAACCAAGCCGTTGGATTGATCAAGAAGATCTGAATGCAGATGAATTTCCTGATGCTAATAGACTAATTATTGAAATGCTTAAAAATTTAGATAAGCAAATTTAATTTATCACTAATATTAGTTAAGAATTTGGCTTATCAGCTATTCTTAACTAAAGCTTTTCTAAAAATTTTGTTGTGATGTTATCTACTATCCCTCACCCATGCTGTTTAAAATTTAACCTCTCGCTTTATTGCCACTAGAATAAAATCGCCAATATGCGTATTATTAACACGATTTTCTCTTAATTTTGACAATTATTAGAGATTATCGTGTTTATTTTAAGAAGGTATAGAAACAATGAAAGAATATAAAGTAGTAATTTATCAAGAAGGCGCTTTGTCTTCAATGCTCTTAGGCGCAGCTAATTCAAATCCTGAAAAATTTGGTGCTTTTTTAAATGATAATGCACAACAAGGTTGGCGCGTTATAACAATGCAAAAAGATATGCGCCGTTTATTTTTATTCTGGCGACGAGAAGCTTACTTAGTTGTAATGGAACGAGATCGTAGCTAATTAAAATAGAATAAAATCTTTTCTATTTTACTATTAGGAATCAATGTAAATTAATTATATTGGTTCCTATTAAAAAGGTGATTATCTCAATACTGTTTATTTTACTGATTTACGATGTAACCTCTGCTCAGCCAAGGCGAGAAAAACAATCCCAACAATAATAGACAATGCCCCTAGTAGGCGCGTAAGTGTAATTTGCTCATTAAATGCAACAACAGACACTAACATCACAGTAACAAGTTGCAAATGCGATGCAGCAAAAGCTGGGCCAACTGGCGCTTTTTTTAATAATATCATCCAAGTGATAAATGCTCCAGCATATCCAACCATAACTAAATATGCCCACCCATGACTAAAAATCCTTAACAACCAACTTATATTTGCTTCAAATGGCAAGGCCGAAATAGCCGTGAGTTTAAAAAAAGTTTGCCCAAAAGTATCAAAAAAGAGTAACAAGACAAAACCGATGATATAAAACTTTTTCATTAAGTTAATCCTACTAATATCACGCCGGTAGTTATAAAAAATATTCCTAGTAATCGAAAGGGGGTTAGATGTTCTTTAAATAAGATGCGCCCAGCAAGCATCACGGTTATCATATTAAAAGAGCCTAATAAGATCCCTTGTGATAATGGAACTTCACTTAAAAATGCTAACCAAAACACAAAACCAATGAAATAAGAACCGAATCCTAACCACAGCCATATGTTACCGAATAATTTCTGCCAATAACGGCCGTCTTTATCATTAGAGGTCACAGCGGCATATTTAAAAGCAATTTGCCCTACTGTGTCACAAATAATATTAACTAACCATAATAAAATAATTAAGGTTGACATGAATGACAAATTCCATGAATTTCAAGCACACTATGTTTTATTAAAAATTCACTTTGTGTTGCTAATAACTTCAGTTGACTTTCAATATTTTCAGAATGCTTTTCAATAATCTGATGACAATTATCACAAATAAATAAAATTGATATATGTTGCGGTTCATGAAAATGCGGACAAATAATATAACAGTTAGTTGACTCCACCTTATGAATAAAACCTTGCTCAAGTAAAAATTCCAGAGCACGATAAATTGTTGGTGGTTTAGCTTGTGGTTCACTGACTTTTAAAAGATCTAAAAGATCATATGCGCTCATTGCTCTATTGGCTTTAAGCATAATATTTAAAACGGTTTTACGCTGAGTGGTCAGCTTAATACCGCGTTTTTTGCATAAAGTTTCAACTTTTTCAATCAGCAAGTTATGCATTCAGTTCCCTTCATTCTATTTATTTCGATTTCAATGCCGCTTTCTTTCGTCGTATCTCTTTCGGATCATTGATTAAAGCTCGGTATATTTCAATACGATCACCATCCTTTACTTGTTCAGTAAGCTCACAACGTTTGCCATAAATACCAACAAAATGACCATCTAATTGAATATTGCATAATGATAAGATATTGGATTTTGCAATTGCTTGCAAGACATTCGTTTGTTCATCAACCGCACAATCAATAATAGTCGGCTGATTAGGTAGCGCATATACAACTTGAATATTTATCATCTTAATATATCTGCCTTGCTCTTTGCGAAAATGCTTTAACCATATTGGTCATCACTTCTTTAAAAATTGGAGAAAAAACAGCGCCCATTAATTTGTTATTAAATTCAAAATCTAAACTAAAGCTAATTTTACTGTTTTGGTTATCCAGTTGAGTAAATTGCCATCGTCCTTTTAAATGTTTAAATGGACCATCTAACAATGCCATATCAATTGAATTAGGTTCATTAATCTTATTTATGGTAGTAAATGATTTTTTAAAGCCTAATTTTTCAACTTCAATAAAAGCAGTTAAAATGTTATCTTGCTTGCTAATAATCCCAGTTGCGATACAATCAGGGACAAACTCGGGGTATCTCGCTATATCGTTAACCAATGCAAACATTTGCTCGGTTGAATAAGGCTCGATCACCTCATGAAAAACATGTGCCATAATAATAAAATTAAAAGTTAAAATTAGTGGCATATAGTATCATGTAACTCTATAATAACGCACATTATGACTAAGAAAAAATCACATAAGCCGGGTTCGGCGACTATTGCATTAAATAAACGTGCACGCCATGAGTACTTTATTGAAGAGGAAATTGAAGCAGGGTTATCACTTCAAGGTTGGGAAGTAAAATCTCTGCGAGCAGGTAAAGCGAATATTAGTGACAGTTATGTGTTACTAAAAAATGGTGAAGCATGGCTATTTGGTGCAACAATAACCCCATTAAACGTTGCGTCTACACATGTCGTATGCGAGCCTATGCGTACTCGAAAATTATTGCTTAATGAACGGGAATTGAACTCGTTATTTGGCCAAATTAACCGCCAAGGTTATACCGTTGTGGCATTATCATTGTATTGGAAAAATGCTTGGGCTAAAGTCAAAATTGGTGTCGCAAAAGGTAAAAAAGAGTACGACAAACGCACCGATATAAAAGAAAGACAGTGGCAAGTTGACAAAGCTCGCATAATGAAAAATGCTAACCGCTAATCTTACTTACAACAGTAGCAAATCTTAAATTAACGATGGCGTATAATTTTTGGCTGAATAAAAAATGCCTGATGTTTTAATTCTTTAAAACTTAATAAATCATCAATGACATTCACACAAGTCAGCGCCATCTTCTCAAAATCCTGCTCGATTGCATCTATTGGATAGTAACAATAATCAAGATAACTATTGTAATCATAAGAACATAAATAGATCTGCTTTGGATCAATTTTAGCTTCGACCAAATAACTCAGTACCTCTTGCAGTAAGTTACCAGATGGCGTAAAAATAGCTTTTGGTACCCTACCCAATTTTTGATGAACACTTTTCAACAATTGGTAACCTTTATTTGGACAATAATCATCACTCACCAGCCAATCACTATCAACTTTTAATCCAACACTTTCTAAACCTTGCTTAAATCCCTTAAGTCTAGCTTGAATTGACGTTAACTGAATATCACAGCCAATAAAATAAAATTCATCTAACTTTTCGGCATAAGGTTTGATTAAATCAGCGACAGATTGCAATGCTTCACTAGTAATAAAAGGTAATGTCGTATCTTTTAGATAACGGTCAAAAAGCAATACGGGCGTATTTTGATTAATATCGACATAAAATTGGTCACTATCTAATGACGTTACCACAATCATTGCGTCAACTTTACGTTCAACTAAATTTTGCGCAACTTTAAGCTCAACTTCTTTATTATAATGACTACAGGTAATTAATAGTTGAATATTCTTTTGCCGAAAGCAATCTTCTAAATGATGTAAAAACATTGAAAAAAATGAATTTGACATATCCGGAACAATAACACCAATAGTATTGGTACTGTTAGCTTTAACTAAATATTGATGAATATGCGATTGATCCCGGTATTTTTCCGCAATAGATAAAACTCTTTGTCGAGTTTGCGGAGAAATGCGATATTTTTTATCTCGTTTATTAAATATATGACTGACGGTCGTTGCCGACACGCCAGCCAAACGAGCAATATCATTAATTTTCAGTTTATTACTCGCCATATACTAATCACCTTAATATTAACGTGGGGTGCGTTGTTGTTTATTTGGGAATACTGGGTTGTTATTCACCGATGGACTTTGATACCAATAAGCAACACTGGCGATATCATCACAACGTTCATACAATCTTATATCATCATTACCTATTTGTTGAAACGCCAGTTTGATATTTTTGTGAAATGCAATTGGATCTGGAAGATGCCAACGGTATAAACCATGCATTGGTAAACCATCGTCACCAAAGCCATGTACAGGATTGGAATCACCTGTTTGGAAAAAGTCACGCGTCGCATCACGGTTTGTTTGATAAGGGTAACCCATAAACATCGTTTGGAAACATTTTGCTTTTGGACGTCCTTGGCTATCTCGATTATGAAATGCCCATGCACCACCAAAGTAATCTTCTGAACCGGTTGAATGTTGGGTTGGATATTCACTGTCATCATCAAGATAGAATTTAAATTCACCTTCACCCCACCAATAACGCTCTAATGCAGTCAGTGCTAAGTAGGTACCGACATAATAACCATAACCTTGAACATTATCTAATATAACATAATCTTGTGCATAATTAGTTACACGTTGACGACGCCATTGTGCATGGAAATAAAGCGGATTTTCAAACGGTTTTGGCATTAATGCATAGTTAATGGTAAAGAAGAAATGCTGTAAATCGGCTTCATGTTCATTATGAATCTCAATTCGCGCTTTTTTATTAAATGGCATTCTAAAATAACTATTAAAACCACCGGTTGGATTAACCACGATTGGCATTGAATTTATATCACATCTAGCACCAAAACCATTACAGAAAAAGTCACCAATTGGACTTTCTACTGAAGGAACTGTTTCATCATCCCAATAGATACGAATAACCACATCACGTAATACAAAACTACCTCGATGCGTTCTATCGGTTAAAGTAAACCACATATGACGGATCTCAGCAGGACCAGTAATTTCAGCGATAGTTACTCTTTCACCCGCTGCAATTGAAATACAGCCTTGTCCTTTTCGACCTGGCCCTAAAGCACTAGCTTTCATACACGATTTACCCTTTTCACCAGTCATATTTTCTGGAGAAATTGTTCTGGTTTGTTCAAAGTTAAACTGTGTTACTGAATTAAATATATTCATTTTGTATCCTCAATATTTTTTATCAAATACTATTTATTAAATTACTAAAATCTGTTTTATGATTTAATGTTGTCTTCAAGCTTAGGACTATCTGACTTTTTATCACGGCTTAAGAAGAACACTGCAAAAATCATAAAGGCTAAAACCACCAAACCTAAGTTATTAAAGGTGGTTGCTGAACCATGAGTATCATAGAAATTACCAACGAAGGTAGAGAACAAAATCACGCCGACAGAACCAGCAACTTGATAACCTATTAAAAATACGGTAGCAGAGAGACGAGCGTTAAAATTATTATCAATATATTTAAACACTGACACTAAAATGGTTGAGATTTCTAAGCAGTGCATCAATTTTATTACTGAAATAATAGCAATACTTTCGACATGCCCAGTTAAGAAGATTCGCGTAGCGGAAATAAAAGCAGCAAAGATTAACGCATTTTTTGCCCCTACTTTATTAACCACAAATGGCACACAAAACATAACCGCAGCTTCTAAAAAGACCTGAAATGAATTTAAAATACCGTATAAGCGATAACCATCATTAACATCTTCAAATTGCTGAGTAAAATAGACTGGGAATAATTGTTGATCGTAAATGTTGTACAAGCTATAAGTTCCGAGAACATAAACAACAAATATCCAAAACTTTTTCAATGCAAATACTGAAACAATTTCGTTAAAACTTAACTTTTCTTTCTTTTGAAATACTAGCGAAGATGATTTGCTTAAATCAGGTTTGAAATTAAGATTGAGTATCATAAAACAGATACCTACAACTGAGGCGGCCCAAAAATTAAGATGAGGATTAATACTAATTAAAATACCAGCGACAAACGTACCAGCTGCATAAGCAATACATCCCCATGTACGACATTGACCAAATTCAAAATCAAATGCTCGGCTTATTTTTTCACAGTATGAGTCGATTAACCCCATACCAGCAATCCAACCAAAGCCAAGAAAGAAACTACCAAAAATAACACCAGCATAAAAATTATGTCGCAATAGTGGTTCATAAACATAAATTAGCGCAGGTGCAGCACAAGTTATAATGATACTTTGAAACCAAATAAGGTGTTTCTTAAGCACAAGTTTGTCTTGATAAACACCATAAATGATCATGATGATCAATGAAATAAAATAGTTAAATGAATAGATGATACCGGTTTGCTTTGCAGTTAAACCAATCTCTTTACTAAGCCATATTGCATAAAAAGAAAAAACAAAACTACCAGCTGCGTAATACATAATGCTATAAAACGAAGCAAACCAATAAGTTGGTTTTTTATAAAATGCACTTGTCATAATTTATCCTATAAAGAGTTAAGCACTAATTTGAGTATGAATAGCTAAAAATTTAGCTTTAACGGCTTTATTGGATAAATGTGATCAACTTCAAAGTAATTTTATTTTTAGTAAACGGTTTAATTGGCAATAAGTAGAAATAACATTAATAAACAGTATGTTATTTAAATTACTGAGAGGTGAATAAAAATTACAATTTAATTAAAAGAGTCAAACATCTTGATTTAAGACTTAAAAAAATAGCTAAAAATGCAATTAGCCAATAAATAAAAAAATAACCGCTAATAATAAACTAGCGGTTATTTCAAATATCATGGTTAAGCATTTAAGCTAATTAATTTACCATCTTGCTTAACAAAAGATTGATTAACATGAACATCTTGACTATTTTTAATACATAGTGGCTCACTGACTACATTATCAATAATAACGTTATTAAACAAAACACTTTGAGCATTCTCAATAAAGAATCCTTTACCTGCTTCTGGTTTTACATCTTTAAACATATCGACTTCACCAGCTTGTGCATTTAATTGCATTGAAACCCGAATATTATCAAAAGAGATATTAGAAATTGGCGATTCAGGGATGCCATATAAAAAACCGGCGTAGGCACGAACATTTTTAGCAATAATGTTTGAGAAACTAATATTGTGACATGCCGGCGTTGATACATCGACAGGTAGAGCTTGTTTATTCCAGACAATTGGGTCATTCCCTTTAGGGCCACAATAATAGTAATAGTTCATCACAAACGCAGAGAGAACTTCGTCCATGACGATATTACTAAATGTGATGTCAGAAATAGTTCCACCTCGACCTCGTCGAGTTTTAAACCTTACTCCACGATCTGTTTTTTGGAATACACAATTGGTAATCGTAACATTACGAATACAACCACTCATTTCACTGCCAAGAACCACCGCACCATGACCATGAATCATATTACAATTAGTAATTAAAATATTTTCACATGGACTTTTTTCTGCTGTTTCTTCGGTACCAGCCTTTATCGCAATACAATCATCGCCAACATCAATATAACAATTAGAAATTCTCACATTACGACAAGATTCAGGATTAATTCCATCGGTATTAGGTGAATCAGCAGGGTTAAGAATCGAAATATTATCGACAACAACATTATTCGATTCCATCGGATGAACGGTCCAACTAGGTGATTGAGTCAGAAATACTTTCTCAATAGTCACTCGTTCACAAAAATCAAAACCAATTAAATAAGGTCGTGGATATTTGAGATTGCTTCGTTCATGACGGAATGTATGCCACCATTTTTGTCCATTACCATCGATCTTACCATTTCCGGTGATAACCACATTTTTGATATTGTGTCCGTAAATACAAGGCATATACACATCTTGCTTAACCCCTTCCCAACGAGAATTAACCACCGGATAATCTTTTTCATCATCAGAAAATAATAAAGTTGCCCCTTGTTCAACAACTAAGGTTAAGTTGCTACAAAGTCTGATTGCACCAGTAAAATAGATACCAACTGGAATAACTAATGTTCCACCGCCTAATTGGTCAATATGTTGAATTGCTTTTTCAAACGCTAAGGTATTTATTGATTTTCCATCACCAATAGCACCAAAATCTGTTATAGAGAGAATCGTCATAAGTTTGTCCTAGATATTTTGGCAAATATACCCCATTTAATGTGGCTTAAATATTTGCTTTGTTACTTTAAACTTTAGGATCAGCACAGCTGATCCTGATTAAGAATTTATTCCGTTTTAGTCGTTTTTTGTTTGAAACCAATATTATTATTACCAAAACATTTTTCATAATTGATGCCAGATAATTCCTCAACCACTTTGCGAGTTTCAGGACTAACATCTTCCATTTTGCCTCCTTGTCGGATACGGGCAACTTCATTAATAATGATAGAATGAGTAGCATGATCAAGTTTCATTCGCCATGCAAAGAATGCACCAATTAAAGCCATGCCAATAACACCATACAAAATAATGCCATTAATTGCATCAATCGCACTTTGTGGCTGAATATGAGATTTCGATTCAAACCCATATGCACTTAATATCATGCCAAGAACAAACACAATTGAAGCTCTAACTAATTTACCCGCCATGGTCATCGCTCCAGCATAAACCCCTTCTCGACGTCTATTGGTTACAACCTCATCTACATCCGCCAAAAATACATATACACTCCAAGGAATATAGTAAACACCGCCGGTTCCTAAACCAAACCAAATGGTAATACCCACTACAAGCCAAGTAATATGTGGTAGATTAAAGTAATAGATACCGACATAACCTATCATTGATGAAACAACAATTAATAGAGCGATAATAAAAGGTTTTTTAAAGCCTTTTTTGGCACAATACATCATAAAAAAGGCAGTGGAAACTAACTGGCAAATACTACTTAATGAATTCATTGAAGCAACAAATGAACGTGGTTCACCGAGACTAAAAACAATGAAATAGGTAAATACCGCTGTAAATAACCATTCAGCACCAAAACCAAATAGATACATGCCTAAATGCGTTCTAAATGTTTTAATACGGAAGGTGGATAGAATATCAATAAACAGCTTTTTGATAGCCTCAAAAAAGCTATGAACTGACTCATCTTTTACTTCATCTTTAGGTTTTTCCCAGCTATTACAATACAACAAAATTAACGCTAACATCATAATAGTTGCATAGGTGATTCCGGTTAATAAAAATGGGGTTGCCGATTCTTTACTATAAAAATAAAAAAATACACCGGGAATTGCCGCCCCCAAGAAGTTCGCTACTTTACCAAACATCGCTTTCGAACCAGTTAAATAAGTACGCTCCGAAAAGTTAGCGGTCATTTCAACCGGTAATGTATTAAATGGAATCATAATACTGGTATAAATAATCTCAAATAAAATATACGTTATGAGGTAATACCAAAATCCCATACCATCGATCCATAGCATAGGATAAATAACCATTAGAGGAATGCCTATCAAAATAAAGAATCGACGTCGTCCAAATCGTTGACCTATTTTAGTTTGATAAAAATTATCAGTAATAAAGCCCATTAATGGATTGAGAATGACATCAAGATAAGTGGCAATTGAAAAAATTAGTGCAGCTTGTACCACACTTAATCCACAAAAAGTGGTATAAAAATAGAGTAACCAAGCACCGCTAATCGCTAATGCTCCACTACCTATTAAATTACCACTACCATATGAGAATCTTACTAACCATGTAATTTTATTCTCTTTTTTTTCGTTCATAAAAGATACCTATATTATTTTAAAAAAAAGGGTCCCCGCATTAAGTCCCGAAGGACTTAATGTCATAGGTATTAACTATTGAATTTATGCCTAGAGAGTTACGCCGCTTTTTAAGATGGCTAAATTCCTGAAATTATTGATTTCGTTTCGAGTTTTTTCGCCACTAGCGATCAAAGCAATATGCTCAATAAACTCTAGCAACAAAGATTGCATGGACACGCCTTGTATAAGCTTACCGGCATTAAAATCGATCCAATTGGCTTTCTTGTCGGCCAATTGCGTATTAGTTGCAATTTTTACTGTTGGCACAATTCCACCATAAGGCGTACCTCTTCCTGTAGTGAAAAGAACCATGTGACATCCAGCAGCCGATAAAGCCCCAGTAGCTACAGCGTCATTACCTGGTGCACTTAGTAAATTCAGTCCATGTTTAGTTAACATTTGACCATATTTAAGGACATCAATAACTTCACTGCCGCCCGCTTTTTGGGTACATCCCAGAGACTTTTCTTCTAAGGTTGTAATCCCACCAGCCTTGTTACCAGGAGAGGGATTTTCATAGATAGGTTGATTATTTGAAATAAAATACTGTTTAAAGTCATTTATCATATCAACGGTTTTATCGAAAGTAGACTCATCAACACAATGTGACATCAAAATATTTTCAGCGCCAAACATTTCTGGCACTTCAGTTAGTACACTAGTACCACCATGAGCAACAATATAGTCAGAAAAAAGACCGAGCATTGGATTGGCTGTAATGCCAGAAAAACCATCTGAACCACCGCACTCCAAACCAAATTTCAATTCACTTAAGCGCCCTATTTGGCGTTTATCTTGTTTCATAATCGCATAAAGATCTCTTAAGTGAACCAATGCAGCTTCCACTTCATCGGTTTCTTGCTGAGCAATTAAAAATCTAACTCGAGATTCATCATACTCACCTAAATCTGCCTTAAACTCAGAAACTTGGTTATTTTCACAACCAAGCCCTATTACCAATACAGCGCCCGCATTAGGATGTTTAACTAAATTTTGTAATATAGTTTTAGTATTTTGATGATCTTGTCCTAATTGAGAGCAACCATAAGGATGTTCAAGTACTGTAATACCGTCGATATCTAATTGATTATTTAACTCATCACAAAATTGTTTAACAATTTGTTCGGCGATACCATTAATACAAGTGACAGTTGGAATAATCCAAAGTTCATTACGGATACCTACTTCACCATTGTTACGTCGATAGATCTGTACTTCTTTATCAGCTATCTCATGTAACAGATCGTTTTTAGATAAACGAGGTTGATATTGATAATCATTAATATCACTTAAATTGGTTTTCAAATTATGTGAATGAATATGCTCACCAGCCTTAATAAAGCGAGTAGCGTGACCAATTGGTAAGCCATATTTAATAATATTTTCATTTTGCTCAATATCGTTAAGGGCAAATTTATGCCCTTGTTTAACTGGTTCTTTTAGGTCAATGACCAAACCATCTACGACAATATTTTCTTCATGTGCTTCTAAATCAGATAATGCTACCCCAACATTATCTTTATTATTAATTTTTATAAATTTAATCATTGAATCACTCATACTATTTGCTGCCAGCAATACATTTTTCAATTGCTTGACGCATACCATCGTCAATTATGATCGTTAAATACTGTGTTAATGTTTGTGCTAATTGCGGGATACTTAGTAGATCGTGCTGCCAATGGTCTGTATCACCTAATACAACATGAACTAAATCTTCTAATGAACTTTTACCCTCAGCAATCGCTGTCCAACTACTATTAAAGCGTTGTAACCAAATTGCATCATCTTGTAATGGGTAACTTTGCTCATTACGCACTCCACGATAAAAAGCAATTAATGCCGCAAAAGAGAACACCAAATGTTTAGGTAATATCCCGTTCACTTTTTGATAATTGATTAATTGAGGAAGAATACGGGTTTTAAACTTCGTCATACTATTTAAGGCAATCGACATCAGTTGATGTTCAATAAATGGATTTTTAAAACGGCTAATCACTGAGTCAGCAAAATCAACCAACTCTTGATGAGGTAGATCCAAAACAGGGATAATTTCATCAAAAATGGTCTCTTTTATATAAGATAAGATCTGTGCATCATTCATTGATTCGCCAACAGTATCAATACCAGCTAAATAAGCAACTGGCACCAGAGCGGTATGTGCTCCATTTAAAATCGCCACTTTACGCTCTTTATATGGTTTAATATCTTCAACAATTTTGATATTCATATCGCATTTATCAAGGCATAGTTTTTCTGCTAACCATTGTGGTCCTTGAATAACAAACAGATAAAAATATTCAGCAGAATCAATAAAGTTATCTTTATAACCTAATTCTGTTTCAAGTTCGGCAATTTGTGCTTTCGGGTAACCAGGAACAATTCTATCGACTAAAGTTGAACAAAATAAATTATCATTCTCTATCCAATCAACAAATTTGTCAGACAAGTTCCATTGATCTGCATACTTAAGTACTAATTGTTTGAGTGCATCACCGTTATAATCAATTAATTCACAAGGAATAATGATTAAACCACTCTCTTTACTACCAGCAAAATGAACAAATCTTTCATATAAAAAAGCGGTTAATTTAGCTGGATAACTAGTTGCAGGTTTATCGGTTAATTTGTCACTTTCAACATAACTAATTCCTGCTTCAGTCGTATTTGAAAAAATAAATTGAATATTTGGATCTTTTGCTAACTCAAGATACTCATCATATTGAGTATACACATTGATTTCATTATTCACTGAACGAATAAGTCTAAACTCTTTTACGGCTTCATTTTGTTCATTTAATCCACGAACTAATGTGGTATATAAACCATCTTGAATACTCAATGATGGTGGAAAATCAGTATTTAATGGACGCACCACAACCACACCCGCATCAAGATCAGTCTTCTCGTTAAGAATATCTAATTGCCAATCTAAAAATGCACGTAAAAAATTACCTTCACCAAACTGAACAACACGCGTTGTATATTTTGCTCCCGGAAAATCATTTCTATTTAATGTTTTCATTACTTTAACTCTTATTTAATTACTCTAATTACAACGACTTAATAATCTTAACTTAATTCAATGCCAAAATAGTTTTTAGCATTATCAAAACTAATATTTTTAACCATTTGTCCCAATAATTGGATATCACGAGGTGCTTCACCATCTTCAACCCAACGTCCAATCATGCGACATAAAATACGTCTAAAATATTCATGACGAGTATAAGATAAGAAGCTACGGCTATCAGTTAACATGCCAACAAAACGACTTAATAAGCCAAGTTGGGCAAGCTGTGTCATTTGACGAATCATGCCGTCTTTTTGATCATTAAACCACCAACCTGAACCAAATTGCATTTTTCCTTGAATACCTGCACCTTGGAAGTTACCAATCATCGTGCCTAGAATTTCATTATCAGAAGGATTTAAACAGTATAAAATCGTTTTAGGTAGCGCATCTTGTTTAGCTTGTGCATCTAATAAACGAGATAGAGGCTGGGCAATCGGTGAATCATTAATAGAATCGAATCCAACATCAGGCCCCATTAAATTAAACATTCTGGAATTATTATTACGTAATGCGCCAATATGGTATTGTTGGACCCATTGACGTTTGTTGTATTCAACACCTAAAAAGATAAGTACCGCAGTTTTAAATTGAGCAACTTCTTTTGTGGTCAACACTTGACCAGATAATCGCTTACTGAAAATAGTATCTAATTCTTTTTCTGTTGCTTCTTCATAAACCACTGTATCTAATGCATGATCGGAAATCTTACAGCTATGAGCAGCAAAATGGTCCATACGTTTTGATAAAGCTTGACAAAGAGTCTGGAAATTAGAAATTTCAAGATCGGCAACCATAGCTAGTTTTTGCATATAATCAGCAAAAAATTCAGAATCAATATTGAATGCTTTATCTGGACGCCAGCTTGGTAAAACTTTAACGTCAAATGAACTGTCTTGAGCAATAGTTTTATGATGCGTTAAATCATCGATTGGATCATCTGTCGTTCCTACCATTTTAACTTTCATTTTTTTCATAATACTGCGAGCTGAAAATTCCGGTGTGGCTAACATCTCATTACAACTATTCCAAATTTTCTCGGCAGTTGATGGTGATAATAAAATATTATCAATTCCGAAAGGACGACGAAGTTCTAAATGAGTCCAATGATATAGAGGGTTACCAATAGTATGAGGTACAGTTTCAGCCCAAGCTTTGAATTTTTCAAAATCATTAACATCAGTACCTGTACAAAATTTTTCAGCAACACCATTGGTACGCATTGCGCGCCATTTATAATGATCACCTTTTAGCCATATATCATACAAATTTTTAAATTGATAATCGTTGGCAATTTGTTCTGGTGGTAAATGGCAGTGATAATCAAAAATTGGCTGTTCAGCAGCATAGTCGTGATAAAGTTGACGAGAAAATTCAGTATCAAGCAAAAAGTTTTCAGTTAAAAAACTCATTTTATTCTCCAAAAAGCAGTGATTAACTAGTAGGTTTAGATGTCAATATTTTGTCTTATATTAACATATAAGACAACTTAAAAAGTTGACATACATCACAGAATTAGTTCATACCCATAATATATAAAGGGATATTTTTCATTAAAAGTTAGCTGACAAGTATGTTTATTTGAAAAAATTACAGCAATATTATTTAACTTAAAGCAATTAGATGTTATTTTAAAAGTCTGAGAAAACTTAAAGGATTTATGCCAACTTCACCATGACCCAAGAACAGAACGAATATCAACGACTTTATCAAGTCATCGCAACTGAACTTAAGAATCGAATTATTAATGGTATTTATCCAGTTGGCAGTAAATTACCTTCCGAAAGATTAATTTGTGAAGAGTTAAAAGTTAGCCGATCAGTAGTTAGAGAAGCCATTATCATGCTTGAAGTTGAAGGTTATGTTGATGCACGTAAAGGGTCTGGCATCCATGTAATTGCTAATAGTTTGCAAAATAATATTATTACTACCTCACAAGGTTTAAATTTTTCGACTACAGGCCCCTTTGAGTTACTACAAGCTCGGCAACTTATTGAAAGTAATATCGCTGAATTTGCCGCCACTCAAATTACTAAAGATGATATTGTTAAACTTTTAGAAATTCAGCATAACGCCAAAAAAGAAGATCATTATCGAGATTCTGATTGGGATTTAAAATTCCATACTCAAATTGCAATGATTACCCGCAATACTGCTTTGATCACCATTGTTCAAGAAGCGTGGCAGCAACGGACATTAAATCCTTTATGGAAAAAACTTCATGAACATGTACAACAACAAGATATTGAAAGTTGGTGGGATGAACATGATAAAATTTTAGAAGCGTTAATTAATCGAGATCCTAAAGCGGCTAAATTAGCCATGTGGCAACATTTAGAAAATACAAAAAAAATGTTATTTGATGCAGCTAGCGAAGATTTCGAAACCAAACGCGATCACTACCTCTTTTCTGATAACCCAGTTATCAGTATTAATGAAATGGAGCATTGAGAGAGAGTAAATAGCCAATTTAACAGCAAAACTCAAAAATAGCTTAAAAGCAAATTAAAACACTTTGCATTAGTAGGCAAAGTGTATCAATTCGTGAATCGAAAAAAATTAGATATTGCTAAAATAATTAGCGTTGATCGTCAATTGTCACCCCAGCAGGTGGTGTAAACTTGAACTTATCCATCGCAACTTTGCCTAAAGTTTGACGAGATAAATCATAAAAGCTGCGCTGACCATCTTCTTCAATAATCGTAAAATTCGAAATCATGCCGGTTGGTAAAACCGAAATAACAAAATCTTGATTAGAGCCATCAGTCGGTTTTAAGGTAAAAGAATCTTGTTTACGTGTAACATTATAGGCATTCCAAATTGGATTATGGCTATCAGTAATTAGCAACATTAAACGATTATCTACCGCTTTTTTCAAACTCATTACACTCACTTGTTCAACGGCTGGAGTGTAGACCCACATATTAGTGCCATCAGAAATAATCGAAGTTTCATCAGGTTCAGTCATTGTCCAATTAAAATAATAGGGTCTTGTCACCCATAAATCACCTTTTCCTTGTTGAACTGGTTGCTTATCAGCTGTTTTGACATCTTGTGAAAATCGTGCATAAAATCCATCAATTTTAGCTAATCGTTCTTGTAACACCTCTTTATCGCCTGCCCATGCAGAAAGACTTGTAAGTAACCCAATTAACATTAAAAACTTCTTCATTACCAATCCTTATGTATTTTGTATAATAAAATATATTCAATAATCATTTATTTTAATAACTAATTTAGTTCAAAATATTACCGTTTTTCCGTTAGCTGTGGAAGATATTTTCTTTTCTTTTTCACTATTATTAATGAAGCGGTATATAATAACCATATTTTGTAATTACAGGTATATAGTACACCATGCCTAGTCTCTCTTTTGAATTTGGTTCAGATGAATTTAAACCTTTAGCTGCAAGGATGCGTCCACGCAATTTATCGGAATACATTGGTCAAAGCCAGCTACTGGGTAAAGATAAACCGCTACCCAAGGCTATTGAGGCGGGTCATCTGCACTCAATGATTCTGTGGGGACCGCCTGGTACAGGTAAAACCACCTTAGCAGAAATTATTGCCCATCATGCCAACGCTAAAGTTGAACGTATTTCAGCGGTTACTTCTGGTATAAAAGATATTCGAGAGGCAATAGAGAGGGCAAAAATAAACCAGCAATCTGGTGTTAGAACCATCTTATTTGTTGATGAAGTCCATCGTTTTAATAAAAGTCAACAAGATGCATTCCTACCTTATGTCGAAAATGGTACGGTAACCTTTATCGGCGCAACAACTGAAAACCCATCATTCGAATTAAATTCAGCACTTTTATCTCGTGCGAGAGTATATCTACTAAAATCACTGACCAATAATGATATTGAGCAAATTTTACAACAAGCTATGGATGATACTGATCGGGGTTATGGTAACTTAAATATCAAATTACCGGAACAAACTAAACAACAGATTGCCGAATTTGTTGGTGGTGATGCAAGGCGAGCACTAAATACACTTGAATTATTGGTCGATATGTCCGATGGCCAAGCCCTTACACCAGAATTACTAAAAGAAGTCATTGGCGAGCGTAGTGCAAGATTTGATAATCAAGGCGATCGTTTTTATGATCTGATATCCGCAGTACATAAATCAATTAGAGGCTCTGCACCTGATGCCGCACTTTATTGGTATGCCAGAATCATTTCGGCTGGTGGTGATCCACTCTATGTTGCCCGTCGATTATTAGCGATAGCTTCAGAAGATGTTGGAAATGCCGATCCAAGAGCAATGCAAGTAGCACTAGCTGCTTGGGACTGTTTTACCCGAGTGGGGCCAGCTGAAGGCGAACGAGCTATCGCCCAAGCAATCGTTTATCTTGCTTGTGCACCAAAAAGTAATGCTGTTTATCTTGCATTTAACCAAGCAATGAAAGATGCAGCATCTCAGCCAGATTATGATGTACCAGAACATCTACGCAACGCACCAACCCAATTAATGAAGAATTTAGGTTATGGAGCTCAATATCGTTATGCCCATGATGAACCTAATGCCTTTGCTGCCGGTGAAAACTATTTTCCTCCAGAAATGGCGACAACTAAATACTATTATCCCAGCCAACGAGGAGCTGAAAAAAGTTACGCTGAAAAATTAGCGTGGTTAGAAGATCAAAATAAAGCGAGTAGCATTCAACGCTATAAATCGAAATAAAATTAACATGTAATTTAATATATTTTACCAAATAAAATTGCATTGATTATTCGTCAAAACCTAAATTAGCAATAATCGAAGCGTATTAATCCACATAAAGAACAAACAACAATTAAAGTAGAATTGATAGAAATAAAAAACAAAAAATATTATTTAACAAAGTGTTAATGCAAAAAAAATCAATATTAATTTTAGAAATTAACAATCATTTACAATAAATCATTCGCTATAAACTATCGTTTAACCTATAATCATTCGTGAAATCTTGCACGCAAAAAAAGCCTTTCTAAGAAATAATTAAAGAAAAATGAAATATAGGAAATATACCGTGAGTTACTTAACGAGCAGTAGATATTTAGCACTATGGTTTTATTTAGTATTGTTATTCCAATCAATCCAGTCCTCAGAAGCTAGCCTTTCGCAAACGACGGTTAAAACGATAGTAGGATCACCACCACATTTATCACTACCGTTAGAGATGAATATGGACGATTTAGACTTATTTGGTTTAAAAGTCTACAATCAAAATTATTATGGTGAGGAGGTCGATCATTTACCTCTCATGAGTAACTATCCTTTCAAAGATAAAGTTGCAATTGCTCCAATGAAATATCCAAATGAAAATGAGTTCCATGATGCTGATGGTGATGAATTAATTGGATTTGAAGCAAACGGCAATATTAAAATGGAATGGTTTTATACCAATTCAAAAAATAAATTAGTTTCGTTTGTTCCAAAAGATAATGACACATTTTGTTCTTTAGCCAAAAAAAATATAAATGCTCCGTTCAAAGTAAAATTGACAGCTGATTCTTTATTATTAGTAACTACTCATGGGCATCCTGACTACTTTGTCTATCCTAATGACGATGTAACAACACCACCGTCAAAAACTTATACCATTATGGATGATGTCGGAATTTGTTATGCTAAACCAGAAATAAAACCAAAAGAATCCAAAGCTAATGGACTATCGCAATGGGATCGAGATAATGGCTTTTTACCACAATCGAGAAATGATCCTAGCAAAAACTTTCCTACAACCGGTTTTTATGGTGCGCGATTTCAGTTAAATTTGACTAATGCACAATTGGCTAAAGATTATGAGTGGTCAATTAAACAAGGTAGTGAGTTGGTACAAGTTAACAAAGACGATAAAACTCAAGAGGTCACAGTGTCATTTGATATGCCAGATGCTAAAGATCCAGCAAAAGCTTGGCAATATATAATGGGATCTGATGATGGATATACGGTTATTGTAGAAGGAAAAAATCCCCAAAAAAATACCGCTATTCAATATTCATTTACCCTCGTTAAATGGTTTACCGGTTGGGATGAAAATAAAATTGGTGAACCTGGTGCCTCTGTTACAACGGGGCCTAAAGT
Source organism: Gilliamella sp. W8145 (assembly GCF_016101145.1). Taxonomy (NCBI): domain Bacteria; kingdom Pseudomonadati; phylum Pseudomonadota; class Gammaproteobacteria; order Orbales; family Orbaceae; genus Gilliamella; species Gilliamella sp. W8145. The sequence goes on from NZ_JACFRC010000002.1 coordinate 130,422, forward strand.
GGATGAAAGCTGTAGCGCCTTAGCTGGTGGAGGAAAATATCGCATAAGTTATACTAACGAAGTGGTTAATTCCAGCTTACAGGCGGCTAAAGCTAAATATACTCGAGAGATAGGCACGCTTTTCAGTGAATGGGGAGACCCTAGTCAAAAAGCATACCCAAACTCTTGGGCGGCCAATGATAAACAAGATCTTAGACACAAAAGAATTTGGTTATATGATCCGGACCAAAAAAAATACTGTGATTTACATACTTATCAAGCAGTTTATCACTGTGTCGCTGAAAGTGATTTAAAAAATGGCTTATGCACAGCAGTAGCTGAATATAACTAGCAATTTTTGATACGACTGCTTAATAACTATTAACCAACTATCCAATAATAGTTTTTTATGATTTTGGATAATTAGTACTAACAAATAACTTATTAGTTTGCAATCTATTGGTGAAAATAACCTCAATAAGATGAAGGTTATTTATTGTTCATGTAATTATTATCACTAAATTGTATAAATTATCAAATATTGAAAGACAAAATCTTAAATATTGTTATTTATCAAATATATGTTAAAAACATGAATATTTATTTATAAGTAAAATAATGATTAGTTGTCTTTGAGATCGACTAAAGAGATTGTTTGCTTTATAATCAGCGCCACAAAAACATAAAAAAAATAAAAATATCATTTTATCAAATACTTATAAATTATTAAATTAGAATGATAAAACATGAATAAAAAGGAATTTAACAGTGAATCAAATTATCGAGATGTCTGTAAAGATAATATCGTCAATGCTACTTTTATTACTAGTATCTTCCTCTAGCTATGGTTCGCTCGATTCAAAAACCGTTGAAGCTATTCATGGTAATAAGCCATTATTATCAGCAAAATTAGAAAGTAATATGAAAGACTTTGATCTTTTCGGTCTAAATACCGATGGTAAGAACTATTACGGTGATGAAGTCAAAAAAATGCCATATTCAACAAGTTATCCATTTAAAAATAACATCAAAGTCGCTCCTATAAAACTTCCTGATAATAGCCAATTTGTTGATGAGGATGGTGATCAACTATCTGCAATCGATACCAGTAGTGCAATTACCATGAAATGGTATTATACCAATGCTAAAAATCAACTTATTGAATTTGAACCAGAAGATAGCGATACATTTTGCTCATTATCAGAAAAAGGGTGGTATGCGCCTTATAAGATCAAACTAGAAGCAGATGGTGTACTATTATATACTCAATATGGACTACCTAATTCAAATCAATACCCTAATGAAAACATTATTGATAGCCCATCTAAAATGTATACCTTATTGGAAGATAATGGATTTTGTTATGCACGACCTTCGTTACAACCAAATGAAGCCCAAAGTGGCAAAAAAAACCAATGGAATAAAAATTATGGTTTCTTAATTCAATCAAATACAGAATCAAGCAATTTTCCAACTACTGCTTTTTATGGTGCGCAATTTGACCTAACGCTTGCTCAAAAAGGCATGGCCGACCAATATGATTGGCAACTGTTAAAAGGGAAAGAACTTGTCAGTGAACCAATAATCAGTGCGAGCAACGACTTTGTCACACTAAGATTTGGTACTGATAATGCAAAAAATACCTTGATAGCTTGGAATTACATCATGGGTAACAATACCGGTTATGAAGTCATTTTAGAAGGCACGCATAAAACTAATGGTTACAAAATCCGTTATGGATTCACTATAACACAATGGTATTCTGGATGGGATCTAGCTACCATAGGAACGGGTGTTAGTTCAATAGGAAAAGCATTACAAATTGCCGAAGCATGTGAGCAGTTACCAGGTAATTATCGTATTGCTAATGCAGATGAACTGAGTAACGCAGATTTCAATGCAGGAAAAGAAGCAATATTTACTCGTGAAATAGGTTCATTAATGAGTGAATGGGGTTATCCAACACAAGAATCCTACCCAGACTCATGGGCTCCTGCATTAAAAGAAAATAATAAACGAAAAAGAATTTGGGTCTATGATCCGACAATGAACAAATTTTGTGACTTACATCCATATGATGGTAAATATCACTGCAAAAAAGAGAGCCAAGATAAAAATGGCTTATGTATAGCGGTCGATACTAATTAAATTTGTCATTTTATATTTAGAGCTCTATCTATTCATAGGTAGAGCTTATCATTGGCAATTTTTATTTTTCTTTGATAGCACCTATCATTATCGTTTTTACTATTAAAAACCAATTCAAAAAATATTATCCGTAATCATTGATTTTCGTTAATAAATTACCGATCACTGTTTATTAAGCATACTACATATAGTAATAAAATGATTAATAGGTACTATATATTGTATATTTTGACAATTATCAATTATCATACGCTCCATTAAAACATAAAAATGGATGATAAATGAATAATGAACAAATCAATGCTAGTAACTAAACGTGATGGAAAAAAAGAACCTATCGATCTTGATAAAATCCACAAAGTAATCACTTGGGCAGCGGAAGGATTAGATAATGTATCTGTTTCTCAAGTTGAATTACGTTCACATATTCAATTTTATGATGGTATTCGTACTTCGGACATTCATGAAACTATTATCCGTGCAGCAGCTGATCTTATCTCTCAAGATGCGCCTGATTATCAATATTTAGCAGCCCGTTTAGCTATCTTTCATTTACGTAAAAAAGCCTACAATCAATTTACACCACCATCACTTTATGAACATGTAAAAAAACTTGTTGCCAGTGAACGCTATGACAAACACCTTCTTGAAGATTATACTCAAGAAGAATTTGAGCAAATGGATAAAATGATCGACCACTGGCGCGATATGAATTTTTCCTATGCAGCCGTCAAACAACTTGAAGGTAAATATTTGGTTCAAAATCGCGTAACCGGTGAAATTTATGAAAGTGCTCAATTCTTATATATCTTAGTTGCCGCGTGTTTATTTGCTAACTATCCAAAAGAGAGTCGTTTAGATTATATCAAACGTTTCTATGATGCCGTTTCGACATTTAAAATTTCATTGCCGACACCAATAATGGCTGGGGTTCGTACACCAACTCGCCAGTTTAGCTCGTGTGTATTAATTGAATGTGATGACAGCTTAGATTCTATCAATGCCACAGCTGGTGCGATTGTAAAATATGTTTCACAACGAGCTGGAATTGGTGTTAATGCGGGTCGTATACGAGCATTAGGTAGCTCCATTCGTGGTGGTGAAGCATTTCATACCGGCTGTATCCCTTTTTATAAATATTTCCAAACTGCAGTTAAATCATGTTCACAAGGTGGTGTTCGTGGTGGCGCAGCTACAGTATTTTATCCACTCTGGCATTTAGAAGTTGAAAGTTTATTAGTCCTACGTAATAACCGTGGCGTTGAAGAAAACCGAGTAAGACATTTAGATTATGGTGTACAAATCAATAAATTAATGTACCAACGTCTAATTAAAAATGAAAACATCTCTTTATTCAGTCCATCAGATGTGCCGGGTCTTTACGATGCTTTCTTTGCCGACCAAAACAAATTTGAAGCACTTTATCATCAATATGAACAAGATGTTAATATTCGTAAACGCGTAGTTAAAGCAGTTGAATTATTTTCATTATTAATGCAAGAACGAGCATCAACTGGCCGAATTTATATTCAAAATGTTGATCATTGTAATACTCATAGCCCATTTAATGCTCAACTGGCACCAGTACATCAATCCAATTTATGTATGGAAATTGCCCTACCAACTAAACCACTTAATAATGTTAATGATGATAAAGGTGAAATTGCACTTTGTACGTTATCTGCTTTTAATTTAGGTAAAATTGAATCTCTTGACGATTTTGAAGAGCTAGCTGATTTAACCGTTCGTGCACTAGACGCATTGCTTGATTATCAAGATTATCCGGTTCCGGCAGCTAAAACGTCATCAATAAACCGCCGCACATTAGGTATTGGTGTAATTAACTATGCCTATTATTTAGCTAAACATGGAGTTAAATATTCTGATGGTAGTGCCAATAACTTAACCCATCGCACATTTGAAGCAATGCAATATTATTTATTAAAAGCATCAAATAATTTAGCTAAAGAAAAAGGTGCCTGCCCACTATTTAGTGAAACAACCTATGCTCAAGGTATCTTACCTATCGATACTTATAAACAAGATATCGATACACTTACTAAAGAACCATTACATTATGATTGGGAATCTTTACGTCAATCAATCAAAACTTATGGTTTACGTAATTCTACTTTATCAGCATTGATGCCATCTGAAACTTCCTCACAAATATCAAATGCCACTAATGGTATTGAGCCACCACGAGGATATGTCAGCATAAAGGCGTCAAAAGATGGTATTTTAAAACAAGTGGTACCTGAATATAAAAAATTAAAAGATTTATATGAGTTACTTTGGCAAATCCCAAATAATATAGGTTATTTGCATTTAGTCGGTATTATGCAGAAGTTTATTGATCAATCAATTTCAGCCAATACTAATTATGATCCAACTAAATTCCCTAATGATAAAGTACCAATGAAACAGCTATTAGCTGATTTATTAACAGCTTATAAATATGGTGTAAAAACCCTTTATTATCATAATACACGAGATGGTGCTGAAGATATTCAAGGTGATATTGAAGTCTCATCAAGTGATGATGGTTGTGAAGGCGGAGCATGCAAAATTTAATTGTTCTGCTTAGCCCTAAAAATAAAAGTAGCGGATAACAACTGAGTTATCCCTACTATTCCGACTTTTTACTTATCTGCACAGTAAAAAGCTTAACAAATTTCTGTTAGGAGTTCGATTATGAGCATGAATTACAGCACCTTCTCACACGTCCATAATGATCAACTTAAAGAGCCAATGTTTCTTGGTCAACCGGTAAATGTTGCTCGTTACGATCAACAAAAATATGAAATGTTCGAAAAGTTAATTGAAAAACAACTTTCTTTCTTTTGGCGTCCTGAAGAGGTCGACGTATCGCAAGATCGTATTGACTATGCAGCGCTCCCAGAACATGAAAAACATATATTTATTAGTAACTTAAAATATCAAACTCTGCTCGATTCCATTCAAGGTCGAAGTCCAAATGTGGCGTTATTACCTTTAATTTCTATTCCTGAACTTGAAACATGGATAGAAACTTGGTCATTTTCAGAAACTATCCATTCACGTTCATACACCCACATTATTCGTAATATCGTTAATGATCCTTCGGTTGTATTTGACGATATTGTGACTAATAAAGAAATTCAAAAACGGGCTGGTGATATTGCAGGCTACTACGATGAATTAATTAGTTATGCTAGTTATTATAATTTGTTAGGTGAAGGTAAACACACTGTCAATAATCGAACTATCACTATTGATCTACGAGAGTTAAAAAGACGACTTTACTTATGCCTAATGAGCGTTAATGCGCTTGAAGCGATTCGTTTTTATGTGAGTTTTGCTTGCTCATTTGCCTTTGCAGAACGTGAATTAATGGAAGGTAATGCCAAAATAATCAAACTGATTGCTCGTGATGAAGCATTACATCTAACCGGTACACAGTTCATGATTAATACCCTAAGAAGCGGTGAAGATGATCCAGAAATGGCCGAAATCGCTAAAGAGTGTGAACAAGATTGTTACGACCTCTTCTTACAAGCTGCTAATCAAGAAAAAGAATGGGCTGAATATCTATTTGAAGGTGGTTCAATGATTGGTTTAAACAAAGATATTCTATGCCAATACGTTGAGTATATTACTAATATTCGTATGCAAGCGGTTGGTCTCAAATTACCATTTGAAGTAAAATCGAATCCAATTCCATGGATCAATAACTGGCTTGTTTCTGATAACGTACAGGTTGCGCCACAAGAAGCTGAAATGAGCTCATATTTAGTTGGACAAATCGATTCAGAAATTAGTGAAGATGATTTAAGTGATTTTACCTTATAATTATTAATCGCAAAAAACCCTTTCCTCAAATTTTTTATTAAAGGAACCTTATCGGTTCCTTTTTATTAACGTTATTTCATATAATTAAATTACAGTCTTTATTAAAAAATAAATTTTAATTTTCTTTTAGTATCTAACGAAAATTTTCTGTAAAAAGTAATCAAAAAAAAGAGAAATTACACGAATAATTTCTCTTTTGTATTAAGGATGGAGCTCTGACGAAATTTATCTATCTTTTCGTGATAAATAATTTTCACCATACTGGTTGGCAGCAATTAAAGCAGCATAAACATCTTTAGGTTGAATATTACCAGGCATGTTTTTCATTGTGTCATTATCAGCGCAAGACTCTGCTGCAACTTTCTGCATTTTCTGTTCTATATCAGTAGTAACACCAATTTGTGCTAATGAGATTGGTAAGCCAAGATCATAGCAAAAGCTCGTGATTTGCTCTAACACTTCATCACTAGCATTTTCTAAAATCAGTTGTGTTAACACACCAAATGCCACTTTCTCACCATGTAAATATTTATGTGTTTCATCAAGTGTTGTTAGTCCATTATGCACAGCGTGAGCTGCAGCCAAACCACCACTTTCAAAACCAACACCACTAAGATAAGTATTCGCTTCTACGATTTTTTCAACTGCTGGAGTAACCACTTTATTTTGCACAGCAATCATCGCTTTTCGACCTTCTGCCATTAAAGTATCAAAGCAGAATTTAGCCAGATTTAAAGCTGTTGATGATGCCAATTCACCAGCCATAGTTTTTGCACCACTTTGATGGCAAGCTCGGGCTTCAAACCACGTCGCCAATGCATCTCCCATTCCTGCTGCAAATAAACGACTCGGTGCGTTAGCTACAATTTGAGTGTCAATAAGAACAACGTTAGCATTGTTTGGTAAAAATAGATAAGAATCAAAAATACCATCATCAGTGTATATAACAGAAAGCGCGGCACATGGAGCATCAGTAGAAGCAACGGTTGGACTTAATACGATTGGATATTTTGCATAAAAGCCTACTGCTTTGGCTGTATCTAGTGTTTTACCACCACCGATACCTAAAATAGCTAAACAATGATTCTCAATCGCTATCTGCATAACTCGATTAACTTCTGAATGACAACATTCTCCACCAAACTCTACAAATATATATTTGATATTTTTTGCCGTGAGATTTTGTTCTAATCGGTCTTTCACTAATGGTAATACAAATGGATCAACTAAAATGACAAACTTATTAGCTACTGGTGACAAATATTTAGCAATATCATCATAGATCCCTGCACCTTGTATATATTTACCTGGTGATTGAATAGCAACAACACTCATACTTTTTTTCCTATTAAAAAATAGAATTTACTAACTTTTCTTGATTTTGAAGCTAATAATTTAAATTGCTAAAAAATCATTCGGCGAATACTTAATTAAAACAATGTATTAAAAAGATAGTGTTCCGTAAGTTTTCTTCCAATCATCTTCGAATTTACAAATAGCAGCATCGACTGCAGGATCGGCAAGGAATAACTCAGCTACGTCTACTGGTAAAGTTATAGATTTACATCCACTTAATAAACAATCTAAGGCTTGTCTTGCCGTTCTAAAACTTGCCGCTAATACCATTGAAGATGGCGCGTGCAAATCTAATAAAGTTTGCAATTCATTTACAACATCAATTCCATTTCCGCTTTGAGCGTCAATACGATTAACATATGGTGCAATATATTTTGCTCCAGCTAAAGCAGCTAATAAGCCTTGACCGGCACCATAAACAGCCGTTCCTAACGTTGGAATACCTTGCTTAGTTAATTCTTTGATAGCAATAAGGCCTTCAGTCGTTACCGGAATTTTCGTTATGATCGATGGAATTTTACTGCGTAATTGTTCTGATTCTTTAATCATATCTTTGGCATTATTACCAATAGTTTGCGCAAATAACTGCCCTTCTGGACCAATAATATCCTGTAACGCCAATAGTACGTCAAAAATCGGCTTACCAGATTTAACTACAATACTAGGGTTTGTAGTCACTCCTTTAATCGGGAATATTGGCGCAAGTCGTTTAACTGCAGCAATATCTGCTGTATCTAAGTAAAGTTCCATAACATCTCCTTTTTTATTTTCTTTCGTAAATAATTTTACTTACTATAGAAAATAATTCCACTATTTTTTAATCTTTTTTTGTTAAATTTAAAAAATAAAATAGCACCAATAAAGCGCACAATAATCAAAAGGAATAAAAGTGATAATTAACTTATATAGATTAAATAATTATCGAAAAAAACATTCTTTTGCTTACTAGCAAAAGAATGTAAATCCGAAGAATAATTTTTACAATTTGACTTGTATGATGATCTAAGAAAATTTAACCATAACAACTATGAAGCTGTCGCTAACCCCTCTTGTTGTTCTTTTGCATACGCAATTGCATCCATTTTCTTAAAAAATGGATAATATCCTACGATAGAAATACCTAAGATAATCACTTGTAATAATGCACCTTTCCAACCTGCAACCAAGAATCCAGAAAGAATTCCAGGTGTGCTCCATGGCAACATAACACCAGAAAAAGGTTCTAAAAAGCCAATAACAAATGAAAAATAGACTAATAATCCACTTAGAATCGGCACCACAATAAACGGGATAAACATAATCGGATTAAGTACAATACCAAATCCAAACGTAATTGGTTCATTGATATTAAATATAGTAGGGAAAATTACAGCTTTACCTAAAAACTTATATTGCTTAGACTTTGCTGCGACAATCATGGCGAACACAATACCAAAGGTGATACCAGAACCAGTTAAAAGAATAAATGAATCTAAAAATTGTTGAGTAACAATGTGTCCTCCGTTACTTAGATCCAAATAGCCTTTTTCAGCTAAAATTTTAGTATTATCAATGGCATTTGCGGTTAATATTGATGTCACGATTCCATTGACAATCGATTGTCCATGTACGCCAAACCACCATAAAAAGGAGATAAAAAATGCAATCGCTATCATACCACCTAATGAATCGGTTAAACCTTGTAAAGGAACTTGCAATAAACTATAAATAGCTTCTAACAAAGTCGTTTGACCAAAAGCTTTAAATAAAGCATAAGTAATTAAAGCACAAGTAAAAATACAAGCTGCTGGCAAAAATGCGGTAAATTGTACTGCGACAGTTTTTGGTACAGCTTTCGGCATTTTAATCACGATATTACGGCGCAAAAAAAGTGAATAAATATAACCAACGAATAAACCGATAATGATTGCTGAAATCATTCCCTGCCCACCAATCCAAGCTTTAGATACCGTATTATCGATAATTTCACTTGAAATAGGCGCGACAACATAAGAGTTAGAAGTAATAAAAAAGGCCGAAACAGCAAGTACCCCAGCAGGTAACGGTTCAAACCCCTCATTTTTAACATAAGCATAAGCAATGGCAAAACAGGAGATTAAACCCATGATAGCAAAAGTACCACCATAAACTCGCATAAAAGGTTCAGTCCAATTATTACCGAAAATATTAGCAATAAAATCATTAATTTCTTTCGAAGGTATTTGACCAATAACCAGAAAAAAACTACCAACCACAGTTAATGGAAGAATACTTAACATTCCATCTTTGACAGCAATAATACCTTTACTATTCACAAATACTAAAATTTTGGGTAACACTTTGGTATTAATAAAATTGACAATAATACTCATAATTATTACCCCTTGTTTTTATGAAGATTTAGCGCAAATTCAAGTACTTTTTGTCCATTCATTGTGCCATAGTCAATCATAGGAATAACTTCGACAGGTAAACCGACTGGATCACAAACTTCTTTTGCTTTAGCTAATGCATAACCTACTTGAGGTCCAAGTAAAGCTACATCAGTATCATTTATATGATCACGTAAATTTGCATGCGAATGTGCTTGAATATCCACTTCAAGATTTTGTAATTTCGCCGCTTCAATCATTTTTTCAACTAGCATACTAGTAGAAAATCCTGCTGCACAAAATAATTTAATTTTAATCATAATACTCACCTTGTTATCTTTATATAATTAATTAGCTAGTAGACTGTTTACTGTTTTTCGTAAATCGATGATCTGCTCTATCAATGTAATTTCTGATATGGCAGCCATTAAATGATCTTGAGCGTGGATAAATAAAGCACTAATCATAATTTTCTCACCATTGGCCTCCATTGTGAGTAATGCTGTTTGCTCGTTATGAGCTAATTTTAAATATTCATGAGCCTGTTGAAGGTCAGTATCCGATCCTTGGTAATCTTTTTCGTTTACTTTAGTTAATGCATTGTAGGCAAAAGACTTAGCTGCACCGGAGTTAACAATTAAATTCATAATAACTTGCTCTATATCGGTCATATAATTACTCTCCTTTTTAATTTATATTTTGTTGTAACTATCTTTTATTAAAAAATAACACAAAAAATACTTTCAAAACGTTGAGTAAGATCACATTAACGAAAATAAAATAAATTTCTAACGAAAATAAATTTAATTTCATAAGAACATTAAAATATTAGCAATATGATTAATTTAGCCAAAATATTTATTAAGTAATGATTTACTAAGACAAGAAAAGAAATAAGTTAAAAGCAAAAGAAAAACGTTCTTTATACAAAAAGAGAAGGAGAAGGAAAGGAAAAGTAAAATGAATTGGATAAGTTAAAAAATTATAGGCCATTCCATTTTTTAATAAAATCAAATTATAAATAGCTTAAGAAAAGTACAATTAAACTTTATGCACAATAATACCTTTATCTTTTAGTGAATTTTCCATATCTACACTAATACTGTTATCGGTAATAATTTGTTTAAAATTATCATAGTGGATAGTATAAGGATAAACAAGACCAAACTTTGATGAATCTGAAATCACGAAATTTTCTGCCCCTTTATTCAAGACAGCATTAATAACTTCTGCTCGCATCATATCACGGCCAGTAAAACCAATATCGGGACTATAACCATCAATGCCCAAAAAGCTTTTATTAAAGTGGGTTTGATTGATACATGTTCTTGTCAATGGCCCAATTACACTTTCACTTTTAGCTTGTAACAATCCACCAAATAAAATGACATCGAATGGGGCATCACGTAATAACGATGCGATATAGGTACAAACAGTGATAACGACAATTTCACCTTTAAAATTGAGTAATTCTCTGGCTAACAAAGAGTTAGTACTTCCACCCTCAATAAATACAGAATCGCCCTCATTAATTAAACTTAATGAATATTTGGCTAATTTCTGCTTTAGTGAAAAATTAACATCCATCCTCTCACTCATTAAATCACGATCTAGAATTTCAGCAAAACCATGGCTACGCTTAACATAGTTTTGCTGTTCAAGAATAGATAAGTCATTACGAATAGTCACGAGTGATACATTAGTTAATTCAGCTAACTCATTTACACTAATCTTCTTTTTATTATTAATCAATTCTAAGATTATTTGATGACGCTTATTCATATTTCCTGTCTATTGAGCTAATTTAGAGAGAATCATTATGATACCTAAATTTAACCAAATAGGTAAGATTAATTGTTAAGAATTGGAGTTTTAGTTTGAGCAAACTTAGCCAATTCTAACTTTTTATGACAACTTAATGTAAATAAAAAGCCAACTAAAAAACCAATAATAACAGCTAAAATAAAGCTCCAAAAAGCGCTTCCCATAAATACCGGTAGCGTTACAAGTCCAGGGAAAGCAAATGACATAGCAGAATTAGCAAAATAACCTGTCATGGCCCCCCCAATAGCGCCACCAAGACAAACGCCTATCATCGGTTTTTTAAGAGGCAAATTAACCCCATACATTGCAGGTTCGGTAATGCCAAATAAAGCAGATATTCCAGCAGAAAAACAGATAAATTTAAACTGTTTATTTTTAGCTAAAAAGAATACCGCAAATGCCGAACCCGCCTGAGCAAAAACTGCCGGCCCCATCATCGCTAAGATAGTATCAAAGCCATTTAAAGCAATATTATTGATGGCCAATGGGATTAAACACCAATGAAAACCAAAAATAACCATTAATTGAATGATTCCACCCAGTATAAAACCAGCTAAAATTGGGCTAGTTTGATAGGCAGATTGATAACCTATTGCCAGATATTTACTAATTGCAACACCCAATGGCCCTAATACTGATAATGTTAATGTTGAAATGAGAATAATACTAAGCAGTGGTGTTAAGAAATCACTCACCACGTCTGGCAATATTTTCTTAAAAAATAATTCAACATAATGCAAAATACCAACTGCCAATATGATAGGGATCACGCTGGCATTATAGGTAACTGGATAAATAGTTAAACCGATAAAGTTAATCGTATCTCCTTTATCTAACATCTCAACAAGGCTTGGATAAAGCAAAATTCCGGCAATCACTACAGCAGTATAAGGGTTAGCACCAAATTTTTTTGCCGAAGTAAAGGCAAGTAACATTGGTAAAAAATAAAAAAGGCTATTAGCCATTGCATGCAAAATCTTATAAGAATCACTTTCAATGTTAATACAACCTGTAGTTTGCAAAATTGCCACAATACCAATCAAAATACCACAAGCACATAATTGATTAACAAATGGCAGAAAAATACCTGAGATACCATCTATTAAGACATCAATAATTACTAAAAACTTAGGTTTTGCAGGTTTATTTACTTCATCAATAGTCACTGTATTCATCATGATTACCTCAGATTAAAAAAGTAGCTCTGCAGCGCCTACTATGCCAAAATCATCGCCTAACTCAGCTTCTTTAAAATAAACAGGTAAATCACAATGATTTAAATCATTAAACATGCTTTTAACTGGCTCGAATAATTTATCACCAATATTTAATAAACCACCGCCAAGCACAAAACAGTTAATATTTAATGAGGAATAAAGATTGTATAGCCAAACAGCCATATATTTTGCCATTTGATCTATCGCCCAAATAGATAATGCATCATCTAAATCATAAGCCTGACTAATATGCAAAACATCAATAGCATCATGCGATCCAGCTAGATCAGTCATTATTGTTTTATGACCTTCTAGAATCTTTTGTTTAACATGTTTTACAATCATAGCACCAGAACAATATGACATTAGGCAACCTCGATTACCACAACCACATTCGATACCTTCTCCCGGGGTTGCAATCATATGACCTGTTTCACCAGCCCAACCATAACGTCCACGAAATAGCTTATTATCAATAATAATACCTGTGGAAATCCCAGTACTTACCGGACAATAAAGCATATGAGTAAAACCGCGTCCAGCACCATTACGATGTTCCGCTAATGCAGCCGTATGAGCATCGTTATCAAGCATAATCCGGATATTACCGCCTAACTTTTTATACAAATAACTACGAGCAGGAAAATCTTTTATCTTAGGTAAATTTGCCGTTTTCATGATACGTCCTTCTTCATAAAAAATATAAGAAGGCATACCAATACCAACACCACGTAAATTAGAATAATTAATATCGTGATTTTTTAGAATAGTATTAATATTATCGGCAATTTCATCAAAAAAAGCTTGTGAATGCAAATTTGAATTAGTTGGTAGTTTATTTTTAAAGATTAGTTTTTTATTGCTATCAAAAAGCCCATATGCTGTTTTAGTGCCGCCAACATCAATACCAATAGTAAAATTATTCATTTTATTCTTCGTCCTTATTTGTTTTTGCATTCCGATTAAAACATAAAATTCTTTCGTTCGAAATATAAAACACTTTCAAAAGAATAATTTCATTTAAAATATGTGATCTAGATCTTATTTTTGATTTTAATAGCAAAAAATGTGATATAGATCACAGACACTTTCGTTCGAAAGTTATTAATATGTAGAAAAAAGATTGGGGCTGTGTATGATTTTTAATTTACAACGATATTCCACTCATGATGGACCCGGAATCCGAACAGTTGTCTTCTTAAAAGGTTGTTCTTTGGGATGTTTTTGGTGTCAAAACCCAGAAAGTCAATCGGCTAAGCAAGAAATTCTGTTTGATGAAAGGCTTTGCATTAATGATTGCGAACTTTGTGTTGCATCTTGCCCAAATTTAATCAAAAAATCAAATGGCAACATTCAGATCAATCGGAAAGCTGCCGAACAAGCAGATTATCAAAAAATACAAAATATTTGTCCAAGCTTAGCATTAACCGTCTGTGGTGAATCTTTATCTGTTGAAGAGGTTATGCAAACTATTAATAAAGATAGCCCATTTTACGAACGTACCGGTGGCGGAGTAACTTTGTCAGGTGGTGAACCATTTATGCAACCAAAATTAAGCCAAGAAATTTTAACTGCGTGTAAACAGCAAGGCTACCACACAGCTGTTGAAACTTGTTTACATGTGCCATGGAAAAATATTGAAGCTTCATTGCCATATTTAGATCTGTTCCTGGCGGATTTAAAACATACTGACGAATCTATTTTTTATGCATGGACGAAAGGTTCAGCTAAACGTATTTTAAAAAACTTTGAACTTTTAGCGAATACAAACAAAAAAATCACTATCCGAGTACCACTAATTCAAGGATTTAATGCTGATGAAAAGTCGATTAAAAGTATTGTCGATTTTGTCGCTAGCGAAATACCGACTGATGAGATTCATTTTTTACCGTATCACACCTTAGGTATAAACAAATACAAAATGCTCGATCTGCCTTATCACGCACCTAAAGAGCCACTAAACGACGCAAATATCATAGATTTTGCAACCAACTATGCTAAACAAAAACAGTTAACCGCTGTTTTACGAGGATAATCAAGGAGAACCTTATGTCTACGCTAGATCTTACTACCGTCACACCACGAATTAAAGCCCATAAAAATGCATTAATTCATATTATTAAACCACCAATTTGTGTTGAACGTGCAGAACATTACACTGAATCATACCAAGAACATTTGGCACAACCGGTTGTATTACGCCGCGCTTATGCATTAGCTAACCATCTAAATAAAAAAACAATTTGGATAAAACATGATGAATTAATTGTTGGTAACCAAGCCAGTTCGCCAAGAGCTGCACCAATATTTCCTGAATATACTGTTGGTTGGGTTGAAAAAGAAATTGATGTATTAGGTGAGCGCCCAGGCGCAGGGTTCGAAGTCACCGAACATGACAAGGAAGTTTTACACCGAGTTTGTCCGTGGTGGCATGGTCAAACCGTACTTGATCGCTGTTATGCACTATTTAGCGATGAGCATAAATCATTACTCGATACTGTTATGATCAAAGCCGAAGGTAATATGAACTCTGGTGATGCTCACCTTGCCGTTAATTTCCCATTTATTTTGGAAAAAGGGATTGATGGAATTATTGACAAAATTAAAGAACGTCGTAGTCGAATTAATACTACTGATTTTGACGATTTCCACAAAGATCACTTCCTAAAAGCGTCTGAAATCTCAATGCAAGCCATGAGTAAATATATTGAACGTTATGCCGAATTAGCGCGTGAAATGGCTGCTAAAGAAGAACGTTCATGGCGTAAAGATGAATTATTACAAATTGCTAAAAACTGTGATGTTATCGCTCATAAACCACCGCAAACATTCTGGCAAGCAATCCAATTATGCTATTTTGTGATGTTATTGTTACAAATCGAATCAAATGGTCACTCTGTATCATTTGGTCGTATGGACCAATATCTCTCTTCATGGTACGAAAAAGATGTTGAACAAAACAAATCTTTATCACGTGAAGCAGCTAT
This sequence comes from Gilliamella sp. W8145, assembly GCF_016101145.1. Taxonomy (NCBI): domain Bacteria; kingdom Pseudomonadati; phylum Pseudomonadota; class Gammaproteobacteria; order Orbales; family Orbaceae; genus Gilliamella; species Gilliamella sp. W8145. The sequence goes on from NZ_JACFRC010000002.1 coordinate 146,115, forward strand.
TGAGTTATTACATAGTTGTTGGTTAAAACTTTTAGAAGTTAATAAAATTCGCTCAGGTTCACACTCAAAAAGTTCAGCGGGTAGCCCAATGTACCAAAACGTAACAATCGGTGGCCAAAAATTAGTTGATGATGTCCCTGTTGATGCGGTTAACTCATTATCTTATGCCATTTTAGAGTCTTGTGGACGATTAAAATCAACCCAACCTAACTTAAGTGTACGTTATCATTCAGGTATGAGCGATGACTTTTTAGATGCTTGCGTGCAAGTTATTCGCTGCGGATTTGGTATGCCAGCGTTTAATAATGATGAAATAGTTATTCCTGAATTTATTAAACTCGGCGTAGAACGCCAAGATGCTTATGAATATTCGGCAATTGGTTGTATTGAAACAGCAGTCCCGGGTAAATGGGGTTATCGCTGTACCGGTATGAGCTTTATCAACTTTGCTCGTGTTGCACTAGCAACGTTAGAAGGAGGTAAAGATGCAACTAGTGGTGTCGTTTATTTACCGCAAGAACAAGCATTAAGTAAAAATAACTTCAAAAGTTTTGATGAAGTCAAAGCACAATGGGACAAACAAATTCGCTACTACACTCGAAAATCAATCGAAATTGAGTATGTGATTGATACCATTTTAGAGGAAAATGCCCACGATATTATCTGTTCAGTATTAGTTGATGATTGTATTGAACGTGGTAAAACACTTAAAGCTGGTGGTGCTAAATATGATTGGGTATCAGGCTTACAAGTAGGACTTGCCAATACCACTAACAGTCTTGAAGCAATTAAAAAACTAATTTTTGATGAACACACCATCAAACAATCAGATTTAGCTAAAGCATTAGCGGAAAACTTTGAAGGTTCTGCTGGCGAGCAACTACGTCAACGTCTACTCAATGGTGCACCAAAATATGGTAATGATAACGATGAAGTTGATTATCTTTTAGCTGAACTTTATAACTACTATATTGACGAGTTAAAAAATTATCGCAACCCTCGTTATGGTCGTGGTCCAATTGGTGGTACTTATTATGCTGGTACTTCATCTATCTCTGCCAATGTACCATTTGGCGCTCAAACCGCTGCAACACCTGATGGTCGTAAAGCATGGACGCCATTAGCCGAAGGTGCTAGCCCATCTTCAGGTACAGATACCTTAGGACCAACAGCGGTATTTAACTCATTAGGTAAATTACCAACGGATAAAATTCTTGGTGGTGTACTGTTGAACCAAAAACTCAACCCATCAACTTTAGATAATCCGCGTGATAAGTTAAAACTCATGATGATGCTAAGAACATTCTTTGAAGTACACAAAGGATGGCATGTCCAATATAATGTTGTTTCACGTGATACCTTACTTGCAGCGAAAGCACATCCGGATCAGTATCGTGATTTAGTTGTACGTGTTGCCGGTTATTCCGCATTCTTTACTGCCTTATCACCTGATACTCAGGATGATATTATCGCCAGAACAGAACACGTTATCTAATTAATGATAATTATAAACCTCAGAAATTTAAAGACCTACTCTTGTAGGTCTTTTTTATCGTTTAATCATCAATATAAATTTAAGATAAAATTATTTTGTCACAACCGGTTGGATCCACATTTGCTTATTTTTAAAATCAATTTTAACTCTGTTTTTACTTAAAAAGTCAGCGCCTAATAATCCGTCAGATTGAAATTCATTAGGAAATGAATCAATTATTATTGGCAGAACGCTATCATTCGCGACATTATTCACATCAAGTGATATAGATTTAAAATCATCTTCAGGATCGCTTATTTTAATTGATTCTGGTGACAGCGATTGTTGTTTGATGAGTGATACCGTCGCTCCTGTATCTAAAACCATTTTATAATTCTTGATACCGTCAGACAGAGTGACGACCAAACCTTCATCATTTAAATCAAAGGGGATAGCAACCCAATTTGGATTTAAGTCGGTTGAAGTATCATCTGATATCGTTATATTACTTTCCGGATAATTGATAGTTAATACGTTACCATCAAACAACCCAAGCCCAATAACAGGTTTATCTTCATCTGTATCCTCACTATCATCAATATTCGGATCGCTTGAAATAACTAATCCCCAATCCTTATATTCAACCACTTGCACCTTGTTAAAGGTAAAAGAATTTAATTCTAACTTGTTGACAATAAATGATTTAAGTTCTGTGACACCCCCAGAAAGATCAATCGATCTGATTTTTTCAGAGTTTTCCGTTTTATTAGGAATCTTATTAATTAAATCCATTGGTAGATGTAAAGCTATTTTCGAACCGGTATCCAAGGTCATGGCAATTTGTTCACCTTGAAAATCCATCATGATTAAAGGTAAATTATATTTGTCATCAAAATTTAGATCCCAAGTGACTTCAGCACTTTGTGCAAAGCGGCTGATAAACAGCATGATTAGAAATAATATTTTTTTATTCACTTAACTTACCTCATTGTATTCTCATTCTTAATATACCTTTCTGATTGAGACTTATTAAAATTATTTATCCTTTGCGGCTTTAGCCATATTAATTGTTTCAAACATACATACAATAACAAGTTTTCTATAACGTAATTTAGCTGTTATTGCTACTGATCATTCAGCGTCCTTTGAGGTATGACAAACTGTGATACTAGATAATATTATTGTCAAAAAAGAAATCTAATTTATAAATTCATTCAAAGACCGACAAACGTCTTTTGTGCCACTTTTATAATGACAAATACAATTTAATTCATTACTATCTTTCTGTAAAGTAACTACTTATATTTAAATATAAAGATATGATGATTTAATAGCAGGTGACTATGCTTTATTTAATGAATGAACGACAACAAGAAATTATTTATAAAGTGAATGAACTAAATCAAGTTAGTGTCAATGATTTAGCTCAGCAATTTAATGTTTCTGTTGTCACCATTCGTCATGATCTTAATTTTTTGGAACAAAACGGTTATTTAAAACGAGAACATGGTTATGCTGTTGCAGTAGATAGTGATAATCTCGATGCTCGTATGAAAATCAAGTTCCCACTGAAACAAAAAATAGCCGAATATGCAGCGTCACTTGTCAATAATGATGAGCACATTTTTATTGAAGGCGGAAGTACCAATGCCCTGCTCGCAAGACACTTAGCCTATACTCGCCGTATAACTTTAATAACATCCAGTTATTACATTGCTCAACTATTGAAAAATACCGATTTAAAAGTAATTTTGATTGGTGGCGAATATCAAAAAAATAGTGAAAGTGTAGTCGGTGAGTTAGCTTGTCTAGCAATAAAACATTTACATTTTGATAAAGCTTTTATCGGTATTGATGGATTTTTACCCTCCACTGGTTTTTCAGGCCGAAACAAAATGCGTACAGAATTAGTTAATACTATTTTAACTAAGCCAAGTGAAAACATTATTATCACGGATTCATCAAAATTTGGTCAAAAACAATCTTATCAGTTATCACCTCTTGAAGCGATTAATCGAGTAATTACCGATCAGGCAATCAATATCAAAGACGAACAATATCTAATAGAGAAAAAAATTATTGTCGATAAAGTTATTTAGTTAACAACAAATCATACTATTTAGCACTAACTTAGTTTACGAGGGAATAGGCTCAAAATTGTCAAAATTTCCTATTTTGTCGGTCAAAAAAACACCTTTCCTCAACATTTTTTTATTTAAAAAAACTCTAAACAACAGATAATCAACCTTTATCTAATAACTAAAACACTCAATAAGTTAATTGAGTAAAAAATCAAGCTTAACTGATTCAATACTCTTATTTACCCGCAATAAATCATATTTGATGGTATAGACTTCTCAATTGTTTTTACAAAATCTTAAATAATACATTTTATAAGCATGTGGCATAACTATTTTTATCAACTCGTTTTTATTGTTAATAATTCTAAATAAATTGTGTCATGGAACATTCACATTAAGTTATTTAACTTACTATTTTTCCTAAATAAACACTATTTGACGGTATAGACTCCTCAATTATTTTTACAAAAAATATTTACTCATCAATTTTAAAAGTCGCGAATGGATTGAATAAACGTTATTGCTTAATGTTATTGTATGAAAACTGTTGTCATTCCAGCTTGACACTGCTTTAAAATCGGTGGACGATATAACAATTCGATTTTGCTAATTTGATATGATGACTATGACTGATGCGCATTTGTTTTATTCTATCTCTCCGCTTGATTTTAGTGATGAGCAAATAACTGTCCCCTATCTAAAACAGCAACTAAATGCGTTTCAACAATGGTCAGTGACCCAATTTAAAAATAACGCCGATATTGATGACTTAGTTCATCTGCGCAGTCAGTTTATTGATCAGCTACTTCAACGATTATGGCATTATTATCGAATTCCCGAACAAGTTTCATCGCTGTTTAAACAAAATCGCATTGCACTGATTGCAGTTGGTGGTTATGGTCGAACCGAACTTCATCCATTATCCGATATTGATATTTTGATACTAAGTGATAACTCACTAACCAAACAACTGGAAAAACAAATTGGTGATTTAGTCCGTCTACTTTGGGATCTGCATTTTGATATTGGCCACAGCGTTAGAACGTTAAAAACCTGTTTGCAAGAAGCTAAAAATGATATCACTATCATGACAAACTTAATTGAATCAAGATTAATTGCCGGAAGTGAGTCATTACTTAATAAGCTCCGCAGTGAAATTTTTAGCGATAAAATCTGGCCTTCTCCAGCTTTTTATCAAGCCAAAATGCAAGAGCAACAAGAAAGACACCAACAATATCACAGCACTACCTATAATTTAGAGCCAGATCTAAAAAATAGTCCGGGTGGTTTACGTGACATGCAAATCATCCAATGGGTTGCAATCCGACATTTTGGCGGAGAGTTTTTAAAAAAAATTGCCCAGTTTGACTATTTAACGCCAGAAGAAGTGGCCGAATTTAAGACTTGCCGCAAATTTTTATGGCGCATGCGCTTTGCGCTTCACTGCGTGATCAACCGCTATGACAATCGTTTATTATTCGATCGTCAACTAAGTATCGCTAAAATGTTGGGATATAGTGGTGAAGGCAATACACCGGTTGAAAATATGATGCATGATTATTATCGTGTTGCGCATAATATTACCGAACTCAACCAAATGCTTTTACAACTATTTGATGAGTCATTATTAAAACGTTACTCATCACAAAAGACCTATGATATTGATCAACATTTTCAAGTCAGAGGCAACCTAATTGATGTTAAACATAACAGCGTGTTTACTGATAACCCGCTGATGATCCTCAATCTGTTTTATACAATTTTGCTTAATCCGCAAGTTACAGGATTATATTCTAATACGATTAGGCAACTTCGTTCTGCAAGGCGAAAACTCAATTATTTACTTAGTGAAACGCCAGAAGCAAGAACATTGTTTATGAAAATCATCAAACATCCAGATGCAATTAAAAAAGCCATTTTGCCAATGCATCAATATGGTATTTTGGCGGTGTATATACCTGGTTGGCAACAAATCTCAGGCATGATGCAATTTGATCTGTTTCATGCTTATACGGTCGACGAACATACTATCCGCTTATTGCTAGAACTCGATCGTTTAAAAACCGAAGTCGGTAAAGAAAAACATCCTAATAGTTCAACAGTATTTGCCAAACTATCTAAACCTGAATTACTGGTAATAACGGGATTATTCCATGATATTGGCAAAGGTCGACATGGTGATCACTCGGAAATAGGCGCTAAATTAGTCGAATCTTTTTGTCAATTACATGAACTCGATGCGAAAGATACCGATTTGATTGTTTGGTTAGTTCGTTATCATTTATTGATGTCGGTAACTGCGCAAAGTCGAGATCTCCAAGATCCCGATGTTATTCGCGAATTTATTCAATTAGTAAAAAGCAAACGCCGTTTACATTATTTACTCTGTTTAACGGTTGCCGATGTTTGTGCCACTAATGAAACCTTATGGAATAGTTGGAAGCAGAGCTTAATGCGTGAGCTCTACTTAACCGCTAAACGATCATTTGATTCGGGCATTCATCAAATACCAGAACAACGAAGTGTTGCTCGTCAACATAAACAACAAGCACTAACTGAATTGCTGGCACAAAATTACGACGAGCAAATGATAAAAAACCTTTGGCAAGATTATCGTGTCGATTACTTTTTGCGCTATAGCGCTGAACAGATCGTTTGGCACGCTCAACTATTATTAAATCATGATTTGAATCAAACATTAGTTTCGATTAATCCCAATCCATATCATGGTGGCAGCGAAATCATCATCTACTCATCTGATAGACCTTTTTTATTTGCCGCAGCATGTAATGCGTTAAGTATGTTAAATTTGAGTATTCATGATGCATTGATTATTACTAATAAAAATGGATTTGCATTAGATACCTTTATTGTACTTGAACCTAATGGGCAAATTGTGCCAGAAAATCGACATCAAGATATTATCCAAGCGCTACATAAAGTACTACATCAATCAGTCTACAAAGGCGTGACAATAAAACCCGCTAAACAGCGACTACGTTCGTTTTCTGTACCAACACAAGTCAACTTTATTTCGTCATTTAACGAAAACCAAACTTATATGGAACTCATTGCGCTTGATAAACCGGGTTTACTTGCTTGTGTTGGTGAAGTGTTTGCAAAATTAGACTTATCGCTAAGCAGTGCTAAAATAGCCACAATTGGCGAACATATTGAAGATCTGTTTATTCTAACCGATAAACACAATAAAGCCCTTGATGATAACACCTGTCAAAAACTAACCGAATCGATAGTTGAAACTATTGATTCAATAAATTAATTAACCAAAAAGTTTAAAGTTAAAATTATGCAATTTTTCCTTATTTTGTTTCCTATTTTTTGTATTTTTATTGTTGGATTTATTGGTCAAAAGATTCTTAATTTTGATGTTGCTAATCTCTCAAAAATGTCGCTATATGTGTTATCACCCTTTTTGGCATTTAAAACATTTTATACACATACCTTAACCAGCGATTATTTAATCTATATTGCTTATCTCATTGGACTCTGTTTTTCCTTGGTTCTTATTGTCAGCATCTGGTCAATGATAATGAAGTATTCGGTCAAACAACGCTGTGCAATGATTTTGAGTTCGTGTTTTATGAACAATGGTAATTATGGTACACCAGTACTACTGGTTTTTTTTGGCACGATCGGTTTTGATCTAGGTGTCATAATGATGGTGTTACAACAATTTGTTATGAGCACTGTTGGCATCTATTATGCTGCCAAGGGCAGCACACATAGTGATATTGTCAGTCAAAAAGATGTCATTAACAAAGTAATTAGAATGCCGGTTGCCTATGGTGCCTTTGCTGGTATTCTTTTCCAACTGTGTCAAATACCATTATCAAAATCGATTATGACTTCGATTAGTATGATCGGTGATTCTTCCATTGTGATAATTATGATTATTTTGGGCATGCAATTGGCCAAAATCAAAATTAAACAACTTGATTATCCAAAACTTTCTTTTGCTTTAGTAACGAGGATGGTTATATCTCCGCTGGTCGCTTTTGCAATGGTCTATTTTATGCCTATTACTCCAATGGCAAAACAAATCCTTATTGTTCTAGCGGCAATGCCAAGTGCTGCCAATACCACATTAATGTCAGTTCAATTTGATACTAACCCAGCACTGGTATCAAGTGCTACTTTAGTCAGTACTTTATTGAGTTTAATTACATTACCAATCGTACTCTCTTTAGTTGGTGCACCAATTCCCTTTTAAATAGAAGCGATGCCTCAAAGAGTTTGAAAATCAGCTAGCTAAATCCTGATTAATCGTCAGGATTTAGTTTTGATAAAATTTAATCGTTACTCAGCCACTCTTGCTCAAATTGATTAACAAATTCAACTAAAATTTTATGGCGTTGCTCGGCGATCTGTTTAGCTATGTCAGTATTCATCATATCTTTGAGTAAAAATAACTTTTCATAAAAGTGATTGATTACTGTATTGGGCTGTTTGTAATTGTCTTCATTAAGTTTCGTTCGCGGTGGAATGTTTGGATCGTGCATAATATTATGTTTATTACCACCATAATAAAAAGTACGGCCAATACCTATTGCGCCAATAGCATCAAGACGGTCAGCATCTTGAACTATTTGTCCTTCCAACGATAACTCGGTTTTTTGCGAAAGATTTTTCCGATAAGACATATTTTCGATAATAGCAAAAATAGCGTTAATCTCGTTAGTGGTTATCTTTAATAATTGCAGATAATCACGCAATTCAATTATTGCTTTATCAACATCCTCAACCACTTTCTCATCAATGACATCATGCAAGTAAGCACTCATCAATACAATAAATGCATCTGCTTGTGGCTGATCATTAAGGATTTTTTCGGCTAATTTTACAACTCGTTCAATATGCGCCATATCATGACCCGAAAAATCATGCGAAAGCTTTTGTTGAACAAATAGTTTAATCGAATTAAGAATTAGTTGTTGTTGGGCAGTTATTCGGTTGGTCATTTTATTAGCTTAATTAAAAATAGTAATGATAGATTATATTTGATCGAGATATTATGTATATTACCGCAGTTAAAATCTAATCGCTATTGATGGTTTTAATTAGCACTTTATCAGCTAGACATTTATTCTTGCATAAAACCACCAAAATCAATTTAAAATGAGTTAAAAATCACATTTAATATCATTATTTATGATTATTCTGACAAATTTAACAAAAAACCACTTGCATTTAATGTTTTTTTATATTTTTTTTAATTTCTTTCGATTGTTTTCACTATTTTCGAAGGGTAGAATGCTCTAATCACAATTTATTATCAATGCAAATAACTGGAGTTGATTAAGTGAAAATATCAGCACGCAAAGTTTTGCCTTGGCAACTTATAGAATGTTTCACTCGATATCGTCAATTTATCGCTCTACTATTTGGACTCACTATTTTTTGTATCGCACTGGTTGTGTGTTGGCATTTATTACAATCAATTAACCTTATCGATTTACAATCAGCTCTGCATAAACTGCCTTACCATGCAATTTTACTAGCATGTCTATCGGCGATAGCGAGTTATATTATGTTGATGGGTTATGAATGGTCAGCTGCACGATATGCAGGCGTTGATTTAAAACCATCGACAATAGCTACTGGTGCAATTTGTGCCTCCGCCATTGGTAATGCAGTCGGGTTATCCGCCCTATCCGGCGGTGCAATTCGTTGTCGGCTCTACTTTAAATATGGATTAACCACCATAGATGTTGCTCGCATGTCGATTTTTGTTAGCCTTTCGTTAGGCCTTACATTACCCTTAATTACCACAATTGCTGCATTAATACATATACAAAATACCATGCTAGCGCTACATATCTCGGTAATCACTATTGAATTAATCGCTAGTGCAGTATTGATCATTTATGCTGGTGTATTGTTATTTTTACATGCGCACCGATTAGCAGAAAAACCCAATAAAGATACTTGGCTATATCAAATTTTCCATTGGCAGATCCGTTTACCTAACTGGCAATTAGCCGGTGGACAATTTTTAATTACCTTAATCGATGCCATTTTAGCCGGTGCTATTCTCTATTTTTTACTCCCGAATCAACCAAACTTTATTACCTTTATTATGATTTATATCTTGGCATTAGTTGCTGGGGTACTTAGTCATGTTCCTGGTGGAGTTGGCATATTTGAAGCGGTTATATTAGCGGCATTTTCATCACAAATTGATACTGCATCATTAACGGTTGCTTTGGTCATTTACCGTCTAATTTATATCATATTACCATTGATTCCTGCCGGAATTTTACTGCTAATTAACGAAGGAAAACACTTGTTAACCGCGCCTCAAGTTAAGGAAACCGATACCGGTATTGCGGCAACGATTATGGCCACCTCGGTATTTTTTGCCGGAGTAGTCATGATGTTTTCAAGTGTTATACCTGGCTTTAATCATGATTTTTTCGGCACTTTTTTTCCGAAAAAAATTGTCAATTTTGCTCATTTAACCACAAATTTAATCGGGGTTTTATGCCTACTAATGGCGGTAGGATTACGTCGCAGACTTTATTCGGCATGGGGAGTATCGGTTATATTGTTGATATTAGGCAGTATCTGCTCGTTGCTAAGAGGTTTACACTGGATCGAAGCAGCGACATTATTAGTAATAGCCATACTATTAATCAATTTTAGACATGCTTTTTATCGTAAAAGCCGATTAAGTATTTTACCTTTCTCACTAAAATCCTTTGTAGTCAGTTTTGGTTTACTTGCCTTATTTGTTTGGCTAATCTTATTTATTTATCAAGATATTCCTTATAGCCATGATTTATGGTGGCAATTTGAGTTAGATAGCCGAGTTCCCCGAGCATTACGTGCAGCATTAGGTAGTTTTATCTTATTGAGTGGCGTAATGTTATTTTGGTCATTTAAACCGACATTACCTATCTTAACGATTCCGACTGAAGAGGAGTTAAGTGAAGCCTATCAAATCATGCTCAACTCAAAACAACCTGAAGGCGGATTAGCGATGAGTGGTGATAAGTCATTGCTCTTCAATCAATCACATACTGCTTTCATTATGTATGCAAGGCGAGGAAGAAGCATGGTAGCGCTATATGATCCTATTGGCAATGATAGCACAGCTCGGGCTGATTTAATCTGGGCATTTAGAGATCTTTGTGATCAACACCATTTACGTCCGGTTTTCTACCAAGTTAAAGCAAACAATTTACCATTTTATATGGATATTGGTCTTCGAATTGTCAAACTTGGTGAAGAAGCCTTAGTTAATTTAAAAGAGTTTGATTTAACCTCTAAGGGATATAAAGATCTTCGATATACTTGGAACCGTGGGCAACGCGATGGGCTTAGTTTAAGATTTTATCCACCGGGTACTGCACCAATTGATGAATTGAAAGCCGTCTCCGATGCATGGTTAAAAAATAAACATACCAAAGAGAAAAAATTCTCATTAGGGGCTTTTTCTAAATCCTATTTAGATAATTTCACGGTTGCCGCAATTGAATATCAAGGGAAAATTATTGCTTTTGTGAATTTATTAGAAACCCAGCAAAACTATAGTGCTAGTATTGATCTAATGCGAGTTTTACAAGATATTCCAAAATCGACCATGGAGTTTTTAATGGTTGGTTTAATTTTACATTATCAAGAAAAGGGTTATCAGTATTTTAGTTTGGGAATGGTACCACTTGCCGGCATGCAAAGAAGACGTGGTGCACCAATGATCCAACGTTTAGGCGCATTAGTCTTTCGCCGAGGTGGCCGATTTTATAACTTCCAAGGCCTACGCCGGTTTAAAGAAAAATTTGCAACGCATTGGCAACCCCGTTATATGGCGGTTCCTGCCGGACTCGACCCCTTGGTTGCTTTAATTGATACTACCATGTTAATTTCAGGTGGCAAAACAACATTAACTAACCAGAAGAACTAATCAAATGAAAAAAATCATACTTTATGTTTTATTATTCATTATTTTAGTATTCATTACATTTTGTATTGCTAAAGGTTGGTACAGTTATAAAAACCAACGAACTGCTTCGGTTAATACTTTTACAATTAATCAAAACTTTACTATCTTATCTGCTAGCCCTAGACAGTCAGCAGAAGCTTCAGCAATAATTGTTGCGACACAAGATAATCACTTTACCGCTAATCAATTATTAACCTTATCTGAATCAATGGGTGCTAAATTGGTGCAATTTGAATTACAACCACAAGGAAGTTGTGCCGAACAACAAACACGCTTTGAACAAGCGAAGAAGATCTTAAATGAGGATAAATTTACTGTTGCCGGCATGCAAGAAGGTGCAGCTTTCGCTTATCGTTGGTTAAGCAAACAACAAGATGATGATGCTAAAGCTTTATCCATTGAGTTTACTTTAGATCATAAAGATTGCGACGCACCTTTACCTGCACAGGCCAGCCATGGAACATGGCAGGTTATTTGGAACAATCCACCTGATGAACAAGTGGCTATTTTTCCTCGCCAACAAAAACAGATTAAAGTAACCACGTCAATTGGTGAGTATCAAGCGTCACCAAGCGAACTGTTAAGTTTACATTTATCCTCGATTTTATTTGGTAAACATGAACCATTACCTGTCATTGAATTACCAGCTAAAGCTAATCCACAACATCCGAATAGTGCTACCTTTTATTATTCAGGTGATGGTGGTTGGCGAGATTTAGATAAAGTTTCAGCAGAATATATGGCTTCACATGGTTATTCGGTGGTTGGGGTCGATGCGTTAAAACTTTTTTGGCAACATCGCTCGGTTGAACGTAGTGCTAAAGATCTGACTTATTTAATGCAAGAATACCGTGATAAATGGGGTGTGAATAAATTTGTACTAGCGGGTTATTCTTTTGGTGGTGACATTTTACCAGCACTATATAATCGCTTATCCAAAGCAGATCAACAAAGCGTTCAAGCATTGATCATGATTGCTTTTTCTAAAGATGCTAATTTTGAAATAGAAGTCAGTGGTTGGCTGGGGCAATCTGGCGATGAAATGAAAACAGCACCTGAGGTTGCGCAGATTCCGGAAAAGAAATTATTCTGTATCTATGGCGCAGAAGAGAAAGATAATAGCGGTTGCCTACAACCGGAGATGAAAGGCGAAGCATTTCAACTACCGGGTGGCCATCATTTTGATGAAAATTATCAGCACTTAGGGCAAATTATTATGCAAGCTATCGACAAACGTATGCAATAAATGTTGCGATTTAAGTATTATTTTTAAATAAAAGCATTAATAAAAAATTATAAAAATATTAATGCTTTTTAAGTTTGATTTTACCTTCTGATAGAATACGCCACCAAGTGTAAATAAGGTACCTATTGCCGCAATCCATGTAAAAGGTTCATCTAAAATTAATACTGCATTAATAATTGTCAAAATTGGTACTAAATAGATATAGATGCTAATTTTGACCGCACCCACTAATTTTACCGCATAGTTCCAAGAGGCAAAGCAGATAGCTGAAGCACCGACGCCTAAAAATAAGATATTCATTAAGTTTATTGGTTGCTCAAATCGAGAAAAATTCCATTCAAAACCAAATAAATACAGTGCGGGTAGCATAAACATTAGACCGTAAAAAAAGAATCTTCGCGTCAGCAAAATAATATTGTAACCATAGTTACTACTTTTTTTAGTTAAAATTGAATAACACGCCCAAAATAGGCAAGCAAACACCGCCAGTAAATCACCAAGTGGATTAACCGATAATACAAACTGACCATTGAAGCTAATTAAGGCTATACCTATCATGCCGAATAGACAGCCGATATAAAATACTTTCGCTGGTTTTTCAGCCTTAAGGAAGAAGATGGCCAATATAGCAGTAAAGACTGGAGCTAGTGTGGTGATCACACCAACATTTGATGCGGTAGTATAGGTTAAAGCAATATTTTCACAAAGAAAATAACAAGTGACACCACAAAATCCAGCGCCAAGGAACATCAACTCTTGTTTAATCCCTTTCCAAGTGAAAAAGCGAGGTGCTAACAACCAAAGCGTGATATAACCTAAGGTAAAGCGAAAAAAGAGAATTTCAATCGGTTTAAAATCTGTCAGTAAAACTTTGGTGGCAATATAAGTGATTCCCCAAATAAACACTGTCATCAGTGCGATTAGGTGGCCTTTTGTCCTTGATGAAAATAACATAAAAATTCTCTCTGCTCACTTATTAGTATTTAAGCACCATCCATTACCTTATTACTTAGTTACCAGACTAAATATACCAAATAAATTGAGAATAGATAAAAGGCTTGATAATAATAAAAATAACACTATTTATTAGAATAATGAAAATCGCTAGATATTAACTTGCTGTTAATAATTGTTCAATATATTTTCATATATCGATTATTTATGTAGATTATATAATTCTATAGCAGGACTAGTTAGTACTAATAAAAATTGTAGGCAAAAAAAATCCACTCAAAAATGAGTGGAGGGCAAAAAAATGAATTAACGTAATCTGAATATATAGACAGACTAAATCACAAAAAGTTCCAATTAATTTCAAAAAAATTTAATATTTTTCCAAAAAACATTCTATTATATTGATTTATATAAATAATTATTTTAAAAAATATTTAAAAAAATATAAATATTTCTCATTTTTCAGCACAGAAAAACTAATTTGCTTAAAACTTAATTTCATTGCAAATTTAAATAAGCTAACGCTATACTGCGGTAAAAATAGTCTATATAGCTATATAGGAGTATTTATGAAAAAGAATGTTGTTTTATTTAGTAAAATTCCAGCTGATCAGCAAGAAAGACTAGTGCAAGCTTTCAATCTAACACTATTTCAAGGTGATCCCAAAACCGATATTAGTGAATTTATCCAAATATTAGCCAATGCTGACGGTATGATTGGATCTAATATTCCAACTCGGATTGATGATAATTTTTTACAACAAACCCCTAAATTAAAAGCGGCGGCGACAATTTCAGTCGGTTTTGATAATTATGATTTGCTTGCTTTGAAAAAACATGGCGTCCGATTAATGAATACTCCGAAAGTTCTCACTGAAAGTACCGCTGATCTCATTTTTACCCTACTCATGGCTACCGCTCGTCGAACCGTTGAATTATCTAATCTTATTCATAATGGTGGTTGGAATAAAAGCATCACACCTGAATACTTTGGTACAGATATTTATGGTAAAACCATTGGTATTTTAGGCATGGGCCGTATTGGTCAAGCCATAGCTAAACGAGCACATTGTGGTTTTGATATGAACATCCTATATTATAATCGTTCAGCCAATGCCCATGTTGAACAAGCCTATCATGCTAAACGTCTTGAACTAGATGATGTCCTTAAACAAGCTGACTTTGTTGTTATCATTTTACCGCTAACCGATCAAACAAAACGACTTATTACTAAACAAAAATTAGCGTTAATGAAATCATCAGCTATCCTTATCAATGGCGCTCGAGGTGCAATAATTGATGAACAAGCGCTCTATGAAGCATTAAAAAATAAAACAATTAAGGCTGCTGGCTTAGACGTTTTTGAAGTTGAACCATTAGCCAAAGATTCGCCATTATTAAAACTTGATAATGTTTTATTATCACCACACGTAGGTTCAGCAACCACTGAAACTCGATATGCCATGGCCAAATGTGCTGTTGATAATATTATTGCCGCATTAAAACCAGAACAACCAACTGAAAATTGGGTAAATCCTGAAGTCGGATAACTTGTATTACTGCTTGAATTCACCTATAATGCCCCAATATTTTCCAAAAATACCAACCACAATTGGGGCTGATTCTGGATTCGACGGGATTTGCGAAACCCAAGGTGCATGCCGAGGTGCGGTAGGCCTCGTAAATAAACCGCAAAAAAATAGTCGCAAACGACGAAAACTACGCACTAGCAGCTTAATAACCTGTATAGAGCCTTCTCTCCCTAGCCTCCGCTCGTAGGACGGGGATCAAGAGGAGTCAAACCTAAACGAGATCGTGTGGAAGCCTTGCTTGGGGCGGAAGCATTAAATTTAATCAAGCTAGTTTATCAGTGGCGTGTTTGTCCGCAGCGGGTAAGCGAAATTTAAAGACAAACTACGCATGTAGTACCAAGGATGTAGAGATTTCGGACGCGGGTTCAACTCCCGCCAGCTCCACCAATTCACTATTCAGTAACATTCTTTTAAATCCTTTAAAACACATCAAAACCAACAAATACAAGGCTTAAATCCTATTTTATTATTCATTAAGCACCAGTAAGATACATTTACAACCAGAATTTTTAGGACTATATTAAGGACTACATAAACATAATAAAATAATTTCATAGTCCCATAAGAGTAAAGTATGCCTAAAAAAGTAATTCCAATGACTGATACACAAATAAAGAATGCCAAGCCACAAAGTAAAGATTATCCTATTTATGATGGAAATGGTTTGCTTTTACTTATTAAGTCAACAGGCACAAAAATATGGCAATTTAGATATTACCGACCTATAACTAATAATAGAACTACTGTAAGCTTTGGAAGTTATCCAGAAGTTTCGCTACAACAAGCACGAAAACAACGAGACGAAGCACGCGAATTAATTAAACAAGGTATAGATCCTCAAGAACATAAAGCAGAACTAGAACAACGCAAGCAAGACGAAATAACCAGTACATTTAAAAAGGTAGCTACTGACTGGTTTAAAGTTAAGAGTAGTAAAGGATTAACTGAAATTACATTAAAAGGTATTTGGAACTCATTAGAGTTACATATTTTCCCTTACATCGGTAATAGTTCCATCTTCAAATTAAAGGCAAAAGACTTCATCAAAGTTATGGAGCCATTAAGAGCAAGTGGCAAATTAGAAACGATTAAAAGGCTTTGCCAACGCATTAATGAAATTATGTTTTATGCTGTGAATATAGGCTTAATTGAGGCTAACCCAGTAGTCAAGATTAAAGATGCATTTGAAAGCCCTACAAAAGGACAAATGCCAACAATCAAAGCACAAGAGCTACCTGAATTTATGCAGGCTCTTGCTATGGCTAGAATTGAATTACAGACGCGTTGCTTAATTGAATGGCAACTATTAACAATGACCCGTCCTAATGAAGCTGTAGGAGTGAAATGGCAGGAAATTGACTTTAATAATTGCTTGTGGGTAATTCCTGCTGAAAAAATGAAGATGAGAAGAGAACATACTATCACTCTTAATAAGCAAGCTATGGCACTTCTATCAATCATGAAACCTATAAGCGGTCACAGGGAACACATTTTCCCAAGTCTAAAACCTCCTTTTTCCACTCCCATGAATAGCCAAACAGCGAATATGGCAATTAAACGAATGGGATATAAAGATAAGTTAGTGGCGCATGGATTAAGAGCTTTAGCGAGCACAATATTAAACGAGCAAGGCTTTGACCCTAATGTTATTGAAGCCGCGCTTGCTCATGTTGATAGTAATAGCGTTAGACGGGCTTATAACAGAGCTACTTATTTGGAACAAAGGAGAATTATGTTAGACTGGTGGGGCGACTTTGTCGAGCAAGCCAGTAAAGGGAATGTCTCATTGTCAGGTAACCGTAATCTAAAGCTAGTTAATCATTAACCATATCACGCTATTCATACCGTGCCCCATATTTGGGTTATTCACTTCAATTCTCCATAATAACCACTCCTCATATCTGAGGGGTGCTTTTTCAAATGTCATCCTTTACATTACAAATCAGTGCGTTAGTCGTAACTCAGATTTGAGTTACGCACAACATATACTTTGCTTATTTAATTACCCCCCGTTAATTTAGAATTTATCAGATAACTATACATACTATACATAAATACAAAAAACTTGATATATATTAATAAATTATATTATGTATACTTATTTTTTAAGTGTTCATAAGTATTCATTACTATACATACATCTATATCTTTTAGATCACACATATAACAGTATGATTTATATTAATATTACGGACAACCCAAATATTCAATTTGTTAATAATCAATATATTATTATTTCGCTTGATCATTAGGCAGCTGAATGGTGATTTCCACCATACAGTATTAAATTTGTAATCTGCTAAAAAGCTAGCAGATTTATTGCATTGGCTTGAGTTACTCAACCATAGATATTTATGGTTACCCATTTAGTAATAACGGTCAAAAAAATTATTTCAATTCGCGGTTTTGCATAAAAAGCAGAGGGGCGGTTTTGAAGGCAAAAAGTTGTAGAAATTTACTACCCCCTCCTCTTGGTTGGCTTAGTGAATTTTTGGACACGTTAGAAAGCAATCTGATAATTCGCCTTGTTGGATTATAATAGCCTTATTATTAGTAAGTTAAGTGGTAATATGGCAGGGCGAAAATCAAAGATAAAGGACATGTTAAAACTAGGGCTAGAGTATTTGCATAAACAGGGCTATATCAAAAATGGCGAAATCATTCCCTCTATGGCTGGACTGACTTTATATGCTAACTGTTCAAGGTCGAGTTTATATAATTATGCAAGTTCAAGCGAAGAATTTAAGGACATGTTAGAACTTATCAAAGCACGCCAAGAAGTGGAGTTGATTAATAAAGGCTTAAAAGGTGAGTTTAACGCGAGTATTGTCAAATTGATGCTTGCTAATCATGGCTATTCTGAAAAGCAGACATTAGATCATCAATCTATGGGAAATAGCATTATAGCCAAATCAAAACCAATGCGCATAGAACTAGTATCGCCACCATCAAGAATTTAACCACCTGACAAGCAAAGAGCATAAACTTGTTACCTGCTCAAGTTTTAGATGCTCAACTTGAGCCACTTCATATGGAATTTAAATACCTAAAAATCTATTTAATATAGGTATCCAAACAAGTATCCAGTAAAAAGGTATTTAATAAATGGATACCAATTTAATCATAAAAGGCAGTTATCTTCATAATAAAGACAACTTACAAATCCCTTTCATGGGGTTGAATTTAAAAAGCCATCAAAGGGCTTACTACTATCTTGCTAGCGTACGAGCCTGAAATTTTGATGTAGCGCGACGGCTCAAATATTTATTATTATTTTTTATTAAATCTCTCATTTACCTATCCTCAAAATATTATTTTACTCCTCCAATTTTACCATGATTGTATTTCTGTATATAGATACAGTGTTATAATGTATCTAACTGTATGTTAAAGTATTATTTGAATCTAGCTAATATCAGCAAGTAGGAGGAATGCATGGTAAGTTTTGCAAAAATGGGGGTTTTCGAACAAGCAACTAAGTTACCAATAATCGAATCTAAAGAACTAGCTTTACTATTATGCGGTTTAGATCCATATATTAAGATAAAAGAAATACCTCAAGACAAATTAGCTGATTTTCGTTCTTATCGAAACTATATCCAGCGTTGCCTAACTTCTTATAGTGGAAGCATGTACCAAACAGGATTTGCAGATATTATGTTTACTATAGCTTATATTTTAATTGATGAAGATGTCACTCCTGAACCAGTAAAAAAGCGAGCATTAAAAGCTATTATAAATATAACTGAAACTCAAAAGTGGAAAGAAACTCTCTACAAAATTGGAGGTAAAGATTTAGTTGATAAAGGTACTGAACTATCTAAAAGCCAAAGAGGACTGTATAAGAAAGACGAAGAGCAAACAAATATCTACAAAATGACAGGCATGTTATTAAAGCTAATTGCCGAGAAACAAGGTAATTCATATGGAACTGCTGAAAAACCTAATATTGCAGCAATCAAAAAAGCTATAGATGAGATGGCAGAAAAAAATAACTTAAATTTAGATGGTTTATCCAAATCTTCTTTTTATGAAAAAGCCAAGTTAGCACTTTCTTATACTCAAAACTAATCTTCTAATTTAAATGACCTGTTTCCTAAAAATCCGTTGGTCATTTTTTCTAATTAAAAAAATTATCTCTATAAATAATAATAATTTTTACTCTTTTCCCCCTTTTTATACTTATTCCTCTTTTTCTCTTTGCGCCCAAATTGTGCCGTAAAATTTGTAAAAATCTGTAAAGATTAATAAAGATCTGCAACGCCCTTAAACGATTTACAAAATCATTCAAAAAAACCAAATTGACTTATATTGACCCTAATTTACCTAAATAAAATGAAATATTCAGAATAAAAATAAATAAAACAATAAGGTATATTCTAACTTTTTTCCATATTAAAGTGTTTTTTATAGCATCAGCGGCGGATCATTATTTTAATGGAATAAAATTATTTTGGTGGAATTGCATTTATTTCAAAGTAATTCCTAATTCAATGGAACACTAGGTATTTATCCAGTATCATAATGATAACCACTGATGAATAAAGGAAATAAAAAATGACAAATACAATCCTATCTAAGAAAGAAGTTAAAAATTTACTTCACTTCAAATCTGACACTAGTCTTTATACGCTAGAAATGAAAGATAAAACCTTTCCACAAAAAATAAGAATCGGCTTGCGCCGCGTAGGGTATCGCGCTGATGAGATTTACTCTTGGCTTGAATCTCGCAGAGTAGAACGTCGAGAGGTGGCTTAATGGTGATAAAGCAAAACCCTTTATATCGCGAAATGATAAAAGGGCTAACACTGGAATAATGACTCTTCCAATGATAGCCAATCTCGCGTTAAGTGTCTAGCTAAAAAACACCGAAATAACTAATTGATTTTAAAGTAAAACGAAAAAACTCGTTACGGTCTCCCCTTGCCTAAATTCAGCTAAAAGGGGAATTTTTCGACACGCTAGGAGTAATACTTATGACAGATTTTAATAATTTAGTACCAGTAATAGAAACGCAATTCAACGGTAAATTACAGCAAACAGTTAGCGCCAAAGCATTGCATTCTTACTTAAAAGTAGGAAATGATTTTTCCACATGGATAAAGGGAAGAATAAAAGAATATAACCTAATTAAAGGTGATGATTTTTTAACCTTTGATTCATTAGAATTCAGGAATCAAAGTGCAAATAATGAACAGTGGACAACTAAGCGAGGCGGAGACCGTAAAAGTATTGATTATATTCTCACGATTGGAACCGCTAAAGAATTAGCAATGATTGAAAACAATGAACACGGGCGAGCTATCAGAAAATACTTTATTCGTTGTGAAGAACACCTTAAGAACATTGCACCCGCCATCCAAAAGAAAGAGCTAAAACGCTTAAAAGCACGAAATGAAGTTGCAAACTATAGCCGTCCTATGTGTGATGCATTAACTCTACACAGGCTATCACTTGGCAAAGAGACAAAACCTCATAACTATACTAACGAATTTAATATGATTAACGGTATTGTACTAGGTATGACAGCTAAAGCTTTCCGAAAAACTCATAATATAACTGGTGATATCCGCGATTACCTCAATGAAGAACAACTAAACCAAATAGCTTATCTTGAGCGTTCTAATATTACACTAATTGATTTGGGTTGGAGTTATGAGCAAAGGAAAGATGAACTAATCAAGCTATCACAAAGCTACATGACTAGATTAATTGGTAAAGAGGCTTAATCATGACTACAAGTTTATATAACAATCTAGCAATACTGATGTATCCCCAACCCTTAAATAATCGCCCTGTGAAGCGTTACGGCGCAATTTTCCGACACGTTAGAGAAGATTTTATTGATATCACTACGCGCGCGTGTATGCATCGGGAAACTCATTGCATGGGGTTGAATTTCAAAAATATGTTTCTTGAGTCCATAAAAAGGGAAAGCAGAATACTAATAACTAGGTTTTGTCAGCCCATAAAAAAGGAACCAGGAAAACAAATACCACCAAAAAGTGGTATTAAGCTGGTAAATTATTTCTTATTTGGCTTGGTGAGTCTTTCGCGTCAATCAGTAATAACGAAGGTAAAAATAAAAAAGCGCTTGCATGAATTTCAGAATTTGGGCTATATTAATCTTGCACTAGCAAAATCTAGTGTCAGGATTGGAACCCTGTTTATCCTACTGGCGACACATGACGCCCTAAGCGTCTTTTTTTGTGTCAATGCTTGCGCGCACCTATTTATCAAATCTTTTTCTATGGTGGCGTTAGTGGGGCAACCGAAAGGTTGGCTAGTATCCAGTAGAGCTAGTAGTTCCAACCCTGCTAATGTCACCGCCAACGAGATTGGAACCTCTAGCGGTGATTATCTTAATAATTATCTACTGGAGGCTGTCATTATGACTACTACCCCTAACCCTATTGTATCCACACAAAAACTATTTAAATTTTACGACCTTTCAACCGCTCAAGTTATCCAAACTACAGCTACAACTGAACGAGAAGCACGTAAGAGCTTAGGCAAGCAATCGCTTATCTTTATTGCCAGAATTCGATTAACCCCAATCATTGAACGAGCTAGAACTTGGGGAGGTTATAGCCATGAATAACCATCAATTAGTTTGTAAAGTTGAAGGCACACTTCTTCAAGTTAAAAGTATGGCAAAAATCGCGCTAGATAATACAAATTACAAATTATCAGGGTATGACGAGCCTTTTATTAACCAATCGGATATGAGTAATTTGCTATGGGCTATAGTCGATTTAGCAGAGCAAGCCTTTGATGATTTACAGGAATACCACTTATTAGGGGGTAAAGACAATGGCTAATATCTCTTTAGATGCAATTAATACTATTAACTCAAAACTAGGTCAGGCAGACGCAATAACAATGCTTTTAATGTGTGAATGCGATTCAGGTAGTCAATTAAGCGATGAACTACGCTCATATGTGCTTGGTGCGATATCAGACCTAATAACTGATTCTAAAAAGCTATTTCGAAGTGAAACAGAGCGAGGGGTCAGTAAATGAACGAGTTTGACTTTAAATACAATAGCGATGGAACCATCACCGCGCTAAGGCTCAAAAATAACAAATATGTGGAAATTCTTTCTTTTGGCAAGGCAGACATTCCTCACTTGCTAGCAGATGTAACCAAACGATTACCGCCCGAAGTTAGGCGATATATGGAACAAATTAAGGAGTAATTATTATGGATAACCAACAAAGAATAACCGCAATCCACCATATCATCGTTGATTCAACTATGGCGATAGTAGCAAGTCTGTTTTTAATTGAGCAGATTAACAAAAATGATAGTCAGGTATTTATTCATGAAGGCACTAAGATTGATATTAACAAAGATTTAATTGTCTTAGGTTTAGATATCAATCTTAAGCAATGCTTGATTGAGGATTTCGGAGAAAAAGAGGGATTAAATCGCACTTATGGAATGTTGAAAGACATGTACATAGAAAGTACAGATACCCCTTTAGCATTAACCTCATTAGGACAAGAATTACTTTCAACATTGTTTATTGATTTAGTCGAGGATATCAAAGCTGAATCTAACGGGACAATCCATTAAGGGGGCGGTAATGAGAATAAATGAAATTACCACTCAAGCGGTAGGTAAATGGCAATCAATCTTTAGTTCATTAGGTATTGAGGTGGGTAATGGTAGACATTGCCCCTGTCCCGTCTGTGGTGGTAAAGATAGATTTAGATTTGATAATAAAGATGGGCGCGGTACTTATATCTGCAATCAATGCGGTAGCGGTGACGGCTTAGAGCTTATTAAAAACTATTATCATTGTGATGCGAAAGAGGCGAGCAGTAAAGTAGCCGAATGCTTAAATTTAAGAGACACCTCCACAAGCTCGGATTTGAAATCCGACCTACAAGACAACATACCAGATAATCCTGTATGTAAAAAGGTTAACTATTTACTATCTAAAGCAATATTAGGTCAATCGGATTACCTCACTGAAAAAGGGTTAACGTTCGATTTAACCTTGCTAGATGATGGGCGTATCTTTGTACCTTTGATTAATATCAACAGTGAATATACAGGCGGTCAATTTATCGAGCCAAATGGAAATAAGCGCTTAATGAGAGGCTCAAATAAGAAAGGTGCTTTTATATGGGTTAACCCAAAATTGGGCAGACCTGACGAGGTAAACAAAGAATTACTCACAGCTACCGAGATTATTATTTGTGAGGGATTAGCCACAGGGATATCGATAGCGGAATTCCGCCATCGGTCACTGGTGATATCTGCTATTGATGCAGGCAATCTTATTCATGTGGCCAAAGCTATCCGTGAGGTTAATTCTACCGCAAATATTATTATTGCCGGTGATAATGATATAGGTAGTCATAAAAACACGGGTAAAGAAAAAGCGATAGAAGCGGCTACTGCGGTAAATGGTTATTACACAATCCCCGATACAGATTATAAATGTGATTGGGATGATTATAGGCAACAGTTTGGACTTCAGAAAACTTCAGGTTTATTTGATAAAAACCTCATAAAACCAGAGTTATCCACCATAACAAAACATAACATGCAAAACGAGTTATCAAGCATGAACCTATCGCAAATGGCATCAAGCCAACGAGCGGAACTGCTTAATCAATATTATGATAATAACCTTGCGATTAATCTTACTACTGATGAAATTTATCACTATCAAGCTAATGCATGGCAACCCATTAACGATAAAGTCTTAATGCGGACATTAGCAGATTTATTTAATCAATCAGGTGAGCCATTTAATCCTATGCGCATAAGTTCGGCGGTTGAATCGCTCAGGTTATCACTGCCTATAATGGGAACACCTCAGAAAGATTTAATCTGTTTTAAAAATGGTGTTTATGAGCTGAAGACACAAACTTTTAGACCTCACAATAAAAAGGATTGGTTATTGGTGAGTAATGACATTGATTATTACCCTGCCAAAGAAAATGAATCCTTCGAAACTCACGCGCCAAACTTCACTAAGTGGTTAAAGAGAGCATCAGGCAATCAAGATAAGGCTCAAAACATACTAGCAGGGCTTTATATGATATTAGCTAATCGTTATGACTGGCAATTATTCCTCGAAGTTACAGGCGCAGGCGGTAGCGGTAAAAGTGTATTTGCTGAAATCGCAACTATGTTATCAGGCAAGAATAACACTGTTATAGGCACAATGGAATCACTGGAAAAGGCAAGAGACAGGGCGCTAGTTGTTGGTTACTCTCTTATCATTTTACCAGACCAACCGCGATATATGGGTAGTGGAGCAGGTTTAAAAGCCATTACTGGCGGTGATGAAGTTGCAATTGACCCAAAACATAAGCAACCCTATTCCTGCAAGATTCCAGCAGTAGTGTTAGTAATCAACAACGAAGCCATGCGATTTAATGAGCGCAATGGCGGTATATCAAGACGCAGGGTAATATTTCACTTTGGCGAGGTTATACCAGAAAAAGAACGAGACTTAAACTTGGTTAGCAAAATAGAGCAAGAGCTACCCTCAATTGTTAGACTGCTACTTAATGAGTTCGCCAACCCTAATGATGCTAAAGAAAGATTACATAAACAGCAACAATCAGAAGAAGCAACGACTATTAAAAGAGAATCTGACCATTTAGTCGATTTCTGTAGCTATTTTGACGCGTTAGACAGTCCTAATGGTATGTCAGTAGGCAATCTGGGTATTACCCCATTCAATCCAAGAAAGTATCTTTACCATTCTTATATCGAATACATCCGTAACACAGGGCTGAATAATCCCCTATCCCTTACCCAGTTCGGCACATCTTTAAGTTATGCAATGAACGAGAACGGCAAGCAATACATGAAGAAGCGCTTTACAGTAGGGGTTAAAACTAATTTAGAACTTAATTTAAATGCCAGTAAAGACTGGCTACCTAAAGCAGAACATGAGGAAATAAGAAAATGAAATCGTTAACCGCACTCGCTGACGCGATAGCAGAAACCTATGTTAATGAAATGATTGCAAAACAAGGAGATACAACATTTACATTTACTAAAGGCGAAGATACATACACAGGTACTATTACAAAAGAACTATTATCGGCAGGATTGGTAGAGTTAGCTGTATTTTGCACTGATAACGGTAAAAAAGGCAGTCCGTTCGATTATATAGCTGACATGATTAATTTTTATGGTAAGCGCTGGCAAATAACTGACTGGGGGAATGATGCTATCAGAATATATACCGAACAATCATTATTAAATATTAAAACACGCGTTTATCATTAATTAGGAGGTTATTATAATGCCAACTTATGTATCACCAGATAGAGAGTTTACAATTTACTGTAACGTAGAACTAAATGATTTATTAGAGGCATCAGACAAAGCCAGAATGGAGTTAAAAAAAATAAATAAAAGCGCTGCTGAGGCGTCAAAAGGAGTAGATAAACTTGAATCATCAGCAAAAAGTGCGGGTAACTCTCTTGGCAAGCTCACAACTATTGCTAAAGCGGTATCAGCGGCATTAGTATCAAGCACAGTAATTGCATATGCACAGAGTTGGAATGAACTTGAAGACCGCATCCAGAATACTGGTGCTACAGCATCACAAACTAAAGATATTTTGGATCAACTTGTGATTACATCTAACCGTAATGGACGACAGATTGAGGAATCATCAGAGCTTTATATTCGTTTGTCTAATTCTATGAGTGAGTTTGGATATAGTACACAAAGTACTTTGTCTTATATTGACACTCTATCGAATTTATTAACAGTTGATAAAACAAAGGCATTAGGCGCAGAATCGGCGATAAATGCACTAACCAAAGCACAGATAAAGGGTAAGCTGGCGGGTCTAGAAGCGATGTCTGTTTTTAGTGCAATGCCTACAGTTCTTAAAATACTCGGTAAGCAATTAAACAAAACCGAAGCCGAAGTCCAAAAAATGGCAATGGATGGCAAATTGTCAATGTCGCAGTTCACTAATGCGATGATTGATGCTCAGCAAGAAACCGCTGTGCTTGCTGATAATATGAGAAATAATATACAGGATGGGATGAATCGTATTGCTAATAATGCGAAACAGTATTTAGGAGAGTTAAATAATTCAACTGGAGTAACTAAATCATTCGTTGATGCACTAATTTTAATGTCTGAGCATATTGATATCCTAATGACTAGCGTGGGTGTTTTAGCGGCAATCTATGCTGGTAAATATATTACATCATTAGCAAACGCTACTAAGCAAAGTGTCGAAAAAACAATTGCTGATATGAGGCAAGCTCAAGCTGAAAAAGTTTTAATCCAAGCGGAAGTTGATAGAACCAGCCAAAACGTCAAAGCACTGCAAATTCAAAAGCAAAATATTATTATGGCGCAAGCTCAGTGTAATAATTTAAAAGCACAAACGGCATTGAATAAACAGCTTGAGGTGGTTGAGAAACAGCTTGTCACTGCTACGAATGAACATACAGCCGCACAGGCAAGACTTAACGTTGCGGTTAAAGCTACTTCTTTTGCGGCTAAAGGCTTACAAGCCACAATGGCAATGTTAGGCGGGCCTGCAGGGATATTGCTTATAGCGGCTGGGGCGTTGACGATATGGTCAAGTAAAGCAGAGGAAGCGAAACAGAAAGCCGAGAACTTTGCTGATACCGTTGATTCAATGAGTGAATCATTAAAAAATATGACATTTAATCAGTTGCTAGATAAACAACAAGACTATAGTGATAGTCTCGAAAACATCGAGGAGCAGATTAGTAAAACTAAGGGAAAAATAGAACAACTGAAACAATTAATATCGGGGCAGAAAGCTGAACTTGGCTCTTTTGCTCCATCGATTAAGGAAGATGAAAAACAGATAGTTAAATTAAATGCAACGTTAGATACACTGATCCAAAAGAAACAAAATGCAGAGAAAATAATAAGTTTTATTAATACCCTTTTAATCAATACGGGTGAAAACACTGATAATGCAGCAAAGAAAACAAAATCACTCGATGATGCTTTGAAAAGTGTTGGTGAAAACAAGATTGGCGATAAAGTGAAATCTTTATCAACTCAGCTTGAAATTGCAGAAATGAAGCTGGAAGGTTCAAAAAAAGCGGCTTATATTTATGAAAATGCACTTAATGAACTTGGTGACGCAGGGGAAGAGTATAAAACAACATTAAAGGGATTAATAACAGGGACAATTGAATGGTCTAAAGTGTCGGAAAATGTTAGAAAAATATTAGAACCGTTATTCACGGCGCTAGGTAAAGCTTTTGATGCAAACGAACGACTAAACGCAAGCAATAAAAAAGGACGAGGCGCTACAAAATCATATGCTGACGAAGTTAAAGAACTGAGAGATAGATTAGAAGTTGCTAAACTCGAAGCAAAAGGACTTACAGTCGAAGCCGAGCTGTTAGCGATCACCCAAAAAATGGGTAGCAAAGTTACGGCTCAACAAACAGCAGAACTTAGAAAGTTAATTGAGACGTCAGAAGCATACAAGGCGCTTGGCTCTCTAAAAAATCCAATTGATGCCGAAAATGATTCTTTCAACAAATCGAAAGCGACACTAGATAAGCTACATCAGCTCGGCGAGATAAAACAAGTTGAATATTATTCAAAACTTGAACAGTTAGAAAAACAACATCAAATCAATTTAGCTAAAATCAAATCTGATGCGGCAGTATCTAAAGTCGATGATGCAGTAGCTCAAGTTGACCCAGTTCAAGCCTTGCAAAATGAAAACGCACAAAAGTTAGCATTGATTCAAGAGTTTGAAAATCAAAAATGGCTTACTGAGCAAAGAGCTATTGAACTTAGAGAGGAAGCTAACCGTCAATTCGAGCAGAATAGAATCAATGCCCAATGGGAAATCTGGCGAAATCAAAGTGATGCTAATGAGTTTCTTGCTTCTTCTTTAGAGGGTCTAGCAAGCAGTGCTACTAGCACCATTTCTGGGTTAGCATCAGGCACTATGACAGCAACGCAAGCAATGCGGAACTTTGCTAATGTGATTTTGAATGAGGCAATAGGCTCACTTGTTCAAATGGGTATGCAGTACGTCAAAAATGCAATTGTAGGGAAAGCGACATCTGCGGCAACTACTGCGACCCAAATCACAGAGGCGGCAGCATTAGCGGCGGCATATCAACCAGCGGCTATGCTTGCCTCAATAGCAACGATGGGGTCAGCGGCAACCGTTGGTTCATCATCATATATGACAGCGCTAGGAACAATGAAGGCATTTTCGATAGCAGGTGCTCGCAAAAATGGTGGCCCAGTTGACGCTAATAAAATGTACCGAGTTGGTGAAGGAGGAAAACCAGAAATATTAATGCAGGGCGGGCGACAATATTTAATACCCGGCGAGAATGGGCAAGTTTTAAGTAATCGTCAAATCTCCTCAGGGAACAACAATATCCAATGGAGCTTTGTTGTCGAAAACTACGCAAGTAATGTTGAAGTAAGTCAACCGTCAATAGATTTCGAAAACAGAATCATTAAAATGGCAGTAAAACAAGCCAAGCAAGCAGTGGCAGGCGATATATCAAGTCATTCTGGTGACGTCTGGAACGCGATGTCTAATTCAACAAATGTTCAGTCTAAATTGTAATTGATATTATTATCTATTTTTCATACCATTACCTAAAAAAAGGATATGGTATGAAAAGAATTGCATTACTAGGTTTGGCTTGCTTTACGTTGTTTGGTTGCGGTGATGATAGTGGCGGTAAAGTTACTAATGAGTTTTTGGTTGGTAAGTGGGACTGCGTTAATAAAAAATATGAAAGTAACTATGATTCTAAAATGAACAAATACAGTGATTACGTTGAATCGAGTAGCTCACAAATAATTCAATCATATAAAGTTGTTAACGGAGTTTTATTATCCAAAACTGGGGATGAAGATGGTATCGAACTTGATTTGGATAAGTTTTATAACAATTTAACAACAAAAGGTAATAGTGATGATTGCGAATATACAACAATCAGAAATTTAGTAAAAAATTCAAGTAATGGATTTACGTTTGAAATGGAAATGATATTCAATTGTTCCTATGAAAATAATTTATTACATAAATTCAAAATAAAAAGAGATATTATCTGCACAAGAATAAAATAGGGCTAATATGGGAATAAAAGTAAAAGGCATTGATAGATGCATAAAGAGCTTTGATAAAACTATAAACAGAACAACAAAAAATGCGGTTAGAGCGATGCACGCGTCAATGATTGTAGGAGCTACACAAGCGGCAATCTACACCCCTATAGACACATCAACATTAATTAACTCACAATATCGGGAGGTCGTCATTAATGGCACTCGTATCACTGGTAGAGTTGGTTACACTGCAAATTACGCAGCTTATGTCGCAGACCCATCTATAAAAATGAAATTTAAGCGCCCTACTGCTAAAAAAGATTTTCTAAATGAGGGCTTCAAAGATGTAGAAGCTGAAATACTAGATATCTTTAAACGTGAATTATTTCGTTAAAGTTATAAACAATATATCAACCGCCTTGACTGGCGGTTTTTGTTTTTATGTATAGTAAAAATGTAGAGTTATGCATAGTTAAAATGTAGACCATACATAACGTAAACCCTTATAGAATAAGGCTTACAAGAAATGATGTATAGTATGCACAGTTTTTTATAAAATTTTATTTTAATGGGGGGTAGTTAATTTCTTTAACACTCAAATTTTGGGTACCGCCTCTTTAGACAGATTTTTACATCTGCGAAAAATCAACTTTAAATCAAAAAAAGTGAGTACTAAAAATATCCAATTTTAGGGGTCACTTTTTATTTTGGGACTACGTTTGGGACTACTTATTAAATAAAGAAAAAATAAAAACCTTTCTCAAAAAGGATTTAAAAGACCTTTTTCAACTCCCGCCAGCAATTAAAAACCAAATAAAATCAAATAATTAAAAATTAAAACACTGTTTCTATATATAAATCGACTACACACGAACTATATTAACACCCAGAAATGCACATAATTTATGCATGCTGTTATTTTCATTCGAACTAACCCACTGAATTTCATGCCAATAATTTACTATTTAATGACTTCCTTTTAAATCCTTTAAAACATATCAAACCAAAAGATAACATTAGCCTGTATTTGAAAATATATATTTCCAAGTGCAAAATAAATTGCACCTATAATAATATTACTTACCATCTAACTTAAGTTTTAAGGCTGTTGCAAATTTTGCAGAAATTCCAATTTAGGTTTAATATCAGTTCGGTATTAATAATAAAAACATATCAATCTATTATTACTTAAATCTAAGTTATCTATAATATAAAAAGGGTATCTATGAGACGCAAAGATAAAGAAATAACTAATCTTGATGAAGTGATCAATATTTTAGAACATACTGATGTTATTCGTTTAGCGATGAATAATGGCGATTTTCCCTATATTGTTCCTGTCAATTTTTGTTATGAACTAACAACAAATAATCAACTTATTTTTTATATTCATGGCGCAAAAGTCGGTACTAAAGTTGAACTACTCAGACAAAATCCTTTACTTAGCTTTGAGCTAGATACAGGGCACCAGTTAATTACTAATGAAAAAGCCTGCAAATATTCCTTTGATTATGCCAGTGTTATTGGCAATGGATGTGCAACCTTTATTGAAGAACCCACCGCAAAAATAGCGACGTTACAAGTAATGATGAATAAATTTGCTCCTAATAAAACATTCTCTTTTACCGAAAGCGATGTTAGACCAATTAGCGTCATAAAAATTGAAGTAAAAGCTTATACAGCTAAAAAACATTAAATTATAAAAGTTAATCAATGCTGGTAAAAAAACTCTAAAATAAGTGAGTATCAAAAATACCCAATTTTAAGGGTCACTTTTCGTTTTAGGTATACGATTTAGTTTATTGAAATAAAAAAACCTTTATTGACAAGCATTTTCATGAAAAGGTTAAGATTCCGCCAGTATACAAATTCACTACTCAGTAACACTCTTTTAATACGCTAAAACACATAAAAAAACAGTACATTATCCATTAATATCTATTTTTTTATTCATTTTTATATATAACTATCAATAATGATTATACGATTTCTTATAACTATTAAAGTTAACATTGAATTGACAGCACTAGCTAATTAAATTATATATTACGTGTATATTAATCATTATTACAAAGAGTTATTAAACATTATGTCATTAAATCTCAGGAAGACAATATTTAATCTCCTTAAACAGCAACCGCAAAAACAGTTTACCGCTAGACAATTGGCTCAGTTGATATTTATACATAATCCGCAAGCCTGTGCTGAAAAAAAACAAGCTAGTGAGCGTTTAATGACTGATGATGATGTTATTGCCCAAATTGCAGCTGAAATTGGTGCCCAGCGACCACTTTTACAAAAAAAACATCCAGAAATAAAAACCACAGAGGGGCGTCCTAAAAAGTATTACTTTTCGCAAAAATCTGATGAAGCAGAAGTACTAGACGCCGAGTATTTATCTACAAAGAAACTGCCCACACAAGCCCAAACAGAGAAGAATGGTCATAGTGAACACTCTCTCTATCCATTATTAAGTAAATATCTTTATGATGAACTTAATGTGTACTCTAAACGTATTGATGAAAAAACCTCATCAAATAGAATGGGTAAAAATGGCAATATATGGCTACATCCTGATATTGTTGGCTTAGAAGATCTCAGCTCCGATTGGGATAGCTTAGTCAAAGATTGCGTTAAACTCTATGCCGATCAACAAAGTAAACTATGGTCATTTGAAGTTAAAATATTACTTAATATGTCAAATGTTAGAGAATCATTTTTTCAAGCTGTATCTAATTCTTCATGGGCAAATTTTGGTTATTTGGTGGCTTCACAAATTACTGGTAGTGATACATTAAAAGAACTCAGAGTATTGTGCGCAGCACACGGTATTGGCGTTATTAAATTAGATGTAGATAATCCATCAGAAAGTCAAATTCTAATTCCTGCTCGAGAAAAAACTATTATTGATTGGGACTCTTGCAGTCGTCTTGCTAGAGAAAATAAAGATTTTAATAACTATATTAAGTTAGTTAAGCAGTTTTATCAAACTGGTGAAATAAAAGTTTTTGATTGGGATTATACTAATACTTAAATAAAAAAATCACTAAAAAGAGACACTAAAAAGTTATCCTCATTGTGATTAGCTATCGTTAATTGATATTTTTTTAATCAATATAACAATCGAAATTGGCTTTATAATAAATAATAAAGCCAATCAAAACTCATTTATTAATCAACAATAACTCTTCCATTTAATGGCTGTACTGGGCGGTTGTTGTTGTGATGCATGATTGAGTGGAATTTTTCAATTTGTTGTTCTGAGGCTGTTACTGGTTGTTCTAATACAATCCACCTTACACCTTCTGTACACGGTGGTGTTGTTAATGATCCACTAAAGCGATAATAATCGAGTGTTTTAGGAAATAATGTATTGATATCAACAGTTTTGTCTAAAATTGCTTTGTTATACACTTCCGCAGGCATTTGCTGCCAAGCTTTTGCAATTTCAGAATTCGCTTCACCATTATTAAACATTAATGCAACGACGGTAAGCGCACCAGCTTTATTTTTGTAAACAAAGTGAGCTTCCATTGGATAACTTTTACCTTTAATGGTATTTTCACTTGGGCTATGAAAATGGAATTGTTGTAACGTAAAGGTTTGCTCATCTAATATTAACTGATTATCCCCAGTAACATTAACCTGAATAGTGTGTCCGTTATTAATAATTTCCTGTTTACTAGGTTTAAATGAGAACTTTAAGTTTTCATGCTCTGTTTTTAATGCATGATCAATATTGATCGGTGACTGATTTTTACCATTCTCACAGGTAGAATACTCTGGTGATAATTTACCCCAGTTTTCTGGTTTTTCTTGACCTTCATATCCCCAATGAGATGAATGTCCTGAAGCGGCACAAGATAAGCTAGTTGCCATTAATACTGCAATTACTACGTTATGTTTCATGTTGATTTCACACTTTGGTATTAATTGGAGGGAGGCTGAATTATACCCTGCAAGAATAAGGCTTTCCAGCTAAAACACGCCTTATAAAAAATAATTATATATCGCTGTTCAAACATGGTTAAACGGCGAATTAATAATGTTTATGCAGATAAAAGTGATCTTGAAGTATCTATTGAATGGTAGATATAAAAAAACCTGCTATATAAGCAGGTTCTTAAAAACTGAAATTGGCTCCTCCAACAGGACTTGAACCTGTGACATACGGATTAACAGTCCGCCGTTCTACCGACTGAACTATGGAGGAACACTTAACGGACAAGATATTAACCATCTATGACGATTCTGTCAATCTCTAAAACACTAATTAGGTTTAACTGCTCAGCTTGTAAGCAAATCGAGGGAAAACTATGCTAAAATAGCGAGAAATTAGCATAACCAATAGAGTAAAATTGATGAAAAAAAATATTTGTGTGTTTTGTGGCGCAAGTGAAGGTAATCGTCCAGAATATCGTATGGCAGCAGAGCAATTAGGTATGACCATTGCCAAACATAATAGACGATTAATCTATGGTGGAGGCAATAAAGGACTAATGGGTGTTATTGCTAATGCCGTTCTCGCTCATGGTGGTGAAGTTATTGGCATTATTCCTGAGAGGTTAGTTAAAGCTGAAACTGCACACCATGGTATTACGCGTTTGGAAGTTGTTGAAAATATGCATCAACGCAAAGCAAGATTAACTGAGCTAGCTGATGGTTTTATTGCTATGCCTGGAGGCACAGGAACATTAGAAGAGCTGTTTGAGGTATGGACTGGCATGCAAATTGGTTATCATGAAAAACCAGTTGCCTTATTAAATAGCCAATTTTGGCAACCTATGCTCAATTTTTTAGAACACGCAGTACAAGAAGGCTTTATACGAGACAGTTTTTATCGGACATTGATCGTAGCAGATGTTGCTGATGAAATGTTAGAAAAGATGGATAATTTTATCCCAAAAGATTTACAGCGTTGGGTAAAAAAATAGATTAAGACAAGAATAAAAAAACGCCATCATCTGATGGCGTTTTTAGTTGCATAATGTATTATGCGCTAACTAATTCAGAAGTCTGTGCTTCAGGTTTTTTAATCAATGCGTAAGCAACACCTGCAATAACCGAACCAACAACAATTGATAGTAAATAACCACCAACTGGTTTAACTACGCCAGGGATTGCTAAAGCAAATAGACCGCCATGTGGTGTCATAAGCTCAGAACCAAATGCTAATGATAAACCACCCGTGATTGCCCCACCAATAATACAGCAAGGAATAACACGTAATGGATCACGAGCAGCGAAAGGAATTGCCCCTTCAGAAATGAAACATAAGCCTAATACTAATGAAGCTTTGCCACTTTCTTGTTCTGCTTTAGCAAATTTTTTGCGAGCGATTAAAGTTGCTAATCCCATTGCTAAAGGTGGAACCATACCACCAGCCATAACCGCTGCCATTGGTGCATATACTTGAGCCGAAATTAAGCCTGTACCAAATGCATAAGCAACTTTATTGATTGGTCCGCCCATATCAGTACACATCATACCACCTAAAACGGCACCTAAAACAACCGCATTAGCAGTACCCATAGATTTCAACCATTCAGTTAAAGCTTCCATTAGCCATGCTATCGGCGTACCAACAATAAACTGCATAACTAAGCCAGTCGCTAATGTAGCAAGTAATGGCACAATAAGAATTGGTTTTAATGCTTCAAGTGTTTTTGGTAATGGTAAATATTTAGTGATTAACATTGCTAAGTAACCGGCAAAGTAACCAATAATAATACCACCTAAGAAACCTGCACCAGTTGAAACGGCAAGTAAACCACCAACAAGCCCTGGAGCTAAACCTGGTCTATCGGCAATTGAGTAAGAAATATAACCAGCAAGTAAAGGTACCATGAGCGAGAATGCAAGCCCACCTATTTGTGCTAAATGAGATTCACCTACCAGTTTTTGTACGCCATCAACCATTTCAAATGAACCAAAAGCAAACGATAAAGCAATGATTAATCCACCTGCAACTACCATTGGTAACATGTAAGATACACCAGTTAATAGATGCTTATAGACACCTTTCTTTTCGTTACTTGATTTTGTTGTTGAAGCAGAACTAGTTGGTTGATAGATTGTAGCTTCGTTAAAAGCTCTGTCTAATTCTTGTGCAGTTTTTTTAAGGGCTGGACCGGTTTTAGTTCGGTACATTTTTTTACCTGCAAACTTACTTAAATCAACATCAATATCACATGCTACAATCACTACATCAGCTGCAGCGATTTCTTCTGGTGTTAATTCATTACCAACACCAACCGAACCACGAGTTTCAACTTTACACCACCAGCCACGTTTTTTCGCTTCTTCTTCAATCGCTTCAGCAGCCATAAATGTATGAGCAACACCAGTTGGACAAGCGGTTACCGCAACAATACGTTTTTGTCCGTTATTTGCTGCTGATACAGATGCAGAACTAGCAGATTGTTCATAAACAGTTGCTTTAAGTTTTGCATTATTTAAGATTTTTTTAGGATCAGCAAAAATTTCATTGAGATCACTTACCACATAAACTCTTTTGCCAATCACTGATTTATCGCTGATATTTCCATCACCAACCGAAATAATCGTATCGGCTGATGTCGCATTATCAACAACTTTGAAATTTAATGAATTAGCGGCTAACGCTAATTCCGCTTTAGCTAAACGGCCATTAACTGGGCCTGAATTACTTCCTTCAACAATATATATATTCATGAATACTCCTATCCCGCAATTATTTCAATTTTTTCCGACATGTTGGTAACCGCTTGACGGTCTGATACCCCAACACCGGCTTGTTCAACTGATAAAGCGGCAACACTTGATGCAAATACTAAGGTGTCTTTAATTGATTGGTTAGTTAATAAACCATACATTAAACCACCGACCATTGAATCACCAGCACCAACCGTGCTAACCACCTTACATTTAGGCGGTTTGGCTAACCATGCTTCATGTTTAGTAACCCATAAAGCACCTTTACTTCCTAGTGAAATTACTACGTTTTCTACGCCACCATCGATAAGCTCCATAGCAGCAGTTTTGATTTCTGATAATGTAGTTAGTTTTCTACCAACCCACATTTCGAGTTCTTTATCATTCGGTTTAATTAACCATGGATTAGCTTTAAGCCCAGCATCTAAAGCATCACGGCTACTGTCAAACACAACTTTAGGACAAATTGCTTTTACTTGTTTCATCCACTCAGTAAATTTTTCAAGAGATACGCCTGCAGGTAAACTGCCACTAATGGCAACCATATCAATCTCTTTCAACCATTCCAATGAAGTAGTCACAAATGTTTGCCAATCTTGCTCGCTAATAGTAAAACCAGAAAAATTAAGATCAGTAACTTCACTGTTTTCTTCGGTTAATTTAACATTAATACGAGTACGGCCTTCGACGGTTTGGAATTTATCAGTAACATTTAATGATTCAAACAGTAAATTAAAACCATCTCGATTTTCTTTACCTAAAAAACCACCAACGGTTAATTTAATACCTAAGTCAGATAAAACTTTAGCAACATTGATACCTTTACCTGCTGGCAGTAAAGCATTAGTTTGCACTAAATTAACATCACCTAACTCAACTTTAGGGCAAAAACCTAATAGATCATAAGCAGGATTTAAGGTAATAGTCGCAACACGATAAGTCATGATTAAACACCCTCACCTAAGCCACTTTCAATAGCTTTACCTATTGCATCTAATACTTGCTCTGCATCATCACCTACAGCAGTAAAGCGTAATCGACTACCTTTTTTAGCACCTAATGCCACAATTTTCATTAAACTGGTAGCACTTACAGGTTCATTTTTACCATCGATATTGGCAACGGTGACTTTGCTATTAAATTCTTTTACTAATTTAACTAGCACCGATGAAGGGCGAGTATGCAATCCATTTTCATTAGGAATGACAAATTCTCTGCTTAGCTCACCATTAGATCCAACACTTTCTGACGAAGCACTTGATGTTGTAGATTGAGTTTCTGCTCGTTGAGATGAAACTGACTGCGAACCTGATAATAAAATATTGCTGAAATCATCGCTATTTGCAGCGATTAGTAAGTTTAATTTTTGATTGTAAGCTAAGGTAGCAATGTTATTTACAATAGCTGTAACATTATCATCAACCGCTGAAATAGTGATTAGAAGTTTAACTGGCTTACCGTCTTGATTTAGCTCACTTACTGTACGACTAATCGCAATTGCATTTTTTAAATTACCTTCACGGCTGTCATTTAACCATACGCCGTCACCCAAATAATTCGGTGTATTATCAAGGACGTTAGTAATAAAGCTAGCATTAACAGCATTTTGTTGTTTTAATCGTGATGCATTTAAAGCTTGTAAAGTAGCCAAACTGTCAGCTTGAATATTTAATAATAATGTAGATTCATTAATAACAAATTGACTATCTTCTAAACTCTCTTTACCAGTTAAAATAGCGAGAGCTTCATCGGCTGATTGAATATTCTTGATTCTTTCTTCAACACCATCAGCACCAAGTACGTGAGTTAATTGACGAAGTAATTCTAAGTGTTCATCAGAACTTGCCGCAATACCGATGGCAAGATAGGCTTTTTCATCATCATCTCCCCATTCTACACCTTCAGGGAAACAGAAAACTTGAACACCCGTTTTTTTAACTAAGTGACGAGTTTTAGGCGTACCATGAGGTATAGCAATACCAATACCTAAATAAGTTGCCGCCTGACCTTCACGCTCAAGCATACCATCAACATATCCTTCACCGACAAAGCCGGCACTAGTTAATGCAGCTGCAATTTTCTTAATTGCTTCCGTTTTATTGGTTGCTTGTTCATTTAAATGAATATCTTCTTTAACTAAATGAAACATAAAATAAATACCTCTGGGTTATAATGTTGGGTCAACTAAAAACAACTCAGCAATCCCACAATAGTTCGTTATTGAATCATATTGAATCGTTTCAGCAATAATGAATATAAACTGGCTAATTATCAAATAAATTATATCTATTAATTCCTAAAGTGTGATCTAGATCGTTTTTTTGAGGAAAATAATTGTCGATATGACGACTTAAATTGACTTTTTAGCAATACTTTTTCGACTCAGGCTACCTCGATAAATTAAGCGTCGAGGAATAACTGTAGTTCCTGGCTGATAGTTTTTATTATGTAAACTATCAAATAATAGTTTAATGGTTACTTCTGATATCGCTTTATGATCTTGTGATAACGCAATCATTTTGCAAGGTAAAAAATTAAGTAACTCATTATCACCAAAAGTGGCTATAGTTAGATTTTCTGGCAGATGATCAAACTTTTTCAAAATTGCATCAATTGTGCCTTGTAACAAAGAAAAAGAAGTAGAAAAAATACCATCTGGTAAATCATTATATTCTAACCATTGACTAAAGGTAGCCTCAGCGTCGCGACGACTATAATTATTTGCACATAAAAAATCAACTTTATTGCTACTATTTAATGCAATTTCCTTAAAGCCTTCCATACGTTGCTGGCTAACGGATAGATTGGGTAAGGCACCAATATAAACTACTGTGC
Organism: Gilliamella sp. W8145; assembly: GCF_016101145.1. NCBI lineage: Bacteria > Pseudomonadati > Pseudomonadota > Gammaproteobacteria > Orbales > Orbaceae > Gilliamella > Gilliamella sp. W8145. The sequence continues at coordinate 185,030 of NZ_JACFRC010000002.1, forward strand.
CATTGACTAACTGATCAAATGCTTTAGCTAGCATTTTTGAATCTTCTTTATCCGCACCAACAACATTCCTAAACTCTGATACAGATAATGTTCTATCTAATGCGAACAGAGGGATATCACTATTTCGCCAACCATCATAAAATGCATAATCTGATTCAGCAACAAATGACGAAGAGATCACCAACGCATCCACTCGTCGCTGTTTTAAATGCCGAACACACTCTTTTTCAATTTTCGGATCATCTTCAGAACAAGAGAGGAGTAATTGATAACCTTCTTTTTTTACTAATTGCTCTAAATAACTAGCAATTCGGGTATAACTGATATTTTCGAAATCAGGAATAATGATACCAATAGTGCGAGTTTTACCCGCTCTTAATCCGGCAGCTACTGCGTTGGGTTGATAATTGTATTCATTTACCACCGCCATCACCTTTGCAATGGTTTTATCACTAACCCGATATTGTTTGGCTTTACCATTAACCACATAACTCGCTGTGGTTCTCGATACGCCAGCTAACAATGCAATCTGCTCTAATTTCATGACTAAATCTCAAAAAAAACTACTTATTATTTAACAAGAACATAAATTAAATGTAAACAAAAGTTATACTCTTTATAAATAAGTTATAATAATTAAACGCTAGAAATAAAAAAAGGATTTAGCTATTCTCTAAATCCTTGTAGTTAAGGAAAATTAGATACTAATAATAAATAGCAATATTTTGATTATGAATATTTTCTATTTTGACTGGTGTATCAAAAATTTCCTCTAATATCGTTGAATCCATAATTTGTTTAGGGCTGCCTTGATAAACCAATTGGCCATCTTTCATCGCTAAAATATAATCGGAATAGACTGAAGCAAAGTTAATGTCATGAATAACAATCACAATGGTTTTCCCCAGTTCATCAGCAGCTCGCCTTAGCTGTTTCATCATAGCAACCGCATGTTTCATATCAAGGTTATTTAATGGTTCATCCAGTAATACATATTCAGTATCCTGACAAAGTACCATTGCCACATAAGCACGCTGCCGTTGCCCGCCTGACAGTTCATCTAAAAATCTATCTTTATATTCAGTTAGATTTAAAAATTCTAGGGCACGATTAATATGGACTAAATCATCTTTATTTAATCGGCCTTTTGAATAAGGATAACGGCCAAATCCAACCAATTCAAACACAGTCAATCGACTGGTAAAACGGTTCTCTTGTCTTAACACAGATAGATAGGTCGCAAGTTTATCACTAGGCGTATTAACCACATCCATATTCTGAATTTTTACTTGTCCCTCATCGGCAAGTAATAGACGGCTAATAATTGATAATAAGGTTGATTTGCCCGCACCATTTGGACCAATGATCGCCGTAATACCACCTTGAGGTATGGTTGCTTTCACATTTTTTAATACAGGTATGGTTTGATACTTTTTACTAATATTATCAATTTCTATCACATCGGAACCTTTTTCAATAATAAGAAGATAAACAATGAACCACCAATAAACTCAATGACTATCGATAATGCGCCCACCATATTTAGGACCCGTTCTAAAAACATCTGTCCACCAACAAGAAAAATCACGCCTAATAAAAACGCTGTCGGTAATAAAAAACGATGCTGGCTAGAGCCACTAATACTATAAGCTAAATTAGCAATAAGTAGACCTAGGAATGTGAAAGGCCCAACTAACGCGGTTGATATTGAAACTAATACCGAAACGAGTAATAGAATGATAGTGACACTTTTCTGATAATCGACCCCAAGATTAATGGCATTATCCCGTCCTAAAGCTAATACATCAAATCGAAAGCGCATTCGCCATAAAAACAGGCCAATAATTGAGGCAATGACTAATGAAAATACGATTAAGACAGGTTCTGCTCGGGTAAATGTTGCAAAAATACGGCTTTGCAAAACAGCGAATTCCGTTGGCGTCATTAATCGTTGTAATAAATTGGAGAAACTACGAAATAGTGTTCCTAAAATAATGCCAATTAATAAAACCAAATGAAGGTTTTGTTTAAGTTTGGTAAATAATCCTCGATACAGAAATAGAGAAAATAAAATTAATAATGATGATTCGAAGATAAATTTACCCACAATACCAATATAAGGAATACCTTGCGCATCAATAAAAAATATTACAACTGTTTGAATCAATACAAACAAAGATTCAAATCCCATTATCGAAGGGGTTAAAATTCGATTATTAGTAACAGTCTGAAAAAGCAAAGTCGACGTTGCAGCTGAAAAAGCGACTAAAATCATCGTTAAAACAATCCAAGCACGATGAGTCAATATATAACTAATATTGCCTTTTAAATTGAATGTCATGAAAAAAATGACACAAAATAGCGCAATACCTAGTAATATCAGTACAGTATTTCGACTTGAAATAAAGCGTTTTTGATTAACCAGCATGACGTTTTTTACTCAACAATACTAAAAATATGACAGCTCCGACTACACCAAGGATTACACTAACTGGAATTTCGAAGGGGTAGCGAATAACTCGTCCAATAATATCACAGAGTAAAACCAAACCACTGCCTAGTAGACAGATCCACGGAATAGTTTTACGAACATTATCGCCAAACAATAAACTCACAATATTAGGAACAATTAAGCCCAAAAATGGCAGTACACCTACCACCACAACGACAATCCCACCAATAAGTGCAATGACAATCAGGCCTGTTAACATTACTCTATTATAATTAAGTCCGACATTGACGGAAAAGTCCCGCCCTAATCCAGCGACAGTAAAACGATCGGCGCTCCAACAGGCAAGTAAGGTAATACCACCAACTAACCACAATAGTTCATAGCGACCTTGCAAAATGCCAGAAAAATCACCTGATTCCCAACCACCTAGTGATTGTAATAAATCAAAATACATGGCAAAAAAAGTACAAATTGCACTGATTACTGCACCAAGCATAATCCCAATAAGTGGTACCATTAAGGCAGATTTAAAGATGATTTTACGTGAGATAAACATAAACAACATCGTGCCAGCCATTGCAAATAAACTTGCCACTACCATTTTCGTCATTACCGTTGCGCCAGGAGCAAATACCATCATGACTAATAGCCCAAGACTCGCAGACTGGGTTGTCCCCACTAACGAAGGTTCAACAAACCGATTTTGCGTAAGTAATTGCATAATTAAGCCGGCAACACTCATAGCACTACCAGCTAATATTAATGCAACTGTTCTAGGAACACGGCTAACAAAAAAGATTTGTCGCATATTACTATCTGACCAAAGATCGGCCAACGTCACATGCCCAGCACCAATAAACAGACTTAATGCAGCCATTGCTATTAAAAGAGCAATGCCTGCAATAAAATAAACCGTTTTTGTCATAACTTATGATTAGTTGGCTGATGTTTTTTGTAAAACATCACTTATTTGGTCGATTAATTGACTATAAGTTTGAATACCGCCAGAGATATACATTGAAGTTGAATCTAAATAAACAATATGATTTTGTTGCCATGCATCAGTTTTTTGAATTAATTCGTTATTTAGAACTTGTTGTGCTGATTGAGCTTCTTTATTACCAATTGCATTGTCTCTATCTAATACAAATAACCATTGTGGATTAACACTTAATACAAATTCAGAAGTTACTGCATTACCATGACGGCCAGCTTCTTGGAAGGTTGTTGCAGGTTTGAAACCTAATACATCAAAGATAAAACCAAAACGGGATTTAGGGCCATAAGCAGACATTTTACCACCATTAACCATAATCACTAAGGCAGTTCCTGCTGTATCTGTTTTAGGTTTTAGTGTTTCAATTTTTTGGTTAAAATCAGCAATTAATTTTTTAGCTTCTGCTTGTTTACCAAAAATATCGCCTAACTGTTCAGTACGCTCGGTTAAGCTAGCTACAAAATTATTAGGATCAATATCAAGCGAAATAGTTGGTGCTATATCACTTAATTTTTTATAAACATCATTGGCACGGCCACCTGCGATAATCACATCAGGTTGTAATGAACTTAACACTTCATAATTTGGCTCAAATAAAGTACCAACATTGGTATAAGCTTTATCAGCATACTTTGATAAGAATTCAGGGAAATGTACATCTGATTGTGGAACACCAGTTACAGGAATATTTAATGCATCAATAATATCCAGTGTCGCTGTGTTATAAACTACCACTTTTTTCGGGTTTTCAGGAATATCTGTTTTACCTTGAGCATGTTCAACAGCTATAGTTTTATTAGCTACTGGTGCTTCTTGTTTTTTATCGTCACAGCCAGCTAATACAAATAAAGCGGCTATTAATACTAAAAATTTAACTTTGATAGATGAATACATTGTAACTCCTAGTTATTAGCTTAGTCCAAAAGCGAATGTATGATAAATAGAATAATTATCATTTGCATTCGATTGTAACTAAAAATAAATAAGTGTTCAATGAACTTTAAGCAAACAGTAAAATAATAATAAATAAATTGGTAAAAACATTAGATGATAACATTATGACTTATTGCCGAAAAAATCGGCATGCTATCATAATCAATTATCATCTGATAATTCTTTGAGTTTTCTCGTTAAAGTATTTCGTCCCCAGCCAAGCAGATTAGCCGCATCTTGCTTATGTCCGCGAGTAAAATTAAGCGCACACCTCAATAAAATTCTTTCGACATCAATCACTGTTTGCGTCAAAATTCCGGTTTGACCAGCTAATAAGGCTTGTTTAGCCCACTGTTCTAACAGTTTTTTCCAATCGGTTTCTGGTAATATCTGATTGGTTACATTGGTAGTAACCTCATAATTAGCTGAGGCATCAGAAGCCGATAATTGTAATAGTTCTGGTGGTAAATCTTGTACATAAACTTCATTATTGGACGACATTACTGTTACCCAACGACAAACATTTTCTAGTTGCCTTACATTACCCGGCCAATTGAACAGACATAAAAGATTGAGAGCATCAAGGCTTAGCACTTTACTTTCAACACCTAATTCTTTGGCAGTGGTCCGTAAAAAATGTTCAGCTAATTTAGGTATATCTTGCGCTCTATCACGTAATGGTGGTAATAAAATTCGAATCACATTTAGCCGATGAAACAAATCTTCTCTAAATTTACCTTCCTTTACTCTAGCTTGTAAATCTTGATGCGTAGCGGCAATAATACGTACATCAACTTTTACAGGTGAATAACCACCTATCCGATAAAATTGACCATCAGCAAGAACTCTTAATAATCGAGTTTGCACATCCAATGGCATATCACCAATTTCATCTAAAAATAGCGTTCCACCGTTAGCTTGTTCAAATCGACCATGCCTTATTTGAGCAGCTCCAGTAAATGCCCCTTTTTCATGCCCAAATAGTTCCGATTCAATCAGATCTTTAGGAATAGCAGCCATATTTAGTGCAATAAATGGTGACTGTGAGCGAGGGCTATGAGTATGCAACGCTTTAGCTACTAACTCTTTACCCGTTCCTGATTCACCATTAATAAGTACGCTGATAGATGATTTAGAGAGTCGTCCAATAATACGAAACACTTCTTGCATGGCGGGTGCTTCACCAATAATACCTGTAGAAGCTTTGCTAGTAGAGGAATTATTAGGTTTATTACTTTGACTTTGTAAAATAGCCCGCTCAACTAATTGAATTACTTCATCGACATCGAAAGGTTTAGGAATATAATCATAAGCTCCCTTTTGATAAGCATTCACTGCAGCATCAAGGTCTGAATGAGCAGTCATAATAATCACCGGTAAATTAGGCATTTGCTCTTTGATATAATTAAGCAAAGATAACCCATCAATACCTGGCATTTTAATATCGGATAATAATACTGCTGGCTTCTGAGGATGATTAACTAAAGCATCAATCACTTCTTGACCGCTCGAAAAACTGATGCAGTTAAAATGAGCATTAGTAAGCGCTTTCTCTAAAACCCATCTAATCGAACTATCATCATCAACAATCCAAACATTCATCGTCATTAACCTCATTGTTTGATTGGTAAATAGATAGAAAACTCAGTATGACCAGGCCAACTATTAAATTCAATCTTTCCATTATGCTGGTCAATAATATTATGGGCAATCGACAAGCCAATGCCGGTACCTCCTTCATAACCACTAACCATTGGGTAAAATAATGTATCTTGAATATGCACGGGCACTCCAGGGCCATTATCTTCAATATCGATACGCGCACAAAGTCGGTAACGTTGACCATGCAAGGTAACTTGAAATGCTGTTCGAGTCCTGATCTTAATACAACCAGATTTCGTACCAATTGCCTGTAAAGCATTACGAACAATATTTAAAACCACTTGTTCAATCTGTTCTGAATCGTGAGTGAATTCAGGCAAACTAGGATCATAATCACGGATAATCTCAACATTTAGCTGTTTTTCTAAACATAAAAGCGCATAGATCCGTTCGATAGCTTGATGTATATTCTGTTGTTTCTGTTGTAACCGCTGTTGAGGACCTAATAATCTATCAACTAAATTTCTTAACCTATCAGCCTGCTCAATGATAATTTTTGTATAATCTTGCAAATCATTGTTAGGTAGCTCTCGTGACAATAATTGCGCCGCTCCTCTTAGTCCACCAAGCGGATTTTTAATTTCATGAGCAAGTCCGCGCACTAATTCGCGGGCAGCATTTTGTTGAGCTTGTTGTAGTTGTTCTTGACTCAACTTTTTATGACTATTTAATGGTGCCATTTCGATAAGTACATGACCATTAGCCAGCAATTGTGCGGTTAATGATAAAATATGTAATTCATTGTTTATGACTAAATTAACTTCGCTATCGGTAAATCCTTGATTCTGATCTAATGCATTTTGCATCAACTCAAGGTCGAGGGAAAAATAACCTAATAAGTCAGGAAAATAACTATCTAATATTTTTTTCGAACTTTGAGCAAGTAACTGCTGTGCCGCGGTATTGGCATAAAGAATATTGAGTTTTTTATCGAGTAATAAAATATTGGTAATCATTGAGTCGAGAACAAGATTTGCATCAGATTCATTATCAAATGTCATCGTTGGCTCTCCGTTCTCATTACATACCACCGCCCTTCAGCGGTGGTTAAAGCTTTAAATAATACAATAATGACTTATAGACTGTAGTAGAGTTCAAATTCAACCGGATGTGGTGTCATACGAACACGATCAACATCTTGACGTTTTAAGTCAATATAAGCATCAATAGTGTCATTAGTAAATACATTACCACGAGTTAAGAATTCACGATCCGCATCTAACGCGTCAAGAGCTTCTTCAAGTGAACCAGCAACTTGTGGAATTAATTTAGACTCTTCTGGTGGTAAGTCATATAAGTTTTTATCCATCGCATCACCCGGATGAATCTTATTGATAATACCATCTAAACCTGCCATTAATTGTGCTGCAAATGATAAGTATGGGTTACCTGCTGGATCAGGGAAGCGAACTTCAATACGACGCGCTTTAGGGCTAGTAACCACTGGAATACGAATTGATGCAGAACGATTACGCGCAGAATATGCAAGCATAACTGGTGCTTCATAACCTGGTACTAAACGTTTATAAGAGTTAGTCGCTGGGTTCGCAAAAGCATTAATTGCTTTTGCATGTTTGATAATACCACCAATATAGTATAACGCCATTTCAGAAAGGCCAGCATATTTATCACCAGCAAAAAGGTTTACGCCATCTTTAGCAAGAGATTGGTGACAATGCATACCTGAACCGTTATCGCCAAACATAGGTTTTGGCATAAATGTTGCGGTTTTACCATAAGCATGAGCAACATTTTGTACAACATATTTATAAATTTGAACTTCATCAGCTTTTTTAGTTAATGTATTGAAACGACAAGCAATCTCATTTTGGCCTGCAGTTGCAACTTCATGGTGATGAGCTTCAACAACTAAACCTAGTTGTTCCATGATTAAACACATTTCAGAACGAATATCTTGTGACGAGTCAACCGGAGGAAGTGGGAAATAACCACCTTTAACGCCAGGACGATGCCCCTTATTACCTTCTTCGTATTTAGTACCAGAGTTCCAAGCTGCTTCGATATCATCAATATGAACAAAGCTACCAGACATTGGCGATCCAAAACGAACATCATCAAATAAGAAAAACTCAGGTTCTGGTCCAAAAATAACGGTATCAGCAATACCTGATGATTTTAAAAACTCTTCAGCACGTTTAGCAATTGAGCGAGGGTCACGGTCATAACCTTGTAAAGTCGCTGGTTCTAAAACATCACAACGAATATTTAATGTTACGTCTTCAAAAAATGGATCAATTACTGCGCTTGATGCATCTGGCATTAAAACCATATCTGATTCGTTAATGCCTTTCCAACCAGCAATGGAAGAGCCATCAAACATTTTACCATCTTCAAAAAAATCAGCGTCGATTTGACTTACAGGAATTGTAACGTGTTGTTCTTTACCTTTAGTATCAGTAAAACGTAAATCAACAAACTTAACATCGTTTTCTTTTATTAGCGTTAAAACTTTTTGTGTAGACATGTAGCTTCTCCATTGAGGACATATAATAATTGTTCAGTTTAAAGGCATTTTGCCTATTTATTAGATTGTATGCAAATATGATGCCAGTTTTTCATTAACCATTTTAGACGGTTTTTAATGATTAAATAATAGCAGAAAAAGCATGAATGCACCATAATAATGCATAAAGCACCAAAACAACGCACCAAAATGTCACATAAAGCCATTTATGTCACTGTTTTGCTCCATGACAAAGTGGTTGATTGGCTACACTGCATAAATAAGTTATATATTGAATCTTCGAAAACCGATTATGATTAAATAAAAAATCATTTCATCCCCATCACGTTTAAATGTTTCATTTAAAAAAAACGAAGTTTCATACAATAAGTTATCTTTTGAATTAGCGATCAAAACTGGATTTTGTTGATGCCAATAACAGCATAAATGTTTCAGTTCACCCATCCTCATAGTTTTAATCAAATATTAATGGGCTTGCTTAGCATATTTACCGTCAACTTTATAAACTACAGTTATCCGCCATGTTTGACCTTCATCTTGTATTTGACAATCATAATATTGAAAATAATCAGGTGCATTAGCATCAATTTCCAGAAAAAAATTTCGACAGGTTAAATTTGGGTCAAATAGTAATGGCTCATCGGTTATTTGCATGTTTTGATCTAAGTTTACGGTTTTATTTGTAGCACAATTATTTTGTTCGGCTAAAACAGACGAGATTATAGTAACTAAAAGCAAAACCACTAAGATAAATCATCTAAATAACATTAATTCTCACCTTAGAATTCTTTAGTTCTTATTAGCTTAAAATAAGATTTCTCCCTTTAGATCTGTATTTCAGTAGACAATATCGTTATAATCTTATCTTATTTTTAATAAAAATTAGGTAATCATAAAAGTATGGACTTTGTTACGCTCGAAATTATACCTTTTGTCAAAAATCATCTTTTACTTTCATTAGGTTGGGTTGTGTTATTTGTTGCAATCATTGTATTAACCGTAAAAAGTAAATTGTCAAAAGTAAAAATAATTAATAACGCGCAAGCAATTAATATGATCAATAAACAAAATGCAGTTATTGTTGATATTCGTTCAGCAGATAGCTTCAAAAAAGGGCATATCACTGAATCACACAACATCTTACCTGTTGATATAAAGAATGCTAGTGCTAAAACTATAGAAAAATTTAAAGAAAATATCATTATTGTGATTGATGAAAATGGCTTAACATCAGCAGGCATTGGTGAAGTATTAGTCAAACAAGGTTTTTTACATGTATTTACATTAAAAGATGGTATTGCTGGTTGGAACGGCGAAAACTTACCATTAGTTAGAAAATAATATAATTTTAAAATAAGGTTTTATCATGACAGAACAAAACAATACACAACAACCAGAAACACAATTTGCAATTCAACGTATTTACACTAAAGATGTTTCTTTTGAAACCAATAATGTCCCTGAAATTTTTACTAAGCAGTGGCAACCAGAAATGAATTTAGAGCTAAATTCAGCATCACAAGCATTAAGTGATGAAGTGCATGAAGTTTCTTTACGTGTTACCGTAACGGTAAAACAACAAGAAGAAGTTGTGTATATTTGTGAAGTTACCCAATCAGGAATTTTCTCTCTTATTGGTTTTGATGATGCACAAATTCAACATTGTGTTGGTGCTTATTGTCCAAACATTTTATTCCCTTATGCGCGTGAGGTTATTTCAAGCCTAGTGAATAAAGGGACATTCCCACAACTTAATTTAGAGCCAGTAAATTTTGAAGCATTGTTCATTAACTATTTACAACAACAAGAACAACAAGCGCAAAATAGTGTAACTGAAACCTTACAATAATCGTAATTGTTAAGTTAATTAATAAAGTCTATTGGATTATATATGAGTAAAGATGCTGCAGTGACTGTAATTGGCGCAGGTTCTTATGGAACCTCACTAGCAATATTACTAGCACGTAATGGCCATGAAACCTTATTGTGGGGACATAACCCAGATAAAATGGCTATTTTGCAGCATGATAGACAAAATAGACAGTTTTTGCCTGATATCCCTTTCCCAGAGCAACTGCAAATTGAAGCTGATTTAGCCACTGCTGTTGCTGCTGCGCCAATTTTACTTATTGTTGTACCAAGCCATGCGTTTGGTAGTATTCTTAAACAAATAAAACCATTGTTAAGAAAGGATAGTAAAATTGTTTGGGCAACGAAAGGCCTTGAAGTTGATACTGGACGATTATTACAAGATGTTGCACGCGAAGTTTTAGGTGACAAAATTCCATTAGCGGTTATTTCTGGTCCTACATTTGCTAAAGAAGTGGCATCTGGTTTACCCACTGCAGTTACTGTTGCGTCAACTGATGAACAATTTTTAACAGAACTACAAAATTTATTCCACTGTAGTAAATCGTTTCGAGTCTATAGCAGTAAAGACTTTATCGGTGTTCAACTCGGTGGGGCGGTCAAAAACGTAATTGCCATTGGTGCTGGTCTGTCAGATGGACTTGGTTTTGGTGCTAATGCTAGAACAGCATTAATTACTCGTGGATTGGCTGAAATGATGCGATTAGGCGAAGCACTTGGTGCCGATCCCGCCACTTTTATGGGGATGGCAGGATTAGGTGATTTAGTACTAACTTGTACCGATAACCAGTCACGAAATCGCCGTTTTGGTATTTTACTGGGTCAAAACAAATCAATTCAAGAAGCACAAGAAATCATTGCTCAAGTAGTTGAAGGCTGTAGAAATACTAAAGAAGTTTGGTCATTAGCACAAAAATATCACGTCGACATGCCTATTACTGAACAAATCTATAAAGTACTTTATGAACATAAAGATCCAAAACAGGCAGCTATGTCATTATTAGGTCGTTCACAAAAAGAAGAGCTGAAAAGCTAAGTTTCGATCTTAGAGCCGCCCTTACCTCGCATTATTTTATTGATAATGGCTAATCTATTATTGATTTTAATAAGTAATACCATTAACGACAATTTTAAGCGCTAAAAACACTTTCCTATAATTTTTTATTTTATAGAACTAACTTATTGTTAATACTAATAATAAGCACTATTAATGCCAATTTTAGACATTAAAAAACCCCTTTCCTCAAATTTTTGGTTAAGGGGTGATTTGGGGTTAAAAAGAATTATTAGATAGTCGTTCCAATACCCTTTTGTTTAGCTTTCTGATAAATATCATAACCGACATAGACATCTAAAACTGCCGTTCCCACAGTTTTAAATAACGTGATTTGCTGATCGTTTTGACGACATTTTTGCGGATCGATAACTAAATCTCCCAATTCATAAAAATCTTGTTTTGTGACTAAATTTTGATTAATTGGGTCGATAATATCACCAGCTTCAGCAAATACACCATCTTTAGTATCAAGTACACGAATATCTGCTTTTGCCACTATATTACTTGGGATTTCGTGCATCTCTGGTGTGTAAGCACCTACACCATTGATATGAGTTCCGGGTTTAACTAACTCACCATTGAAAGTCACTTCTTTTGATGTAGTCACTGAAGTAATAATATCAGCATGGCGAATATCTTCATCCAAATCTTGTGTAAAATAGAGGTTAGCCGAAAAATGGCCAAATCGTTTTTTCATCTCTTCAGTAAATTGCTTGCCTTTTTTGGCATCAAGCCCATAAATAGCTACATCTGTTAACTGCCGTACCGTTAACATAGCTTCTAATTGTGCCGCTGCTTGCCCTCCAGTACCAATTAATACTGCTCGTTTAGCATTCTTTTTTGCTAATAAATCCGTGGCAGCACCTTGTACCGCACCGGTTCGCAATTGAGTAACAAACGTGCCATCTAATATCGCACAAACTTCGCCCGTTTGAGGATCGATCATAAACACTTGCGCCGGAACTGATGGTTTACCCAATTTAGGATTATCAGGAAAAACCGAGACAATTTTTAAACCAACAACATCGTTTTCTTTAATATGAGCTGGCATAACTAGGCATTGTCCTTTTTGCATATCAAAGTTGATACGTAAAGGTACTTCACTATTACCCTTAGTATAAATTTTTAATGCTTGTTTATCTGCTGCTACAGCATCTTTCATGGTATAAAATTGTTGGATATCTTGAGCTGTTAAAATTAACATTTTCATTCCTTACTGTTATTTAACTTTTATTTTACTTTTTTACTCTTTATTGTCTATTAATTAATATTTCAAACTGAAAGAATTCGCATAACAAATTGTTTAATATCAATTAAATTCAATTGAAATTTAGCTTCTTGTATATTGCAATAATTTTCACTATTATGACAGAGTGCAATTTTGCACGGAAATTGAGAAATCAGATGTTATTTAAAATATTAAAATTTTTTTTAAAGATTTTATTCCATGTCAAGATTCAAGGTAATCTTGATAACCTAAAACAAGACAGACTTCTTATCACTCCTAATCATGTTTCCTTTCTAGATGGCGTTTTAATCGGCGTATTTTTACCAGTAAAACCAGTATTTGCTATCTACGCAGGATATATTAATCACTGGCTAGTTCGTTTAGCCAAACGCTATGTCGATTTTGTGCCAATGGATCCATTAAGTCCTATGGCAATAAAAAAGTTGGTCCGTGAAATTGAAAAAGGCCGACCAATTGTTATTTTTCCGGAAGGTCGAATTACCATAACCGGATCATTAATGAAGATTTATGATGGTGCGGCATTTGTTGCGGCACGTTCTCAAGCGACCATTGTACCTGTTTGGATAGAAGGTGCCGAATTTACCTTAACCAGTCGCTTAAAAGGCTTATTTAAACGTCGTCTATTTCCAAAAATTACTATTCATGTATTGGAACCAAAATCAATCCCAATGCCTGACGCAGCAAAAGCAAGTGATCGAAGATATATTGCTGGTGAAAAATTACATCAAATTATGATGAATGCCAGAATGGCAAGTCGCCCTAAATTAACCCTTTTTGAGGCTCTACTTGAAGCTCAAGTTCGTTATGGCGTAAAATCAAGAATGGTTCAAGACCCTACCACTCATGAAGCCTCCTATCGAAACTTACTTAAGCAGATTATCGGTGTAAGTTGTATTATTTCTAAAATTACCAAACCGAAAGAACGAGTTGGCCTATTACTACCCAATGCAACAATTACTGTTGCCACTATTTTTGGTTTATCAGTTAAAAATCGTATTCCAGCAATGCTCAACTACACGGCTGGTACTAAAGGATTAACCTGTGCAATTACTGCTGCTGAAATAAAAACCATTATTACTTCACGCAAATTTATTAAAAAAGGGAAGCTTGATTACCTTTTAGAAGAAATTAACGATGTAAATTGGTATTTCCTTGAAGATTTGCGCAGCAGTTTGAACTTTTTTGATAAACTATACGTTGCCGTACATCAATACATTCCTCGATTAGTTAAACGACGACAATCAAGTCAAGACGAGGCTTTAGTTCTATTTACTTCAGGCTCAGAGGGTAATCCGAAAGGGGTCGTCCATAGCCATGGCAGTTTATTGGCTAATGTCGAACAAATTCGTACTGTTATCGATCCAACGCCTGCTGACCGTTTTATGTCGGCGTTACCTCTTTTCCACGCCTTTGGCATTACCGCAGGCTTATTTTTACCGTTGTTCTCTGGCAGTCGTACGTTTTTATATCCAAATCCGTTACATTATCGTATGGTACCGGAAATCATTTATGACCAAAACTGTACAGTGTTATTTGGAACACCAACATTTTTAGCCAACTACGCCCGATATGCACATCCATACGATTTTATGCGTTTACGCTACGTAGTTGCTGGTGCTGAAAAACTTTCTGATGCGGTGCGTGAACAATGGAAAGATAAATACGGTATTCGAATCTTAGAAGGTTATGGTGTAACCGAATGTGCACCCGTTGTTGCTCTTAATGTGCCGATGGCATTTAAAGCTGGTACTGTTGGTCGTTTATTACCGGGAATGGAATCAAGATTAATACCCGTTCCAGGCATTAGCAATGGCGGAGAGCTACAACTTAAAGGACCTAACGTAATGAAGGGTTACTTACGTGTTGAGAAACCGGGGATACTTGAAGAGCCAGTTGCTATTGATGAAAACGGTAATGTGGATAAAGGTTGGTATGATACCGGTGATATCGTTGCGATTGATAAAGATGAGTTTTTAACTATCAAAGGACGATTAAAACGCTTCGCAAAAATTGCTGGCGAAATGGTCTCACTTGAAAATGTTGAAGCTTTAGCTAAAAAGGTCGATGTTGATGCCATGCATGGTGCAACAGTAAAAGCCGATGCAGCCAAAGGAGAAGCTATTGTGCTATTTACTACCTCGACTAAATTAACTAGGGAACAGCTGAATCAGGCTGCGCAGGATTTAGGTATCCCTGCATTAGCGATCCCTCGAGATATTCGTGTTGTTAAAGAGTTACCATTATTGGGTACAGGTAAAATCGATTTTATTACCTTACGCAAAATGGCCGATGAGAATCAATAACAGCAAGGATTCGATATGTCTAAACAACCATTGTTATCAGTTGGCATGGCAGCGACCATGCTAGCTCAGTTTTTTTCAGCCTTTGCTGACAATGCAATTTTTTTTGCTATTCTTGCTTTTATTAAGCAGCTCCATTATCCAGAATGGAGCCAATCAGCATTGCAAATCGGTTTTGTAATTCCTTTTATCCTTCTTTCTCCTTTTGTTGGTCAATTTGCTGACAGTATGTCGAAAGGCAAAGCGATGATGATTGCAAATGGGGTTAAATTATTAGGTGCAGCGATTATCTGCTTAAATATCAATCCATTTTTAGGCTATTTTTTAGTCGGTGTTGGCGCAGCCGGTTACTCACCAGCAAAATATGGTATTTTAGGCGAACTCACTTCCGGCGATAATTTAGTTAAAGCGAATGGCTTAATAGAAGCGTCAACCATTGCAGCTATTTTGCTTGGTTCACTTGCCGGTGGCCATATTGCTGATTTAGATATTACTTTAGCGTTGCTTACTTGTGTTGTTATGTATGGACTAGCGGTAATAGCAAATATTTTTATTCCCAAATTACCTGCTGCTCGACAAGATATTGAGTGGAAGTTGATAAGTATGATAAAAGATTTCGCTAAAACCATCAAAATCATCTTCAATAATAAACAAGCCCTTTATACTTTACTTGGTACCAGTCTATTTTGGGGGGCAGGCATTACTCTGCGTTTCTTATTAATCAGCTGGGTACCAATTGTTTTAGGTATTACCGACAATTCAACTCCAACGAATCTAAATGCTGTTGTAGCAATAGGTATTGTTATTGGTGCGGCATTGGCTAGTGCTTTGGTTTCAATTTCGAATACATTACGTTGTATTCCAGCTGGGATATTAATGGGATTTGCCGTCATCGCATTCACGTTACAAAGTAATATGATTAGCTCTTATATATTATTAGTTGTGATTGGTGCATTAGGCGGTTATTTTTTAGTGCCATTAAATGCACTAATTCAAAAAATTGGTAAAGAGCTTGTCGGTGCCGGAAGTGTTATTTCAATACAGAACTTAAGCGAGTATAGCGCAATGATGATTATGTTAAGTGCTTATACCTTAGCTGTCGCTTGTGGATTATCAGTCATTACAATTGGCGTCGGTTTTGGTATGCTATTTGTTATTCTTATTGCTTTTGTATGGTTAGGGTTAAAATCACATGCCAAACATTAATTTATCGGCTATGGTCACCGAAAATCGCAACAATGCGAGCGAAAATATTGACTGCGCATCCACAATTGAAATTCTGCAAATTATCAATAATGAAGATAAACAAGTGGCACTCGCAGTCGAAAAACAACTTACCTACATCGCTAATGCCGTGGATGCAATCAGCAATGCATTCCTAAATCATGGCCGTTTAATCTACCTTGGAGCTGGGACCTCGGGGAGATTAGGTATTTTAGATGCTAGCGAATGCCCACCCACTTATGGAACACTGCCAGAACAAGTCATTGGCCTAATTGCTGGCGGTAAACCTGCCATATTTAAAGCTGTCGAAAATGCAGAAGATTCACCCCAATTAGCAATTAATGATCTAAAACGTATTAATTTTAGTGCTAAAGATATTTTAGTTGGTATCGCTGCTAGTGGGCGCACACCTTATGTTATTGGCGGCATGCAATATGCAAAATCACTTGGCGCTACAGTGGTAAGTTTATGTTGCAACCCTAATGCACCTATGATTAATTTGGCTAATATTGCTATTACTCCTATTGTCGGAGCCGAAGTCATTACCGGTTCATCAAGAATGAAAGCAGGCACTGCACAAAAGATGATCCTCAATATGTTAACAACAGCCAGTATGATAAAAATCGGCAAAGTTTATGGTAATTTAATGGTTGATGTTGAAGCCACTAATGCTAAGCTTGTTGAACGACAAATATCAATTGTTATGCAAGCCACCGATTGCAACCGAGATATAGCTATAACAACGTTAAATCAATGTAATCAACATTGTAAAACAGCTATTTTAATGATTCTTGCCGGACTAACCGCTCAGCAAGCCAAAACAAAACTCGAACAAAATAATGGTTTCATTCGTAAAACATTAGTACAAAATAATATCTAATTTATTCTCTTATTGAGCAGTAGTCTTAGAAAGCATGACATAATTTTTATATGTTAGTTAAATGAAGATTATTTAATCAGTTAACAATTATTGTTATTAATCTTTGATACAGATCAAGGTAATAACTTATGTTGTTAACTAAAATAAAATCACTTTGCTTTATTTTATTAACTTTATATTAGCAATAATATAAAAACCTAGGAGGTACGTTATGGTTGGAATTATCCTAGCAACTCATGGTGAGTTTGCTGAAGGTATTTTACAATCAGGGACGATGATATTTGGCGAGCAAGAAAACGTTAAAGCCGTTACCTTGCACCCAAGTGATAGTCCTGAAAGTTTAAAAGAACGGATGCTAGCAGCAATAGCTACTTTCGATAACCAAAATGAAGTACTGTTTTTAGTTGATTTATGGGGTGGAACGCCATTTAATCAAGCCAATACACTTTGTGGCGAACACCCTAATTGGGCTATCGTTGCTGGTTTGAATCTTCCTATGCTAATCGAAGCCTATTCATCACGTTTATCCATGGATAGTGCCAAACAAGTGGCTACAGCAATTATAGAGTCAGCTCAGGAAGGAATTCGAACCACTGTTGAAATTGCGGCTAAACCACAAGTAAACAACCAACAATCAAATACTATCCCAGAAGGTACCGTGTTAGGTGATGGTAAGTTGAAAATAGTATTAGCTCGTGTTGATTCGCGCTTATTACATGGTCAGGTGGCGACGTCTTGGACTAAAGCCACAAATCCTAATCGTATTATCGTGGTTTCCGATTCAGTAGCCAAAGATGAATTACGGAAAAAACTAATTGAAGAGGCGGCTCCTCCTGGAGTTAAAGCCAATGTCGTGCCAATTAAAAAGATTATTCAAGTTGCCCATGATCCGCGTTTTGGCAATACCAAAGCCTTATTACTGTTCGAAAACCCTGAAGATGTACTGCGTGCTTTAGACGGTGGTGTCGATATTGAAACATTAAATGTGGGTTCAATGGCACATTCAGTTGGCAAAGTAATGGTCAATAAAGTGTTATCAATGAGCGCTGAAGATGTTGATGCATTCGAAAAATTGAAAGCGAAAAATGTGAAATTTGACGTTCGCAAAGTGCCTAATGATTCAAACGATAATATGAATGAATTATTAAAAAAAGCGAAACAAGAATTAGCTGAACAAAACTAGTTTAATTAAGGGGTTATTATTATGACTTTATCAATTGTTGCTATCATTCTAGTGATAGTTATTGCTTTTTTAGCCGGGATGGAAGGTATTTTGGATCAATTCCAATTCCACCAACCATTGGTTGCTTGTTCCTTAATTGGTCTGGTAACAGGTAATCTAGAAGCTGGTGTCGTACTAGGTGGATCATTACAGATGATTGCATTAGGTTGGGCAAATATTGGTGCCGCTGTAGCACCTGATGCCGCTCTTGCTGCTGTAGCTTCATCAATTATCTTAGTGCTTGGTGGTCAAGGTGTTGCAGGTGTATCAACTGCGATTGCCGTTGCCATTCCGCTTGCTGTTGCCGGCCTATTTTTAACTATGATTGTGCGAACGATTGCCGTACCTTTAGTACACTTAATGGATGCCGCAGCTGAAGAAGGTAATATTCGCAAAATAGAATGGCTACAAATGTTAGGTGTTTGTTTACAAGGTCTACGTATTGCTATTCCAGCTGCTGCACTATTATTTATTCCTGCTGAAGCCGTCAAAGAAGCATTAAACGCAATGCCTGAATGGTTAACAACTGGTATGGCTATTGGTGGTGGAATGGTTGTTGCCGTTGGTTATGCCATGGTAATCAATATGATGGCAAACCGCGAAGTTTGGCCATTTTTCATTATCGGTTTTGTGGTTGCAGCAATATCACAATTAACGTTGATTGCACTCGGTGCCTTAGGTATCGCTTTAGCACTGATTTATATAAACCTTTCTGAACGTGGTAATTCATCAAACGGTGGAAGTAAAGGCGATCCACTTGATGATATTTTGAATGATTACTAGGAACTTGGAGAAGAACATGACAGATCGAATTCAATTAAGCAAAAAAGACCGTTTAGCGGTAGCTTGGCGTTCAACTTTCCTCCAAGGTTCTTGGAATTATGAACGTATGCAAAATGGTGGTTGGGCCTATTCAATGATTCCCGCTATCAAAAAATTATATACTACAAAAGAAGACCGTTCAGCGGCTTTGAAACGCCATTTAGAATTTTTTAATACTCACCCTTATTTAGCATCACCAGTACTAGGTGTAACTCTAGCCTTAGAAGAAGAACGAGCTAATGGTGCACCGGTTGATGATGTTGCAATTCAAGGGGTAAAAGTGGGAATGATGGGACCTTTAGCCGGTGTAGGTGATCCTGTGTTCTGGTTTACTGTTCGTCCGATGCTCGGCGCACTTGGTGCATCACTTGCCCTAAGCGGTAACATTTTAGGACCAATTTTATTCTTCTTATTTTGGAATATTATTCGTGGGAGCTTTATGTGGTTTACCCAAGAATTCGGGTATCGTACTGGCTCAAAAATTACCGACAATTTAGGTGGTGGTTTGCTACAAAAAATCACCAAAGGTGCATCTATCTTGGGGATGTTTGTACTAGCAGCATTAGTGCAAAGATGGGTTTCAATAAAATTCCAACCAATTGTATCAACGGTTAAATTAGATAATGGTGCATTTATCGATTGGAATTCCCTTCCTGCTGGTGCAGAAGGTATTCACCAAGCATTGATTCAAATGCAAAGTGGATTGGCGCTTAACCAAGAAAAAGTCACCACCTTACAAAATAACTTAGATCAGTTAATACCTGGACTGGTGCCATTATTATTAACTTTCTTATGTATGTGGTTACTTCGTAAAAAAGTATCGCCAATTTTAATTATTCTTGGACTATTTTTAGTAGGTATTTTGGGTCACGTTGTCGGTCTTTTATAAAAATAATCGTTTTGACTAAAAAAATTGAGGAGAGTACTTTTTAAAGCAAAAATTGTCGCTTTCCTCAAACATTAATCACCCTTTTTTCAAAATAATCAAAAAAGGGTGTAATGAGTAACTCAAATTTGCATAAGGGATACAAACAACTAAATGGTTCAGTCATTAAATAGCAAAATAGATTTAACAGTAAAAGCGACAGCTTTTTCAGGACTTTCAGAATACGGTCATATTATGATTGGCGATAAAGCGTTCGAATTTTATCATCAGCGAGATCCTCGCAAATATATTCAAATACCTTGGGAAGAAGTCGATTATGTCATCGCATCGGTATTTTTTAAAGGAAGATGGATATCACGTTACTCTATACAAACCAAAAAAGATGGTACATTTGCATTTGCATCTAAAGATCCCAAACAAGTATTAAGAGCTATCCGAGTATATGTTGATAGTCAGAGAATGGTTAAATCATTAGGTTTTTTTGATGTTTTAATTCGCGCATTTAGGCGTAAAAAGCCTTAATTATTGGGCACACAGCTATTTAAAAGGCTAACTATCGCAATATTATAATTCAGCTAATTAGCCAACATAACTTAAGCTTATTATCTATAATATAAATTGGTTAAAAGATTAATTTATATTCATTCATAACAAAACTTGCCAATAACCAAATCCACCACGCTTTTTCACACTCAATCAATCATTGCACTTTTTGCTAGAAAGAGTATAATTCTGGGGCTTTGATTTTGTCCATGTTGGGCAAAAGAAAGATTATTTTTTAATTTAAGAGGATGTTATGGTAACTATTCGTTTAGCTCGTGGTGGCTCTAAAAAGCGCCCTTTTTATCAAGTAGTTGTCACTGATAGCCGTAACCCACGTGATGGTCGTTTTATTGAACGCGTTGGCTTTTTTAATCCAATTGCACAAGGTAAAGCAGAAGAATTACGTTTAGATCTTGATCGCGTAAATCATTGGGTTGGTTTAGGTGCAACTGTTTCTGATCGTGTTAATGCATTGATCAAACAAGCACAAAAAGCTGCTTAATTAAGTAATAGTAACTGTGATGATGAATACTGAGAATCTAATTGTTGTGGGTAAACTTGGTTCAAGCTACGGCATTCGTGGATGGCTCAGGATTTTTTCGTTTACAGAATTTCCAGATAGTATTTTTGATTACAAACCTTGGTATATCCAGCGTGCTGGTAAATGGCAAGAAGTAGTCGTTGAGAGCTTTAAACCTCATAATCAGGACATGATTGTTAAACTCAAAGGCGTTGATGATCGCGACCAAGCTAATGCGTTGACGAATGCTGAAGTATTTGTTGATGCTGAGAAATTGCCTGAACTAAATCAAGGTGATTTTTATTGGAAAGATTTGATTGGCTGTCGAGTAAAAACAGTTAATGGTTATGACTTAGGTCAGGTAACTGATTTAATGGAAACCGGTTCTAATGATGTATTGGTTGTTAAAGCAAATCTAAAAGATGCATTTGGAGCAACAGAACGTTTAATCCCTTTTGTTGAAGAACAATTTATTAAACAAGTTGATTTAACAACAAAAATGATTGTGGTCGATTGGGATCCTGCATTTTAATTGGTAAGGTAAGAATATGTGGATTGGCGTAATTAGCCTTTTTCCCGAAATGTTCCAAGCTATTACCTGTTATGGCGTAACTGGTCGAGCCGTTAAAAATGGGCTGTTAACAGTAGATTATTGGAACCCGCGCGATTTTGCGCATGATAAGCATAAGACTGTCGATGATAGGCCTTATGGTGGTGGTCCAGGCATGTTAATGATGGTACAACCACTTAGAGATGCGATTCATGCAGCCAAAGCTGTAGCAGGTGAAGATACTAAAGTAATCTATCTTTCTCCACAAGGGCGCAAATTAAACCAACAGGGAGTTTGCGAGTTGTCACAATATCAAAAATTGATTTTGATTTGTGGACGATACGAAGGTATAGATGAACGCGTTATCCAAACCGAAATTGATGAAGAATGGTCAATTGGGGATTACGTGTTAAGTGGCGGTGAATTACCGGCGATGACAATGATTGATGCATTAGCAAGGTTTATCCCTGGCGTGTTAAATCATGAATCATCAGCAGAAGAAGACTCTTTTGCTAACGGTTTACTTGATTGCCCACACTATACTCGTCCAGAGGTGTTAGATGGAATGGCGGTGCCCGATGTATTAATGTCTGGTCACCATGAAGCGATTCGTCGTTGGCGATTAAAACAATCACTAGGACGAACTTGGTTGAGAAGAGAAGATCTTCTTGAAAATCTAGCTCTGACTGATGAAGAGCAACGTTTACTCACTGAATTCCAACAGGAATATAATGATAAACCGAGCCAATAATATTTCAGTATAACTAGTAAGAGACAAAATTATGAAAAATGCAATTATTCAGCAATTAGAACAAGAACAAATGAAAAAAGACATCCCGTCTTTTCGCCCGGGTGATACGGTAGAAGTTAAAGTATGGGTTGTTGAAGGTAACAAAAAACGTCTTCAAGCATATGAAGGTGTAGTTGTAGCAATTCGTAATCGTGGTTTACATTCTGCATTTACAGTACGTAAAATTTCGAATGGCGAAGGTGTTGAACGAGTATTCCAAACTCACTCACCAATTGTTGATTCAATTACTGTGAAACGTCGTGGTCAAGTACGTCAAGCTAAACTTTACTACTTACGCGAACTTCGTGGTAAAGCAGCTCGTATCAAAGAGCGCCTTAACTAATTCCAATTGGTTCATATTTAATAAACTAATTAAAATATATCCAATTAAAATGGTCACCTTTATGGTGACCGTTTTTATGTGTATAGTAAATGTTCATTCCCGCCAACAATCGTTGACACAATTCAAGTAATATCTAAATGATATAAAAGGTAACATAATGGATAACTATCTTGTTGAGATTCTTGCCACCACAACCAAGTTATTCGCATTGATGACGCCACCAGCTGTGTTAAGTGCATTTTTAAGTGGTACCAAACAATATGATGAAGCACAACGTCGCAAAATAGCATTAAAAACATCTTGTGCAGTATTTATTATTGGTATTGTGCTATTCTTTTTTGGTAATGCCATGTTTAGTGTGTTCGGTTTTACACTCGATGCGTTTAGAATTGGCTCGGGAGCATTATTATTTATTACCGCTGTTGCTTTAATGAATGATTCACCGGAAAAAAATAAAATTCATAGTGACGATGATGATATTAGTGTCGTACCACTAGCAATACCATTATGTATGGGGCCGGCATCAATCGGTACAATTATTGTAATGGGCACAAGTTCAGTTGGTATTATGCAAAATTTGATTGGTGCAATTTCTCTACTAATTGCCTCTAGTGGTATTTATGCCATGCTATTATGCGCTAAAAGCATTGCTAAAGTATTAAAAAATACAGGTATTGCTATTCTATCAAAACTAACGGGGTTATTAATATCGGCTATTGCAGCGCAAGTGGTATTTACAGGTGTCTCCGCATTCTTAAAATAATTTGGCTAACAATAGGTTAGAAATAGAATTTGTGTATTGTCAGCAAATATTAATATTTGATTGTATGTAATCACCGATAATTAATCATTAGGTGATTACATATATAATGAATATGATTAATCTATTTGGTTATCCAACTTAACTTCTCGTTTTTTAAAAAAGTAGTATGTACTCAAGATAACAAAAATTAAGATTACCTCAGATAATAAAATAAAATGTCCTGATTCACCAAACCAGACCCCAACAATAATAACAATGTTAACGGTAATAGATATTATCGCTAACCAAGGAAATAGTGGGGATTTAAATTTAATCATATCTTTACTATATTTACCTTCATTTACTCCTTTCCGAAATTGATACTGACACCAAGAAATAATAATCCAAGCAAAACAACCAACTTGCCCAGTACTTGCTACTAAATAGAGGTATAATTTTTCAGCTGCGATATACTTAGAAAATAGCGAAACTAAAGCAATAATAGCAATAAACAATATTCCTTTGGTTGGCACGCCACGTTTATTCACTTCTGAGAAATATTTTGGTGCTAAATTATCCTGAGCCATCGACCATAACATTCTAGAACTAGCATAAACTGCCGAATTAGCAGCCGAAATCGCAGCACAAAATATAACGAACAGCATTGCATACGATGCAAAGGTTATCCCCGCTTTATTGAATACCCAAACAAATGGGCTAATTTCATCATGTTTTGTACCATAGGGATATACCAGTGCTAACACGGCTATTGCTAACACATAAAACAAAATTATCCGAAACGCCACACCGGTGATAATTTTAGGCAAAACAGTTTGGGGTGATTGCGCTTCACCTGCGGCACTACCAATTAATTCAACCCCCTGAAATGAATAAGTCACAATAGTCATACAAACAAAGATTGATAAAAATCCATTAGGAAACCAGCCCTGCTCTGTCTTAAAAGTTGGTAACACATGTGTTTGATTATATTGTTGATAAAGTAGATATATACCAACTGCTATAAACGTAATAATGGCTAATACCTTGATTGTTGAAAACCAATATTCACTTTCACCAAAAGCTCGAACAGAGGTTAAATGAACACAAGTGATAACGGTTAGAATAATTAGACTAAGAATGTAGATAGGAATAGAGGAAAAAACTTGATGAGCAATCATAGACGCCGCTGTTAAGTCAGCAGCCATAGATAGTACCCAGCTTAACCAATATAACCAGCCAATAGTATAACTCCAAATAGGATGTGGAATAAACATTAATGCATAATGCTGGAAAGACCCTGCATGAGGGAATGCGCAAGAAAGTTCACCTAAGCAAAGCATGGTAGACAGCATAATACTGCCGGCAAGTAGATAAGCGATAATGGTCCCTAAAGGCCCAACCGTGCTAAGTGGCGCTGCAATACCAATAAATAATCCTGTACCAATTGAACCACCTAATGAAATCATCAATAAATGACGATTCTTTAAGTTTTTCTTTAAAGTACTGGGATAAGGACTTTCTTGAGGTTCTGATGTTGCCATGTAAACCGCCTAGTAATCAATAATAGCTGCTGGTTGCCCAGCAGCAGTTATATATTAATAAACAAATCGTTTTTCTACGCCGTTGGTTTGGCAAGCCATAAGCAGAGCTGTGTAATCAAGCTCAAAAACGATCATATCGCCAACTCGCAATGTTTCAGAAACATCTTCAATATCAACGATAGTATGATCACTCGTTTGACCTAATACCGTAATGTTATCATTAACCGGTACACAGTTTTCCGCCGGCACATCTTGACGACCAAAAGCAAGCAAAGCTCGTTTACGAGTACCGTGATCAACAAAAGTTTTGCTGTTCAAAAAGGCATCAACACCTAATTCACCAACAGGCACGGTAGGTTTACTATTAAGTTCGATAACTTGTGCATATAATTTATACATGTCACTACAAGCTTTCTCGACCGGTTTGTTTGAGTGATGAAACTCATCAAGATATTTCATATCGACATACTCAATACCAAACTCATGTAAACCACCAATACGGATGTGATTAAGTCCTTCTGGCCAGATCCCTTTATCAAGCAGATGGTAACTAGTACAGTTACCAGCAGATAGATATTTGATCTTGATATTACAAGCTTCTTCAACTTTGCGTGCTATGTGTAAAAAATCTACGCCATTTTTCACTGTCGGTAGCACAGTTCCATAGCAGTTAAAGTTAGTACCAAGCCCATAAAGCTCAACACCGGGTAAAGAAAGGATCAGTTTGACCGTTTCAATAATATCGTCTACATGTTCAAACCAAATCCCTTCGCGTAAATCCCCCATATCCACCATTAATAAAACTTGATGGACTTTTTGCTGTTTTACCGCTTCATCAGAAAGTGCTTGAATAACTTGTTTTTCACTGTTTAAACTGATATCAGCATACTTAACAACTTCACTGATTTCACTTAAACAAGGGCTGCGTAATAGACAAGTTTTACAATTTAATGCATCTTTAAGTTTCTTCAAATTGTAGGTTCTTGATTCAGCAATAACATCAATACCACCATCAAGCACTGCTTTGGCAGTTTCAACGCAACCATCAAAAACTTTATTTACAGCCATAACTTCAATGCCGTGTTTAGCTAATAGCTCTTTTTCAACACGAGCATTGTCTTTTAATTTACCTAAATCAATTTCTAATATAGGTTTGTACATAAATTACTCCTCTATATCTTATTGTTGTTGCAAGCGATTACGTTTTTGTGCGCGATGGTATATCCATTCAGCTAACACAATTGCAAGCACTGCACCACCAACAATTTTAGCGATATACTCAACATATCCACCCATATCAATTTGTGCTGGTGGAATAAAGACTAAGATCACCGCAAATAATGTAGATAAGAATCCTAAACCTGGTAAAACAATTGGTAATACTTTACCTGGGATCTTAAAGCTACGTGGTACATCAGGTTGAGTAATACGTAAACGATAATAGGCAATAAACATTACTAAGTAAGGAATAAAATAACAAATGGTTGTTAATGCGGTTAACATCCAATATGCAGCAGCAATACTTGGTGATACAAATGTTGAGAAGCAAAGTACCGTTACAATTATCGCTTGGATAACTAAAGCAAATGCTGGTGTTTGATATACTGGATGTAAACGACCAATACGTTCACCAAGTAAGTTATCTTCTTTTGATGCTTCTTGTAACATATAGATAGGACCAACTAACCATGAGTTAATTTGACCTAATGCACCAAAAAATAAACAAATTGCCATTACAGGTAATAACCAAGGCATATTTAATTCTTCAGCGGCAGCTTCCATCGCTTGCATTACACCGGCAACAATATCAGTATCAGCAGCAGGTAATAAAGTATTAATTGCCCAAGTACCGATCATATAGATACCTACAATAACAATTGCAGATACTGCCATTGCTTTAGGGAAGTCTCGTTGTGGATCACGAGTACGACCAGCAATCATTGGTGCAACTTCAAGTCCAGCAAAAGCGAACATCATACTTGATAAAAATACAATAGTATCCCAGCTACTTAAATCCGGAATCCAATCACTAACATGACTATAATCAGTTGCCATTGGATGACCAGTCATTAACCATACAATAGCTAATAACACGATAATACCAGCAGGAATAAATACCCCTAACCATGCACTAACACTGTTAATAATTTTAGTCCATTTCATCCCTTTGATATTCATTAATGTTAAGATCCAGAATACCACCATGGAACCAACACCAATAAATACCTGATTCTGTGCTAATTCAGGACTAAACATGTAACCAATTGCAGTAAAACCAAATTGCAACATGAGTGGGAAGAAAAGCACGCATGAGAATAGGAAACAAACGACTACTATCCAGCCAATTCGTTTACCAAACGCTTCTTTTACCCAGACAAATATCCCACCATCTTTAGGCCAACCAGTAGAAAGTTCACCACAAACCATAGCTAATGGGAAAAACAGACAAAATGCAGCAAGTAGCCAAAGCACCATTGCTGACGCTCCATAAGGAGCAACATTAGGAATTTGACGTAAACTTAGAATCGCAATGACATTCATAAACACAATGTCTTTAATGCCAAGTAAACTTGAATCTTTAGAATCACTCATAAAATAACCTCACATTATTATATCTGGAGCACTGAGTGCCCCAGATAGCTCATGATTAATACACGTCGTATCCAACCATATCCTCGTAAGTATCTTCACGGCGAATCAATCGGTCTTTGCCTTCTTTATCAATCATAACAACAGCCGTACGTGGGCGATTGTTATAAACCGTTTGGCTTTCGATGGTATAAGCACCAGCGTCAAGGAAAGCAATGATATCGCCAATCTCAGTGTCTTTAGGTAATAAGAATTCTTCACCTTTAACACCGACATGGAAATAGTCACCACCATCACATAATGGACCAGCTAATTTAATGTATTCATCATGTTGTTCAGTAATTTTTGATGCATCATATACATAGAAGAACCAATCAAAATGTTGACTATCAGATAACACGCTATAACCTGCGTCAACAAATTTCCATTCAACATGTTCTTCGATGTTACCATCTAAATCGTAGTTAGTTTTACGTTTTTCACAAGCAACTTCAGTTAAAAGTACACCTGCTGAACCGGTAACTTTACGGCCTGGTTCGATGCAGATTTCAACGTCTTTACGCCATTTATGAACTTCACTAATTACTGCATCAGCGAAATCTTGTGCTGTAATACCTGCATACATGTTGTCTTGTAATGGGTTACCATTTTCATCATCATATTTATAAGGAACAGGAATACCACCACCAACGTTGATTAAATCAAATTTAATGCCTAAAACTTCTTCTAAACGGCGTGATTCATCAACTAATACTTTAGTCGCTTTAGCAAATGGTTCTGCTTCTGGCACTTGGTCACCCACGTGCATATGTAAACCACGTAAATGCACATAAGGCATATCAAGAATACGACGACAAGTTTCTTCAGCTTGTTCTAAATCGATACCTGATTTAGCATGATAAGCAGTAACTAATTCTGCATGAGTAGCCGATGGAACATTTGGCTCAACACGTACACAAACATTAGCCATTTTTTTCAAACGACGAGAAATTTCATCGATAATATCTAATTCATATAAGCTATCAACGTTGATGATATAAAGATCATTTTGAATAGCAAATTCTAAATCTACCGGTTTTTTAACTACACCGTTGAAAACAATTTGGCTACCAGGGAAACCAATTTCTAAACATTTACGCACTTCAAACATTGAGTTCGCTTCTGCATAGATACCCGCATCTTTAATCGCTTTAAGTACCCCCATTACTGAACATGTTTTTGACGCATAGAAAATTTTTGTGTTTGGATGAGCTTTAAACGAATCTTTGATTTCCTGAATATTACGATCGATTTCTTTTTCAGAAAATACATAGAAAGGTGTTGGATATTTCTTTGCTAATTCTTCCAAATTCACACCATCAAAACAAAGTTTGCCGTTTTGCGCACTAAAACGACGATCTTTTGTTATTAGATCGGTACGTAATTTGTTATAATTTGACATAATTGTGTCGGACATATGACCTCCAGTTAATTAGTACATAAAAAAGGTAAGTAAAAAGATTACTCACTTACAATGCAATCAACGTGCCAACTTATAAAAACACAAATAATCAATATCTTAACGAAATAATTACAAATAAAATACTAGTCATTTAGTAAGAAATATGGTTTTCTGACGAAAATTTGTCACTATTTTTATTAATACTTGAAAGATATTTAAATCAACGCTAGCTAT
This sequence comes from Gilliamella sp. W8145, assembly GCF_016101145.1. NCBI lineage: Bacteria > Pseudomonadati > Pseudomonadota > Gammaproteobacteria > Orbales > Orbaceae > Gilliamella > Gilliamella sp. W8145. The sequence goes on from NZ_JACFRC010000002.1 coordinate 214,361, forward strand.
ACTTAGCAATAATCCAATTTTAAAAAGGTTTTAGAATCATGATAATTGATCCTGAATTATTACAAGCATTGGAAATATTTAAACATTTTTTTGATTTAATACATCAGCCAATGGCTATTATTGATAAAGAAGGTAAATATATTTACTACAATCAGGAAAGCGCAGAACTTGATGGCTATACAATGGAGCAAGCCATCGGTAAACCAATGCTTAAAGTTTACCCTAATTTGAAAAAAGAAGATAGTACTATGCTACAAGCTTTACAAGGTAAAGAATATCAAGATACCTATCAAACTTACTATAATCATGTGGGTAAATTAGTTGATTATCAACACACAACAGTACCGCTTTATAATCATCATAAAGAGATTATCGGTGCAGTTGAAATAGGTCGAAATATATCCAATGTTCGGCAGTTGCAAGATCAGGTTTTTCGCCTTAATAGAAAGTTATATCACAATAAAGAACAACCGCTACCGGAAATTGTTTTTGCGTCGAAAAAAATGCAAGAGGTTATCGATCAAACTAATATTTTAGGTAGTAATGATGTTCAGGTATTAATTGTTGGTGAAACTGGTACAGGGAAAGAGCTATTTGCTCGCTTAATTCATCAAACCAGTCAACGCCGAGATAAAGCATTCATTTCACTAAACTGTAGCGCTTTACCAACCACATTGATTGAAAGTACTTTATTTGGGACGGTTAAAGGAGCCTTTACCGGTGCTGAAAATCGTCAAGGTTATCTCGAACTGGCCAATGGCGGAACCTTATTTCTTGATGAACTCAACGCTATGCCTCTTGAAATGCAAAGCAAACTATTACGCTTCTTGCAAGAAAAAACCTATTGGTCTTTAGGTGGAAATAAAGAGAAATATGCTGATGTACGAATTGTAGCGGCGATGAATGAGTCTCCAGCGGAATTGTTAAAAAGCGGTAAAATGCGCAGTGACTTATTTTATCGATTAAATGTTGGTTTAATCAAACTTCCAGCCTTACGGGAAAGACAAGAAGATATCCCTGTATTGGCACGATATTTTATCGATAAACATAAAACTGATGTCAATATAGTGATCACCGGTATCAGTGAACATGCGTTGCAGCAATTAATGTCAGCACCGTGGCCAGGCAATGTACGAATGCTGGAAAATGCGATTGTCCGTAGTATGGTATTACAAAATGAACCTGGTGAATTACAAAAAATTATTCTCGATGAAGAACTATTTGATATTCATAGTCCTTATCCACAAGATCAACTTGAAAATAAGATAGAAAAACCAAGTATTAACGAGTTAACGGGTAATCATAATCTAATCGAACAAGTTGAACATTATGAAAAGCAACTTATCATTGATGCATTAAATCAAGCCAATGGTAAAATTATTACTGCAGCAAAATTACTCAATATCTCACGAACGACATTACAATATAAAGTGAAAAAATATCATATCCAAATGGGTGTTATTGATAATTGATTATACTTGACTCAAGGCTTGGGCGCAGGCAAATGCACTGCTCCAAGCCCATTGGAAATTATAACCACCAAGCCAACCAGCTACATCAACAACCTCACCAATAAAATAAAGATTAGGCTGTTTTTGTGCTGCCATGGTTTTTGAAGATAACGCATCGCAACTCACTCCGCCTAAAGTTACTTCTGCGGTACGATAACCTTCCGTTCCATTTGGTATTACATTCCATGTTGTTAATGTCTGATACAGCGCTTGTTGCTGAGTAGGTGTTAACTGTTTAACAGTTAAATCAACAATCAAATTTAGTTGTATTAATGCTTCAATTAACCGCTTAGGTAATATTTGTGCTAAACAATTTTTGAGACTTTGATTACGATTATTATCTAACAGAGGTTTAAAATCATCCTCAAAGTTAAAGTCAGGCAATAAATTGATCGTGATGGCTTCTCCTGCTTGCCAATAACTGGATATTTGTAAAATAGCTGGTCCAGATAATCCTCGATGGGTAAATAATAGATTCTCTTTAAAACTAATGCGTTCATTCGATACTTCAACTGATAACGCAATTCCTGCTAACGTCGATAATACAGCTAACAAAGGTTTATGTAAGGTAAACGGCACTAGCCCTGCTTTTACAGGCACCACTGGGATAGAAAATTTTTCAGCAATTTTATAGCCAATAGCGGTCATACCAAGTGCAGGCATCGATTGTCCACCCGTTGCCACAATTAATTTATCAGTATAAACACAACCCTGTGAAGTAGATAACTTAAATCCTTGTTGCTCTTCATTAACATCTTCAAGTTGTGTTTTTAACATAAATTTAACTTGTCCTTTTTGGCACTCTTTGACCAACATGTCGACAATATCGTGCGCTGAATTATCACAAAATAGCTGACCATGATCTTTTTCATGATAGGCAATAGCATATTGATTAACCAATTGGATAAAATCCCATTGGCTAAACCGTTTTAGAGCAGATTTACAAAAGTGACGATTTTCAGAAATATAGTGATTTGCTTCGACATTAAGATTGGTAAAATTACATTTACCACCACCAGACATTAAGATTTTACGACCTAATTTTTTACCGTTATCAATGACAGTAACATCATGACCTTGTTGTCCCAACAGACCAGCACAAAAAAGCCCTGCAGCGCCAGCACCTATAATTGTAATTTTAGTTTGCATATTTCATCTATAACCAATAATCGATAATCTATTATAACAGCATAAATCTGGTGATTATAACTCCCTGATTTTGGAAAAAATCAGCAAATATAATCAATTTTTATAGCTAAAAAACCCCTTTCCTCAAACTTTTTTTAATCAGATATTAATTCTTATTATGAAAAAATTTTTAAATTAAATAGCTTTAATCTTAAAAAAAATTTAAAACCAATAAAAACAATTAGTTAACACAAGATATAAGCTTCATTAATATATATGGGTTAAGTGATTAAAATATTGACTTATAAATAATATTTATTTGACCTAAAACCTATTTTTAATTACCTTCACACCTAATATGGGATTAATGCCTATACCTTCACAAAAAATAATAACGATGAATTTGAGGCAATGATATGTTATATAACCAGCATCATGAAAAAGATAACTGCGGATTTGGTTTAATTGCTCACATTGAAGGGCAACCAAGTCACAAAGTGGTGCGTACCGCAATTCACGGACTTGCTCGTATGCAACACCGTGGTGCCATATTATCGGATGGTAAAACCGGTGATGGCTGTGGTCTTTTAATGCAAAAACCAGACCGATTTTTCCGATTAGTCGCCGAGGACGCAGGTTGGCGCTTAGCCGCTAATTATGCCGTTGGCATGCTATTTTTAAGTCAAGATGAAACAGAAGCTCAAGCTAGCCGTAAAATTGTCGAAGAAGAGCTAGCAGAAGAAACCTTATATGTTTTAGGTTGGCGTGAAGTACCAATTGATAAAAGTGTGCTTGGTGAAATCGCACTCTCATCACTACCAAGAATTGAACAAGTATTTGTCAATGCACCTGCTGGCTGGACTAAGATTGATTTAGAACGTCGCTTATATATGGTTCGCCGTCGTATTGAAAAACGAGTGCAAGATGATACGTTTTATGTCTGTAGCTTTTCAAATCAGGTTAATATCTATAAAGGCTTATGTATGCCGAAAGATTTACCTCGATTCTATTTAGATTTAGCTGATATTCGTATGGAAACAGCAATCTGTTTATTCCATCAACGTTTCTCAACCAATACTGTACCGCGTTGGCCACTTGCGCAACCATTTAGACATTTAGCCCATAATGGTGAGATCAATACTATTGAAGGTAATCGGCAATGGGCAAAAGCGCGATCTTACAAATTTAAAACACCATTGATTCCAGATCTACAAGATGCGGCACCGTTTGTTAATGTCACCGGTTCTGATTCAAGCTCACTAGATAATATGCTAGAACTATTTTTAGTTGGTGGTATGGATATTGTCCGTGCGATGCGTTTACTAGTGCCACCAGCATGGCAAAACAATCCAGATATGAATGAGGATTTACGAGCTTTCTTTGATTTTAACTCCATGCATATGGAACCATGGGACGGGCCTGCTGGTATCGTTATGTCAGATGGTCGTTATGCTGCATGTAACTTAGACCGTAATGGTTTACGTCCTGCTCGTTATGTTATTACTACAGATAAACTCATCACTTGTGCTTCAGAAATCGGTATTTGGGACTATCAACCAGATGAAGTCGTCACCAAAGGGCGAGTTGGTCCAGGCGAATTACTGGTAATTGATACTGAAGAAGGTCGCATTTTACAATCTTCAGAAACCGATAATGATCTACAAAAACGTCATCCATATAAAGAATGGATGACTAAAAATGTAAAACGTCTGATCCCATTTGAAGATCTTCCTGATGATGATATTGGTTCTCGTGATTATGATGATACATTACTAGCAACTTACCAAAAACAATTTGGTTATAGTGCCGAAGAGCTCGACCAATGTATTCGAGTTTTAGGTGAAAATGGTCAAGAAGCAACTGGCTCAATGGGCGATGATACACCATTTGCCGTGTTATCAAGTCGTCCACGCTTAATTTATGATTACTTCCGACAAAAATTTGCTCAGGTAACCAATCCACCAATAGATCCATTACGCGAAGCACATGTCATGTCACTGTCGACTAGTATCGGTCGTGAGATGAATGTATTTGCCGAAGCAGAAGGTCAGGCACATCGGGTTGCATTTAAATATCCAGTATTGGTTCATTCTGATTTTAAACAATTAACTACTTTAGAATCACGTTATTACAAATCAGAAACGCTTGATATCACATATGAAATTGACGGCAGTTTACGTGACGCAATTGAACAGTTATGTGGTGATGCTGAAGCAAAGGTCCGTGCAGGAACAGTATTACTAATTTTATCAGATAGAAATATTGCCCCTGACCGTTTACCGATCCCTGCGCCAATGGCGGTCGGTGCCGTACAACAACGTTTAGTTGAAAAGAACTTGCGCTGTGATGCCAATATCATTGTTGAAACAGCAAGTTGTCGAGATCCGCATCAATTCGCCGTTTTACTAGGCTTTGGTGCAACAGCAATCTATCCATATTTAGCCTATGAAACCCTAGCTCAAATGGTAGATAATGGCACTGTGAATAAGTCTTATCGAGAAGCAATTCTTAATTATCGCAATGGTATTAATAAAGGCTTATACAAAATCATGTCCAAAATGGGCATTTCAACTGTTGCTTCTTACCGCTGTTCTAAACTATTTGAGGCAGTAGGTCTAAATGAAGAAGTGGTTGAACTCTGCTTCCAAGGGGTAACTAGCCGTATTAGTGGTGCCAATTTTGATGATTTTGCTCAAGATCAGTTCAATCTTTCTAAGAAAGCATGGCTACGACGTAAACCATTAGAACAAGGTGGCTTGTTGAAATTTGTGCATGGCGGTGAATACCATGCTTATAATCCTGATGTAGTACAATCACTACAAAAAGCAGTAAATAATGGTAATTATGAAGATTATAAGCGCTATGTAGATATCGTAAATAATCGACCAGCTGCAACCTTGCGAGATCTGTTAAAACTCAATCCACCAGAAAACGCAGCTATCGCACTTGATCAGGTGGAACCAGAAGAGTCATTATTTAAACGATTTGACTCGGCTGCTATGTCAATTGGTGCATTAAGTCCAGAAGCGCATGAATCATTAGCCGAAGCCATGAACACCTTAGGTGGCTTTTCTAACTCAGGTGAAGGCGGAGAAGATCCAGCTCGTTATAACACAATCAAAGTATCACGTATTAAACAAGTTGCCTCTGGCCGATTTGGTGTAACACCAGGTTATTTAATGAGTGCTGATGTTATTCAAATTAAAGTCGCTCAAGGTGCAAAACCGGGCGAAGGTGGTCAATTACCTGGCGATAAAGTCACCCCTTATATTGCAAAATTACGTTTTTCTGTACCGGGTGTAACATTAATTTCACCGCCACCACATCATGATATCTATTCAATTGAAGACTTGGCGCAATTGATTTTTGACTTAAAACAGATTAATCCAACCGCAATGATTTCGGTTAAGTTGGTTTCTGAACCAGGAGTAGGTACTATCGCAACCGGTGTTGCCAAAGCCTATGCTGATTTAATCACTATTTCAGGTTACGATGGCGGTACTGGAGCCAGTCCGTTAACTTCGGTTAAATATGCAGGATCACCATGGGAACTAGGTTTAGTTGAGACCCAACAATCATTAGTTGCTAATGGTTTACGTCACAAAATACGCTTACAAGTTGACGGTGGCCTAAAAACTGGCGCAGATATTGTTAAAGCGGCAATTTTAGGTGCTGAAAGCTTTGGTTTTGGTACTGGACCAATGGTTGCATTGGGTTGTAAATACCTCCGTATTTGTCATCTTAATAACTGTGCAACCGGTGTTGCAACTCAAGATGAGAAGTTACGTAGTGATCATTATCATGGTCTACCAGAAAAAGCGATGAACTATTTCCGTTTTATTGCACGTAATACTCGTGAAGTTATGGCCGAACTAGGCGTTAGTCGAATCGTTGATTTAATCGGTCGTACAGATTTACTTCTTGAACTTGATGGCATTACTGCAAAACAACAGAAATTGGATTTATCAAGCTTGATTGAAACGGCAACCCCAATAGAAGGTAAACCGGTTCACTGTATTGAAGACAATAAACCATTTGATAAAGGTGTACTGAATAAAGAGATTATAACCCAAACACAACAAGCAGTGGATAATCGTCAAAGTAAAAGTTTCTACTTTGACATTCAAAATACTGATCGTTCTGTTGGTACAACTTTATCTGGTTATATTGCTAAAAAATATGGCGATCAAGGCTTAGTCACATCCCCTATTTCCTTGAATTTTAACGGTACTGCCGGACAAAGCTTTGGTGTATGGAATGCAGGTGGAGTTGATTTAACGCTGACTGGCGATGCCAACGACTATGTTGGTAAAGGCATGGCTGGCGGTCGTATTGTCATCCGTCCACCACAAGGTTCGGCATTTTTAAGCCATGAAGCGACCATTGCAGGTAATACCTGTTTATATGGTGCCACTGGTGGTAAATTATTTGCTGCTGGCCGAGCAGGTGAACGTTTTGCAGTACGTAACTCAGGTGCTATAAGTGTGGTTGAAGGCATTGGTGATAATGGCTGTGAATATATGACTGGCGGTATTGTCTGTGTTTTAGGTAAAACAGGCGTTAACTTTGGTGCAGGTATGACCGGTGGTTTTGCTTACATTTTAGATACTGATGGCGATTTACATAAGCGAATCAATAAAGAGTTGGTCGAAATGTTAGATGTTGCTGACTATTCAATTCATGAAGAACACTTACGTGGTTTAATTATGGAGCACGCACAACTAACCCATTCAACTTGGGCTGAAGAAATATTAGCTAATTGGGAAGATTTTGCTAAACAATTTGTATTAGTTAAACCAAAATCTAGCGATGTTAAAGCATTATTAGGTCACCGTAGTCGCTCAACAGCTGAACTACGTGTTCAGGCACAGTAAGGAGAAAACACGATATGAGTCAAAATGTTTATCAGTTTATCGATTTACAACGTGTCGATCCGCCTAAAAAATCGCTAAACATTCGTAAAATTGAATTTGTAGAAATTTATGAAGGCTTTTCAGCTTCGCAATCTCAAGCACAGGCAGATCGTTGCCTTGCTTGTGGTAACCCTTATTGTGAATGGCGCTGCCCAGTCCATAATTACATTCCAAATTGGTTAAAATTGGTCAATGAAGGGAAAATTTTAGAAGCAGTTGAATTATCTCACCAAACTAATAGTTTACCTGAGGTATGTGGTCGAGTTTGTCCACAAGATCGTCTGTGTGAAGGATCTTGTACTTTAAATGCTGAATTTGGTGCAGTAACTATCGGTAATATTGAACGTTATATTACTGATGAAGCATTCAAAATGGGCTGGAAGCCAAACTTATCTAATGTTGAAAAAACTGGCTTAAGAGTCGCAATAATCGGCGCTGGTCCAGCAGGTCTTGCTTGTGCTGATGTATTAGTCCGTAATGGTATAACACCAGTCGTTTTCGATCGCCATCCAGAAATTGGTGGTTTATTAACTTTCGGTATCCCTGCCTTCAAATTAGACAAAGAAGTCTTAATTAATCGTAGACGCATCTTTACCGAAATGGGGGTTGAATTCCGTTTAAATACTGAAGTCGGCAAAACCGTTCAATTAGCTGATCTTATCAATGAATTTGATGCTGTCTTTGTCGGTGCTGGTACTTATCAATCAATGCGTGCAGGGCTTGAAAATGAAGATGCTAATGGCGTTTATGATGCATTACCATTCTTAATTGCCAATACTAAGCATATTATGCAACATCAACAAACCGAAGATACGCCATATATAGACATGAAAAATAAACGTGTCGTTGTCTTAGGTGGTGGTGATACCGCGATGGATTGTGTTCGAACTTCTATCCGTCAAGGTGCAACAGAAGTAACTTGCGCCTATCGTCGTGACGAAGCTAACATGCCGGGCTCTAAACGTGAAGTCAAAAATGCCAAAGAAGAAGGCGTACAATTCCAGTTTAATGTGCAACCTCTTAGTATTGAGGTCAATAATAGCGGGCAAGTTACTGGGGTAAAAATGGTCAGAACCGAGCTTGGTGAACCAGATGCAAAAGGCCGTCGTTCGCCAGTGATTGTCGAAGGTTCAGAATTTGTGCTTCCGGCTGATGCGGTAGTTATGGCATTTGGTTTTAAACCACATGCTATGCCATGGTTAGCTGAGCATGGTGTTGATTTTGATGATAGAGGTAGAATAATAGCACCAGAAATCAAAGGATACCAAACTACCAATGCCAAAATCTTTGCTGGTGGTGATGCGGTACGCGGTTCTGATTTAGTCGTTACGGCAATTAGTGAAGGACGTAAAGCTGCTGAAGGAATCTTGGATTACTTAGAAGTGTAATCACTAATCATTGTTTAAAAAATCAAACCCGCTTCAATACAAGCGGGTTTTTTAATGGCAAAGAAATTTATTTCAGTGATAGTTCAGTTTCGACAATAAAATAGATATCACTGTTAAGACAGCTCTGCATCCACTATCACTTGTTCATTGCCAGTTTCGTCAATTAATATAATTGATAACCAGTCAATGCCGTCACAAAGTAGTTGTTGCCAAGCTATTTTTCGCCCATCAAGCAATATTACATTACCTTGTTCATCAAACTCATAAAGTTCTTTTTCTGAATCATAGTCAATACTATAACCAATTGTTAATTTTATTTTTGACGATGGAACATTAAATTTTTCAAGTAATCTATTCGCTTTTTCTTCATCAGAATGACTATCACAAAACATTGCGTTATAACCATGTTCAGTTTCATCAAATAGTAATATTTCTTCTTTACTGTTAGTAGATTTTGCAACAATTTTAATATTTGCGAAAGACGGTTCTACCCCTGTAATATAACCATTTTCTAATTCACCATAATAATAGATGTCAAACCATTGCTCTTTAGTTGATGACTGAAGAGAAAAAGATGTTACCCCATTGGACTCATCTTCGATAATGTCCATAGCATATTGAGTTAGATGGGATGGTATTTTCATATTATTTCCAGCAATGCTTAATTATCTGTGTATACGATAAGGTTCATCCATGGCTACAAAAGATTGTTCTTGCAATGCATCTGCTATCCAATCTTTCACACCTTTAGTGTTACAAATAGTATCAATATAATCGCTGAGAACTGAACTTGTTGCTATATGATAATTTTTTAGTCTTAGACATAAAGGGGCATAAAATCCATCGGCTATACTAAAATTACCAAACAAATAGTCACCATCTGAATTTTTTGAAGTTAATAACGAAGATAATAACTCATCTAAAAACATGATTTCATTTTTTACATCTTGATGATCTCGTAAAATTATTTGTCCTATTTCCGGTAATTCTGCTTCAATATTCATTGGCAAATAATGTCGAATAGCTTGAAATCCAGAATGCATCTTTGCCACTAAACTTCGTGCAATTGCCCTCTTTTTGCTATCAGTCGGCCATAATGCTAAATCATTGTGCTTTTCAGCCAAATATTCACAAATAGCTAAAGAATCACTTATTACCAGATCATCATCAATCAGAATTGGTACCGTGCCATATTTTGAAACTGAGAGCATCGTTCTTTTAAACAAAGAATCATCAGCAAAACTATCAAATTTAATTAGCTTTTCATTAAAAGGAATATCAAAATATTTCAATACAACCCAAGGTCGCATAGACCATGTTGAGTAGTTTTTATTACCAATATAAAGTGTATAGTTCATACTTAGAACTCCTTTTAACAAAATTTATTAAAGTCGGAAAACTTATCTGTTTAGCAACTTTTTTAATTATATTTATTGCAAATATGATTTATAGATAAACTAAATTGGTACCTTTTTCTGGTTGGAAAACTGCTTTGCCAAATTCATCTAGAAAATAAGCGATATGATCAGTTTTATCGCCTAATAAACGCCCTTTTACTTTATTCCATGTTAATAATGCTATGGTCGAATCGGGTTCACAGCAAATTAACATTGGTTGTTCTAATTCTTGATTCCAATAAAACTGACCACCATATAATTTATGTGCAGTTAATAATAAATAACAGCCATATTCTTGTGAAATCATATTGAGTTGTTCTTCAGGAAGACCAAAGCTTTTATCTGCCATTTCACCAATAATCATTTCAACAACAGTAATACTCTTTTCCGAGTAATCTAATTGATTAATACTCCAAGTTGGGCTATGTAAAATAGCATTTTGAGACCAAGCTTCTATTTCTTGATATAATTCATTTTTTTGTTCAGTCATTTTTATTTACTTCGCTAGTTGATTTTTCTGTTTGCTTGACAATTTGCCATGCATCTTCCATTTCTTCAAGTGTTGCATCAACTAAATTGCGATTTTTTTGCTTTAGTAACAATTCAACTTGTTTAAATCGTCTAATAAACTTGTTATTAGCATTTTGTAAGCATAACTCTGATTTAACTTTTAGATGTCTTGCCAAATTGACGGTAGCAAACAACAGATCGCCCATTTCTTCTGCAACTTTTGATTGCTCAATAGTTGATTGTGCTAATTCTTGTTCAACTTCATTAAGTTCTTCTTTAACTTTAGCTATAACTGGTTGTAGTTCAGTCCAATCAAATCCAACTGACGCACAACGTTTTTGGATTTTTTCAGCCTTCATTAATGCTGGAATAGCGTTGGGAATATCATCTAACAGCGAATATTGCGCACGCTTATCACGTTCTTGTTGTTTAAGCTGTTCCCAATTTGGTTTACTCATATTATTTGAAAAAATATGCGGATGACGGCTTATCAATTTATCAGCCACTGATTGACAAATATCATCAAAATTAAACAAACCCTGTTCGTTGGCTAAATCCGCATAAAACACAATCTGAAACAGTAGGTCACCCAGTTCACTTTTAAGTTCAACCATATCTTGTCTATCAATTGCATCTAAGACTTCATAGGTCTCTTCTAAAGTATAGGATTTTAACGAGTCAAAAGTTTGTTTGCTGTCCCATTCACAGCCATCAATAGGGTTGCGCAACTTTTTAGTAATATCCTGCAATCGTTTTAATTCGCTTAACATTTTTCTCACAATTGATTAATGATTAAGAATATAACCAGCATAGCATAATTATTCAGTTACTAATCTTTAATATGGATATTTTGCTTAAATTTTAATGTTTAAAATAAAAGTAGCTTGCAGTGAATAAACCGATGAAAAGAAGCTAAATCTGAGCTTAATCGTAGATTTTATAGCAGATAAAGCATAATTAAGTATATAATAACAGGCTATCAATTTAACTTTAATATATAGGTAGTATGAATAATTTACGAGAACTTACACTACGCGGTACCATTCTTGGTGCTTTAATTACTATCGTCTTTACAGCCTCCAATGTCTATTTAGGTTTGAAAGTCGGATTAACTTTTTCATCAGCCATTCCTGCCGCCGTCATTTCCATGGCTATTTTACGATTATTTTCAGGATCGACAATTTTAGAAAATAATATGGTGCAAACTCAAGCTTCTGCTGCTGGAACTTTATCATCTGTTATTTTCGTTATGCCAGGTTTATTAATGATGGGATATTGGAGTAATTTTCCTTTCTGGTTAACCTTTGCGGTTTGCGCTGCTGGCGGCATGCTAGGAGTATTATTTTCTATACCATTACGTCATGTTATGGTAGTAAAAAGTGATTTACCTTATCCTGAAGGAGTCGCTGCTGCTGAAATATTAAAAGCCGGTTCGAAAACTGATGATAAAGAAGCAAATGATGGATTAAAGGATATCGTATTTGGCGGTATTATCGCCTCTATAGTGAGCTTATTTACTAATGGATTTCGTTTATTGTCTGATAGCACTGCTTATTGGTTTACAGGTGGTAAATCGATATTTCAGATCCCAATGGGATTTTCATTAGCATTACTCAGCGCTGGCTACCTAATTGGTATTATTTCAGGAATTGCGGTATTAATCGGAACCATTATAGCTTGGGGATTTGGTATTCCAATCCTAAGTGCCCTAACAGATTATGATACCTCGCAACCTTTATCTAAAATCGCAATGGGAATGTGGGCCACAGATATTCGTTTTATCGGTGCAGGTACCATAGCAATTGCCGCAGTCTGGACATTACTGACTTTAATCAAACCGGTTATTGAGGGTTTAAAAACATCGTTAAAAACACTTCGCTCTGATATTTCTGTAAATGATATTGAGCGAACAGATAGAGACTTGTCCCCAAAAACAATTTTTATCATTATGGCTGGCATGCTAATTATCTTAGTTGCAACCTTTCACTCTTTTATTTCTGATAGTGGTTTATCAACTGGTATTGCTTGGTTGCTAGTAATTTGTGCTGTTTTATTTGCATTTATTATGGGATTTTTAGTTGCAGCTGCCTGTGGTTATATGGCTGGTTTAGTTGGTTCTTCAGCCAGTCCTATATCAGGTATTGCCATTGTTGCCGCTATAGCTATTTCACTAATATTACTTGGCTTAAGTGAAACACACGGTATGTTATCCTCTGTCGAAGGAACTGACTTTATCACTGCATTAGCCCTATTTACAACTAGTGTTGTGCTATCAATTGCATGTATTTCAAATGATAATTTACAAGATTTGAAAACAGGTTATTTAGTTCATGCCACGCCATGGCGACAACAAGTAGCCCTTTTAATTGGTTGTGTTGTCGGTGCTATTGTCATTGCCCCTATTCTTGAAATACTCTATAACGCTTATGGTTTTACTGGTGCGGTTCCTCGTACAAATATGGATCCTACCCAAGTATTAGCCGCGCCTCAAGCAACTTTGATGACGACCATTGCTAAAGGAATTTTTTCTCATAATCTAGATTGGACAATGATCTTGATAGGTTTAGCTGTAGGCGCAACAGTTATTATCATTGACCTAATTTTAGCCAAAAAGAAAACTAAATTCCGTCTACCTGCTTTAGCTATCGGATTAGGTATTTACTTACCACCAAGTATTACATTGGCTATATTTACTGGTTCATTATTATCATGGATAGTAAAACGTCAAGCATATGCAAAAGCACAAAAACTAAATTTAGATCCAGAAATTGAGTTCAAAAAAGTAGACCGTAAAGCGTCTTTAATTGCATCAGGCTTAATCGTCGGTGAAAGCTTAGTTGGTGTTATACTTGCCATTGTGATTGTTATTAGCATCACTAATGGTGGTGGAGATGCACCTCTGGCAATATTCCCTGACTTAGGCGATATGTCTCAATATTTAGGATTATTTGTTTTCATTACGATCTGTTGTCTTATTATTCGCAGATCTTTGTCAGCACTTAAACGATAATATAATTATGATGCCCTTTATCAGAATACTGATAAAGGGTATTTATGACTATTTAAGGTTACTGCCTAAATTAAGTGTTAAGGCAATATTCATCGAGGTTTGATAGAGGTTTGCTTTTGCCGTTACTGATTCTAGTACTTCCGCCAAAGTCGCAACTTTACTTAAAATACTGAACATGGCATTAATACCATAAGGATAAATGGTTTCAGCTTTATTGCCCAAACTGCCAACAATAACAATTACCGTCATAAATTACAAAACTTACAATAGTTTTGATTCAGCCTCACAATCTAACGTATTCAATCTCTCAGGCTTTCTTAACAATATCATCAAATTGACAGTTTATTAACAATAACCTTTCAAAGTTAGGCAATAAGAATTCATTACCATGTTAAATTTCCTATTATGATTTTGCATACGCTCTATTTTTTGTTAGCATAACACATTTTATATTGAATCATAGGTGACTTCGTCATGATAGTGTTTGATTCTATCCAAATTCGTAGAGGCATTAATCTACTTTTAGATAATGCATCTGCAACAATAAATCCTAAGCAGAAAGTTGGATTAGTCGGTAAAAATGGCTGTGGTAAATCCACACTTTTTTCATTAATTAAAGGTGAAATTCAAACTGATGCCGGTAGTGTTTTTATTCCTGCCCAATGGCAATTAGCATGGGTAAATCAAGAAACACCAGCATTAGATACAGCCGCTATCGAATATGTTATTGATGGTGATCGTGAGTTTCGAAAATTGGAACAAGATTTAGAGATTGCTTACGAAAAAAATAATGGTGAGCAAATTGCGCTTATTCATGAAAAACTTGATAACATTGACGCTTGGACTATCCGCTCTCGAGCGGCAACATTATTGCATGGTTTAGGTTTTTCCAATGAACAATTAATCTTACCGGTTAAATCCTACTCTGGTGGTTGGCGTATGCGACTTAATCTAGCACAAGCGTTAATGTGCCGTTCCGATTTACTTCTTCTTGATGAACCAACCAACCATCTTGATTTAGATGCTGTGATGTGGTTAGAAAAATGGTTAAGTAATTATCAAGGTACACTTATTTTAATTTCCCATGACCGTGATTTCTTAGATCCATTGGTGAATAAAATTATTCACATTGAACAAAAGAAACTATTTGAGTATACCGGTAATTATTCATCATTCGAGACACAACGCTCAGCAAAACTGGCTCAGCAACAATCAATGTATGAAAGCCAGCAACTTAAAGTTGCACATTTACAAAGCTATATTGATCGTTTTAGGGCTAAAGCAACTAAAGCTAAACAAGCTCAAAGCCGAATAAAAATGTTAGAAAGAATGGAATTAATTGCACCAGCACATGTTGATAATCCATTTCACTTTAAATTTAGACAATCTGAATTCTTACCAAGTCCTTTATTAACGATGGAAAATATCGTTGCCGGCTATGGTGATAAAATTGTATTAGAACAGATTAAACTTAATTTAGTTCCAGGTTCTCGCATAGGTTTATTAGGTCGTAATGGTGCTGGTAAATCAACACTCATCAAGTTATTAGCAGGTGAATTACTGCCAATGCAAGGTCAGGTTAGCTTAGCTAAAGGGGTACAACTTGGCTATTTTGCTCAACACCAATTAGAATATTTACGGGCAGATGAATCAGCTTTATGGCATTTAAAACAACTTGCGGAGCCGAAAAATACCGAACAAGAATTACGTAATTATTTGGGAGGTTTTGATTTTCATGGTGATAAAGTTAGTGAACCAGTAAAAACATTTTCTGGTGGTGAAAAGGCTCGATTAGTTTTAGCGTTAATTGTTTGGCAAAAACCAAATTTACTGTTGCTCGATGAACCAACAAACCACTTAGATTTAGATATGCGACAAGCATTGACTGAAGCATTAATCGATTTTGAGGGGGCGTTAGTTGTGGTCTCGCATGATAGGCATTTATTGCGTTCTACTACTGATGAGTTTTACTTAGTTCATGATCATAAAGTCGAACCTTTTAATGGTGATCTTGATGATTATCATAAATGGCTTACGGAAGAACAGAAAGCAGAAAACCAACCGGAAGAAACAAATAAACCAATAAAAAAGGAAAGTTTACCTAAAGTTTCAGCGCAAGAACGTAAAGAGCAGAAACGCAAAGATGCTGAGGCTCGTGCACAATTACAGCCACTTAAAAAGCAGTTACAAAAAGAAGAGAAAATTATTGCTCGATTAAATGATCAATTAAAAATTATTGAAGAGCAATTAGCAGATCCCGATCTTTACGGTTCAGATAAAAAAACAGAACTGACGCAATTGCTGCTCAATCAAAGTAATTTAAAAATAGAATTAGATGAAGCAGAGTCAAGTTGGTTTGATTTACAACAACAGTTAGAAGAATTTGAAGCTGAGTAATCATAACTCTAATAAAATTTATTTGTTTAAAACAAAAAACACAGAGTTTATGCTCTGTGTTTTTCTATAAATATTGTGCAGTAAAACAGTTAAGTTTTTAGCTTTTTTCTACTTGGCTAAAATCAAGTTCAACTGGAGTAGAACGACCAAAAATAGAAACCGACACTTTTAAGCGACTTTTTTCGTAATCTACTTCTTCAACTACACCATTAAAGTCAGCAAATGGACCTTCGTTAACACGAACAAGTTCACCTGGTTCAAATAATGTTTTAGGACGCGGTTTATCACCAACTTGCTGTAGACGATTCATAATTGCATCAACTTCACGTTGGCTAATTGGCGCTGGTCTATCTGATGTCCCACCAATGAATCCCATTGTTCTTGGTACACTTTTAACTAAATGCCAAGTTGCATCGTTCATCATCATTTCAACTAAAACATAACCTGGGAAAAATTTACGTTCGCTTTTACGGCGCTGTCCACCTTTCATTTCAACAACTTCTTCGGTTGGTACTAAAACTTCCCCAAAAGAATCTTCCATATTATGTAATTTAATATATTCACGTAATGATTGTGCAACACGTGCTTCATAGCCAGAATAAGCTTGGATCACATACCAGCGTTTTTGTTGTGTTTCACTCATATTAACGCCCTATTGAAGTTAAATAAAAGATGATTGAACGGAACAAAGAATCCATTCCCCAAAGCGCAGTACCAACAATAACGGTAATAACAGCGATTAATAAAGTTGTTTGTACAGCTTCTTTACGAGTAGGCCATACAACCTTTCTGAGTTCTTTTCGTGATTCTTGCAGAAAAGCTATAAACGATTTCCCTTTAGCGGTTGTAAATGCAATAAATAAGGTTAAAAGCGAAACCACAACAACTGCAATAATTCGAACGATCGCATTTGGTTGATATATATCATTAGGTAAAGAGAAATAAGAATTTCCCCAAACAATTAACGCAATTAATACTAGAACCAAAACCCATTTAAATTTGTCTAGAACAGTACTTGTATCTTGACTCTCGTTACTTACTAGCATATAAAACCTATGATTATGTTATTTATAATATTATCCATTTTCCAAAATGCTCTTTCTCTAAAAACATTTTGCTAAACAGACTAGGTAAGAAAGGGTATCAAAAGATACCCTTTCTATGATCGCGATTGCTGAAATTATTTAATAACCTTAGCAACAACACCAGCACCAACAGTACGACCACCTTCACGAATAGCGAAACGTAAGCCGTCTGCCATTGCGATTGGGTGAATTAATGATACTGTCATTTTGATGTTATCACCTGGCATTACCATTTCTACGCCTTCTGGTAATTCAATAGTACCTGTTACGTCTGTTGTACGGAAGTAGAACTGTGGACGGTAACCTTTGAAGAATGGAGTATGACGACCACCTTCATCTTTACTTAGAATATACACTTCTGATTCGAAATCTGTATGTGGAGTGATTGAACCTGGTTTTGCTAATACTTGACCACGTTCGATTTCTTCACGTTTTGTACCACGTAATAATACACCTACGTTCTCACCAGCACGACCTTCGTCTAGTAATTTACGGAACATTTCAACACCAGTACAAGTTGTTTTAGTAGTCGGTTTGATACCAACGATTTCAACTTCTTCACCAACTTTGATTACACCGCGCTCTACACGACCTGTTACTACTGTACCACGGCCTGAGATTGAGAATACGTCTTCGATTGGTAATAAGAATGGTTTATCAATGTCACGCTCTGGTTCTGGAATGTAGCTGTCTAATGCTTCTGCTAATTCTACAATTTTATCTTCCCATGCCGCATCGCCTTCTAACGCTTTAAGCGCTGAACCACGAATTACTGGTGTATCGTCACCTGGGAAATCGTATTGAGATAAAAGTTCACGTACTTCCATTTCAACTAATTCTAATAATTCTTCATCATCAACCATATCACATTTGTTTAAGAATACGATGATGTAAGGTACACCTACTTGACGACCTAAAAGAATGTGCTCACGAGTTTGTGGCATTGGACCATCAGTTGCTGCTACTACTAAGATAGCGCCGTCCATTTGTGCCGCACCAGTGATCATGTTTTTAACATAGTCAGCATGGCCTGGGCAGTCTACATGTGCATAGTGACGAGTTGGTGTATCGTATTCAACGTGTGAAGTATTGATGGTGATACCACGTGCTTTTTCTTCTGGTGCGTTATCGATTTGATCGAATGCACGAGCTTGACCACCGTATTTTTTAGATAATACTGATGTGATCGCTGCAGTTAAAGTTGTTTTACCATGGTCAACGTGGCCGATTGTACCAACGTTAACGTGGGGTTTTGTACGTTCAAATTTTTCTTTAGACATTTATCGTCCCTCAATGTAATACAAATCGGTGGTGATTCACCACATTAACCAAGTATCATATTTAATTTTAACATAATACTAACTTAAAATTAGCTCTGAATGATACCAGATAAAGCCGTCAAGTGACAAGCTCTAAAGCAGTTAAATCTAATTTTTTTAGAAGGTTTAGGAAATTAACAAGAATGGTGCTGATAGGCAGATTTGAACTGCCGACCTCACCCTTACCAAGGGTGCGCTCTACCAACTGAGCTATATCAGCAATTGGAGCGGGCAGCGGGAATCGAACCCGCATCATCAGCTTGGAAGGCTGAGGTAATAGCCATTATACGATGCCCGCATGTTCAAACTCGGCTACCTAAATGCTTCAATTAGCAATTGCTAATGTTAGATAATGGTGGTGGGGGAAGGATTCGAACCTTCGAAGTGTGACACGGCAGATTTACAGTCTGCTCCCTTTGGCCGCTCGGGAACCCCACCCCGAATCATTATAAACTGTTTACTTAGGAAAATGGTGCCGGCTGCCGGAATCGAACTGGCGACCTACTGATTACAAGTCAGTTGCTCTACCTACTGAGCTAAGCCGGCCTAAGTGCTGCGCATTATGTACTAGAACATTTAAGCTTGCAAGCAAAAAAAACATTTTTTTTATTGTTTGATTAAAAAAAAATCAAAAAAACCAAAAAAGATTGATATGTAAACTATTTCAGGATTTTTTTTAATCAAAAATAACATGTTAAATTATTTCCTTTTTTACGCCTTTTTCGTGGTTTTAGTAGCTGAACCCGCTTTAAAAGCGGTATGAGTAACAATATTTCTATGAATATCACCCTAATATTGAGGTAATACCATAGCGAATTTCGAGTAAAATTTGTTCATATAATAAAATTAAAGAATAAAAAACTAAGATATAAACTATCACAGGCTTTTGCTAATCAAGAATAATCTTTCAAATTATTTCTTTTTAGACTTTTTTTTCTTAATTATGATTGAAGACATCTTTAGCTATGATGTAAATAGATGCATTTTCGCTAATATCACTCTTATCTTGATACATATGACTATAGTAAATTTAAAGTAGAATTTATTTGTTTCGCAAAATTAAAAAATAAAAAAGCCCGAGATATAAATTATCTCAGGCTTTTGCTAATCAAGAATAATCTTTTAAATTATTTCTTTTTAGGTGCTTTTTTCTTAGTTGTAGTTGCAGCTACACCTTTAGCTGCAGTGTTAACAGCTACATCTTCACTAATGTCACCTTTATCTTGATACGCACGACCATAGTAAGTATCAAGTAGAATTTGTTTTAATTCTGCAATTAAAGGATAACGAGGGTTAGCACCAGTACATTGGTCATCAAATGCATCAACTGCAAGTTGATCAACTTGAGCTAAGAAAGTTTTCTCATCTACACCAAACTCTTTGATAGAGAAAGGAATATCTAGATCTTTTCTTAATTGATCTAACCAGCCAATTAATTTCTCAACTTTCTTCTCGTCTTTATCTGTTGCTACAGTTAAGCCAAGATGTTCTGCAATCTCTGCATAACGTCTTACAGCTTGAGGATAACCATATTGGCTAAATGTACCTTGTTTAGTCGGTTTATCCGTTGCATTAAAGCGAACAACATTACTAATTAGCATCGCATTCGCTACACCATGAGGAATGTGAAATGCCGCACCAATTTTATGGGCAATTGAGTGGCAAACACCTAAGAATGATTGAGCAAACGCAACACCGGCTAAAGTTGCAGCATTATGCACTTTTTCACGAGCGATAGGATTTTTTGCTCCTTCTTTGTAACTTGTTGGCAAGTAAGCTTTTAATAAGCTTAATGCTTGTAATGCTTGACCATCAGAAAACTCGCTTGCCATAATTGACACATAAGCTTCTAAAGCATGAGTTACCGCATCATAACCACCAGCAGCACAAAGTGATTTTGGCATATTCATAACTAAGTTAGCATCGACAATTGCCATGTTTGGTGTAATTGCGTAATCAGCTAATGGATATTTTTGGCCAGTTGCATCATCAGTAACTACCGCAAACGGTGTCACTTCAGACCCAGTACCAGATGTGGTTGTCACGCAAATTAGTTTTGCTTTTTTACCCATGTTAGGGAAATGACAAGTACGTTTACGAATATCCATGAAACGCAATGCTAATTCGTCAAATTTAGTTTCTGGATGTTCATAAAGAACCCACATAATTTTCGCCGCATCCATTGGTGAACCACCACCTAAAGCTATAACAGTATCCGGTTGGAATGCTGTCATTGAATCAGTACCTTTACGGACGACACTTAATGTTGGGTCAGCTTCAACATCAAAGAAGGTTTCACAAATCACACCTTGTGCTTCAAGTTGATCAGTAATTTGTTTTGAGTAACCATTATTAAATAAGAATTTATCGGTTACTAAAAATACTCGTTTGGCACCTTGCTCAATCACTTCATTTAAAGCAACTGGAAGCGAGCCACGTTTAAAATAGATAGAACTTGGTAATTTGTGCCATAACATGTTTTCTGCTCTCTTAGCGATTGTTTTCTTGTTGATTAAGTGTTTCGGACCGACATTTTCTGAGACCGAGTTACCACCCCAAGAACCACATCCTAATGTTAAAGATGGAGCTAAATCAAAGTTATACAAATCACCGATACCACCGTGAGCAGCTGGTTGGTTGATTAAAATACGACATGTTTTCATTTTACTGCCAAAATAAGCAACACGATCACGATTACTATCTTGATCAGTATAAAGTACTGAAGTATGTCCCATACCACCCATTTCAACAAGTTTTTCAGCTTTATCTACCGCTTCATTAAAATCTTTAGCTTTAAACATAGCTAATGTTGGTGAAAGTTTTTCGTGAGCAAATGGTTCAGATAAATCTACTTTACTTACTTCACCAACAAGTACTTTAGAACCTGCAGGAACTTTAATACCAGCCATTTCTGCAATCTTAGTTGCTGGTTGGCCTACGATATTAGCATTTAAAGCGCCTTTATCATTTAAGATGATACCTTGAACAGCTTTTGTTTCTTTAGCATTTAAAACATAAGCGCCATATTGAGTCAATAAATCACGTACTTCATCATAAACTGAATCAACGACAACAATAGCTTGCTCAGAAGCACAGATCATACCATTATCAAAAGTTTTAGACATAAGTACTGATGCAACAGCACGTTTTAAATCAGCAGTTTCATCGATAATTACAGGGGTATTACCTGCACCAACACCTAATGCTGGTTTACCAGAACTATAAGCGGCTTTAACCATACCTGGTCCACCAGTTGCTAAGATTGCAGCAACATCATCATGATGCATTAAAGCGTTTGATAATTCGATAGATGGTTCATCAATCCAACCAATAATATCTTTTGGAGCACCAGCTTTAATTGCCGCATCTAACACAATACGGGCAGCTTCAATAGTTGATTTTTTAGCACGTGGATGTGGGGAAAAGACAATAGCATTACGAGTTTTTAAACTGATTAATGATTTAAAAATTGCGGTTGAAGTCGGGTTTGTAGTCGGCACGATTCCACAAATAATCCCTAATGGCTCCGCTATTGTAATGGTACCATAAGACTCATTTTCAGCAACAACACCACAAGTTTTGTCATTGCGATATTTATTAAGAATATACTCTGCAGCAAATAAGTTTTTAATAACTTTATCTTCTACAATCCCCATTCCTGATTCAGCAACAGCTTGCTGTGCAAGAGGGATTCGAGCTGCAGCTGCGGCTGTTGCTGCTGCCACGAAGATTTTATCAACTTGCTCTTGAGTATAAGTAGAATAAGTTTCCTGAGCTTTTTTAACTCGAGTCATTAACTCATTTAACTCATTCATATTGGTTACTGCCATAGATTTCTCCTTGAAAATTAAAAAATAAACTTGGATCGTTTGGCGTCTTCCTTGAACATATTTAAAGCATATTTATAATAGCAAAACGAAATTGTCGGATATCGTAAATCAGTTTTTTACTTTACACAATAAGATATTTACAAAAAATGAATGTTATTTAAAAGAGCAAATAATTTTATTGTTTTTTGCTGACTAAAATTTAAAATTTTATTACTTTATTATCAGAGCATTTCAAAAAATGAACAATTTACGATAAGGTAAAAAATATATTTTTAACGTAAATAAATGATAAAAATTATACAATGCTCAACTTATTTAATACATAACTAACCGCCACAAAACCAAATGTTGCCGTAACAGTAGTGATTGCCCCAAAACCTGATTCACAATCCATTTTTTTTGCACCTTGCGCTTGGCTTTTCATTAAGCAAGTTTGGCCATTAGATGCCGGATAAGTCAATTGTTCAGTTGAAAACACACATGGAATAGCAAATTTACCTTTACTATCTTTATTAAGTTTATAATCATTTTTTAATCGCTCGCGCAATTTAGCCGCTAAAGGATCTTGAATTGTTTTCGCTAAGTCAGCGATTTTAATTTGCGTAGGATCTTTTTGTCCCCCCGCTCCCCCTATTGTAATGACCTTTAATTTTTGTCGCTTACAATAAGCCAAAACAGCAGCTTTATCTTTGACGCTGTCAATTGCGTCAATAATATAGTCATAACGAGGATGTTGTTTAGAACCCAAATAATCATTAACGTTATCGGCATTAATAAAATCATCTATATCATTAACAACACATTCAGGATTGATCTGTAAAATTCTATCTGCCATAACCGAAGTTTTTGCTTTACCTATATTAGGTTTTAAAGCGTGAATTTGACGATTAGTATTGGTAATACAGACATCATCCATATCTATCAAAGTAATTTGTCCAACGCCACTTCGAGCAAGCGATTCAGCGACCCAAGACCCCACACCACCAATACCAATGACACAGACATGAGCTTGAGAGAAACGTTGTAATACCTGTTCACCATAAAGTCTAGCGATACCACTAAAGCGTTGAAAATAAAGTTCTGTTTTCATCATTATTTATTGATAGTGTTTATGTTTAAACACTATATACTCCTCAAACCTTTTTAAATGAGAATATTTATTCTCTTTTATTGATAACTTATTCATTAATATTATTCCTATTATACCTTTTCAAGAGTGAAACATTAAATTTGTTTAGAATTATTGATACTGATTAGCAAATAATATTGCATATATGGTTAATTTAGAATAAGCACACTAAATAATGAATCTATATCATCGATATGGTTTATGATGAGAAATAATTTGCGACTCTGCCATAAAGAAGTATTATCAACAGAGTCACAATAAATTAATTTTTAAAGGAGTGAATTGGAGCAGGAATACGCCCACCACGATTAATAAAATCGCATGAACTAAATTTATTTACTGGCATTACAGGAGCATGGCCAAGTAAACCACCAAATTCAATATTATCGCCTACTTTCAAACCTACAGCTGGGATAATTCTGACCGCCGTAGTTTTATGATTAATTACTCCAATTGCTGCTTCATCAGCAATAATTGCTGAAATAGTTTCAGCTGGCGTATCGCCAGGAATAGCAATCATATCAAGCCCTACAGAGCAAACACAGGTCATGGCTTCTAATTTTTCAAGATTTAGAGCCCCATTGTTTACTGCATCAATCATACCCGCATCTTCTGATACAGGAATAAATGCACCACTTAATCCACCTACATGGCCACAAGCCATTACGCCACCTTTTTTCACGGCATCATTAAGCATCGCTAGTGCAGCGGTAGTTCCATGTGTTCCAACAACTTCTAGTCCCATTTCTTCTAAAATATGTGCTACTGAGTCACCGATAGCTGGAGTTGGAGCCAAAGATAAATCAACAATCCCAAATTTAACGCCTAAACGTTCCGACGCTTCTTTACCTACCAGTTGACCCATACGAGTTATTTTAAAGGCAGTTTTTTTAATTGTTTCAGCAACAACATCAAAAGGCTGACCTTTAACTTTTTCCAATGCTCGCTTAACTACACCCGGCCCACTCACACCGACATTAATCACACAGTCAGCTTCACCAACACCATGAAAAGCACCAGCCATAAATGGATTATCTTCAACTGCATTAGCAAATACCACTAATTTTGCACAAGCCATACTACTATTGTCGGCGGTTAATGCGGCCGCTTCTTTAATAATTTGTCCCATTTGCTTTACCGCATCCATATTAATACCAGTTTGAGTAGAGCCGACATTAACTGAAGAACAAACTCGTTCGGTTTGTGCTAATGCTTGTGGAATTGATTTAATAAGGATTTCATCGCCTTTATGGTAACCTTTTTGCACTAATGCAGAAAATCCGCCTATAAAATTAACACCAACCGCTTTGGCTGCTTCATCGAGTGTTTTAGCAAAGGCAACATAGTCTTTATCGTCACTTGCGCCTGCAATCAATGATATAGGAGTAACTGAAATACGTTTATTAATAATAGGGATACCAAATTCAGAAGTAATTTGATCACCAACTTTAACTAAATCTTTCGCTAATCGCGTAATTTTATCGTAGATTTTTTGACGCGCTTTTGCACCATCACTATCAATACAATCAAGAAGAGATATACCCATGGTTATTGTGCGGATATCAAGTTTTTCTTCCTCTATCATTTTAATTGTTTCGAGGATCTGTTTTGTTTCCATTAGTTCTATCCTTTCGTAAAAATATGAAATTGAGCTTATAAACGATGCATTGCATCAAAAATTTCTTCTCGTTGTATATTCACTTTAACTTTTAACTGCTCACCAGTATGCACCAAAGTATTTTTGACCTCATCAAAAGTGACGTTAATGTTAGATAAATCTAATAACATAATCATGGTAAAATACTCATCCATAATAGTTTGGCTAACATCTAATATATTAATATTTAATTCATATAACTTCTGGCTTATCCCTGCAATAATTCCTGTTTGGTCCTTACCAATTACCGTTAAAATTGTTTTCATCACACTCTCCGCACAAATTTTATACACTTAAAAAATATTTATTGGGTTGTTTATAATAACACCTTCAAAAATTATCTAAATAGGAGTAGATTGTTTTTTTACGCAAAATAAAAAGCAATAAGATAAAATGAAAGGGCATTATTATGATAAATTTTCAAAAATCCAATAAATTGGACCATGTTTGTTATGACATTCGTGGGCCAATTCTTGAGCATGCCAAAAGGCTGGAAGAAGAGGGTCAAACTATTCTTAAACTCAATATTGGAAATCCAGCCCCTTTCGGTTTTAACGCACCTGATGAATTATTAGTTGATGTCATTCGTAATCTACCTACATCGCAAGGGTATTGTGACTCAAAAGGTCTTTATTCTGCTCGTAAAGCGATTATGCAGCACTATCAATCCAGAGGAATTACTAATTTAGATGTAGAAGATATCTATATTGGTAATGGTGTTTCAGAGTTAATCGTTCAATCCATGCAAGCATTACTTAATAGTGGTGATGAAATATTAGTACCAATGCCTGATTATCCACTTTGGACAGCTGCTGTTAGTTTATCTGGTGGCAATGCAGTTCACTATGTTTGTGATGAAGAAGCTAATTGGTCACCTGATTTACAAGATATCAAACAAAAAATTACCCCTAAAACCAAAGGGATTGTGATTATTAATCCAAATAATCCGACTGGAGCGGTTTATAGTAAAGAAGTTTTACTCGAAATAGCCGAAATCGCACGTCAAAATAATTTAATTATTTTTGCTGACGAAATTTACGATAAAATTTTATATGATGATGCTGTACATCATTCGATTGCGGCTTTAGCTCCAGATCTATTTGTTATTACCATGAGCGGTTTATCAAAAACTTATCGAGTTGCTGGTTTTAGACAAGGTTGGATGGCACTATGTGGACCAAAACATCATGTTAAAGGTTATATTGAAGGTCTAAATATGTTAGCTTCAATGCGTTTATGTGCCAATGTACCACTGCAACACGCAATTCAAGGCGCATTGGGTGGTTATCAAAGTATTAACGAATTTATTGTGCCTGGCGGTCGACTCTATGATCAATGTATGTTGGCATGGCGTTTATTAAATGATATTCCTGGCGTTTCTTGTACTAAACCACAAGGTGCTTTATATCTATTTCCAAAACTGGATCAGAAAAAATTTAATATTCATAACGATCAAAAATTAGTTTTAGACTTTTTGTTACAAGAAAAAGTACTGTTAGTACAAGGAAGTGGATTTAATTGGCATAAACCAGATCATGTTAGGATTGTTGCTTTACCTCATACAGGTGAACTACAAGATGCTATAGCTCGATTTGCACACTTTTTATCTAGCTATAAACAAGTATAATTTAATTTCTATATATCCCTCTAATTATAATAGAGGGATATTCAAACATTAAAATAATCTATTTTAATATTTCAATAAATTATTTAAATTAATTTGCTTAATCTCTACTTAAACTCATTAATTATGATTATCAATTAATAATTGATTAACAGTAACTAATAAAAAAGCGCCAAAAAGGCGCTTTTTCTAATAAATTATTTAAATGAATTATCTTTTTAATTCAGCTAATTTATTACGAATATTTTCAGCACGTTTTGCTGAAGATGGATGGCTACTTAAAATTGATGCATCACCACCACCTAATTTATCAAATGCAGTTGCAAGACCTGCTGGATTGATTTTTTTCTTAACTAAATAATCAAAAGAGAAATTATCAGCATCTTGTTCTTGTGATTGAGAGAATTGAGCATTGATAACAGCTTCAGCTAAAGCACCTAAAGAGGATTTAGATAATGAAGCAACTGTTTTGTTACCTGATGCTGCCGCTGCATCACGAGCGATTTCTGTTGCATAAGCAACTTGGATTGCTTTTTTGCTATGACCTAAAGCAACGTGACCTAATTCGTGACCTAAAACGCCTTGAATTTCGTTATCAGTCATCATATCCATTAAACCACTGTAAACACGAACACAGCCATTAGCCATTGCCCAAGCGTTAACATCTTTAGTGATATACACTTTATAGTTAACTGGAGTTCCATTGATATTATTACCAAGAGCTTTAGCAATTTTATTTAAACGTTTAGTATATGCACTTTTAGCTGGAGCAATTTTTGACTGAGCATCCATTTGAGCACAAGATTTTTGGCTTAATGCTTTCACATCATTATCACTGAGTGTTGCTGCTTCTAAACCTTTCATACCAAGACTAGTTAAATCACTAGCACTCATATTTTTACAGCCGGCTAAAGACATAGCTGCAACTAAAGGTAGTGCAACAAGCAATGTTTTTTGATGTTTTTTCATATCATTTTCCTTATATTAACAGACTTTTCTTTCTTCTAACATTCATGTTAGATGTGTGGAATTTTAACGCAACTTTAATAATAATCAACAAATAATTACTTGCTTCGTAATAATTAGCCATTTAGACTAGTGCCTCTTTTTTTGAGGAACATAATTATGCAACTGTCTGATTTCAATTTTACTCTTCCCAAAGAACTGATTGCAAAATACCCTTCAGAAACAAGAAGTTCTTGTCGATTATTAGCTCTTAATGGCCATTCAGGTAAAATTGAAGATAAAGTATTTACGGATATTGTTGATTGTATTAATGCTGGTGATTTACTCATTTTCAATAATACTAAAGTAATTCCTGCACGGTTATATGGAAAAAAAGCATCAGGTGGAAAAATTGAGGTATTGATTGAACGATTGTTAGAGGGAAATCGAGCACTTGCACATATTAAAGCCTCAAAATCACCTAAAATAGGAGCAGAACTCATTTTAGGTGAAAATGATAATATCCAAGTTACCATGGTTGCACGCCATGATGCATTATTTGAGCTACAATTTCCTGACGATGTGCTTAGCATTTTAAATGAAATAGGCCATATTCCATTACCACCTTATATAGATCGCCCTGATGATGCTCAAGATCGTGAAGTATACCAAACCGTTTATAGCAAAGTTCCTGGCGCTGTCGCAGCCCCAACAGCTGGTCTTCATTTTGATAAACCTTTATTAGACAAACTTAAACAAAAAGGTGTTGAGATGGAATTTGTTACCTTACATGTTGGTGCTGGTACATTTCAGCCTGTAAGAGTTGAAAATATTGAAACTCATGTTATGCATGCCGAATATGCAGAAGTTCCTGAATCAGTCGTAAAAGCAGTTTTAGACTGTAAAGCTCGCGGAAATAAAGTTATTGCCGTAGGAACAACATCAGTCAGAGCACTAGAAAGTGCGGCACAACTAACTGGAACTATTGCACCTTTTTTTGCCGATACCCGAATATTTATTTATCCTGGCTATCAATTTAAAGTCATTGATTCTCTGATCACTAACTTTCATTTACCTGAATCAACTTTAATTATGCTGGTTTCAGCATTTGCTGGCTATGAGAACACTATGAATGCTTATCAGTATGCCGTAAAAGAAAAATATCAATTCTTTAGCTATGGTGATGCAATGTTAATTACTAATAACAAATGATTTCTAGCTAGAGTAAATCATGTGTATTCAATACATTAAAAATAGTTAGTGACGATTCAATCTATCAACAATATTGGATATTCGTTTTATTCTTGATGGATGCGAGGTTGGTTGACTTTTAGAATGAATTGGCATTTTTGTTAACATATTGAGCAAACCAATTGGATCTATATTTTCTCCTACTAATAAGTCAAAAGCATAACTATCCGCTTCAACCTCATATTGATGTGAGGTTTCTTCTTTTACAATAATCACAAGCTCATGGGCTTTATCTGTAATTTCAATATAGGGAGCTTGTCGAAACAAATTTATTCCATGTTTTAGGACTATATGAGCCTGTTCATGCGCCAGTACTGCTTGTAACTCATTATCTTCAAGTAATTTCATTAAACCACTATTAACTCGAATACAACCATTTGCAGTTGACCAAGCATTCGGTTCAGTATCAATATAAACTTTATAATTTAACTCAATATTATTTATTTTTTGCGGTAAACTTTGGGCTATTTTAGATAATCTACGATTGAGATGATGATAATTAGGAGGAATTATCGCTCTATTGTCATTTTCAATACAAGCTTGTTGACTAATTGCCAATATATCATGTTCCGATAAGGTTTTAATTCTTTCAGATGAGACTATAGTAGGAGTTATTCCAGTTTGGTTCTGACATCCAACCAACATTAGCATTACAACACATGAGATAAATAAAATAATAGATTTCAATGGTTCGAAAATCCTTACAAATATTGTCTATTTAAGCCTAGCACGATAAACTAAGCAACACTACTTAATGATACAAGTATGTATTATAGCAATAATTGGCGCCAAACTGTTTATTTGGTCGCAAGAGGTTAATATAAAAATGAAATTTGAGTTAGACAATACTGACGGCTTAGCTCGTCGTGGCCGTATGAAGTTTGATCGTCGTGGAGTGGAATATGCCGTTGAGACTCCTGCTTTTATGCCGGTTGGTACCTATGGCACAGTAAAAGGTATGACACCGGAAGAAGTAAAAGCAACAGGAGCACAAATCTTATTAGGTAATACTTTCCATCTATGGTTAAGACCTGGACAGGAAATTATACGCAAACACGGAGATCTTCATGATTTCATGCAGTGGTCAGGACCAATCTTAACCGATTCAGGTGGATTTCAAGTTTTTAGTCTTGGTGATATTCGTAAAATAAAAGAAGAAGGTGTTTATTTTCGTAATCCAATTAATGGGGATTCTATTTTTTTATCGCCTGAAATCTCAATGGAAATCCAATATGATCTTGGTTCGGATATTGTAATGATTTTTGATGAATGTGCTCCCTTTCCTGCTGAATGGGACTATGTCAAAAAATCAATGGAGATGTCCTTACGTTGGGCAAAACGTAGCCGACAACGTTTTGATGAACTAAATAACAAAAATGCATTATTTGGTATTGTACAAGGTGGTATACATCAAGAATTACGTGATATTTCAATTAAAGGACTAACCGAAATTGGTTTTGATGGTTACGCTGTTGGTGGACTTGCTGTTGGTGAACCAAAAGAAGATATGCACCGCATACTTGAAGGAACCTGCCCACAATTACCTGCCGATAAACCACGTTATTTAATGGGAGTAGGAAAACCAGAAGATTTAGTTGAAGGCGTGCGTCGCGGTATCGATATGTTCGACTGCGTTATGCCAACTCGAAACGCCCGTAATGGTCATTTATTTGTTACCAATGGGGTTATAAAAATTCGTAATGCCAAATATAAAGACGATACGACACCATTAGATCCGCATTGTGATTGTTATACCTGTAAAAACTACACGAAATCTTATCTTCATCATTTAGATAAATGCGGTGAAATATTGGGTGCTCGCTTAAATACTATTCACAATTTACGTTATTATCAACGTTTAATGGCTGAAATACGCGAAGCAGTAGCAAATAAACGATATGAAGCGTTTGTTACTGAATTTTATCAACGAATTGGTAAAACACCTGCACCATTAGGTAACCAAACCAAACAAAGTTGATAAATTTTATATATCAACTATTGACACATTATAGTTAGCGCAGTATTATGCGCTTCCTAACGGCGAGTAGCGCAGCTTGGTAGCGCAACTGGTTTGGGACCAGTGGGTCGGAGGTTCGAATCCTCTCTCGCCGACCAATTTAATAAAAAAGCCTGCTCATTTGAGTAGGCTTTTTTGTTATTACTACTATGCATTTGATTCGAACCGATAAGAGATTTGATCTGAGTAGCACGAGACTGCGTAGCTTTAGCAACGACCCGTAGGGTGAGCATTAAATTCGAGTCAATCTTCTCTCGCCAACAAATATACCCGAATAACCTAATATAAAATTGTGTGAAACCGACAATACGGTAAGATACACAGTATATTCAAACTGATATACTATTGCTGCGGTCATCGAAAAGTAAGCATGGTCTGTGTATATTTGGGGAATTATCCTTGACTCTCCTGTTATGCCACCCGATATAACATCACATTATATAAAATTGTTTAATTTTGCCTGCGTTGAAGTGGTCATCGCGTTTTTATTCCTTCTTTGATGTAGTAAGCTGCCATGAGAGTGATTGCTGTTGACGCTGCCACAATTGAGTGTAAAGACCATTTTTGCGAAGCAAAGAGTCATGATCCCCTTGTTCCACCACACGCCCAGCATTCATAACAAGTATTTTCTGGGCCTTTTGTATTGTGTTCAAACGATGAGCAACAACCACAACAGTACAATGCTGAGATAAGTTTTCTAATACTCGATGTATTGCCAGTTCAGTAGAAGCATCAACACTGGCAGTCGCTTCATCCAATAAAATGATAGGAGCTTTTTTTAATAATGCCCTAGCAATGGAAAGTCGTTGACGTTCCCCGCCTGATAATGAGTAACCATTATCACCAATAATTGTTTGATAACCATCCGGTAACTTCTGAATAAATTCATCAGCCTGAGCTAATTTAGCTGCCTGAATAACTTCCTCAGCAGTTGCAGTCTGATTACCCATTAAAATGTTATCAAATACTGATGCCGAAAACAAAACAACATCTTGAAATACCATAGCAATATTGCGATCTAATATCTCACTAGAGATTTTTTTAGTATCATGTTCGCCCCAAAGAATCTGGCCGGATTGTGGTATCCACATTTGAGCAATTAGTTGCAACAGAGTGCTTTTCCCTGAACCACTTGGGCCAACAATAGCTGTAATCGCATTACTATGAATGTGACAGTTAATATTTTGTAAGACTGGGCTGGATTGTTCAGGATAGGTAAAACTAACCTGTTGCACAGTAATTTCATTGGAGCAAGGTATTACAGAAGAGTTCGCATCATTATATGAAGTAACCGGTGTTTCACTCAGTAGTTTTTTGATACGTTCCATAGCTCGTGAGCTAAATCGAAGTTTTATCAATCCATCTCCAAGTGTTTGTAACTGTCGATATACAATAAGTGAAAAAAAATTGAGCAAGATAAAGTGCTGAATATCTAAACTTTCCTTAAACAACAAATATCCACCTGATATTAGCAATAATAGGAAACTGAACTCACTGACAAAACCAAACAATGCAACTAATGCAGAGGGTTTAGTTTCCAACATCAGCTGCGCTTGATATTGTTGAAACAATGCATTAGAAAGACGCTTCCAGGCGGTACCAAACTGGCCAAAGCAACGAATAACGTTAATGCCTTGTATATAATCATATAACTCCGCTTGTGCATCACTGGCAGTATCCAACATTTTTTCATCATAACGACTAATGACACGCTGCGTTAATGTCATAACCCAAAAAGAGAAGGGAATAGTTATAATGACTAGCAAAGCTAAAAAGATATCGATCCAGCATAGAAGTGCCAATATTAATAACATCGTGACTATTGTACTGGTAAAGACAGCTAAAAAATGCGACCACAACCATTCGATTAGCTCAAGATCGGATGTTAAACGAACACTTAAATCACCGGTTCGTTTTGCTGAAAACCAACCTAGCGGTAAAGCGTGTAGATGGTTAATAATTCGAATTCTAGCTTCAGCCATCATGGCATAAGTCCCACCAAAAACGTGGCTTAATGCCAAATTACTTAAATAAATTCGCCCCAGTAGGCAGGACATTAAACCTATCGTGCTTAGTAGGATTATCTGTAACGAAATAGTTGTATTGAAAACTAACAATATAAGTTGTGCAACAATGTAATAACTTACTGTCAATAAGCAACCATCAAGTGCCGCCAGAAATAATCCTTTTGTTAACCGACGATCTTGATAACCAGCCAACTGATAACCTGCGCGCATAAATTTAATGAGCATATATTTTCTCTCCATCTAACTCGATATCTTGCCAAAGTTGACAATAACAGGGACAATTCAGAAGCAGTTCGTCATGACGTCCCTGACCGACTACTTTTGCTTGATCGACAACGATTATTTGATCTGCATGGATAATCGTTTTTAGGCGGTGTGCAATCATTAGTACACTTCGCCCATTGCAAAGGCGAGAAATAGCCTGTTGAATAAGCCACTCATTCTCACTATCTGCATAAGCAGTTGCTTCATCCAGAATTAAAAGAGGAGCATCCCTTAATAACGCTCTAGCAATGGAAAGTCGTTGACGTTCGCCTCCTGATAAACGGGTGCCATTTTCACCAATTTGGGTATCATATCCTTGTGGCAGAGAAAGAATAAATTCATGAGCACAGGCTGCCTGTGTTGCTGCAATTACCTGCTCATTATTGGCATCCGGTCGTCCAAGTAATAAATTTTCCATAACTGTGCCATTAAAAAGATATACATCCTGAGATACCATTGATATCTGTTTAAACAACTCTTCCACAGGCCAATGCTGGATATTGAGCCCTCCTAAAGTGATTTCACCATTATCACAGTCAAGTAATCGTGTTGCTAAACGTGCAATCGTTGTTTTCCCTGCCCCACTGGGTCCAACAATAGCGGTTAATCCATGTGGCAATGTACTAAAGGTTACATCTTGAAGAGCTGTTTTTTGCTGATCGTAACGGTAAGAAACGCCAGAAAATGACAGCACAAGGTTTCCCGATGGTAAACTTTCTTTATCAATCTCATGAAATACTGTCATCTGTGATGCGTTGACAATCTGGTTAAGACGATCTAAAGAACCCTGTCGCTGAGCTTGCTCTGATAACGCAAATACAAGGCGTAAAAACGGCTGAAGTATCACAGGCGCAATCAATAAACACAGTAACCAATCAACTGGTGTTAAATCGCCTTGAAAACAGCGCCAAGCTCCAATAGGAGCCACTAGGACTAAATTGCTTGAAAGTAAACAATTAAAACAATTCCAGCCAAACATATTCTTTTTACAGTAGTTTTCCATCCAAGGTGCTACATCACGAATTGTCTGGCTGAGTTGACGAAAAGAATCAGCCCTCAGTCCAAAACTTTTAATTACTGCAATGCCTCGGATATATTCACTCACCTTTTGGGCTATATTAAGCTGTAATTCTCCCCACTGACGCGCTTGTTCGGCACTACGTCGCGTAGATAACCATTGAAACCAAAACGCGATTGGCAATAGTAGGATTGCAACAAACGCCATGGGCAAGTCTATATAAAGTAACAATGATAACCCGGCGATTGGAAGAGTGAGCGCTGAAGCTACATCTGGTAAAAAATGAGCCAGAAAACTTTCTAATGCGGCAATATCATCATTGATTACTTTGCGTAAATCACTTGCTGTATGAGTATTAAAAAACGATAAAGGAGCTAATCCCAGCTTGTGAGCTAAATGTAACTTTAAATGATAAGCTAACTTTAATGCACCATGATGAGCACTAATATGGCTAATCACAATTAATCCCCAGCGAAGCAATATTGCAATGAATGCTACTACCAAACATAAATAGATAAGTTCAAGAGACACTGTAATACTAGTCAGTTCTCTCACCATTATGTAAAGTATCCAAATGGGTACCAGCATCATAATGGTTGAGATAATTGCTGTCAGTATTGATATCCAAAAAGTTTTACCCATTAACTTTATTAATAAGATAAAACGCAATGGTTCAGAAATGTTCATAACTGTCCTCGAACTTATATGAGCCAAACTTAAAATAAGTCAACTTTTATGTTAACGCCAGCAGTTAAGCCTTCGTTGAACTGAGCAAAAGCATTATTACCACGGGCATAACCGTATGTGCGGTAGCGTCTATCAAAAATATTGTTGATATAACCGGACACAGTAATCCTTTCATTGGCTTGCCAGCCAAGACTAATATCAGTTGTACTATAACTACCTTGGCGTAGTTGATTGCTACCATCAAAGTAAAGAGGGCCAGTCACATTCACAGCTATTCTAGGCATTACTGTACCTATTGACGTTCCAACTAAGCCATCTACGCTAAACCCAGCGCCATATTTAGGAATAAAAGGTACTCGATTATTAGCATAATCATCCGCAGTTACATTACTGGCAAACTTAGAGTGGGCTAAATTGCCATTTAATGTTGCAGCCCAGCCGGGTGCAAACAACCATTTTGCATCAGCCTCAATACCAAATGCATTTGCACTACCCGCATTTTGCAATGTTTGAAAACCCATCGGACCTGAGTAAAGCTGCATATTCTTAGTATGGGTATAGTAGACAGCACTTTGAAGCTGAAAATCGTCGATTTCATAGCGTGAACCAATTTCATAGTTAATCGATTTTTCAGCAGAAAAAGGCTCCGCTCGAGTACCGGCTTGTGGTGTAATAGTAAAGCCAGCAGCCTTATATCCTTGTGCGACGCGCGTATAGATACGCCAATCAGGTGTTAAAAGATAACCAACTGAAAACTGACCTAATACCTGGTTATCACTATTATTCCCGGCGGACCAGGCACTATTATTACCATAATGCGTCTTCGCTTTATCATGAGAAACACGTAAACCCGCTCCCAAATCAAATTGGGAAACATGCAAAGTTCCATCCATATACATGGCTAATGATTGCGAAGTAACAGAGGAATCAGTTGTGCTCGTTTGGCGGCTTTCATCAATATCCAGTCGGTATAAGCCAAATACTCCATCCCATAAACGGTTATCGCCTTGTGTTGCAGCGCGAATTTCCTGTGTATTCTGATCCCAATGCTCCGAGGATTGAGCTGAGTAAGGGCCATAAGGAAAACGACGTTCATATTTCAGTTGTTGCCAGGCACTACTAGCAGTCAGTAACCAATCGCCGAAATCATAACTTCC
Organism: Gilliamella sp. W8145; assembly: GCF_016101145.1. NCBI lineage: Bacteria > Pseudomonadati > Pseudomonadota > Gammaproteobacteria > Orbales > Orbaceae > Gilliamella > Gilliamella sp. W8145. Next base: position 250,625 of record NZ_JACFRC010000002.1, read on the forward strand.
ATTTAGAGTTTGACTATGTGTACGACGATGCATACGCGGATCTAAACTACCCGCAGACGTTAATAGTTTGCGGCTGTGTGTGTTTTTAAAGTCTAAATACGTATCCTGGGTTGAGTGAGTTCTATCTTCTGTTGCACTAAAATTGACTTCCCAAGGTGCGGTTATTGGCGCTAACCTGAATTTAATATTACCCGTATTTTCATTTGATCCCCCCAATCTGTGCGAACCAGTGGATGGATTATTGAATGCACCTGGTTGTGATTGGCGCAACAATGTGACGCTTCCATAAAATAAATCTTCTACCAGTGGACCACTGAGATTCAAACGGCTATGGTAACCTTTTCGGCTAGCAACACCATTATCAATATAACCACGAAATATATTATTAGGCTTTGCAGTGCTAATATTAACTATACCGCCCTGTGCACTGCGGCCATAAAGAGTTGCCTGCGGGCCCTTCATCATGGTGACATGCTCTACATCGATCAAAGACTGGACTAAATTAGTCGACAATTGTGGTACACCATCAACATAAAATGTGATTGCAGGCGAATAAAAATCCTGAGCAGAAGAGATACCTCTTAGTGATATTGCTGGAAATAGCAAATTACCACTGTTTTGTATATTCAAGCCAGGCAGTACCCGAGAGAGTTTTTTAGTATCATCTACCCCCGCAGCTTCGAGTTTAGCCTGGGAAATCGTGTTAGAAGATACATTGCGTGAAGAGGCTGCTTTATTCGATTGTTTACTTGCAGTTACAATAATAGTATCAAAGTCAGTTTCTCGGTCGCTTTGTTTAGTTATTTGATCTGCAAACAATTCTTCATTATATAACAAGCCTAATACACATAAAAATACAAGTTTTTTTTTCATCGATTATTATCCACTGTTACTTTTCTTTTTGAGCCAAAAACTCATTCTAAAATAGAAATTGGATAATGCTGGTGTACAAAATCTTCAAAAAAAGTATAATCAAGTATAATGATAATTATTATCATTTGATTGTAAATTAAGAGGTAAATGATGAAAACCATTCGCTATAGTAAAAATACCCCAAAAAGGGTAACAAAAGACAAACAACTTTTTGAAAACACTGAATGGTTTAATATACAAGGATTGCTCAATGCTGGCTTCGTAGAAATGGCTCCGCTACAAGATATTCAAAATAACACAAAGGTTGATAAGCATTTATCACTCGTGTTTATGCTGAATGGGGCTGTGCATCATCATATACATGGTTCTAAATCAGTCGTATCTTATCAACCAAATAGAGTCTATCTCTCTTATTCACGCGATACGATATATGGCACCGATTTTTTTCCTGCTAATTACTGCTATAACATCATATTGTTACAATTCCGTCCTGACGAACTATTAAAGATATTCAATGAACGTCCACTAAATAGCTATCGTGCTAATATGCAATTTTCTTCACCAAATTTCTGTATTTGGCGGCTAACACTTACACCAGTGCTCAAAGATATAGCACAACGATTGCAAGCAGCCAGAAGATCTTCTGATGCTTTATCACAACTCAATATACAGAGATTAAGCCTTAACGCGCTATGGTTAACATTAGAGCAATTAAAATACTCCTCATCGACAGATGGAGAACCTATTAAGAGTAACTTAACAGGTCGAGATCGCAAAAATGTAATTAATGCACAATCATTTATACACGAAAACTTTCAAACTCATATACTCATAAAAGATATTGCTAAAGTTATTGGAGTAAGTGAATCTAAATTAAATAGAGATTTTAAAAAGATGTTCGATATTGGTATACACCGCTACATTATCAACTATCGTTTGCAACAGGTGACAAAATTGCTGAATGAAAGCACATTAACCATCAGTGACATAGCTATTCGATGCGGCTTTACCTGTGCTGGACATCTCTCCAGACGATTTGTTGAGGTGTTTGGTGTCACACCTCATGCTTATCGTTGCAATTAATACAAAATCTATACTGCTTTTAAGATTGAGCTTCGATACAAAAAAATAAGTACGAATAAAGCACAGCCTAAAGTAAGATTGAAGAGTGTAACGTAACCCATATAATGAGCAACGATACCACCGATATAACCAGAACATCCGGCAGCAAATGCTGCTCCGCATTGAAATAATGTAAAATCTAACCCAGCTTGCTTCAATGACGCTTGTGTTGTTAGGAATGAGTAAAGACAAACTAAGCCCACGGAAAAAGTGTAGTTAAAAAACAGATAGCTAACAATAAGCCATAGTGGATTTATATCAGGCTGAAGACTTAATATGATAAAGCAACTGATTGACAAGCATTTAAATAACGTCGCCAATAAGAGTGCCCAGCGATAGCCTATAATTCGGATACAGAGCATACCTGATAAAGTGCCCAGCATCCCACAAGCAGCACCACCAAAACTGGTTACTTTGCCTAAATTCTCTAGAGAAAGTCCGGCGTCAATCACAAAAGGAGATAGCATAGATGAAATTAAACGACCACTAATCTCAAAGAAAAAGACTAAAATAATCGCCTTTAGCATCATTGGTTGCTTTAGTGTTTTAATGAGAGATGGTCTCTGATAGCTTTTTTCTGTAACAGGAAGCTGATTGATACTCGGCGCTAATAATAAAGGTAGCAATAAAAAGAGTAGTAATGCACTATAAACAAGTAAGGAGGATTGCCATCCCCATTTATCAAATAGATAGATTAACCCGCCACCGCCTACTGCCATTCCTAAATAACCACATCCAATCCGTAATCCATTACCGATACCGTATGATTTTGAATTTAAATTCTCAATCATATAAGCATCACAAGCAATCTCACTCGTGCAACAAACTAATGATAGTAAAATTAATAGTAAGATTAGTGTGATGAACATATTTTCATGTAAGAATGATAGGCCAATTAATATCACTGCCAGCGCCACTTGCCCTGCAATAACAATTTGTTTGCTGCGAATTTTCCCAGATGCAGTGACTCTATAACGCTCAACGCCAGCCGCCCAGAGTACTCGAAGTGTCCAAGGAATCATAGCAAGTGACACTAAACCAATAGTGTACAAATCTACCTGATGACTGCGTAGCCAGGCCGGTATCGCTTGAAAGACAATACCACCGATTAATGTTTGAACAAAATAAAATGAGCCAATTGCAAATATAAGTTTCAAAAGAAATCCACCATAAAATATAAAAGTACCCACAAAAATACAAAGGAATTTTTCATCGATTATTATTCACTGTTACTTTTCTTATTGAGCTAAAAACTCATTCTAAAATAGAAATTGGATAATTCTGGTGTACAAAATCTTCAAAAAAAGCACAATCAAGTATAATGATAATTATTATCATTTGATTATGCCTAAGCATTACTTCGTTTATTTAGCCAAGTACTGCGAAACAGTGTTGCTATGGCCACGAACCAAAGAACGAGCATTAAAGACGAGTCAATCCTCGCTCTCGTCGTTCTTGTTATTCACGTCGCTATTAGATTAATTCAAACTTAGAGTATTTCTTTAAACAATTAACTTTCTGGTTAAATTACAAACTATCTCTTAAGCAAATTTTTGGTGTTAGAGTTGAGATTTCAAAATTTGAATGACCACTTTTATCTGTTAATTCATTCAATAATAAATTACCAATATACTCACCTTTTTTCTTTGAAGGTAGAGAAACTGTTGTGAGCGTTGGAATACTTACCTGACTAAATTCACTATTACCAAATCCACAAACAGCTAATTGATAAGGAACTCGAATATGCCGTCTTTGACATTCATAAAGCACACCACATGCCAGCTCATCAGTTGTACAAACTAACGCATCTAATTCAGGCCAATTCAATAAAATATCTGGCAGTAATTCACTACCAGTACTAAAATTAGCTGGTTTAGCAGGATTAATTATTCTATGGGTTGGCAAGTGATTGTTTAACATAGCTTTATGCCAACCATGTAACCGCTGTTGAAAAACATGGCATTGGTGGTTAGCACAAAGTAAACCAATATTGCGATAGCCTTTTTTTATTACCTGTTCCGTCAACATACTCATTGCCAAACTATCATCTACTTCTATATGTATATTAGCCAATTCATCATACTGCTTACCAATATTGAAAGTAGGAATTGTTTTATTGTTTAATATTTTTTCAATAAAATCATCATGTTCAATATAAAAAAGTAATATCGCTTCAAGATTATTACTATAGAGAGTATCTAATAGTTGTGATTCTCGTTTATAAAAATAATAAGATTCAAATATAACTGTGGTATAACCTTCTTTAAGTAAATATGCTTGCAGTGAATTAAGGGCTATGCGGGTTGAATCTTCATAAATTTTTGTAGTAATAACAGCAATAACTTTATTGGCAGAAGCGGATGCTAGCAAGCTAGCTGCAATATTAGGTTTATAGCCTAATGTCTCAACAGCTAATTGGATTTTTTGGCGCAGTTTATCCGATACCTTATCTGGCGTTCGCAATGCTCGTGAAACAGTCATCGTACCAACACCAGCATATTTAGCGACATCAAATAAAGTAGTTTGACCTGTACTTCTGCGTTTTTTGGTATCTTGCATATTCGATCTCAACTAGAGCTAACCAGTAGTTAAATGTATACTCCAAATCCTAAAAACATTAACAATTACAATATGTTAATTAATTAATTTAAATGTTTAATCAAAATAATGAGATTATTATAATATTATGCTATGACCATTTTTTTTCAAATATATATTAAAAATGCTATCTAAATCACAAAATAGAAAAATTATTCACGAAAAAATGATAGCGCTATCACATTTTTGTTCTTTTTAAATTATTATTGTTAGCCAATGTGTTAATTTTCTATTATCGTAATATTAACAAATAATAAATCAGTTTTTCGGAGGTAAAATGTTAAATCAATGGCTAACGGGTCAAACTGTAAAGATTGTTGATTCGGTGAAAGATTGGAAAGAAGCAATTAAGCTTTGTGCTGCTCCATTATTAGAGAACAAATCAATAACACCAAACTATATTGATGCTATCTTTCAATTGCATGAATCTATTGGTCCTTACTATGTATTAGCACCGGGAATTGCAATGCCTCATGCCAGACCCGAACAAGGGGTAAATAATTTAGGTTTATCAATGCTATTAGTTAAAAATGGCGTTAATTTTAATTCAGAAGAAAATGACCCTGTTTATTTAATTACTTTGCTGGCCGCTAGTGATAGCACTAGTCACATCGAAATGTTAACTCAGTTAGCATCATTATTCGCTGAATCAGATGATGTTAATTCAATTTTTAATGCTAAAAATAGCGATGAAATTTTAACAGTAATTGATCGTTATTAAATTCAAATCAATTAATAGAAGGATAAATAATATGAAAATTATGGCAGTTTGTGGTTCTGGGCTTGGTAGTAGCTTCATGGTTGAAATGAATATCAAAAAAGTACTCAAAAAATTAAACATTGATGCAGAAGTAACACATGCAGATCTCGCCTCCGCCACACCAGAACAAGCGGATCTTTTTGTGATGACTAAAGATCTAGCTGCAAGCTCTGGCATTCCACAAGATAAATTAGTGGTTTTAAATAATATTATTGATATCAACGATTTAGAACAGAAACTCGTTGAGCACTTTAATAAAGCCTAATTATGAGGTATTGCTATGATTCAAGAAGTAATTAAATTCGTTGTTGATATTTTAAAAGTACCAGCAATACTCGTTGGTCTAATTGCCATGGTTGGGCTATTAGCGCAACGAAAATCATTTGCGGATACAGTTAAAGGAACGGTTAAAACAATTTTAGGATTTTTAGTATTAGGTGGTGGTGCAACAGTTTTAATCAGCGCAATTACTCCATTAGGATTAATGTTTGAAGAAGCGTTTAAACTTCAAGGTATCATCCCTAATAATGAAGCTATCGTTTCAATGGCTTTAAATGAATATGGTACGGCAACAGCATTAATTATGGCATTCGGCATGGTGGCCAATATTATGGTTGCTAGGTTCACATGTTTAAAATATATTTTTCTAACAGGCCATCATACTTTTTATATGGCATGTATGATCAGTATTATTTTGACCGTTGCTGGATTTGAAGGTTGGCAATTAGTATTTACTGGTTCATTAGTTCTCGGCTTGATCATGGCATTCTTCCCAGCTTTAGCCCAACCACAAATGCGAAAAATAACTGGCAATGATGATGTTGCATTCGGTCATTTCGGTACCTTAGGTTATGTATTAGCGGGTTGGCTTGGTTCAGCTTTTGGTAAAGGCTCTCGTTCTACTGAAGAAATGAATTTACCGAAAAACTTAAGTTTTTTACGTGATAGTTCAATCTCTATTTCATTAACAATGATGATTATCTATTTAATTTTAGCGATATTTGCTGGCCCTGATTATATTCAAGAAAACTTAAGTAAGGGGGATAATTATTTAGTTTATGCCATTATTGAAGCCATCACATTTGCAGCAGGTGTATTCATTATCCTTCAAGGAGTTAGACTGATTTTAGCCGAAATTGTTCCGGCATTTACTGGCTTCTCAGAAAAATTAGTGCCAAATGCAAAACCAGCTTTAGACTGTCCGGTTGTTTTCCCTTATGCACCAAATGCAGTATTAATTGGCTTTTTATTTAGTTTTCTTGGTGGATTAGTTGGATTATTTGTATTAGGACAACTAAATGCTGTGCTTATTTTACCTGGTGTTGTCCCTCATTTCTTCTGTGGTGCAACTGCAGGGGTGTTTGGTAATGCTATGGGTGGCCGTCGAGGAGCAATGCTTGGTGCATTTGCCAATGGCTTATTAGTTACATTCTTACCAGTACTTTTATTACCAGTTTTAGGGTCACTTGGTTTTTCTAACACAACTTTCTCTGATGTAGACTTTTGTGGTGTAGGAATTATTCTGGGCAATATGGCAAATTGGTTCAATAAAGATATTATTATGGGAATCTTTGTCGCTATTTTTGCTTTGTTAGTTGTACATAATACATTAACAAAACCTAAAAAAAGTAACAATGAAAAATAGACTTTTACCTTTTCATTAAGTAATAATATGATGCCAGACTTGCTAGTCTGGCAATTTTATACCACTTCATCGTACTACAACTTATCCTATCAACTTTCGACAACATAGTTTATTTAATATACATGACAACATAATTTGTTTAAAATGTTTAAATAACTTCGTTCGGTATTTTAAAAAAGTTAATAATGACAAATAATCAAAAAGATATGATTGATGTTGATAAACATCTTGGTTTAGCACCAGCAAATAATCAATATGCATCAGATATTTATAACATTATCACTAACAATAGAGAGTACTTTAGTCAATTTATGGCATGGCCTAAATTTGTGAAAAACCAAACGGATACAGCGCTGTTTTTAGATTCTTGTTGGTTAAAACATCAACAGAATGAAAGCAAAACCTATGTCATTTTATTAAAAGGTCAAGCTATTGGATTACTATCTTTTAATCAGATTGATAAAAATAATAAAACAGCTTATATCGGTTATTGGCTAGATAGCTCAAAACAGGGCAATGGAATTATGACCGTCGCAATCAATGCATTAATAAAGCATTACGCTATGCAAAAAATAATTAGACGATTTGTCATTAAATGCGCAGTTAATAACGAGAAAAGTAATGCTATAGCCAAACGTTGTGGTTTTAGTTACGAAGGAACCCTAAAACAAGCTGAATATATTAATGGAACTTTTCACGACCAAAATATTTATGGTTTGATTGCTAATTAGGTTTAATTATTTGGTTATAAAAAAACCGACCTCATTCAGTCGGTTTTATTAAAATAGAGAAAGTTAATTCTATTTATTGTTAACGATTCATCTAAATTTATTAGACTATAAACCAAAGCAACCATGTACAAATAAAGCCTGTTACCCCTAATAAAGTGGTTAATACTGTCCATGTCTTAAGACCATCTGATACAGAAAGGCCAAGATATTTCGTCACAACCCAAAAACCTGCATCATTAACATGGGATAACCCTAACCCACCAAAACAAGTTGATATAGTTATCAATACAATTTGAATTTGATTTAATCCAGCAGTTGATTCTGCCAATAAACTACTAGTTGTAATAATAGCAACGGTTGCTGAACCTTGTGATGCTCTCAATGCTAATGAAATAAGAAATGCAGCTGGAATCAGCGGTAAATGAATCATATACAAGGCATCCGCTAAAGATTTACCAATACCGGATTCAATCAATACTTTACCAAAAATTCCACCACCGCCGATTACAAAAATAATAGTTGCAATACTTGGTAAAGAGTGTTCCATAAGATCACTACATTGTTTAATAGACCATTTTTGTTGACGTCCTATAAAAAAACATGCTAAGAAAATAGCAAACAATAAGGCAATACCAGGTGCGCCAATAAGACTAAGATAATTTCTCAATACAACATTATCAACTAAGTAACTCCCCATGGTTCCTACCATGATGAGTAAAATTGGTGTCACTATCAATGCAACTATAGTATAAGCATGAGGAGCTGATTTAGTATTATCCGCCTGCTTTGTATTCATCATTTCATTTCGGATTTCATCATCAATCTTATATTCTTTTCTGTTAAGATATTTTGAATAATAAACTCCAAGGCAAGCAACAATAATTGAAATAATTAACGCAATCATTGTCTGCAAACCGATATCAGCGTTAAGATTACCGATTGCAGCAACCGGTCCTGGATGCGGTGAAAGCACCACATGAACTGTTAACATAGCGCCAGATACGGGTAAACCAAATTTTACCGGTGATAAATTATTAATTTTTGCAAAACCATAAATAATAGGAATTATTACAATAAATCCAACCTCAAAAAATACAGGAATACCAAGAAAGAAAGCTGCAATACTTAAAGCCACAATGGTTCTTTTCTTACCCAATTTATTGGTAAAATACTGTGCTAAAGAATAAGTACCACCAGAATATTCAATCAATTTTCCTAACATAGCACCAAGTCCAATAATTAGTGCCACATGTCCTAATAATCCCCCCATGCCTGCGGTCATTATTGACCAAATTTTATCTACGGGAATATCTGTTGCTAGTGCAACAAATAAACTGACTAATAACAATGCGATAAAAGGTTGAACTTTAAATTTTATAATCAAAACTAGCAGCAATAGAATACCGATCACCGCAATGGTGAGTAATAAGGATATGGACATTTTTTACTCCTATCAGAACTAAATTAGCTTGAGAAATCCGACTCTCATTTAAATAAATTTATAAACATCAATGCTTATATTTTTGTAACCAACTTAGCCCCTCTTGAGTATCAGACCTTGGGTTATATTCACAACCTATCCAGTACGAATAATGGTATTTTTCGAAAAGGTTAAATATATACGCATAATCAATTTCACCTTCATCGGGTTCATGCCTATCAGGAACTGATGCAATTTGTATATGTCTAATTTTATCTTTGAGTTGTTCAAATAATCGTGTTAGATTACCATCGACATTTTGTGCATGGAAAACATCAAACTGAATAAATACATTTGGGCGATTGATCAGTTTAACTAGTTCATCAGTTTGGAATTGACTTGAGAATAAATAATTAGGCTTTACAATAGGACTTAATGCCTCTAACACTATTGAAACATTATGTTTTTTATAAAGATCCGCTGCATAACGAATATTATCAATAAAAGTTTGCTGATATAAAGCGCGGTCCTCTCCTGGTGGAACAACTGCAGCCATAAGATGAACAGTCTGACATTGCAATGTAATAGCATAATCTAGTGCTAAATTGATATTTTCTCTAGCTTCCTTTTCACGACCAGGAATACCATTCAATCCCCATTCACCATTGGTCACATCCCCCATAGCACTATTGAATAAAACTAATTTTAAATTATTTTTTTGTAACTGATGTAATAACTCTTCTTTGCTGTATTCATAAGGGGATAAGAATTCGACGGCTTTAAAACCAGCTTTAGCTGCTGCATTAAAACGTGCTAGGAAAGGTAATTCTTTAAACATCATAGTGAGATTTGCTGCAAATTTACATCTTGTAGTTGGCATAATTATTTCCTCAATTCTTTAATTTCATCTTCAGTTAAATATTTAATTTTTCGGTCTTTAAGAATAAAAATTAATTTCGCCGTTTCCTCTAATTCTTCATAATTATTTGTCGCATCTTGTAAACTATTACCAATTGTTACCGCACCATGGTTAGCTAATAAAAATGCTTGATGATTAGCTGCTAATTTCGATAATTCCGTTGCTATTTGAATATCACCTGGTTTGTAATATGGAATAACCGGCACATCTCCCATTCGCATGACTACATAAGGGGTAAATGGTTTAATTGCATTTTGATAATTTAGATCACTTAAACAAGATAGTGCGGTTAAATATAAGCTATGCAAATGTACAACCGCTTTACACGAAGGGTTGTTGTGATAAAGTCCCAAGTGAAATTTAACCTCTTTTGAAGGTTTATTACCGCCAATATGTTCACCAGATAAAGTTAGTTTAGATAACTCTTTAGGCTGCAAACGTCCCAAACATGCACCGGTTGGTGTAGCTAAAATCGTATTATCCTCAAGCAGTAATGATATATTACCAGCAGAACCAGTTGCATATCCTCTTTGATACAATGAAGAAGCAATTTCAATCAAATTTTGTCTAGCTTGTTGATCTGCCATTTAGAAATCTCCTTGAGCTGTAACAAAAAAAGATTCATCACCAAAATTACCCGATTTTAATGCCAATGAAATAGACTTATTTATAGATCTAACCCATGGAACCCCTGGTGCGATCGTTGGTCCAATATAAAAACCATGAACATTTAATGCTTGTACTACTACTCCTGAAGTTTCACCTCCCGCTACAATATACTTATCATATCCTTGCTTTTCTAAAGCGATGACTAGCTGTTTGAAAAAATATTCAACCGCTTGACTTGACTTTTCGACACCCCATGTTTGCTGAATAACATTTAATTGCTCAATATCCGTTGTGGCAGAAACTAAAGGTGCATATTTTTGTTGTTGATGATTATTTGTCCAATCAATCACAACTTGACAATAATCTTCAGGTTCATTGATACATTTCTCAATATTTAATGTGTAAGTTGGCGCAACAGTTTTATAAAATTCCACTTGTTTGTTGGTCATTAATGAACATGAACCAGATAACAATACCGTCTTATTATGACCTTGTGGTTTTCCTAAGATTTGTGCTTGTTTTGAATTAACGTCACTTTTTGCGAAGTTTTTAGCAACACCTATCGCTAAACCAGATCCCCCTGTAACAAGTTTTAAATCCTTAACTGCTTTACCTTGCGAAACAAGGTGTTCATCAGTTAATGTATCTAATACAACATATCGATAATTTTCTTGTTTCAATCTTGTTAATTGTTTTCTAATTGCTATTTCACCTTTTTCCATTTCACAATAAGGAATTAAACCGCATTTTCCTGAAGCTTGCCTCTCAATTAATTTAATTAAACTACTCTCTGTCATTGGATTAATGGGATGATTTTTCATTCCTGAATCTGAAAGAAGTTTATCCATTACAAACAGATATCCTTGATATACTGTTCGCCCATTAATTGGCAGTGAGGGGGAAATAACAGTAAATGATTCCTCTAATTCATCAAGCAAAGCATCAATAACAGGGCCAATATTACCTTTGTCTGTACTATCAAACGTTGAACAGTATTTAAAATAAAACTTAGAACATCCTTGTTCTTTTAACCATCTCAACGCTTCAACAGATTCTTTTACTGCAATATTTACCGCACAAGAACGTGATTTAAGGCTTATAACAACTGCTTGGATATTACAATCTATATTAATAGGTTGTTTAGGAATACTGGTTAATTGAATAGTCGACATACCATTATTTACTAAAAAACTAGCAATATCAGTCGCACCAGTGAAATCATCTGCAATAACACCTAATTGCATATTAAACTCCTTTACCTGGTAGAGTAATTCCAGAAAATACTTTAATAACCGCACTATCATCTTCTTTTCCATGCCCTGCATTACTTGCTTGAGTAAACATGTTCAGAGCTGTGCTAGCTAATGGTAAAGGGAATTTAAGTGCTTTTGCGGTATCATTAACAAGTCCAAGATCTTTAACAAAAATATCAACAGCTGACTTTGGGGTATAATCACCTTCAACAACATGCTGCATACGGTTTTCAAACATCCATGAATTACCTGCAGCATTAGTAACAACTTCATACATAATTCCCAAAGGAATATTTGCACGAGCAGCTAACGCCATAGCTTCGGCTCCTGCTGCTATATGAACACCAGCTAAAAGTTGATGAATAATTTTAACAGTTGAACCTAATCCAATTTCTGTACCTATATTATAGACATGCGCAGCAATAGCATCATGTACCGGTTTAATACGATTAAATGTACTTTTTGCACCAGAAGCCATGATAGTTATTTCTCCATTAGCTGCTTTAACTGCACCGCCAGATACTGGTGCATCAAGCATAATTAATTGATATTGTGCAAGATTCTCATCGATTTCTTTTGCATCTTTTGCAGAAATTGTTGAAGACACCATAACAATGGTATTAGCTTTTAAATGTTGTGCTAATCCATCAGCACCAAATAAAACTTGTTTTACTTGCTCAGCATTAACAACAAGCAAAATAACCACATCAAGTTCTTTAGCAAAACTAATTGCTGATTTTTCTGCCTTAACAGCACCGGCATCATTAAGAACTTTAAGCGCATCTGGGTTCAAATCTACACCATATGTTTTAAAACCAGCCTTTATGCAGGATGTCGCTACTCCCATTCCCATAGAACCTAACCCAATTACACAAACTGACATCGAACTATTCATATATGATTCCTTTTACTGATGATTAGTGTTAATTAAAGTTATGATATGTTATTTTTTGTTAAATACAATGCAATATATTTTCTTTGTGTGATCTATTTCACATAAATTAACAAAAACAACAAAAATATTAAAAATGATGATTATTTAGGAATGTGACGTTAAAATAATAGAAAAAATAAAGTCAGTATATTTTTGATAATTCTTAATAAACATTACCAATTTGTAGCAGACAAATAACTATATTGTTTATCGTATTAATAATTTTCAATGTTAATCTATACCAATATTACTTTGAGATAATCAAATTTCATGGAAAGGCAAAATAATTATGATTCCTTCAGAAAGACAACAAAAAATTATTGATCTTGTTGCCAAAAAAGGGGTAATTAGCATAAATTTTCTAGTTGAAAAACTAAATGTTTCACACATGACTATTCGACGAGATATCCAAAAACTTGAAGAAAAAGGTATAATTATATCTGTTTCTGGTGGAATCCAATCGCTTGAAAAGTTACCCTTCGAACCTTCTCACATCAAAAAGTCACAAATGTTTGAAGAGCAAAAAAATAAGATAAGCTTATGTGCAACTCAATATATTGCTAAAAATTCAACGATTTATTTAGATGCAGGTACAACCACATTAGCTATTGCGAAACAAATTATTCATCGCTCCGATATAATTGTATTTACTAATGACTTTGTAATAGCTAATTTCTTAATTGAATATGGTTGCTGCAAAATAATTCATACAGGTGGTATAGTTTGTCGTGAAAATTATTCTAGCGTCGGGGATTTTGCTGCTCGCATGTTATCTGAAGTTTACGTTGATGTGGCTTTTATATCTACATCCTCATGGAGTTTACAAGGTCTTAGTACACCTGATGAAAATAAAATTGTTGTAAAAAAAGTAATTGCCAATTCTAGCGGTACTCGGATTTTAGTCAGCGATTCATCAAAATATGGGAAGATTGCAACTTTTTCGGTGTTACCATTAAATATTTTTGATGTTATTATCACCGACAATGCTTTACCTGAAAATGTAACAAAAAAAATAAAAGAACAAAATTTAGTTATTCAGTTAGTTTAATCGTTATAAAAAACGATTTAGATTGTTTTTTATAACGATTATTAAATATATAAAATTAGTTGATGACGAAGTAACCGTATAATGTTAAGAATACAATAACCACTATAGATGAGATTGCAATCATATACTTAGTTTTAAATTTGTATTTCTTTACTTCACCAAGTGAAAGTTCAATATGTTTATTTTTATTATCAAAATAGTAATAAAGAGGCAAACCAATTAAAGTTAACACAATTGAAGCAATCCCATTTACTGTTTGGTGAATTAACATACCATATATAACATAGCCAGCGCCTAAAATAGCGATAAGAGGAATAACTGGGTAACCAATGACTTTATAAGGTCTTGGGATATCAGCAAATTTTTTCCTCGCGATAATTACCCCAATAAATGTTAATAGATAAAAAACCCAAATAGAAAACATCGAGATTTCAGATAAACGATCAGCATCAAGCAGGGTTGAATAAAGGAATGAAAAAACAACCAATATAATAATTGCATTCACTGGTGAACGGCTATCGTCATCAATAGTACTTAAAAATTTTGCGCCAATGATGGTTCCTCGCTCTCCCATACTAAAAATAGTTCGAGATAAAGTCATGATATAACCATTAATACCACCAAGAATTGAAACCATTATACCAACAGCAACTAAATTACCGCCTAAACGTCCAAACATGCGTTGTGAAGCAACTGCTGAAGCGTCATGCCCAAGCATAACCATTTCTTGTACCGGAAATATCTTAAATAACGCAATATTGATACAAGCATAAACAATCACTAAAAATATTATGCCGAGAATAATTGCTTTAGGTAATACTTTTGATGGATTACGAATTTCACCAGCAACAGATGCAACCTGCGCCCATCCATCATAAGCAAATAGTGTTGCCAATATTGCCACTGCAAATGGTGCGTAAGTTTCAATACCTTGTCCACTAGCACTAAATAATGCAACTTGACCATTACCTTTCCATAATCCAAATATTGCTAGCAACAAAATTGGAACAAGCTTACAAAAGGTAGCAATCGTTTGTAGATATCCAGCCTGTTTTACACCAATTGAATTAATGCATGCAATAAGCCCCAAAACACCAGCGCTTACCGCCATACGATAGGCATCATTGATCCCAAATAATAAACAAAATACAGAACTAAAATAACCAACCAAAGCCCCAACTAATGATGGAGCAAAAAGTACAGTGATCATCCAACCATATAAATGAGAAACTTTAGCACCATAAATTTTTTCTAAATAAACCAGCATCCCCCCAGTTTTCGGGAACATAACCCCTAGCTCACATAACGTTAAACCACCACAAATTGAAAAAACTCCACCAATAATCCACGCTAACAAAGCAAAATTATAATCGCCAGCGACTTCCAATACAGCAGGTGGTTTCATAAATGCACCAGCGCCTAAAACCATTCCAACAACGAGTGATAATGCAGAAACTAAACCAAGATCTTTCCGCAAATTATTCTCTAAATTGTGTTCAGACATAAATAACCTCTTAAACTGATCAATAAAGCAAAATTTGCCTATAATAGGACTTTATTTATAAAAAACAAGCAAGATTAATTTTAATAGAAAAAAAGCTTTCCAGATCAGAAGTTATTGTCAATAAAAAGTCAGCATAAAGCTGACTTTTAATAAGTTAATGATGCAATAATTACTATTTTTTCTTCATTTTCATATCAATAACCATACGACCACGAATTTTACCTGCTTTCATTTCGTCAATCATATCATTAATATCTTCAAGAGGACGTTTTTCTACAATTGGTACAACTTTACCTTCAGCACTAAAACGAAATGCTTCCGCTAAATCTTCACGAGTACCAACTAATGAGCCGAGCACTTGAATACCATCTAGAACTGTCTTAGGAATACTTAAATCCATTGTTTCAGAAGGTAGACCCAATGCAACAACTCGTCCTAATGGACGTACAGAACCAATAGCCTGATTAAATGCTGTTTTAGTAACTGAAGTGACCACCGCACCATGCACACCACCATCGGTATGTTCTTTTATGTAAGCACCAACATCAGCCACTTTTTTAGGATTAACCACTAAATCAGCGCCAAGTTTCTTACACAACTCTAGCTGACTATCACTGTTACTAATCGCTACAACTTTGTTGTTGAAAACATTTTTACCATATTCGATAGCCAAAGTACCAAGCCCACCAATACCAAATACAGCCAACCATTGACCCGGTTTAGTATCGGCTACTTTTATGCCTTTATAAGTAGTCACCCCAGCACAAGTCACACTAGTTGCTTGGGCTGGATCAAGTCCATCGGGGACTTTTACCGCATAATCAGCTTTGACGATACATTGTTCAGCCATACCACCATCGACACTATAACCTGAGTTTAAAGCACTTCGGCAAAATGTTTCGTTACCCGATATACAATATTCACAGGTACCACAACCTGCATGGAACCACGCAATACTAACACGATCGCCAACCTTCAGACTTTTTACATCAGGTGCAATTTTAGTCACAATACCCACACCTTCATGGCCAATTACTCGACCAGGTTTTTTACCGAAATCGCCAGCAGCGACATGAAGATCAGTATGACAAAGCCCACAATACTCAACCTCAACTAAAGCTTCTCCAGCCTCTAATGGGCGAACAGGAATGTCTTTAATTTCGACTTGACCATCGCATTCTTGTTTAATAACTGCAGCTTTCATTTATTTCTCCTAGAATAATTACAATTTTAAAAAATCATTGATTACATTTTAAACCATTTATTTAGAAAAAATATGCGCTATTTCACATTTATAACTAAAAATAAAAATTAATTTTTCATGTCTATATAAATAGGGACTAAATCTCAATAATCAAATCAGATACCGGCATTCAATAGTAAAAAAAATTAAATATATTAAACAGATAATCTAAATATATAACTAAAAGTAATATAAATATTCGATATCGGCATTTCTCATCTTTCCTGAAAATTTTTATAGTGGAATTCTAGAAATTTTTCATACTTTGAAATATTCAAAATATGGTAGCAACTATTGTAAGGAGCACACATGGATTTATTTAATATTAAAAAAACTTTTTTTATAGGTTTATTCTCAATTTTGTTACCATTTTATTCACTGGCTGATGAAAAAACACCACAATATGGTGGAACACTAGTTGTTCATTACTCAGGTGAACAAAGGATTCTCAATCCAGCTCTACGCGCTTCAACTGGTGTATATGAAGTATCAGGAAAAGTAGTTGAATCACTGGTAGATCTTGATCAAAATGGGCAAATTATTCCCGTCCTTGCTACATCATGGACATCATCGCCGGATGGAAAAACAATAACATTTAAATTACGTGAAGGCGTTAAATGGCACGACGGCAAATCATTTACATCACAGGATGTAAAATATAATGCGCTGGAATTTTGGAAGAAAAGATTAAATTTTTCAACTGCATTGCAACTTAATTTAACTTCTGTCGATACCCCTGATGACTATACTGTAGTCTTCAATTATTCTCGTCCAATGCCGTTAGATTTACTATTAAGAGCACTTGTCGATCTTGGCTATGTGGTACCCAAACATTTATATGAAGGAACTGACGTCCTAAATAATCCTTATAATACGGCACCAATTGGGACAGGACCTTTTAAATTTGTTGAATATCAGCGAGGCCAACATATTATTGTTGAACGTAATACGGACTACTGGCGAAAAGGTTATCCTTATTTAGACAAGATAATTTGGCGTATTATTGATGATAATTCTTCAGCATCTGCTGCATTAGAAAGTGGACAAATTGATTTAAGTGCCTACTCAAAACTAAGTCTTGCCGATATTAATCGATTCAAGCAAAACGAAAAATTTGCAGTACTAACTAAAGGCTCACAAGCTAATATTTTTAATAACACTTTGGAATTCAACTTCCGTAATCCTATCATTGCTAACTTAAATGTTCGCAAAGCAATTGTCCAATCGCTTGATATCTCTTTTTTTACTGAAGATTTCTTATATGGTTTTGGAAAACCAGCAACAGGAATTATTCCTTCATCAAATACCTTTTATCCCATAAACAGTAAAATCGTTTACCCTTTTGATAGAGAGAAAGCCGAACAATTATTAGATGAAGCCGGCTATAAACGAAAATCTGATGGTAATCGTTTTACTTTAAAATTAGTACATATCAATAATGGTGAAGATGTCCCACTTTTTGCAACTTTCATTCAACAATCTTTAGCTGAAATTGGTATTAACGTGGTTATCGTCAATCTCGATACCGCAGGTGCTTTAAATGCTGTTTATAAACTCCACGATTTTGATATTGCAACGGGTTGGCATCAATATAGAGGTGATCCTGCAGTATCAACAACAGTTTGGCTGCGTTCAGGTAGCACTGATGGTGCACCTTGGACCAATCAATATGGTTGGAAATCTGATACCGTCGACCAATTAATTGATAATGCTGCAACTGAAATAGATCCAACCAAACGTAAAGCGCTTTATACTCAGTTGGTCGATATCATAAATGCTGAACTGCCTCTGTGGTTTGCTACTGAACGAGAATTCATCTCGGTAGTGAATACTAAAGTACACAATCATCACAATACCGCACGTTGGCCATCAAGTAGCTGGTTTGATGTATGGATAGAACATTAAATTGAGGTGAAATGATGACGCATATACTTACTCTTGCACTTAGACGACTGATAACCACTATACCAGCATTGGTTATCATTCTAATCACACTATTTTTGTTATTGCAATTAGCACCAGGTGATACAGTCGATGCATTGTTAGCCCAAATTGGTGGCGCCGAATCGAGTGTAATTGACGAAATGCGTCATTATTATGAACTAGATCAATCCACAAGCTCTCGATTGCTAAACTATTTATGGCGATTAGTTCATTTAGATTTAGGTCAATCTGCAATCTATAACAAGCCGGTAAGCCATATGATTTTAGAACGCTTACCTGCTACATTATTATTAATGATCAGCGCAATGTCATTAGCGTTTACCTGTGGCACAATTCTTGGCATTTTATCTGCCCAAAAAGTCAATCGTTGGCCTGATACTTTGATTTCTATATTAGGACTGATTTTTTATTCCACTCCATCCTTTTGGTTAGCATTAATGGGAATAGTTTTCTTTTCAATTTATTTAAATTGGTTACCTCCTAGTGGATTTGGCAGTATAGAGCAATCCTTAACTGGATTTTCAGCAATACTTGATATTGCATGGTATTTAATTCTACCAACAATAACTTTAGCTTTAGTTTATCTAGCAATCTATTTGCGTATCATGCGTGCATCCCTACTTGAGGTATCTACTCTCGATTTTGTTAAAACGGCTAAAGCCAAAGGATTAAGCAGTCGCAAAATATTAGTCAATCACGTTTTACGTAATGCAATGTTACCAATGATAACCTTAATCAGCTTACAAGCTGGAACCATGTTAGGTGGTTCAGTTGTCATTGAGACAATTTTTGCCATCCCAGGATTAGGCCGCCTAGCCTATGATTCTGTTGTACAACGAGATCTAAATACGTTACTCGGCGTAGTATTTATTTCTGCAATATTAGTTATTTTTATTAATTTTATTGTCGATATGCTTTATGCCAAACTTGATCCACGAATTACAGGACATTAATAATGGCGATATTAAAAGATTATTTCCGCAGTCCAATCGCTAGAATTGGCACAATTTTACTGGTATTAATTATTATCATTGCCTTAACTGCTGATTGGATTTTCCCGGGTAACCCACTTCGTTTAGCTGGCCGTCCTTTACAATGGCCATTTTCCAATCCTAAATTTATCCTAGGAACCGATCAAGCTGGACGCAATATTGCCGCACAACTTTTTCATGGTGCTAAGGTATCGCTTATTATTGGGCTTATCTCTACATTGATAGCAATGGTTATCGGGGTGATCATTGGCGCCATCGCTGGGTTCTATGGCCGATGGGTTGATGACATACTTATGCGCCTGACAGAAGCATTCCAAATTTTACCAAATTTTTTACTTTTGTTAGTTGCAGTGGCGATATTTGGTTCAACCATAAATATTGTAGTGATTGCAATTGGCGTGGTTTCTTGGCCACCTGTTGCAAGACTAACTCGAGCCGAATTTTTATCATTACGCAATCGTGAATTTGTCCAAGCTGGTAAAACTATTGGTATGAGTTCAACTAGACTTATGTTTAAAGAAATCTTACCTAATGCATTACCACCGGTAATTATGTATGCCAGTGTTATTTTATCTACTTCGATATTAATGGAAAGTGCACTTGCCTTTTTAAATCTTTCTGATCCGAATATTTCCTCATGGGGAAATCTAGTTGGGAATGGGCGTCTGGTATTACGTCAACAATGGTATGTTTCAGCTATTCCGGGAATAGCAATATTATTAACTGTTTTATCGACGTCATTAGTAGGACAAGGAATAAATGATGCACTCAACCCGAGGTTAAAAAAGAGATGAATCAAAAAAAACTATCTATTAAAAATTTAACCATAACTTTACCTCAAGGTTCGGATCGAAAATATGCTGTTAATGATGTATCACTAGATCTTTATGCTAATGAAATACTATGTATCGTCGGTGAAAGTGGGTCGGGTAAATCTTTATTATCTAATGCAATCATGGGATTATTACCTGATGGGGTTACGGCTTCTCAAGGTGAAATCGATTTCGATGGCAATAATTTACTCACCTATAATGACGAACAAATGCGTAAAATCCGTGGTGCGCATATCGGCATGGTATTTCAAGATCCCATGACAGCATTAAATCCATTAAAAACCATCGCTAACCAAATTAGTGAAATGTTTACCATACATACTAATTTGAGTAAAAAAGATATTAATCAGAAAGTTATATCCTTGTTAACAGATGTGCAAATGCCAAATCCTATATCGGTTGCTAATGCTTATCCTCACCAGCTTTCTGGAGGACAACGTCAACGAGCTATGATTGCCATGGCCTTAGCATTAGAACCGGCTATTTTAATTGCCGATGAACCAACAACTGCTTTAGATGTTACAACTCAAGCTTGCATTTTAAAACTGATTAGCGAATTACAATCACGTAAAGGAACAGCGGTCTTATTTATTACTCATGATTTTGGTGTAGTCGCCGATATTGCAACTCGCGTTGCGGTTATGCAACAAGGACAGATTGTTGAGCAAGGCGTTGCGGAGGAACTATTAAATCATCCCAACCATCATTATACACAAGGATTAATTGCTGCAGTTCCACCACTTACGCCAGGAGATGTTCGTCTTATTAACAAGGAAATTATTCTAGAAGTAAATAATCTTTCAAAGGTTTATCACAAAAGTAGTTTTTTCAAAAAAAATCGGCGCACAACCTATGCTGTGAATGATGTGAGTTTTAAGTTACATAAAGGTAGTACGTTGGGAATTGTTGGCGAGAGTGGTTCAGGTAAATCAACATTAGCCAGATGTATCATTAAATTATTGGAAATAGATAGTGGTCAAATCCACTTTGAAAAAGAAGATATTAGTAACTTAAAAGGTAATAAACTTAAACACTATGCACGTCATATCCAGATGGTATTCCAAGATCCTTATGCATCATTAAATCCTCGTCGAAAAGTCGGTGACCAAGTTACTATTGGGCCAATACTGCACGGAATAACCAAACAAGACGCAATAAAGAAAGCAAAAGAGTTATTCAACATGGTTGGCTTAGAAAGTGAAGCGTTAAACCGTTACCCTCATGAGTTTTCAGGAGGACAACGACAACGAATAGGACTTGCTCGAGCACTCGCATTGGAACCTAAAATATTGATTGCCGATGAACCTGTGTCAGCACTTGATGTTTCAGTACAAGCACAAGTACTGGAACTATTAAGCGAATTACGTAAAAAACTTGGCTTAACAGTGCTATTTATTACCCATGATCTGCGAGTTGCTGCACAAATTTGTGATCATATTCTGGTAATGAAATCAGGCAAAATTGTTGAGCAAGGTATCGCATCACAAGTCTTTTTAAATCCATCGCAACCTTACACCAAAAATTTATTGGCTGCGGTACCAGGAAAAGGTTGGAATCCACCTCGACTAATTGATATGTCCCCTGCTATTCATATTTAAGGAGTGAATATAATGACAACACTTACCCCACAAATTGATCATGTTGTAATCACCGTATCAGATCAGCTTAATAAAGCAAATTTTCAATATCAAAAGCTGGGTTTTACCATCACCCCACGAGGACACCATTCGTTAGGCACCAGTAACAATTTAGCCATTTTTTCGACTACCTATCTTGAACTTTTAGGTTTTGAACCGCAAAATGCCAATAAAGTTGATAAAAGTTGGCGGTTTGCTAATGGACTAACTGGCTTGGTCTTTAAAACCTCAAATGCCGATGAGCTTTATCAACAACTCGTTAATAATGGTATAAAAGTTGAGGGTGAAGAACCGCGATCCTTTTATAGACCAGTCGAATTAAATGATGGCACATTAGCTGATGCTTGTTTCAAAACTGTCAGACTTGATCCTACTTATACACCAAATGGACAAATCTTTTTTTGTGACCAATTAACACCAGAATTAGTGTGGCGTAAAGAATGGCAAAACCATCCAAATGGGGTAATCAATATTAATCAAGTTATCATTGAAGCTCAAAATCCCCTTTCCTCAATTAAGTTACTTGAAAAAACATTTCCGTCGGCAAAAATTATCGATGTCGACGGAGGCGTTCGGCTAAAAGCGGATGACAAATATATCGATTACCTTACACCAAGCGCAACACAGCGTCTTTTTGGCTCATCCTTAAGCAAAGCGAACAATGACCAAGATCGTAAAGTTGCTTTAGGTTTTACAACCAAATCATTATCACAAACTCAACAAGCCCTTGAGAGTGGGAAAATAAAATTTGATTTACAAAATAACACTATTGTCGTACCAGCTAGTGAAACATATGGTGTTGTTATGATTTTTAGCCAATTATAAACAGGAACCGATAAATATGAGTAAAATTTTATTTATAGGCAGTGGCCATATGTCGGAAGCGATTATTAGAGCATTAATAAAAAATAAAGCGTATGAGCCAGAAAATATCTTAGTGAACGATATTGTTAAATCTCGTTTAGACTATTTACAATTAACTTATGGAGTTACACCTACTAGCAAAATAGTCAATACAGATATTATTGTGTTAGGGGTGCGACCTCAAGATTCGTGGAGTGACATTGTTCAACAATTTGGTACTAATAACAGAAATACCATTATCATTTCAATTATTGCTGGAGTCACAATTGCGCAAATAAAAGCATCATTAAAAGTCGATATCCCTGTTATTAGAACGATTCCCAACACACTCACCGATACCGGTTTTGGTTATTCCGGTATTGCTACCGATGTTAATGAGCAGGCAGTTGCAAAACAGAAATCTGTTACTCAATTTTTCAATAGCTTTGGGAAACTAGAATATATTGATGAATCACTACTAGATATTTTTACTGGTTATGCGGTTGCAGGACCTAATTATATATATTATTTTTACGAATCTCTTGTTGATGCAGGTGTTTTAGTGGGCTTACCCCGAGACATGGCCAAACGAATTGCTCTTGAAAATTTGCACGGTGCAGCCTCAATGCTGCAATTGAGTCAAAAACATCCAAGACAATTACTCGATATAAATAATTCACCTGCTGGGGTGGGTATACACAGTTTGTATGAACTTAATAACAGTGACTTCGCAGCAGGATTACAGCGCAGTGTTAAAGCTGGTGTAATACGAACAGTTGAGCTTGGTAAGAATCAGTGAAATGGTCTAAATATGATTTTTGAGGAACATAAAAAAACTGTTCCTCAAAATTTTTCTTTACCTATCAGAAGTTAAGCAATATCTTTTGCCACATATTTTTGGCTATTGTTATTAACTAATAAGAACAGTCCGATTAATGCGCCTAATACAAATAATCCAACCACATAAATGGCCGGTGCCATTTTACTAACAAAATCACTAAAAAATGAGATCAGTAATGGGGTTAAACCACCAGCAATAGCGTAAGCCATATTAAATGAAAAAGATACACCACTATAGCGAACCTGAGTTGGGAATACCTTAACCATAAAATAAGCAAAAGAGCCAACAATTCCGACACTAAAACCGGCTAAGAAATAAGTAATAAAGAGAAGATTTGCGTTTTCTAATGATAAATAAAATATAGCAATCATGATAGCAGCAATACTACAACCAATAACCAGCACTTTGCCCATTGCAAATTTATCCATCATCATGCCATAAAACGTACAACTAATGATAAGTCCAATGATAGCTAATATATTACCTTGTAAAGCGTCAATTGCCGAAAAACCAAATTGCTTTTGTAATAAAATTGGAGTCATTAACATTATCACCATAATACCGGCAGATAACACCCAAGTTAGTAACATTGATAAAATAGTTTGTGGTAAATACTGAGTTAAAACGGTTATCACAGGTAATTTTTTAGATAATTCTTCATTCTTACGTTTTTGAATTTCTAGAAAAATAGGTGTCTCTTTTAACCAACGGCGAAGATACATGGCAATTAAACCAAAGATACCACCAATAATGAATGGAATTCGCCAGCCCCAATCATTCATTTGTTCTATTGATACACTTTTACTCATTATGGTTGATACTAATGAACCCAGCAAAATACCTAAACTTAAACCACTAGTTAAAATACCACAGGCTAGGCCAATTTTGTTTTTAGGTACATGTTCAGCAACAAATGTCCACGCCCCAGGCACTTCACCACCTACTGCGAGCCCCTGGCATAATCGCATCATTAAGAGTAATAATGGTGCAAAAATACCGATATTGGCATAAGTAGGCAAACAACCAATAAATAATGTTGGTAACGCCATTAATAGAATACTAAGTGTAAACATTCTTTTGCGACCAAACATATCACCAAAGTGAGCCATCACAATACCACCAAAAGGACGAATCAAATAACCAGCAGCAAATATGCCAAAAGTTTGAACTTGACTTAACCATGCAGGCATATCACCCGGAAAAAATAGATGGCTTATCGTAATTGAAAAAAAGACAAATATAATAAAATCATAAAATTCTAATGCACCACCTAATGCTGATAGGGCTAACGTTTTATAATCTTGATTATTTAATGTTCGCATATTTGTAACTATTGCTGAATCTGGCATAATCATCCCTGTAAATATTTTTTTACACACAGTCTATTAATCTGTACCAATATACCGTAACAAATTGCCATTTAAAAGAAAATATCAAAAAGTTCACACAAAATTAAAACTAGCACTAAATGATTAATAATTGGCCAAATAAAAACCTACAATGAAAAAATCTTATTAAATGGAGAGTTTTAAAATGGCAACAAAACGCATTTCTCGTGGAAAATTCAACCGTATGCAACAATTATCTAACCAAGATGGCGTAATTGCAGCATTAGCAATCGATCAACGTGGTTCAATGGTAAAAATGATGCAAAATGCTGTAGGTCAAGAACGTTATAATATTGATATGGTGTATGAATTTAAAGAGCTTGTTTCTCAGGAATTAACCAAATATGTTAGTGCCATTTTACTGGATGAAGAACTCGGTTTTAAAGGCATGGCAGCAAAAAATAAAAATGCTGGTTTAATTATGTCTTATGAAAAAACTGGATACGATGCCAATACACCAGGACGTTTACCAGATATTTTACCGGAAGATTCACTTCAACGCCTAATTCAAAAAGGTGCTGATGCAGCGAAAGTACTGGTCTATTATAATCCTGACGATCCGCAAGATATTTTAGATAAAAAACACGCCTTTTTAGAACGTTTAGGCAATGAAGCGAGGGCGGCCGATATTCCGGTATTTGTTGAACCTATTGTTTATGATAACGTGGTAACTGATGATAAAAGCCCTGAATTCGCAAAAATAAAACCACAAAAAGTTATCAAGACAATTGAAGAATTTACTAAAGATCACTATTACATTGATATACTTAAAGTTGAAGTGCCAGTATTATTCAAAAACGTTGCAGGATTTAACGATAGTAATCCAGTAGTTTATTCACAACAAGAAGCAGCCGATTATTTCAAACAAGCAAGTGATGTTGCCACTCGTCCTTTCATCTATTTAAGTGCAGGCGTACCAACCAAAACTTTCCATGAAGAACTCATTTTTGCCGGTGAGCATGGTGCCAAATATAGCGGTATTCTAGGTGGTCGAGCTACTTGGTTTGAAGGGATTGAGGCATATGCAAAAAATGGTAAAGACGGTTTAAAACGTTGGCTTGATACCATCGGACGTGAAAATGTTGAACAACTTAATAAGATTTTAAAACAATATGCAACCCCTTGGTACGATGTATATGGTGGAAAAGACAAGCTTGAAATTATTGATCTTAAATTAAGTAATTAATCGTTTTTGTAGAGATTTATATAAATAACTTTAATAACAGATAAGAGTACAAGTTTTATCCTATTTTTCTTGTACTCTTCTTATTAATGAACAATTTGCATATCAACTAATCATCAGCCCCACATGCAATTGAATTCTACTTTTTATTAAACCGCCTGATCAAAAAACAGATTTACCTTACTTAGCTCAGACATTGACTCTAAATAGGCTTTAATTTTAGTAGGAAAAATAAGACCCTTAACACAGGTTAGATTACGTAATATCGGGAATAAACATATATCATCCCAAGATAATGTGCCATTACATGCATTCGACGTCACAATTAATGGTTCAAGCTGATTTAATAAATCGGATATCTTAGCAATTAATGTTTCAGTTTCTGCAAGACAATCAGCAAACGAACCCAATTTTTTACTCTTATTAGTAATAAAATTATCAATAGCAGCTTGAGTGGCAAATTCAGCCAAGCCTAATTTTACATATCGAGGACACTCTAACTTATAATCATATTGTTGAAATTGTTTAATTAATGCTTCTATTTCTGGATTTTTAGCTCCAATTAAGACAGGGCTTTCACCGTAATTACTATCAACATAAGCAACAATATCAAGACTTTCTGGCATATAGCTGCCATCTTCCTTTTGTAAGATCGGCACCATTTTTTCACCAATCATACTTGTTGGTGATTTAACGTCATCACTGAGAAAGACATGCTGTTCAACTGAAATATTTTTTAAACCAAAAATCATTCTTGCCCGTACACAAAAAGGACAATGTTCATAAATATACAATTTCATATTCTTCTCCTAAAACAATCAATGGCCCATAACAAAAGAGCCAGCCCTAAAAACAGCACAAAAACCGATCCTGCAGCATATAGCGCTTTAATATATCCAACCCTAACCACATTAATAAAAGGATATGGATATTGATTAGTAAGATAACCTCGTATAAAAATATAAATACCATAAATTAACATCGACAAAAACGAGCCAACAATGACATTAAATTGAATACGTCGAAATGGTCCCCAAACTAACCAACTTAATACGCCAATAATCGGTAGAATCACATGTAAACTTTCATTGGCAAATTGTAATAACGTATTAGGTGGTTTATGTATTCCCCTTAAAATTAAGTTATAAACTATCGCGGTTATAATCACCCCGACTAAACCATTCAAGCGTATCACCTTGAAACTATATCGATTACAGTTAGGATTGAAAGTTAAGCATAGGCAACTAAATGCCAACATTAGATTAGAAAGTACTGTAAAAAAACTGTAGTAAAATATTATTCGCCCAGTTGGAGTACTTGGTTGCCACGGTCTCAGCTTTGTATGCCAATAAATATAAGTTTCAAGACCAATAATAAAAAAAGCATATAACGCAATAAAAAGATTAATATTTCGTTTTAACATAACTTATTATAAAAAATAACAGATAATTCAGTATATAGTAGGCGATAGAAAAGATACAAAATATTATTTCAATATCAACTAAAGTTAATTTTTTCATTAATTAAACGTTTCGTTTTTATGCATTCCAAACACAATAATAATGTGACAACTTCAAGTTATTGACAGTTAGTATATAATGTTAACAACTATTAAAAATGAGTTGGCTTTTAATGTCTGATAAAGATATATCATCACAAAATAAAATATTAATTGAACAATTTCTAGACTCAATTTGGTTAGAACGAAATCTTGCTGAAAACACGATTGAATCTTACAAACTTGATCTTCTTGCACTAAGCCAATCACTACAATTACAACAAGTTAATTTTCTCACAGCACAATCCATTAACTTACAAGAATTTTTACTACAACGAGTTAAAGATGGTTATAAAGCGAGTAGTTCGGCACGTTTATTGAGTGCGACTAAACGTTTCTTCCAATATCTATATCAAGAAAACTATCGTACCGATGATCCATCAGCTATATTGTCATCACCTAAATTACCCAAAAAGTTACCTAAAGACTTAACTGAATTACAGGTTGATGCCCTACTAGAATCACCAAGTATTGATGATCCAATTGAGCTGAGAGATAAAGCTATGTTAGAAGTGCTTTATGCTACAGGATTACGAGTTTCAGAATTAGTTAACTTAGAAATTAGTGACGTCAGCCTAAGGCAAGGAGTAGTACGAGTTGTAGGCAAAGGCAATAAAGAACGTTTAGTTCCTTTAGGTGAAGAAGCAATCTATTGGCTTGAATACTATTTCAAATATGCGCGCAATGATCTACTAAAAAATGGCCCAGTTGATGTGCTTTTTCCAAGTCGTTTAGGCAAGAAAATGACACGACAGACATTCTGGCATAGAATCAAATATTATGCCATACTAACCGGCATTAATATCGAAGCCCTTTCACCTCATGTACTTAGGCACGCCTTTGCAACGCATCTGCTTAATCATGGCGCCGATTTACGAGTAGTACAAATGTTACTAGGGCACAGTAGTTTATCAACTACACAAATTTATACACATGTTGCAACAGAAAGATTAAAACAATTGCACAGCAAACATCATCCTCGTGCATAACAGTTTAGATAACTAAGGATAACTGAATGAAAAAATTAGTCATAAGTTTAGGTTTAGCATTAATCTCAACTTCAGTATTAGCCAATAACGCCGATATAACCAAATCGATGGAAAAATTAGGTTTTTCTAATAAAGAAATTACTATCGAAAATAACCCAGTACAAGGTTTAAAAAGTGTTATAACTCCTGAGGGTATTTTCTATGTAACAGATGATGGTAAATTTTTAACTCAAGGACCAATCTATAGTCTTGAAGGTGGTGAACCAGTAAATATTGCTAACAGTAATAACTTAAAATTAATGAAATCAATTGAAAAAGATGCCATTGTTTATAAAGCACAAAAAGAAAAATATATTATTTCGGTTTTCACCGATTACACTTGTCACTATTGTAAATTACTTCATGAAAATATAAATCAATACTTAGATGCGGGTATCTCTGTGCACTATTTTGCATTTCCTCGAGCCGGTGCTAATAGTGATGTAGGTAAAAATATGCAATCTATTTGGAGTGTTGCCGATCGTAAAGCTGCTTTTGATAATGCCTATAAGGGTAATTCAATTTCTCCAGCAAATAGCATGGTACCTTATGTAACACAACAATTTAACGTTGGTAAAAAATTAGGTATCAGTGGTACTCCTGCATTAGTACTACCTGATGGACAATTAGTTTCAGGCTATGTCCCTGCTGATAAATTAATCGAAATTTTAAAAAAGAAAGCAAAAAATTAATAAGTTATAATTTATAGCAATTAAAATTTAAATATAAAATAAGAAAAGTATGTTAGCGCACGTGCGCTAACATTTAAAATATGAAAAATAAATTAACACACCGCCAATTACCTGAAGCGTTACCTGAATTGTCACCGGATATCCCACTCTTATTGCAACGAGTCTATGCATTACGTGGAATAACATCTATGCAAGAGTTAGATTATACAACGCGTAACTTATGTAATTATGACAACTTAGATGGTACCCAAACCGCTGTCGAAATTGTTTATTCAGCTATGCAGAATAACAAGCGGATTATGATTGTCGGTGATTTTGATACTGATGGTGCAACCAGTACTGCACTAACGGTAAAAGCGTTAAAAAAGATGGGATGCCAACATGTCGATTATATCATTCCTAATCGATTTGATGATGGATATGGTTTAAGTATAAGTGTTATAAAAAGAGCACTGTTAAAAAAAGCCGATCTAATTATTACTGTTGATAATGGTGTTTCCGCTATTGAAGCGGTTGAATTTGCAAAACAATCAAACTTAACTGTAATCATTACTGACCATCACTTATGTCCTGAGCAATTACCAGCAGCTGATGCAATCATTAATCCTAATTTACCAAACTGCTCTTTTCCATCTAAGCACTTAGCTGGTGTCGGTGTTGCATTTTATTTTATGTCAGCTTTACGAGCAAAATTACGCCAAGAAAACTGGTTCAGAACACATAATTTAGAAGAATACAACCTCGCTAGTTTATTAGATTTAGTCGCGTTAGGTACGATTGCTGATGTGGTAAGACTCGATCACAATAACCGAATATTGGTTCACCAAGGTATTAATCGAATCCGATCTGGTTATTGTTGTGCGGGAATAAAAGCTCTATTACATATTGCTCGGAAAGATCCGGTATCCTTTACCTCAACCGATCTAGCTTATTATATTGCCCCACGGCTTAATGCAGCAGGGCGAATGGATAACATGTCTCTTAGCGTTGAATTATTGTTATGTGACGACTACGATAGTGCTCTCAAACAAGCTAGTGATTTAGATATGCTAAATAATGATCGTAAGTTAATTGAACAAACGATGTATAAAGAAGCATTATCCTATATCCAAGAGTTAGAGCAACAACAATCTTCTTTCCCAAACTTATTAGTTGTCTATCATCCTGAATGGCACCAAGGTATTATTGGCATCTTATCAGCTCGTTTAAAAGATAAACATTATCGGCCAGTTATTTGCTTTGCATCTACTGAAGAAGGGATACTAAAAGGCTCAGGACGATCAATAGCCGGTATTCACTTACGAGATTTACTTGATGAGCTGGATCAAAACCATCCCGATCTTCTGGTGAGTTTTGGTGGACATGCAATGGCGGTTGGATTAAGCATTCGCGAAAATGATTTAGAACGATTTCGAAAACATTTTGAAACACTAATAGATAAACGTTTAAATGCCAATACACTTGAGCAAATAATCGAAACCGATGGTGAGATAGACAGCCAAGATTTTAATTATGCGATGGCTAAACAATTAAAAGAATCGGGTCCATGGGGTGAAGGATTTACAGAACCGACATTCGATGGCGATTTTATTGTCCATCAACAACGTTTGTTTGCTGAAAAACATCTTAGATTAGTATTAGAACCGAAAAACGGTGGCCCAATTATTGAAGGCGTATGTTTCAATGTAAATTTAACGCAATGGCCAGATAATACAATAAAAAATGTAAAAATTGTCTATCAATTAGATGTTGATGACTTTCGAGGAAATCAGACGGCAAAATTGATGATTAGACATATTTGGCCTATCGCATAAGCGATTAAAATCGACTATAATTATAATTTTCTACAAAAATCAAATCAGTTATAACTAAAAATACTGGCAACAGATAAGTTTTATCATCAGTACAATATTTTATACAACATTAAGGACCAAAAAATGCATATTCATATTCTTGGGATTTGTGGCACATTCATGGGAGGCATTGCATTAATCGCTCGCTCATTGGGTCATAAAGTCACGGGGTCAGACAAAAATGTTTACCCACCAATGAGTACGCTGCTACAAAAAGAACATATTGATATTATTGAAGGAGATGACCCTTCACAATTAAACCCTACTCCTGATCTGGTGATTATTGGTAATGCGTTATCAAGAGGAAATCCTTGTGTTGAATATATTTTAGACAAAAATATTCCTTATGTTTCTGCACCTCAATGGCTACATGACAACGTTTTACGCGAACGCTGGGTGATTGCGGTTGCTGGAACGCATGGTAAAACAACCACTGCTGGTATGGTTAACTGGATTTTAGAAAAACAAGGTTATAACCAAGGTTTTGTCATTGGTGGCGTACCTGGTAATTTTGAAGTATCAGCAAGACTAGGTGAAGGTAACTTTTTCGTTATTGAAGCCGATGAATATGATTGTTCGTTTTTTGATAAGCGTTCTAAATTTATGCATTATTGCCCAAAAACATTAATTATGAATAATTTGGAATTTGATCATGCAGATATTTTTGATGACCTTAGTTCAATTCAAAAACAATTCCACCACTTAGTTCGTTTAGTGCCAAGTAAAGGGTTGATAATTTCACCGCAAGAAGATGTCAATTTAAAACAAGTTTTAGCAAAAGGTTGTTGGAGTGAACAATCATTCACCGAATCAGAAAATGGTTGGATGGCGAAAAAAATCGCTAATGATGCTAGCCAGTTTGCTGTTTACTTTAACAATGAACAGGTTGGTAAAGTTAACTATTCTCTTGTTGGTGAACACAATATGCATAATGCCTTAATGGCTATTGCCGCGGCACATAATGTAGGTATTAAACCAGCTGATGCTTGTTTAGCACTGGGATCGTTTTTGAATGCCAAAAGACGTTTAGAGTTATACGGCGAAGTTAATGATATCGAGATTTATGATGATTTTGCCCATCACCCAACTGCAATATTAGCGACTTTAGAAGCATTACGCAGCAAAATTGGTGCAAATCGACGAATATTGGCAGTATTAGAGCCTCGTTCGAATACCATGAAACTAGGCATATCCAAAGATGAACTGGCGCCATCATTAGGTCGTGCAGATGAAATATATATGTTTCAACCAGAACAACTACCTTGGTTAGTTGCTGATGTGGTCGATGCTTGTATTCAACCGGCTTATTGGTCTGGCGATATTGATTTATTAGTTGAGATGATTACTAAATCAGCTAAACCAACTGATGCAATCTTGATTATGAGTAATGGTGGTTTTAATGGTATTCATAATAAAATTTTAGAAAACTTAAAAAAACAACAATTAAAAGATCAATTAGATGAGCAACCCTTAATCTAATAATTGATTAATCTACCAATATGATTTTGCCACGCAATGTGGCATATCATATACAGAGAGAGGTAATCTCATGCAATACTTAGTCACCTCATCTGAAATGAAGCATTATGATGCTTATACCGCAAATAAAATTGGCTTACCTTCACTAGTATTAATGGAACGAGCAGCATTAGCCGTTGTAAATCAACTTAATGAAAACAACTATAATTTAAACAAAATTGCGGTAGTATGTGGATATGGCAATAATGGCGGTGATGGTATTGCTGTAGCTCGCTTACTCAAATTACAACATATTGATGTTGATGTGTATTTAATTGGTCAAGTAGAACATGCATCAAAGGAAACACTACAACAAATTAAAATAGCACAGCATTATAATATCAACTTTATCACTTCACTCCCAAAATGCTTTACCGAATATACCACTATCGTTGATGCTATTTTTGGTATAGGGCTTAATCGTATAGTGAGCGGCGATTTTGTTCATGCCATTGAGCAGATAAATCAGTGCTGTGCCGATGTTCTTGCTATTGATATTCCTTCGGGACTTTGCAGCAATACAGGAAAAATCCTTGGTGTTGCGGTCAAGGCTAAACAAACTGTCACTTTTGCCTACGCAAAAATTGGTTTATCGCTTCATCCGGGAGCTGAATTAGCAGGTGAAATCACTATTGCCGATATCGGCATCTATGCAGATACTCCAGCCAGTCATTATACTTATCAATCTAATGAGTTGAGTAAATTATTGCCGCAAAGATCAAACAATAGTCATAAAGGTAGTTATGGCAAAGTATTAGTTATCGCTGGTTCCGAAAATATGTCTGGAGCTGCGTACTTTTCAGCTAAAGCAGCATATAAAACTGGAGCTGGATTAGTACATATTTACACCCCCATGTGCAATCGTGATATTTTATTAACCCAAATTCCCGAAGTTCTATTAACCCCATTTATTACCAATAAAATTGATATAAAAAAACTTGATGAACTAATAAATCGGGCTTCAGTCATTGTTATTGGACCTGGCATGGGGGTATCCGATGATACTCATAAAATCTTATCGTATGTATTACAGCATGCAAGGATTCCAGTAATCATCGATGCTGATGGGCTTAATACGTTAGTACCTAATTTAAGATTATTGAAACAAGCACAGTCAACTATTATTGTTACCCCTCATTTGGGAGAAATGGCAAGGCTAGTTAAACTACCAATTGAAGCTATTAAAAATAATTTAGTCGACACGGCTAAAAAATTTGCGCAAGACTATAACGTAATCTGCGTATTAAAAGATGCAAAAACCATCGTCACAATACCTGGACAAACCACTTATATTAACCAATCTGGTAATTGTGGTATGGCTACCGGCGGTGCTGGTGATGTTTTAACAGGAATAATGGCTGGACTTATAGCGCAACATCTACCGCCAACCAAAGCTGCTCCAGTAAGTGTTTACTTACATGGTTTAGCTGGCGATGTTGCTTCTAAAAAATTAAATAAATACAGTTTATTAGCTAGTGATATAATTGATAGTCTAAACGAAGTACTATCCGTTTAGCTATAAAAATATGGACAATTTTAGTACCCTGTAAAAATATTTCCTAAATGAAATCGCCGCTATAATTTAATCATAATATTACTGATGATAAATCATCAGATCTCATACGATTCACTATTAACTACAATGAACCGTAATAGCTAGCCCACCACGAGAAGTCTCTCGATATTTAGCATTCATGTCCTTGCCTGTTTCGTACATAGTTTCAATCACCTTATCAAGCGAAACAATCGCCGCGGTAGTACGTCTTAATGCCATCCGAGTGGCATTAATGGCTTTCACTGCTGCAATCGCATTACGTTCAATACAAGGAACTTGTACTTGACCATCAACCGGATCACAAGTCAAACCTAAGTTATGCTCCATACCAATTTCGGCAGCCATACACACCTGTTGAGGATTACCCCCTAACAATTCAGCTAATCCTGCCGCCGCCATAGAACAAGCCACGCCAACCTCACCTTGACAGCCTACTTCAGCACCAGAAATGGAGGCATTTTTTTGATAGAGTAATCCAATAGCTCCACAGGTTAAAAAGTAACGAATAAAAATATCTGGTGAGACAGGATCAATAAACTTATCGTAATATGCCAGTACAGCAGGAATAATACCGCAAGCTCCATTAGTTGGTGCTGTCACTACCCGACCACCAGCAGCATTCTCTTCACTAACAGCCAGTGCAAACATATTTACCCAATCGATAATAATCATTGGATCATTATTACTTTTACTTGTTAATAATTGACGATACAACGCATTTGCTCGACGAGAAACCTTAAGAGCACCAGGTAATAATCCTTCGGTATTCATGCCTCGCTTAATACAATCAAGCATTGTTTGTCCAACTAAAGAAAAATAATTTATGATTTCCTCATGAGTATGATGTTGTAACTCATTTTTTAAAACAATACTAGATACCGACAATGAGTTGTCATCACAATGCTGCAATAATTGTGCGGCGGTTGCAAAAGGATAAGGTACATCTATTGCATTCTGATCTTGTAGACCGAACAATTCCTCTTCAACAATTTTACCACCACCCACTGAATAATAAGTCTTTTGCACAATTAGTTTGTCATGATGATAAGCACTTAACGTCATTCCATTTTCGTGTAATGGTAGAAAAGTAGAATGAAATATAATGCTTTGACTGGAAAAATCGAGTTGGTATTGACCATTATATATTGGTAGCCGACAGCATTGATTCATGGTTTGAATAATGTGGGGGATCTGATCAATATTAACAGTATCAGGTTTTTCACCTGATAATCCTAGAATAATTGCCACATCAGTATGGTGACCTTTACCTGTCAGTGACAAAGAACCATAAATATCAGCAACAATTTTAGTCACTAAAGGCATTTGCTCATTATTAATAAGTAGATCAATAAATGCCTTACCTGCTCTCATTGGACCAACGGTATGTGAACTAGAAGGACCTATACCAATTTTGAATATATCAAAAACCGAACCCATTTTATCCCTTTTTGTAATCAATGACTTGCTCGTAATTATAGTTAAAAATGACTTATATTTAGTGCTATATTATGGTGATAACAATTGTCGAATCAAGCCATTAATTAAGATTAAATTATTAGCATAAAAAATTTTTGAGGAACGGGGTTTTTGACAGCTAATTTTAGCTAAAAAATTCTCAAAATTTTTATATCGAATCATAGTAGCAAATAACACCTGAATCTGACCGTATAATTTCCATGAAGCCACCAGACAATATTTCAGAGGGGTCATGAAAAAAACTAGGTTTGTCTTTTAATATCAATTTACCATAAAGTTTATTTTCAAAATATAAATCGCCATCATCAGTAATTGTGAAATGATCATCTGGCTCAATAAAACTAGGGCATGGGCATACCTCTGGATATGACAATTGACAACCATCAGTTCGCCAAGAAAACTCTAATACCTCTTGATAACTTAAATCAAACAAATGATATTTAGCAAATTTAATCGGCCAATATAAAATAAGACCTATTAAAAAGAGAAAGAATAAACGCTCTATTAATTTATGTATGTTCAATTTCCATTTGTCCATATTGATTAGTAACTTATTCTCAATAAACGATAATTTATCATTAATAAACATCTATAACCATAATTATTAATAAAATTACTTTTGTGTTGCGCTTGGTACTGCTAAACTAGCTAACATTTTTATTATATTTATATATAAATTATTTTTCGGGATAAATGTATGCGAACCAGTAAATATCTTCTATCTACATTAAAAGAAACGCCAGCAGATGCTGAAGTAATTAGTCATCAATTAATGTTACGTGCCGGCATGATCCGTAAAGTTGCTGCCGGATTATATACATGGCTACCCACAGGTTATCGTGTACTAAAAAAAGTCGAAAATATTGTTCGTGAAGAGATGAATAAAGCAGGTGCAATTGAAGTATTAATGCCTGTGGTACAACCTGCCGATATATGGCAAGAAAGTGGTCGTTGGGAACAATATGGTCCCGAATTATTACGCATTAAAGATCGTGGTGATCGTGATTTCGTCTTAGGCCCAACTCATGAAGAAGTGATCACTGACTTACTTCGTAATGAAGTGAGCTCTTATAAGCAATTACCACTTAATGTATATCAAATTCAAACCAAATTCCGCGATGAAGTACGCCCTCGTTTTGGTGTTATGCGTTCGCGTGAATTTATTATGAAAGATGCATACTCATTCCACACATCGCAAGAATCATTACAAGAAACTTATGATGATATGTATAAAGCTTACAGTGCAGTATTTACTCGTGCAGGCTTAAATTTTAGAGCAGTACGAGCTGATACTGGCTCAATTGGTGGTAACTGGTCACATGAATTCCAAGTATTAGCGGATAGTGGCGAAGATGATATTGTTTTTTCAACTGAGTCTGACTATGCGGCAAATATCGAAATGGCACAAGCACAAGCTCCAACTCAAACTCGCCAATCTCCAACCAAGGAGATGCAATTAGTTGATACTCCAGATGCCAAAACGATTGATGAATTAGTAGCACAATTCAATTTACCAATTGAAAAAACCGTTAAAACATTAATGGTTAAAGCCACTAAAGAGAGTGGTCACCAACTAGTAGCTTTATTAGTTCGAGGTGATCATACCTTAAACGAAATCAAAGCAGAAAAAATCGATATTGTGGCGTCTCCACTTGAATTTGCAACCGAAGATGAAATTCGCGCGTTAGTCAATGCAGGACCGGGCTCGCTAGGACCAATAAACCTAAATATGCCAATGATTATTGACCGTGATGTTGCTGTAATGAGTGATTTTGGTGCTGGTGCCAATATTGATCATAAACATTATTTCAATATCAATTGGGAACGCGATGTTGCTTTACCTCGCATCGAAGATATCCGTAATGTAGTTGAAGGCGATGTTAGCCCTGACGGCAAAGGTACATTGCAAATTAAACGTGGTATTGAAGTTGGACATATTTTCCAACTTGGTACTAAATATTCAGAAGCAATGAAAGCAACAGTGCAAGGTGAAGATGGACAAAATCATGTGATGATCATGGGTTGTTATGGTATCGGCGTTAGCCGAATAGTTGCCGCTGCAATCGAACAATGCCATGACGAACGTGGAATTATTTGGCCAGAAGCCATAGCACCATTTAGCGTTGTTATTATTCCAATGAATATGCACAAATCAGAAAGAGTACAGGCGACTGCAGAAAAACTCTATGCCGATCTACAATCTGCCGGTATTGAAGTACTATTTGACGACCGTAAAGAACGCCCTGGTGTAATGTTTGCTGATGCTGAATTAATTGGTATTCCACACACTATTGTTATTGGTGATCGTAACCTTGATAATGGTGATGTAGAATATAAACATCGTGCTGGTGGGGATAAAGAATTGGTAAAAGTAGATCAAATCCTTGAATTTATTAAAAGCCGTCAACAATAAACATAACAATAGACAATTGTAGTAATGATAAATAGAACACAACAAGTAATAGCTCACTTTGGTTTGCAAATCGCCAAAAGAGTGAACATTATATTGTTGTGTTGCTTGATTTTTTTTATTAGCAGTTGCCAGTCAAATATTAATTCCAACCTCATTCCAAATAACTTTTATCAAGTATCTAACGATATATATCGTTCTGAACAACCCTCGTTAAAACAGATAAAACAGCTTGATAAACTCGGCATTAAAACCATAATTAATCTGCGATTATGGCATAGTGATCGAGATAAAGTTGTCAATACAGGCATCACTGAGGTTTGGATCAATATGCGAGCAGGAAATATTTCTGATAAAAAAATAATTCAAATCCTTAAAACAATCAAAAATTCACCTAAACCGATATTGATTCATTGTTGGCATGGCAGTGACCGCACAGGCGTAGTTGTTGCTATGTATCGCTTAATTTTTCAAAACTGGAGTAAACATCAAGTTATTGATGAATTAATGCAACCTGAGTTTGGACATCATTATAATATTTATCCCAATATCAAAAACTATATTGAAAATGTTGATGTAGAACAAATTCGCCACGCAGTATTTGAATAACATTCATTATTTAAGATTATTAAATCGAGTAAATAAAATAATATAGAAGTAATAGCTCAAATTGATAAAATATTCAAAGTGATATTGTCTTTTTTTTAAGCTAGAATACTTAATTATCAATCTTTTTTATGAGTTAAAAGTATGTTAAAAAAAGCAATCGCATTAATAGTATCTACGTCGTTATTATTGCAAAATGCATCGATCGTTTATGCAGATAACATTAAGCTACCCGATATGGGCACCGCAGCTGCAGCTACATTAAGCATCGGGCAAGAAAAAGAGATGGGCGATTATTATATGCGCTTGTTACGTGGTAGTGCTCCGATTATTAATGATCCGGTTTTAAATCAATACATCAATGATTTAGGAAAAAAATTAGTTTCCAAATCTGAATCAGTACAGACGCCTTTTCACTTTTATGTTATGAGAAGTAATGTACTTAATGCCTTTGCTTTTTTTGGTGGCAATGTCGTCGTTCATTCAAGATTAATATTAGATACCGATAATGAAAGTCAATTAGCATCGGTAATGGCTCATGAAATCGGGCACGTGACACAACGCCATTTGGCTCGAGCAATGGAGGCTCAAAATAGTAATAGTCCATACGTTTGGGGGGCAACACTTGGCTCGTTATTACTAACTTTAGCCAATCCAGAAGCGGGTATGGCGGCAATGACAACTACTATGGCTAGTTCAACACAAAGTATGATTAGTTTTACCCAATCAAATGAACAAGAAGCGGATAGAGTTGGGCTTAGAACATTAACTAAAGCTGGATTTGATCCTTATGCTTCTTCTGAGTTTCTACAAAAACTTGCCGATCAAAGTCGCTTTAGCAGTAAGCCACCTGAAATCTTAATGACTCACCCTTTACCTAATAGCCGTTTATCCGATATTCGTAATCGTTCATTACAATACTCAAAAAAGAATGTTACGCCATCTTTAAATTATTATCTAGCCAAAGCTAGAATAGCAATATTGATGAGTAACAAAACTAATGCAAGATTATTGATTGAAGATTATCGTAAACTGAATAATGAACAAAGTAGAATGGCGGTAATTTATGCTAATGCTTTAGTTGATTACAATAATAATAATTACCAAAAAGCCAAACAGCAATTACAACCATTACTGGATAATGAGCCCAATAATATTTGGTATATTGATCTAATGACGGATATTGATTTAGCACTTAATAATAGTAGTACTGCTATTAGTCGTCTTCAATCAGCATTAAAAAGATCACCTGATAGTTCCGCATTGCAATTAAATTTAGCTAATGCCTATGTAAAAGCACGCAATTACCAACAAGCAGTAAGTTTATTACATCGTTATACTTTTGATCATAATGATGATACTAACGGTTGGGATTTGCTAATAACCGCTTATGGTGGACTCAAGTCAAGAGCTCAAGAGATGAGTGCACGGGCTGAGTCAATCGCTCTAGAAGGAAATTTTACTGACGCGATTCGATTATTAACTAATGCTAAAACTCAAGCAAAAGGTAATCAAACCTTAATTGCAAAAATTGATGCCAGAATTAATAAATTAAAACAATTGCAAAAACGTTATGCTGTTTATAGTAGAAGATAAACTCACATTTCAGGCTAATGCTACTAATAGCATTAGCCTGAAAATGTCAAAGAACAATAGTAATTAATCGTCTAAATGATCAACATTATTATAAAATTTAACTGAAAATTCGCCATCTTGTTGATCATTGTTCTGTTTATAATTAACCACGCTAATACTGGTATTTAACATTCGAGGAAAATAGTTTTCATCACGATGTTGACGCCAATCACCACCATTTAAAACACAAAGTAATATTCGTAACACCGTACCATGCGATACAACTAAAATATTACCATTATCTTGTGGCGCATTTTTGACAATTTCATTTAAAGCATTTTTCATACGAGAAAGGACATCAAGATAATTTTCACCTTGATTAATAGATGCATCAAACTTTTCTGGTTCAGTTAAATAGGTATTAAATTCTGGGAATTCTTTTTTTAGTGAAGGTACATGTCTCCCCTCCCAAAGCCCAAAATCCATTTCTCGCAAACCTTCCAGTTCAAAAGTAGGAATTACATTATCATTTTCATTAATAATATAGTCCCGAGTTTCCATTGCTCGTTGTTGAGGGCTAGAATAGGCTTGTATAAATGGCGTATTTTTTAGATG
The DNA here is from genome assembly GCF_016101145.1 of Gilliamella sp. W8145. Taxonomy (NCBI): domain Bacteria; kingdom Pseudomonadati; phylum Pseudomonadota; class Gammaproteobacteria; order Orbales; family Orbaceae; genus Gilliamella; species Gilliamella sp. W8145. The sequence goes on from NZ_JACFRC010000002.1 coordinate 291,831, forward strand.
CTTTCCGGTTATTTTGGCACCTAAAATGCCATTTTCAGTAAGAGGCGAATTTTGTGACCCCTGCATCTGATCTTTAATATTCCATTCTGTTTGACCATGTCTAATTAAGTATAAATTAAGATCTTTCATGCTTATTAATTACCTTCTCATTTTAATCATTCTGTTTGTTGATATTTGTCATCTCTAATCTTTGTCAAACAATTTTGCAATACATCATCCAACGGAGCATTTAATTGCATCTCTTGTAAAGTTTTCGGATGAATAAATTTTACATTAGCGGCATGTAAAAATAATCGATTAAGTTTACTATCAGTTAATAATGCATCAAATTGACTATCACCATAGCGATCATCAAATGCAATTGGATGATTAGCATATTGAGTATGCACACGAATTTGGTGCGTACGACCAGTTACTGGGCTTGCCTTAACTAAGGTTGCAAAACCGAAACGTTCTTCTACTTTAAATCTCGTTTCTGAAGGTTTACCTTCGGCATTGACCTTAACCACTCGTTCACCACTTTTAAGAACATTTTTTAGTAATGGTGCTTGTACAACTTTACATTCAGAAGGCCAATTACCTTTCACTAAAGCTAAATAATTTTTTTGCATCTGTTTCAAACGTAATTGTTCGTGCAGTGACTTTAACGCAGAACGTTTTTTCGCAATCAATAAAATACCTGATGTTTCGCGGTCAATTCGATGCACTAATTCTAAAAATTTTGCTTCTGGTCGTAAGGCTCTTAATCCTTCAATAACACCAAAACTTAGACCACTACCACCATGTACGGCAATTCCGGATGGTTTATTAATGGCCAGAATAACATCATCTTCATAAATGATCGCTTTCTCCAAATCAGCAACTTTATTTAGTTTTGTGGAAATCTCAGGCACCGTTTTTTCAGAAACGCGTATAGGAGGGATGCGCACTTGGTCACCAATAGCTAACTTGTATTCTGGTTTTATTCTTTTTTTGTTAACACGGACTTCACCTTTTCTAAGTATGCGATAAATCATACTTTTAGGCACACCTTTAAGATATGTAATGAGAAAATTATCAATGCGTTGAGCCTCATTTTCTTCACTAATTGTGACAAATGAGACTTGTTGTTTTGTTTGTTGAACTTTTGAGTCCATAAGAAAAGATTAATCCACCGTTTATAAATAAAAGTCGTTTCACATTATTAAAAAATAAACTACACTACTACTGGCTAAAAATTAATATCGATTAATTTCAATAAAATGAATTTAACACGATTATAACGGAATCCGGAGGAATAAAACAGTATGTTATCTCTGCTCAATCAATACTCTCGCGGTAGAGTTGCTTGGTTTTTATTATTTCTTTCCACCTTTATTTTTGAAATAACCGCTCTCTATTTTCAACATGGCTTAGGTCTAGCCCCTTGTACATTATGTATTTATCAACGTTGTGCAATTTACGGCATTATGCTTGGTAGCTTAATTGGGCTGATTGCGCCTAGCAAACTAATTTTTCGTTTAGCGGGTATTTTGGTGTGGTTATTTAGTGCCATTAAAGGTTTTAACTTAGCAATGTTTCATGCCCATTTACAGTTTGAACCAAATTTAGGTGATACCTGTGCTATTAATGTGCAATTTCCTTCTTGGTTAGCATTAAATGAATGGTTGCCAAGCATGTTTAATGCTTATGGCTCATGTGCAGACAAAATTTGGTCTTTTTTAACTATTGAAATGTCGCAATGGATGATCATTATTTTTGCTTGTTACCTTTTGGTGAGTTTGGTGATACTCTTTTCTCAACTCTTTTCACCGAATAAAAAGTCAATCTGGAGTAAATAAACTTTTCGACTAGCACTTTTTGGTAAGTTTGTTAGAATGTGTGGCAATTTAATTTTACAAATTATCACACATTCATGCTTTTGGAATATCATCCCCCCATTGATCCGTGGCTAACTATTTTATATCAAGATGATCATATTGTTGTTGTTAATAAACAACCCGGTATATTATCTGTTTCAGGCAATAAGCCACAATTTATAGATAGTATTATCCATCGTTTACAACAAAAATATAGTTATGTTGAATCAGTCCATCGTCTCGATATGGCAACCAGTGGTATCATGGTTGCAGCTTTATCAAAATTGGCTGATAGAGAAATTAAAAAACAATTCCGCGAACGAATACCCAAAAAAAATTATATTGCCGTAGTTCATGGCCATCTTGAAAATGATATTGGCCAAGTCGAATTACCATTAATTTGTGATTGGCCTAATCGCCCACGGCAAATGGTTGACCACGAAAATGGCAAATATGCATTAACCCATTATCAAGTTATTGCTCGTAATGATGATAATACCACTAGAGTTGCACTATTTCCGTTCACAGGACGCTCCCATCAATTACGAGTTCATATGCAAGCAATCGGACATCCAATATTAGGGGATAAATTTTATGCTCATCCTGAAGCATTTTCGATGTCAAAACGATTATTGTTACATGCACAACTACTCACAATAAATCACCCTAAAACTGGGGAGAGTATGACATTTTGCTGTGAGCCTGATTTTTAAATTTTAAGCAATATTTCTATCAGTAATATTCAATTTACTAATAGCGATATAACACAAATTAGTTATGGAGTCATAAAATGCAAAAAATTGTTTTAGCTACCAACAATCAAGGAAAAGTCAACGAATTACAACAACTTTTAGCCAACGCAGGCTTTGATGTTGTAGCCCAAAGTGCATTCAATGTTCCTGATGCTGAAGAAACCGGTTTAACATTTATTGAAAATGCTATCTTAAAAGCTAGACATACTGCTAAGCTGACACAATTACCGGCGATTGCTGATGATTCTGGCTTAGTTGTTGATGCGCTCAATGGTCAACCAGGCATATATTCAGCTCGTTATGCTGGAGAACATGGCAATGATAAAAGTAATAATGAGAAATTATTACTTGCATTAAAAGATGTAGCAAAAGAAAAAAGAACCGCATCCTTTTATTGTGCACTTGCTTTTATGCGACACGAAAATGATCCAACGCCTATTATTTGTTTAGGAAAATGGAACGGATTAATTTTGAATGAACCACATGGCAATGGTGGATTTGGTTATGATCCATTATTTTTTATTCCAGAACTTAATTGTAGTGCAGCAGAACTCACCAAAGAGCATAAAAGCCAAATTTCTCATCGAGGACAAGCACTTAAACAATTAATTGCCAAAATAAAAACTGAGTACTAGCCAGATAATCTGGCTTTTCAGATCGCTGTTTATTTTCAATAATTGAACATTTTGAACTAAACAGTATATACTAGAACACCAATTATTTTGGAGTTGATATTGTGATATTATTGATAGTTAGTGGCCGTTCAGGTTCGGGTAAATCAATTGCATTACGTGCACTAGAAGATATGGGATTTTATTGTGTTGATAATATTCCTATTGCATTATTGCCCCAACTGGCTGAATCATTAAAAGATAATAATACCCCTGTTGCGGTCAGTCTAGATATTCGAAATTTGCCTGATCATTTTGATTTTAATCATGATATTCTCCAACGTTTACCTTCTTCTGTCACACCTGAAATAATCTTTTTTGATTGTAGTCGTAATACACTGATTCGACGTTATAGCGAAACCAGACGAATACATCCACTTACCAATCAAAAATATTCATTAGAAGAAGCCATCGATCGAGAAGAAACCTATTTAGAGCCTTTAAAATCACATGCGAGTTTGATGATAAATACCGACAACCTTTCTGTTCATGAGTTATCAACTATTCTTAGAACCAGAGTTTTAGGTAAAAAAGAACGAGAATTAACCATGATCTTTGAATCATTTGGATTTAAACATGGTTTACCCGTCGATGCTGATTTTGTGTTTGACGTTAGATTTTTACCGAATCCCCATTGGGATATCAATTTACGTCCATTAACCGGCTTAGATGAACCAGTTAAAAACTATTTATTAAAACATGATGAGGTAGCGAATTTCATTTATCAAACCGCCAATTATCTACAACAATGGTTGCCAATGTTAGAAAAAAATAACCGTAGCTACCTGACTATTGCCATTGGTTGTACTGGTGGGCAACATCGCTCTGTATTTATCGCTGAACAATTAGCCGAGTTTTTTAAAGCGCAAAATAAACAAGTTCAAATTCGTCATCGTACGCTTGAAAAGCAATAACTGTTGTTATTCTAGAGAATTAAGATTTGATATATCTATAAATCGTTTTTTATATTTTTCAAATATATCTTTAATTGTCGGTTTAAGTTTAGTTTTAGTTCGTGGTGTTGTGATCAACTGACTAACTTTTACTAGTTCAATATCGTCAGGTAAATTAGCTAATTTTGTACGTAAGACATTCACGGTTTGTGGATGAGGGTGACCAATAGCAATGGCATGTCCATTTTTTTGAGCTATTTTTATTGCCAAATCAAACTGCCGAGCAATAGCATATTCTTTTTGTTGATCATCTAAAAATACATCACGTCCAATAACCGCTATATTGTATTCACTTGCAGCATTTTTAACTTGAGTCTTACCTATTGTTTTACTATCTAAAAAAAACATTGAATAGTGACTTAACGCCTTCATGACGTTATGCATACCATTTAAATTTGCAGTCATTAAACTGCCCATATGATTATTCACACCAATGGCATAAGGTACACGCGAGACTGCATCATCAACGATTCTTTTTACTTCTAACTCACTCATATAGGGAAATAAAGTATCTTTCTCTAGAGGTTGTTTCCCCAAAGGAGCCATGGGTAAGTGAATAATAACATCATTACCATGTTCATGAGCAATGGTCGCAATCCGTCTAGCATTCGGTGAATGAGGTAGAACGGCAATTGTGATGTTGTTGGAGAATGAAATAATCTGTTCTTCATTGTGCTGGCGATAACCAAAATCATCTATTACTAATGCTAATTTTGCTGCTAATACATTCTTAGCATTAAATAATAAAAATAATACTCCTATTTTTAACAGATGTTTTATCATTTTAGCCAACCACTTGGATCTAATGCTTTACCATCTCGACGAATTTCAAAATAAAGGCCAGAGGTATTTTGACCACCACTGGAGCCAACAATAGCAATGGGTTGTTGAGCCCTAACTTTTTCACCTACTTCAACTAAAACTCGTTGGTTATAACCATATAAACTCATATCGCCCTTACCATGTTCAAGTGCAACAACAAATCCATAACCTTGTAACCAACTAGCTAAGATAACTCGTCCATCAGCAATGGCTTTAACTTGAGTACCATCTCTAGCATCGATGACCATCCCTTTCCAACGAAGTTCACCTTGTAATGCTTCACCAAATCGATGAACAGTATTTCCATTTACTGGCCAATTAAATTGGTGTTGTGGTTTACCAATACCACTGACTCGAGCCATTAATGCCCGCTCATTAGCATTAAGTGTGTAATTGGTATTCTTTTGTTGTTTTTCTTCTATATTTTTTGCTTGCCTAGCCTCTTCTTCGGCTATTTTTCTGCTTTCTCGTTCCGCTTGGGCAATTCTAGCCTGTAATTTTGCTTCATTATCTTTTAGCTCGTCTAATTTTTGTTGATTTTTCTGCATTGAGGATTCAAGTAGATTGATAGTTTTTTTACGATTTTGGTGATTTTTTTCTAGGGCTAACTGTTCTTGTTTCTGCTTAGTATTCAATGTTTTTTGCGTGCTCTGTGTCTTTTTCAAAGCCGTTTTCTTTTCACTAAGTTGTACTTGTGTTTCGCGAAGCATATTTATTTGCTGTTGTCGTGCTTCATTAATATAACGAAAATAAGTAATAAGACGCTCATTACGCTCACTTTGTTCGCTAGCAAAAATGAGTTTAAAGTTGGTGTTTTTTCCTAGCTTGAATGCACTTTCTAACTGTTTTGCTAACTCATTGCGTTGTTGTTGTTGTTTAATTTTTAAATCATCGATTTGCTTAATTAAAGAAATGATTTCACTATCTAGCTTTTTAAGTGTAAGACTATTTTTCTCAATTGATGTTAGTAATTTTGCTATTTCTGTTTCTTGCTCTTTAAGATCACTCATTAATTGAGTTCGCTCTTTTTTTTGCTCTGCTAAACGTTTCTCTTGTTCTTCGATTGAACGACGTAACGATTGTAATTGTTGATTATCATCAGCATACACAAAATGTGTATTTATTAATCCAATAAAAAATATAATCAACAGTTTATGATAAATAGACATGGCCTTTTTATTTTTGATTTTTTACCAAGCAATATAGATGACTTCACTATACCGATAAATGGCTAAAGATGCAAAATGAAAACTATCTTGTGTAGCTTAATCAATATAAAGTAATTAGGCATTTCACAAGCACTAATAAAAAGTATAAAATGTAGCACTATTTAATTTGTAGAAAAAATTAATTCAACCATAAAGATAACATCATGCAAAAGTTTAATGTCAAAACCTTTCAAGGGTTAATACTTACGTTACAAGATTACTGGGCTAATCAAGGTTGTACAGTGATTCAGCCATTAGATATGGAAGTAGGTGCCGGTACTTCTCATCCAATGACGTGTTTACGAGCACTTGGTCCGGAACCAATTAATGCTGCTTATGTTCAACCATCTCGCCGCCCAACTGATGGTCGTTATGGTGAAAATCCGAATAGGTTACAGCATTATTATCAATTTCAAGTTATCTTAAAACCATCACCAGACAACATTCAAGAACTCTATCTAGGATCGTTAAAGGAACTTGGTCTTGATCCAACTATCAACGATATTCGTTTTGTAGAAGATAACTGGGAAAACCCAACATTAGGTGCATGGGGATTAGGTTGGGAAGTATGGCTAAATGGCATGGAAGTAACTCAATTTACTTACTTCCAACAAGTCGGTGGGCTTGAATGTAAACCAGTCACCGGTGAAATTACCTATGGATTAGAACGACTAGCAATGTATATCCAAGGTGTAGATAGTGTTTACGACTTAGTTTGGAGCGATGGAGCATTCGGTAAAACTACTTATGGTGATGTTTTTCATCAAAATGAAGTCGAACAATCAACCTATAATTTCGAATACGCTAATATTGATTTCTTATTTTATTGTTTTGAACAACATGAAAAAGAAGCAAAATTATTACTTGAATTAGAAAAACCGCTGCCATTACCAGCTTACGAACGTATTTTAAAAGCGGCGCACTGTTTTAATTTATTAGATGCTCGTAAAGCGATTTCGGTAACTGAACGCCAACGTTATATATTACGAATCAGGACATTAACCAAAATGGTGGCTGAAGCATATTACGCATCTCGTGAAGCACTAGGATTTCCAATGTGCCAAAATTCAAGTTCTAACCAAAATGCAGCAAAGTAGGAGTTGATATATTATGCAAAAAACATTTTTAGTGGAAATCGGTACTGAAGAGTTACCACCAAAATCGCTCCGTTCTTTAGCTGAAAACTTTGCAGCTAATTTTATTGAACAACTTGATAATGCTAATTTAGAACACGGTGAGGTACTTTGGTATGCATCACCACGCCGTTTAGCGTTAAAAGTTTTGAATTTAAATGATACTCAACCAGATAGCCAAATCGTTAAAAGAGGCCCTGCAGTCAATGCAGCATTTGATGCAAATGGTAACCCAACAAAAGCAGCCGAAGGTTGGGCTCGTGGTTGTGGAATTGATATATCACAAGCAGAACGAATTCAAACCGATAAAGGCGAATGGCTATCGTATACTCACAATCAAAAAGGACAACCTGTTGTCAATTTACTTTGTGATATGGTTAAAAATGCCCTAAATAAATTGCCGATTCCTAAACCGATGCGCTGGGCAGCTCGTCAAGTTGAATTTATTCGACCTAGTCATACAGTCACGATGTTATATGGCGATGAACTAGTACCTGGTATCATTTTAGATATTGAATCAAACCGAATCATTCGTGGTCACCGCTTTATGGGCGAGCAACAATTTACTATTGATAATGCTGACCAATATCCTGAAATTCTTGAGCAACGCGGAAAAGTTGTCGCTGACTATGACAAGCGAAAATCAATCATTAAACAGCAAGCTGAAGCAGCAGCAGCTAAACTTAATGGTAAAGCAGACTTAACAGAAAGCTTACTTGAAGAAGTTTCATCATTAGTTGAATGGCCAGTGGTATTGACTGCTAAATTTGAAGAAAGATTTTTAGAGGTTCCAGCTGAATCATTGGTATATACCATGAAAGGCGATCAAAAATATTTCCCTGTTTATGACAAACAAGGAAAATTGTTACCAAATTTCATTTTTGTTGCCAATATTGAGTCCAAAGATCCGCAAGTTGTTATTTCTGGGAATGAAAAAGTCGTTCGTCCACGTTTAGCAGATGCTGAATTCTTTTATAAAACAGACTTGAAACAAAGCTTAGAAGATCGTCTTCCTCGCCTTGAAACGGTTTTGTTCCAACAACAACTAGGTACAGTTAAAGATAAAGCACTCCGCATTGAAGCCTTATCCGGTTTTATTGCTGAAAAAACTGGAGCTAATGTTGAACAAGCCAAACGAGCAGGAAAATTAACTAAATGCGATTTAGTCACCAATACTGTATTTGAATTTCCTGAAACGCAAGGCATTATGGGACGATACTTAGCGATTAAAGATGGTGAAAGTATTGAAGTTGCCACAGCTATTGAAGAACAATACAAACCACGTTTTTCTGGTGATGAGTTACCAAGTACAGCAGTTGCCAGCGCAGTCTCAATTGCTGAAAAAATGGATACATTAGCGGGTATTTTTGGTATTGGCCAACATCCCAAAGGAGATAAAGATCCTTTTGCGCTTCGTCGTGCAGCTATTGGCGTATTACGCATTATTGTTGAAAAAGATTTACCTATTGATTTAGTCGAATTAGCTAATTTTACCACATCATTATATGGCGATAAATTAACTAACCAAAATGTTGTTGAGGACATTGTCAACTTTATGCAAGGTCGATTCCGAGCTTGGTATCAAGAAAAAGGATTTGCTATCGATACGATTCAAGCTGTACTCGCCATCAATCCAACCAGACCAGCTGATTTTGATGCCCGTGTCAATGCAGTAACACATTTTAGAACGTTGCCAGAAGCTTCTTCATTAGCTGAAGCTAATAAGCGAGTATCAAATATTTTATCGAAGACCGCAGATACTATTCCTGAAAATATTAACGCTTCATTGCTCGAAGCTGGTGCTGAAGGCGAATTAGCGATGCAAATAGCGGTATTAACAGATAAGTTAGCTCCTTATTTTACTAAGGGACAATATCAAGAGGCTTTAGTTGAATTAGCATCACTTAAAGCACCTATAGATACCTTTTTTGAGAAAGTTATGGTAATGATTGATGATGAAAAAATTAAACTAAACCGATTGGCTCTTTTAAAGAAATTACAAAATTTATTTTTAAAAGTTGCCGATATTTCATTATTACAATCATAATTATTAAATTGAATTTATACTCCGTGGTAATACTTGTATTACCACATAGAAGGAAACATGATGGATTCACAAAGAAACCTTTCATTTACAGCTATTTTTCAACAAACGATTAACTTTATCCGTAATCGATTTTCCCTAATAGCGATATCAAGTATTGTACTTGGGTTAATTAATACCCTAATTATAAATTGTGTAATTGATCTCGAACGCCTATTGGTAGATTTAGAATTATTTAATCAATTCGGTATGGTCACCAATTATGTTATGCAATCCCTCCTAGTTCTATATTTAGTGAATGTAGTTTTGGTTTCAATCATATTGAGCATTATCAGTAATTTATCAATGAGTAACAAACTTAATCCAAGCTTAATATTCTCGCGAATACTATCAATATGCCTGAATATACTTGGTTTTTCTGTTTTATATATGTTAATTTGTATTCCTATCGTTATTGTATTCTTACTGGTCCTTAGCATAATAGGATTGCTTCTACCCCAAATGGTATCATTACTATTAATATTGATGATAGGTTGCACCGCTTTAGTAATTTATAAGTCGATTTTTAATTATTTTCTCGTTTCAGCAGCACAACCTAACTCGATGCCTTTTTTTCAAAGATTTAGTGCCTGCCACAAGTTTTTCTTCCAAAATTGGAAAGCGCCTGTTTTAATGATTTTAATCAGCGTTATTTTTACTGGAATACTGAGTGGTATAAGTTCTTTATTAGGAAAAAATATTGTTATTGATGTTATATCTACCTCACTAGCTGTGTTTGCTGATTTCTTTATATTTAGCTTCTTTTATCGTTTATACAGCGTAAATAATAGTATTGAATCGACAAAATTAGACGATAATGACAAACTAATAATTTCTTAATTATCATTAATCCCTATTAATAAAATTTAATAGGGATTATTAATTTCTAATTCTCACCGAAAATCTTTATGTTACGGTTATTATTATGACGCCAGCCATTAGATTACTAAAAAATCAGAAAATAAAATTTAATATTCATCAATATCAGCACGATGCCGATCAGACTCGTTATGGTCAAGAAGCTGCCAATAAACTTGGATTAGAACTTAATATTGTTACCGGTCAAATATTTAAAACCTTAATCGTGAGCATCAATGGTGATAATAAGACATTGGCAGTTTGTGTTCTGCCTGTTGATTGTTCTTTAGATCTAAAACAAGTTGCTAAAATACTAGATTGTAAAAAAATTGAGTTGGCTGATCCACATTTAGCACAAAAAACGACTGGTTATGTAGTGGGTGGAATCAGTCCTTTGGGTCAAAAAAAATTATTACCGACACTGATTGATATTAGTGCTAAACAGTACCAGACAATGTTAGTTTCAGGTGGCAAACGAGGATTAGAAATCGAAATATCCCCATATGATTTAGCCAATTTATTAAATGCCAAATTTAGCAAATTAACCACTTAAATAACTATTGAATTGATAAAGATTGATAATAATTATGAAAAATTAATAGACTGAAGAATAAAAAAGAAGAGAATTTGATATATTAACAACAAGGCCATAACTTATCCATGTATGGCCTTTGATGCTACCCTATCAATAATGATAGGAAAAAAGCAAACAATAATATTATTTGATTGCTTCTTTTAAGCTTTTACCAGAAACAAATGCTGGTACTTTGCTTGCTGCAATTTTAATTTCTTTACCAGTTTTTGGATTACGACCAGTACGAGCTTTACGAGCATTAACTTTAAATGTACCAAAACCAACTAGTTGAACCGGCTCACCAGCTTTTAGTGATTCAGTGATAGCAGCAAGAGTTGCTTCTAACGCTGTTTTAGCGGCAACTTTAGTAATATCAGCTTTACTAGCGATAGCATCTACAAGTTCTGTTTTATTCATGGAGATATCCTTACATATTTATTTTATTGTTAAAGTTAACATTTTTAGCAAAATTTAATCACTTAATTTTGCTTCTGTAAACATCATTCAGATTACATTGCTGTTAAATGTAGTCTATATTTGTGTAATGTTAAAGAAAAATTTAATAAAAATTAAAAAAATCACTCCGCAAGCGATTTAATCGCTCAAAAAAACACCAATATTACTCGTTTTAGTAGATCTTATATCCTCCTTTAAGCCTTTAATTAGATCAATCATTTCTTTGTTTTCATTACTTAATAATCGAAAAATATCCCATTGTAAGTCAAACTCTTCAATAACACTAGGTAATTGCGATTGTTCTTGCTCCGAAAGTTCAATATTGTCCCTTGTCATTTCAAATTCAGCTACCGTTGTTGCCGAGATACTACTTACTTTAGCCGAATGTTCGACTATTTCACCACTGATATAAGAATGTAAAATCTCACTCAGCGCCTGACAAGCATCAATAGCTGGATAAACCATATACGGACTATCTTCATTGAGGATTGGAATTATCAATTCCAGTTTTTCGAGTTGTAAATCAAAATTGATTTTAACATTTTCTACTAATAATGACTCCCAAATTAAATCAAGAATTTTTTTATAGCCGACAGCTGATTGTTCATCTTGTTGTAAATGGCAATAATAAACAAAGTTTGGATACATTCGTTCACATAAGCAAACCATGAATAAACGCTGTTGCCATATAGCTAACTTTGCTATTCTTAATTGAACTGGATTTTTAATCATAAGTGGAACCTTTTGGACTGTTGATGTACTGCTTTTACTAAATATTGTACATGCTCAATTGGTGTATCTTGATGAATACCATGCCCTAAATTAAAAATATGGCCATTATAGTGACCAAAATCAGTCAGCACCGATTCAACTTGAGACTCTATGGTTTCTTCATTAGCGTACAATATTGAAGGATCTAAATTACCTTGTACAGCAATATTACCCTTTTGAGCAATTAGATTCAAATCTACAGTCCAATCAACACCTATTGCATCACTTCCTGATTTACAAATTGTATCCAACCATAATCCCCCCCCTTTGGTAAATAGCGTAACAGGGACATAAGAAGTAATATTGTTACTTTTCTTACCACGCTTTAATTGCGAAAGAATTAATTGCATATAATGCAAAGAAAATTCACGATAACTCTGATGGCTAAGTACTCCACCCCAAGTATCAAATATCATAATCGCTTGCGCACCGGCATCAATTTGTGCATTTAGATACAGTGCCACACTATTAGCCAATTTTTCTAATAATAGATGTAACGCTTTGGGTTCGCAATAAAGCATTTTCTTTATTTTAGTAAAAGCTTTACTACTGCCACCTTCAATCATATAAGTGGCTAATGTCCATGGACTACCAGAAAAGCCGATTAAGGGTACTTTCCCGGCCAACTCTTGTTTAGTTAAACGAATAGCATCCATCACATATTTAAGTGATTGTTCTGGATCGGGTATTGGCAATTGTTCTATATCTACCAAACTAGAAATTGTTTTTTCGAATTTGGGGCCTTCACCAGCTTCAAAATACAATCCAAGTCCCATAGCATCGGGAATGGTTAAGATATCAGAAAAGATAATTGCAGCATCAAGTTCAAAGCGTCGCAACGGTTGTAAAGTCACTTCACATGCGAGTTCTGGCGTTTGACACATTGTCATAAAATCGCCGGCTTTTGCTCTAAGCTGTCGATATTCAGGCAAATAGCGACCAGCTTGACGCATCATCCAAACTGGCGTGTAATCTACCGGCAAACACTGTAATGCGCGTAAGTAACGATCGTTTTTCAATTGGCTCATCTTTTAGTTCTATAAATTTGCTAGTTGGTAATAAAATAGTTAAAGCGACATTTTAGTTAGCTAAAAAATAGTTTATGCGACAGTTATTTTCGTTCCGCAGGCTGAGATAATATACGCTGCGCATAACGAATTAACGTTTCGGAAATATTTTGCATTACACTACTTTCAGGAGCAAAGCGATGCCAATACAGCATCCGTCTTTGGAATAAACCTTCAGTTAAATTAACTAATTCCCCTGTTTTTAACTCTTGCTCTACTTGTAACATAGGAATCATACAACATGCAGAACCTTGTTTAGCTAACTGAACAAAAGCTTCTGACGAACTAGTGATATGGCAAATTACACTGCCTGGTGTCAAATTAAAATTTTCCTGTAAAAATGCTTGATGCATATCGTCTAAGTGATCAAAAGCGACCGCTGGTGCTTTTAAAAGTGATGAACGGGTTACCCCATTCGGAAAATATTTTTTTGCAAATTCAGGCGAAGCAACAAAGATATAATCTAATGCGCCTAATAAATCTGATAAGCATCCTGGTAAAGGATTTGGTTGAATACTAATTGCCGCAACAACAGTACCTAAACGTAAAAGTTCTAAGGTATGCTCTTCATCTTTAACTTGAATATCAAAACGTAAAATATTTTTATCAAGAACTGGTTTTAATGCTGGTAAAAACCATGTTGCTAAAGAATCAGCATTAATAGCAATTGATAGTGACAATGGGGTTGTATTTTGTTCATTATCACCTAACCATTGCTGCTCTAATAATTCAACTTGATGCAATAATCCGAGAAGATGCTCGCCTTGTTTGGTCGCTTTTGGAGGAATAGTTCGTACTAATAGTTGCTGACCAAAAAAGCTTTCCAATTGCTTAATACGTTGCGAAACCGCTGGTTGTGTGATACACAGTTTATCGGCCGCTCGTTCAAATCCTCGTTCTTTTATCACTGCATCTAATGCTTGTAATGCTCTATAATCTGGACGCTTCATAATCTCTTTACTAATGATTTGATCTTTGCTTGGTCATTCAAGCTATTTTTATTTCGCAAAAAATTTGAAATCGATCTAAAACTTTATAGATTTTCTTAAAATACTAATGATTTTTGCTTTCCAATTGGTTACTATGCCATATATTGAACAATTTTGCTTTTAAAATTTTAAAATTTTTTTGATCAAAATCATATTTACATACGGTGATATCATGACACAAGATGAACTAAAAAAGGCTGTAGGCTGGTCAGCGCTAAAATATGTTAAGCCTGATTCATTAGTTGGCGTTGGAACTGGGTCTACTGCGGCGCATTTTATTGATGCACTTGCGACAATAAAAGATCAGATAAAAGGAACTGTCTCTAGTTCAGAAGCATCAACTGAAAAATTAAAAAGCTATGGAATTCCCGTATTAGATTGTAATGAAGTAGATAGCTTAGATATTTATGTCGATGGTGCCGACGAAATTAATCATCATATGCAAATGATTAAAGGTGGTGGAGCAGCACTAACCCGTGAAAAAATCGTATCAGCTTTAGCTAAGCAGTTTATTTGTATCGTTGATGAATCTAAAGTTGTCGATGTCCTTGGCAAATTCCCTTTACCAGTAGAAGTCATTCCTATGGCTCGTTCTTATGTTGCTAGAGAATTATTCAAACTTGGTGGCAAACCAATTTATCGCCAAGGTGTTATTACCGATAATGGTAATGTCATTTTAGATGTTCATGATATTGTTATTGCCAAGCCAATAGAACTGGAAAATCGTATTAACAGCATTGCTGGAGTAGTTACTGTTGGATTATTTGCCAATAAAGGGGCTGATATTGCCTTAGTCGGTACTAGTTCTGGTGTAAAAGAATTAACAAAATAAAAAATTGCATTTTTGATGGATAATTTTGTGTTTACAATCAATTAAAATATTAAGCATAGAGAGGAATAAATGGCTGTTCAGGCATTAACGAAAGACGAAAACAAGTTTCTATTACTTGAAGGTATCCACCCTAGTGCAGTTGAAACACTTAAATCGGCGGGCTTTAACAACATTGAGTATCATAAGGGCGCACTATCTAAATCTGAGCTTGAAACAGCTTTAAAAGATGCCAGATTTATTGGTATTCGTTCCAGAACCCATTTAACTAAAGAGATCATCGATGCAGCGCCAAAATTAGCAGGTATTGGTTGTTTTTGTATTGGCACTAATCAAGTTGAACTTGATGCAGCGACAGTTAAAGGTATTCCGGTTTTTAATGCGCCATTTTCAAATACTCGCTCTGTAGCGGAGCTGGTATTAGCTGAAGCAATATTATTACTTCGCCGAGTACCTGAAGCTAACGCTAAAGCCCATCAGGGTAAATGGAATAAACTAGCCACAGGTTCGCACGAAGCTCGAGGTAAAAATTTAGGTATCATTGGTTATGGCCATATTGGTAGCCAGTTGAGTGTATTAGCTGAATCATTAGGAATGAATGTCTTTTTTTATGATATTGAAACCAAATTATCACTAGGAAATGCCAAACAAATTCCAACAATGCGAGAATTACTTGCTATCAGTGATATTGTCAGTATGCATGTTCCAGAAAATCCAACCACAATTAAAATGATTAGCCAGCCTGAAATTGATATGATGAAAACAGGTGCAATATTGCTCAATGCATCACGTGGTAGCGTGATTGATATCGAAGCGCTAACACAAGCTTTAGAAACCAATAAACTAAGTGGTGCTGCAATTGACGTTTTCCCAACGGAACCTGCTACCAATAATGATCCTTTTGAATCACCTTTATGTAAATTTGATAATGTTATTATTACCCCTCATATTGGCGGTTCAACCAGTGAAGCACAAGAAAATATCGGTATTGAGGTTGCAACTAAATTAGCGAAATATTCCGATACTGGTGCAACCCTTTCAGCGGTTAACTTCCCTGAAGCTTCATTACCGATTCCAGCAAAAGGTTCAAGCCGTTTTATCAATATTCACCATAATCAACCTGGGGTATTAACGGCTATCAATACATTATTTGCTGAACAAGGTCTAAATATTTCTGCCCAATATCTACAAACTGATGCTAAAATAGGTTATGTCGTTATTGATATTGATAGAGTTGAACAAAATAAAGCCGAAGAGTTATTAATTAAGCTGAAAAGTGTTACAGGTACAATTCGAGCAAGATTATTGTTTTAATTTTTATCATTAAAAATGATTTGGGTCGTTATTATTTAAGAGATTAAATAATAACGACTTTCCCAAAAACATATACTCGAAAATTCCATAACGCTATTCAGTAAAAAACTGGTAACAATTTAGAACAATTTTAATATAATAGTAAAAATGTAGCGTTTGTTACCAAATTTAACCAATAATTTCAGGCTAAAAACCCCTTTCCTCAATTTTTTTGATTTATATATTTATAATTATTTTGCTTATCTCATGATTTTAGATTTTTAAAAATAGTAAATAGCATCAGTCAAGATTGTCATTCAGAGTTAAAGTAAGTCAACAAATATTAGTTTAACAAATAAATTTAATTATCTAATTTATAAAAATATTGATGCTATAAATGATTTAAAATGGCTTTAATTTGATCATAATTTGCAAAATTAATTATTATTTTGAAATTGATTTTTAACGATTTAGTAAATATTTTTTTGATTAATTTATCCATAGACTATTGATATAACAGCAATAGTTAATAATGACTGTTTTTTACTGATGAGTTGGCGTAATTTGATATTACAAAGTTATTTTACTTTTCAATTAACAGGAGAATCTAATATGGCTAAAAGTACGACTTCGGCAAAAAAGCTACAACAAGCAGCTATTTTGTTTCCAACTGATTTAGGTCAAAAGGCATCAAAAGATATTTCCGGTGCCATGAACTCTGTATTAGCAGATGTATTTGCTTTATATTTAAAAACCAAAAACTTTCATTGGCATGTAAGTGGTCCTCATTTTCGTGATTATCATTTAATGTTAGATGATCATGGAGAAGAGTTATTTGCAATGACTGATCCAATTGCTGAACGTGTCCGGAAATTAGGCGGTACAACTCTACGTTCAATTGGTCATATTTCAAAATTACAGAGTATCTCTGATAACGATGCTGATTTTGTTGAACCATCGGATATGATAGCTGAACTCTGCCAAGATAATATTAAACTTACTACTCGTATGCGTGTAGCCCATGATATTTGTGATAAATATAATGACTCGGCAACAGCAAGTTTAATTGAAGAATGGATAGATCAAACTGAAAAACGCGCATGGTTCTTATTTGAAACAGGCCGTAAATTGGACTCTTCTGGTCACTAAAATCTAGTGGCGATGAGTGATCATCCCGAATAAGAGACACATATTGTGTCTCTTTATCTTTTGAATAAGGGAGAATTACAAATGAGTAAAAAAATTGCTGTACTTGTTGGTAGTTTACGTAAAGATTCCTACAATTTAAAAGTCGCAAAAGTATTACAACAGATAGCGCCACAATCACTTTCTTTAAATATTATTGAGATTGGTGATTTACCGTTTTATAACGAAGATATTGATGTAGATTCACCACCCAAATCTTATGAACGTTTTCGTCAACAAATTGCCAATTGTGATGGTGTTATATTTGTGACACCAGAGTATAATCGAGGCTTGCCGGCAGTGATTAAAAATGCTTTAGATGTGGGTTCTCGCCCTTATGGTAAAAGTGTTTGGTCGCAAAAACCAGCTGCGGTAGTTTCTGTCTCTCAAGGTGCTATTGGTGGTTTTGGTGCAAACCATCAATTACGACAATCATTCGTTTTTCTTGATATGCCAACACTACAACAACCAGAAGCTTATATTGGTAATATTAACAGTGCTTCTGATGAAAATGATGATATTAGTGAAAAAACTAAAGCATTTCTTTCATTGATCATTAATAGTTATACTAATTGGGTTGAAAAACTAAGTTAATAATGATTTATTTTAATATCCACAGCCAATATAATGAGTTGTGGATATGATTAAAGTTATTTAAAACAGATTAAATGAAAAATTTCCAACCTTGCAATGAACAAGAATTATTAAACCGAGCCAGACTCGCTGCAGGTTATAGTTTCGGTGAAATAGCTAACTATTTAAATATTGCTATTCCAGCTAATCTTAATAAACAAAAAGGATGGGTAGGTAATTTAATTGAAACTTTTTTAGGCGCTAATGCTGGTAGTAAAGCCGAACGTGATTTTGCTAATTTAGGTATCGAATTAAAAACCATTCCAGTTAATAAACAAGGTAAACCACTCGAAACCACTTTTGTCAGTGTCCTCCCTTTAATGGCTAATCATGGTGTAATTTGGGAAACAAGCCATGTGAAATATAAACTAAGTAAAGTTCTGTGGATCCCTATTGAAGGAGAACGAAGTATACCACTAGCCCAGAGAAAAGTTGGCCACCCCATATTATGGACACCAACTGAACAACAAGAGCAACAACTTAAACAAGATTGGCAAGAGTTGATGGATATGATTGTACTTGGTCAGATTGAAAAGATTACTGCCCGTTATGGTACTTATTTACAGATTCGCCCTAAAGCTGCTAATGGAAAAGCTTTAACTGAAGCTATTGGTGAAAACGGCCAAATTATATTAACGCGTCCACGAGGATTTTATTTAAAAAAATCATTTACGTTACAAATTTTGCAAAATGCGAATTGTTATATTTAAAGTGGGTCAACAATAGTATTCATCCCCCTTTAATCTTGCTTATCTTTTCTATTTTCAATAATGCTATTTCTTCCATAAACAATAAGCAATTTTTTATCTTCTGCATATAATCATATTGATATTGATATTTATATAGCTATCGTTTATCTCAAATTAATAATTAGGCCATCTTATATTTAGTCAAAATAAAAAAGTCCAACTTGAATAAATTGGACTTTTTAAACTTGATATAGTTAAACTAAATCAAACATTAAAATTTTCGAATTTCTTTGATAATTATAAAGTTGTTTCTTTTTAATAGGCAGGTCATCGACTTCAGCTGGATTAAAGCCTTTTTCACGAAACCAGTGAATACTACGAGTAGTCAACACAAAGATCTTTTCTAACCCCAAATTGTGAGCCGTTTCTGCAATTTTTTCTAATAATAGATCACCGCGTGACGAGTTTCGGTATTGAGGATGAATAGCTACACAAGCCATTTCGCCCATTTTTTCTTCCGGATATGGATAAAGAGCTGCACAGCCAATCGTCATATTATCACGCTCAATAATGGTAAATTTATCAATTTCAATTTCTAACTGTTCTCTTGAGCGTTTAACCAAAATACCTTGTTCTTCAAGTGGACGGATTAATTCTAAAATACCACCGATATCATTTATCGTTGCGGTACGGACTTGTTCTGAATGTTCCATTGACACTTGAGTTCCAATACCATCACGAGAAAATAGTTCTTGCAGAATAGAACCATCCACTAGATAACTGACTAAATGGCTACGACGCACACCATTGCGACATGCTTTTGATGCAGCACGTAAAAAACGCGCTTCACTAGATAAATGCTTACCACTTTGCTCTTTGTTATTAACGTAATTATCGGCATCAATCGGAAACAGATCGGTAATAACATGATTGTTTTCATCAAGCACACCTTGCTCAGCACAAAAGCTTACTAATTTCTCAGCTTTAAGGCGAATAGCAACTTCAGCGGCAACATCTTCGGACGATAAGTTAAAACTTTCACCAGTAACTGATACCCCTACAGGCCCTAATAATACAATTGATCCTCGGTTCAATTGTTCATCAATTGCCTCATTGTTAATTCGCCGAATTTTCCCAGTGTGACAATAATCCACTCCGTCATCAACACCTAATGGCTGTGCAATAACAAAATTACCGCTAACAACATTGATATGTGCACCTTGTAACGGCGTATTATTTAAGCTCATTGATAAACTTGCTGTTATATTGAGCTGTAATAATCCGGTCACCTGTTTAACAATGTCTAAAGTTGCTGCATCAGTAATTCGAGTATTTTTATGATATCTAGGTTGGATATTATGACTTTTGAGTGATTCATCTATTTGGTTACGAGCACCATTCACAATAACCAATTTAATGCCTAAACTATGCAATAAACCAATGTCACTAATAATACTTGCATAATTATGACTCTTTAGCACTGCACCTGTTAATAAAATAACGAAAGTTTTTCCTTGATGAGCATTAATATAAGGTACCGAATGCCTTAAACCATCAACCAATTCAGTTGTTCTTTCTTTCATCTTATCACCACCAAAATGAATATTTATTCATATTTTTTGTATTTTTATTTATTTTTTAGTTAATAGCAAGTCTTTTTTGATAAGTTCAACAAGCTAAAGTTCGATACTGACGTAGGAAAAAACTTTTGTTAAATTAGCTAGGAATTGACAAAACATTAATTTATTAACAATGCTTATAGACAAGAGCCGTCATTAAGACGGCTCAGTAATTATTTTAGTTATTCGAGTGATTCACATTTAAATCTTCTTCATATCAATAACTTTAATAAATCTGCAGTAAACAATTAGTCCTAGTAAGGTACTCATTACGGCCATTATCAAATCAGCTAAGATAGCATAACTAACATTAATTTCGGCCAATTCAGGGATAACTCTCGGGATAATAAAGAAAGACAGGCCACTGAAAGTATACATACAACCCACAGCAAGCCCTTTGCGAGTTGGAAACATTTGTTGCATCACAACTAAGGTTAATTGTAAAACACCTCCAGCAGCAAAAAATCCCATCCCGATTGCGGTGATTAAACACATTAATGGCGATAGGTCAAAATAAAATAATAGTAAAACCAATGATGACATTGCAGGTAAGATAAAAATACAATAAATTGGTTTCAAGAATTTTTTCACTATAAAAGCAGTGATAAAGACAGAAACGATTGAAGCAGAACTATAAAAGCTAATAAGCTGTTTAGCTTCAATTGTTGGCATATTAACCGCTTTAATCGCAATCGCCGGTAGCCATTGCCAAATGATCACAAAGGTTGCGGTGGTTGTGAATCCCATAATTATCAATAAAAAGCCTTCAAAAGCAAAATTTGGTTTACGAATAAAGTAATCATCAGAACCTTGATTACCTTTAATTCTGGTATCTTTAGGTGGAAATTTTTTTGGTAGCAAATTAATTGCATTAATAATTAGATAGGCAGTAAAACCTAAAAATGCCCATCCATACCAAATATCGTATTTATAAAATAATCCAACAATTAGTGGCAGAATAAAACTTCCCATTGAGATAAAAGCTTTAATCAAAACACTTGCCGAACCAGACGAGCGAGGAAAACATTCAGTTAATGCAGGCATAGACCCTGTATCTAAGAAAGAGTTACCTATACCGATGGCAATAGCTAAACAAAACGCAATATCCATATTATGACAAAATGGCATACTGACGAAAAAGACAATATAACAAGCCATACCTAAATAGATAAATAATTTTCGTCCAAATTTATCAGATAGCATTCCACCGACAAACATTAATAAAATTTTTCCAATACCGATTCCTGATGCAACATAGCCAAGACCGACATTTACATCGGTATTAAGCTGTTTTGAAATGCTTTCTGCGAACTGCATAATAACAATTAAAGCAATACTTTGTATTATGTAATTAGCATATATAGAGCCAGCAATCCCATAAGAATTGACTCTTTGATTATCCATGTGTAAAACTCCAATATTAATTTAACTAGTTTAGCGACTTAAGAAACGTAATCGCAATTAATATACAAGTGTTCACTACTATCTGAAAGTAATATATATCAATTACTTACTGTTAATAGACTATTTTATTTGCTGTAATTCAAGAATCTTCACAATTATTAAATTTATGATATTTAGATTGTTTAAATTACAAATTGATGTACTAACATTATACCGAGGTAAATAATTTATATTTAAATAAAAAAATGGTTATTTGATTAATTATTCTGCAGTTTTTCCAATATGTCAGTAAGAATTAAATTTTCCTCTTGGTCAACATTAACAACATGATGAGCGGCATCGTGATATAGAGGTAAGCGTTCAGCAAGCACTTTCTCCATCTCATCGGATATCGACATACCCGTCAATGATGGTCTCTGAGCTACATTTGGATCTTTCATCAAACGTGCCGCTAATGTCGCTGCAGGAGCTGAAAGAAAAATAACTGTGCCGTGTTGTTTCATAAACTGACGATTTTGCTCAGCCAGTACCATACCACCACCAGTTGCAATAACTCTATTGGGTTTAGCTGTCTCAATAAGCACTTGGCTTTCTCTAGCTCGAAACCCTTCCCAGCCTTCTTTTTCGACAATTTCCGCTACAGTTTTTTGCGTTGTTTCGAGTAAATGACAATCTGTATCAATAAAAGAAAATGATAACTTATTGGCTAACATTTTACCCATTGTTGTTTTGCCAGCGGCTCTTGCACCAACTAAAAAAATTGTTTTCTTCATTGTGGGTCCTTTTAAATATACAGATCTGGAAATAAGTTATCTATGCTAGAGATTCATTTAACTTTTTGCAATATTTTTTTACAGTCTAATTTAACATCATCGTAACAATATGATTTAAATAAATATAATACAAAAATAACTGTAAATAATTTATTACACATTCAATTTTAATCATAGCCTATGTGTCAAATATAGTCATTAACACAATTTTTCTAACCCTCTAAAATAGAGTTCAGTGGCAATCGATTGATGTAATCGCCATTGCAAAACATCTAAGTCAGGGTTAACTTTTTTGAATTCTGGATAACTCATAAAATAACGAATGGTGTTACTACCTACACGATCATTAATGCTGTTTATAATCAGTTTTATTTTCTCGTTGCGAAAAGATTTTAATTCTTTCATAGCTATTGCCACATTTTCAGGAATAGGCAATGAACCGTTTTCCCACTCACGCCATGTTTCGACATCAGTCTTACCAATGTATTCACTGGCTTCTGACACTTTTAACATTAAAAATCGGCGATACGCTTGTAATTCTAAATTAGTCATAACTACTCCTTTTTAATCAATTTTAAATTTATTAAACATGGTTACTTTATTGCTTCCATAAATATTTAAAATGATGATTAAATACCTAAAATCTTAAAATATCGCTCTCATAAAATGAGAGCGAGGCTATTTATAATTTTATTTTCCTGCTAAGGCATCAATTACAGCTTGTTTTGCTTTCTCAGAAAGATCTTTACCGGTCCATATTTTAAATTGGGCATTTGCTTGACCAATAAACATTTCTCGACCAGAAATCGATTCCCATCCGGCTTTTTCTGCTTCTTGTCTAAATTTGGTATTGTATGGTGTATATACTATATCGTATGCAATCCCTTTACCTTTAAACCAAGCTTGTTCGTAAGGTGTCTGATCTTCAAATTTGCCTTGCATACCTAATGGGGTAGAATTGATAATAATTTGCGCTTCAACTTTATCTCTATCTTCCCATGCAACCGTTTTAAGATTAAATTCTTTAGCCAATGCCTCTGGAAGATCAGTAACAATATCCGTTACTGTAATGTCATGATAACCAAGGTCTTGTAAACCAACAACCGCAGCCCTAGCCGCACCACCAGCGCCAAGTAGTAAAACCTTCTTATACTCAGCAGGTAGTTTTTTTTGTGCTAATGGTTGCATAAAACCAATAATATCAGTGTTATCACCGCAAAGTTTGTCACCATCCCAATAAACTAAGTTAGCTGCTCCCGCTTTTTTGACGTGTTCGGTAACTTCATCTAAATAAGGAATAATAGTTTGCTTATGTGGAATAGTGACACATAAACCACGAATATTAAGTAATCTTACTGATTTAAATAAAGTAGCAATATCTTCGGGTGGTGTAGGAAATGGTACCAATACGGCAGGAATACCATAATCTCGGAATGATGTTGTATGAATAAGTGGGCTCATACTATGCCCTAATGGATAACCGATAATGCCATAGATACTGTATGGCGTGAACTGACTCATACTATCTCCTTGAAAGTAAGAAAATTAGGCCTAACAGATAATATCTGAATTCAATAGTATTAAAACATATTTATTATAAAATTAAATAGTTTTATATTGCACAACTCAACATAAGCTACGATATAATAGTTTTATTAATAATAACAACTCTCGGTATATTTATTTTTTTCAATTAGAAACTTATTTTTAAGCATAAATAAGATAATGCTTGAGAATTTGCCAGTAAAAGCGTATACTTCGCTACCTCATTATTATGGGTGTAGTGTGAGAGGTGAGACTGCTTCTCAAAAGAACTGCAGCGAACTAAAAGCCTGACGAGGTTAATTCCATTAACATATTACGCCCTAGGCTTAAGCATAGAAATTTTGGAGAATTATTGACATGTCACGAGTATGCCAAGTAACAGGAAAAGGTCCTTTAGTGGGAAATAATCGTTCTCATGCGATGAATGCTACTAAACGTCGTTTTCTACCAAACCTTCAAACTCACCGTTTCTGGATTGAGAGTGAAAAACGTTTTGTAAAATTGCGTGTATCAGCTAAAGGTATGCGTACTATCGATAAAAAGGGTATTGATGCAGTTTTAGCTGAACTTCGTGCCCGTGGTGAAAAGTACTAATAAGGAAACCATATCATGGCTAAAGGTGTACGTGAAAAAATTAGATTAGTTTCTTCTGCTGGTACCGGTCATTTTTATACCACTAGCAAAAACAAAAGAACCATGCCTGAAAAAATGGAGATCAAAAAATATGATCCTGTTGTTCGTCAGCATGTTGTTTATAAAGAAGCTAAAATTAAATAGTTTTATCTAGCAATAAAAAACCCAGCTTAAGCTGGGTTTTTTTTATATTTTGAATAATCTCACCATTAAATTTATTAAATTAGATGTATAAAAAAGCTTCATTTACCTGAAGCTTTTTAGAGTAAATTTCTATTTTAAATATTCTTGCTCATAGGCTCTTGCCTTTTTATCATCAAAGACATGCTCCCAACGCGCAATAACAATTGCCGCTAATGCGTTACCCACAACATTAACAACTGTTCTACCCATATCTAAAATTCGTTCAACACCCATAATATAACCGATACCTTCAAGTGGAATACCAACACTACCAAGTGTTGCTGATAATACTAAAATTGAAGCGCCTGGCACTCCAGCAATTCCTTTTGATGCAATCATTAATGTTATTACAATGATAATTTGATCTAAGATACTTAAATCCATACCAAATAGCTGTGCTAAGAAGATGACCGTGATACTTTGGTATAATGTTGAACCATCAAGATTAAATGAATATCCAGTAGGAATAACAAAGCTTGTGATCGCTTTTGGTGCTCCATAGGCCTCCATCTTTTCAATGATTTTTGGTAATGCTGTTTCTGAACTTGCTGTAGAAAAAGCAATAACTAATTCTTCCTTCAATATTTTTAATAAGGTAAAGATATTGAACTTACATAGTTTACAAACTGCACCTAATATCAATAATGTAAAAATGATCATTGCAGAATATACAGTTAAAATCAGTTTTAATAGCGGTAGTAAAGAAGCAAAGCCATATTTAGCAACGGTTACGGTAATTAATGCAAATACACCAATTGGAGCATAACGCATAATCATATTGGTCACTTTAAACATAGTATCTGAAACTACTTTCAAGAAGAACACAAATGGTTCGCGTTGTTTATCTGGTAAAGACATTAAACCTAAACCAAAAAATACACAGAAGAAAATAACCGGTAAAACTGCGCCATCAGTCATTGCTTTAAATATATTTGCTGGAATCATATCTAAGATCATGACAATCAAACCGTGAGGTTTGCCACTTAACTCTTCGGCTGCTTTAGTATATTTACTAATATCAGTTGTAGCTAAAGTTGAAGAGTCAATACCTGCACCCGGTGCAAAAACATTACCCCATAAAAGGCCTAACAAAATAGCAATTGTTGTAATGATTTCGAAATAAAGAATGGTTTTAAATCCTAATGTTCCTAAACGTTTAGATCCACCTATTCCAGCAATACCTAATGTCAGTGTACTAAGAATAATTGGTAAAACAATCATCTTAATTAAACGAATAAAGATATCACCTGCTGGTTGAAAAATATTAACAATTGAAAATTGGTAATATGAATGTAACGCATGATTAGGATCCGCTAGTTCATATAGAAAAGCACCAACAGCTACACCTAAAATCAAGGCAATTAATATTTGCCATGCAAGATTAGTTAAGATTTTTTTTATTAAGAAAGACATGTAATTCTATTCCTTATCACTGTTTTAGAAAATAAAAAAGGATTAGTCTGTGTGGCTAATCCTTTTTTATAATTAAAATTATTGCTCGGATTCTTGGGTTGAATCATTATTATCCTCACTCTGTGGCGATAGTTCCGATTCAACATCATCCTCTGTTTCAGCAATTCGCTGTAATCCGACAACCTTCTCATTTTCAGCTGTTCGAATCAACGTAACCCCTTGCGTGTTTCGTCCAACAACACTAACTTCTGATACTCGAGTTCGTACTAAGGTTCCGGCATCAGTAATCAGCATGATTTGGTCGGTTTCTTCAACCTGTACTGCACCAACTACAGCACCATTTCGCTCACTCACTTTAATAGAAATTACGCCTTTCGTTGCTCGTGATTTTGTTGGATATAACTCTTGTTCAGTACGTTTACCATAACCATTTCGAGTTGCGGTTAAAATTGCCCCATTACCACGAGGGACAATAAGTGAGACAACTTTATCATCACCTTCTAATTTAATACCTCGAACACCTGTTGCTGTTCTACCCATACAACGGACTTTATTGGCCGGGAATCGTACAACTTTACCATTGGCTGAGAATAACATAATATCTTCAGTATTGGAAATTTGCGAGACCTCATCACCATCGTCAAGCTCATCAACAATAACATCATCATTGAGTTCTTCATCATCAACAGCATCTGCTGTTTCGTTACTAGTTAAATCAACACCAATTAACTCATCATCATCACGTAAGTTAATAGCAATAATACCACCACTTCTCGGACGACTAAATTCAATTAATGAAGTTTTCTTAACCGTACCTTGAGCTGTCGCCATAAACACACAATGCTCATCATCAAATTCACGAACAGGTAGAATCGCTGTAATACGTTCATCTGCTTCCAATGGTAATAAATTAATAATTGGACGACCACGGGAGCCTCGACTGGCTTCAGGTAATTGATAAACTTTCATCCAATATAATCTGCCACGACTTGAGAAACAAAGAATCGTGTCATGAGTATTTGCAACCAGTAATTTTTCGACAAAATCTTCTTCTTTAATTTTCGTTGCCGATTTGCCCTTACCGCCCCGACGCTGAGCTTCATAATCAGATAACGGTTGGTATTTTACATAACCTTGATGAGAAAGCGTAACTACAACATCTTCTTGAGCAATAAGATCTTCAATATTGATATCCGCACTACTTGCTGTAATTTCAGTTCGTCTTGCATCTTGGAATTGATCTCGAACAGCTTCAAGCTCTTCGCGAATAACTTCCATTAGTCTTTCTGGACTCGCTAGAATATGTAACAAACCAGCAATTTGAACTAATAGTTCTTTATATTCATCAAGAATTTTTTCGTGTTCCAGTCCTGTTAAACGATGTAATCGAAGATCTAAAATTGCTTGGGCTTGAGCTTCAGAAAGATAATAATGGCCATCACGAATACCAAATTCAGGTGCTAAATCTTCAGGACGAGCGGCATCATTACCCGCTTTTTCAAGCATTGCCGCAACATTACCTAGTTGCCAAGCTTGCGATAATAATTTAGC
Organism: Gilliamella sp. W8145; assembly: GCF_016101145.1. Taxonomy (NCBI): domain Bacteria; kingdom Pseudomonadati; phylum Pseudomonadota; class Gammaproteobacteria; order Orbales; family Orbaceae; genus Gilliamella; species Gilliamella sp. W8145. Next base: position 319,756 of record NZ_JACFRC010000002.1, read on the forward strand.
TTTCGCTTCAGAAGGAGTCGCCGCAGCACGAATTAATTCAATAACAGGATCGATATTAGCCAATGCTATCGCTAAACCTTCCAACACATGCGCTCGTTCACGAGCTTTGCGAAGTTCATAGATAGTTCGACGCGTTACGACTTCACGGCGGTGAAGAACAAACGCCTCGATCATTTCTCGTAAGTTTAATAGTTTCGGTTGACCTTTATGTAAGGCAACCATATTAATCCCGAAAGAAACCTGTAGTTGAGTTAATGAGAAAAGATTATTTAAAACGACTTCGCCAACTGCATCACGTTTGATTTCAATAACAATGCGCATACCATCTTTATCTGATTCATCACGCAATGCTGAAATACCTTCAACTTTTTTGTCTTTAACTAGTTCAGCTATTTTTTCGATCAGTTTTTTCTTATTAACTTGATAAGGGATCTCATTAACAATGATCGTTTCACGACCACTATGATCATCTACTTCAATCGTCGCCTTTGAACGAATATAAATAATACCACGGCCAGTTCGATAAGCATTTTCAATACCTTTACGGCCATTAATTAAAGCAGCAGTAGGAAAATCTGGACCATGAATATATTCCATTAATCCATCAACAGAAATATTTTCATCCTCAATAAATGCTAAGCAACCATTGATAACTTCTGCTAGATTATGAGGAGGGATGTTGGTTGCCATACCAACAGCAATACCTGACGAACCATTAATTAATAAATTAGGAATGCGAGTTGGCAACACGTCAGGAATCATTTCTGATCCATCGTAGTTTGGTGAAAAATCTACTGTTTCTTTATCTAAATCAGTTAATAATGCACCGGCAAACTTTTGCATGCGAATTTCGGTATAACGCATTGCCGCCGCAGAGTCACCATCGACAGAACCAAAGTTACCTTGGCCATCAACAAGCATATAACGTAATGAAAATGGTTGTGCCATACGAACAATGGTATCATAAACGGCTGAATCACCATGTGGATGATATTTACCGATTACGTCCCCAACAACACGAGCAGATTTTCGGTAAGGTTTATTCCAATCGTATCCAGCTTCATGCATTGCGAATAAAACCCGTCTATGAACAGGTTTAAGTCCGTCGCGGACATCAGGTAAAGCTCGCCCAACAATAACAGACATCGCATAATCAAGATAAGAGGATTTTAATTCGTCTTCAATATTGACGGGGGTTATTTCTTTGGCTAGTTCGGTCATAACACCAGGTTCTCTTATTAACTTAAATCTTAAAATAGTTCATAATTATAGCATAAAAATCGCTATTAATGCAGAACAAAACTGTTTTTATTTCAACTTATTCTGTATGAATAAACAATGTATTTTCAATTAATTGGCTTAAGCAGTTTAAAATCATTGCATGCATTTCATAAGCCATCACCTTTTTATAAGATGGAATTCTAATTTCAATATCATTTTGGCCAAGTAATCCGATCACTTCTCCACCATCAAATGCAGTTAAGGCAACAATTTTCATATCTTTAATTACAGCTTCTTGAACAGCACGAATAATTGAACGGCTATTCCCTTCACAAGTTGAAATAACTAAGATATCACCTTGTTGACCTAAAGCTTGAATTTGTCGAGCATAAATTTCTTCGTGATTAGATATCGCACTTAACAATACATTATCAGAAACTAATGCAATAGCCGGAATACTCGGTCTTTCAATATCAAGACTGGTAATTAACCGAGAGGTAAAACTTTGTATATTTGCAGCAGCTGAGCCATTACCACATCCCATAATTTTATTACCATTAAGTAATCCTCCAACGATAATATTAGCCGCTTTTTCAATTGAAGAGCCTAGAGATTCGGCCATAACAATTTGAGTTTGAATACTTTCAGTAAAATAATTTTTTATTAAATCTTGCACGTTTTTCACCTGATCATTAAAACGCATTAATTATCCATTTTTGACTTTTTCCCGTTATGGCAAAAACATCAAACCTAAACTCTGTATCTTCAATATTTAAGTTATTATTTAACATCCAAAGTTGAGCTGCCTGTTTAATTTTGTTTTGCTTAGTTAGCGAAATAGTCGTTTCAGCCTCGCCAAAGTTAGCATTTTTGCGATATCTAACTTCAACAAAAACCAAACAACTCTTATCTCGCATGACTAAATCAATTTCACCAATTTGATATAGGCTATTTTTATCAAGCAACACCAGCCCTTGATTGACTAAGAATTGGCAAGCAATATATTCATAATGCTTGCCGATATCTTTATTTTTCGTTCTGTTCTGAGGACGATTGGGATGTAACATAGGCATATTGTTGCCATGCAAGAGATCGAGTCACTTCACATTGATTACTGGTTGATAATTTACCAGTCATTCCAGCTAAAAAATTAGGCTGATAAGAGTCTAATTGATTAAAGCGATTAGCCAATCGCCAAGCATCAATTCCCATAGCGTATAATCGAGTTAAAGAATAGTCTTTTTGAATATTACTAGGAATCATTGCCGTTGTTTTTTCTGATGAATTAATAATCAACGGAATGTCAGAATATTCAGTTTGATTCATATCATAATTAAAGTCATTCGAAGCATTTGCCACATGACTTTTAGAACTTGAATAAAGTGCTATGGATGAAGAGCCATTACCTATTGTCTTTCCCGCTCCCATATCTAGCATTGGTTTTATCAAGGTTAATTCATCATAAGATGCATAAACATAAATTGCATCAAATCCAGAAGAAGAACCATTTGAGGACATTGAAGCCGAGCCATCATCATTATTAAATGCAATCGGACTACCGGTTAAACTTATACCGCTACTATGATTAATATTGGCACGTAGCGTATTTAAATTACCAACATATTGCACATAAGCTTGTGAACCATTAGAAACTTGCGACCATTGTTTAGCAAAACTTTGAGCTACTCTTCTGCCCAACTCATTTTGTGGTATAACTAACAATGGCTTTTGTTTGTTTTGTGCAAAAATATGATCAGCAGCATCCTTTGCTTCATCTTCAGGAGATAACGCAAAAAAGCACATTTTGTTAGCGGAAACAGTTCCATCATCAACTTTATTTAATGCTAACACAGGAATAGATGGCGCTAACTGCTTTATTTGGCTCACTTCAGACTTCAATAATGGACCAACGATTAAATCAACATTTTGCTCTTGCGCTTGCTGTATTAAATTATCCATTGGTACTGATGTTGTATCTAAAACAATAACATTTTGTTGTGGCTCTTGTGGATAAAACTTAGCCGCATCAACATATCCTTGACGAATAGTGTTACCAAATATTCGAGAAGACCCACTCAGTGGTAATAATAAAGCTACTTTTTTGGAATTTACATTATCAACAGCAAGCGTTTGTTCACCAGTTATAATAGCAACAATATCTTGTGCAGGATGATTAGGATATTTTGCAGCCCAATCTAAAATAGCTTGTTTTAGTTGATTTTTGCGATTGGTATTTTTTGCTTCAAGGACTTCTGGACTATCACCATCTTGAACAGGCGCTTTCTTATTATTACGTTGATATGTGTAACTTAAATCAATCCACCCTTTCAATGTTAAGTCATTTTCAGGTACAGAAATTTTACTTAGTTGATTTGACGATAATTTACTAAAAAAATTCCAGGTATTATTTAAGGTTTGTTTTTTTAATTTTTCTGGTGCAAATTTTTGTAAAGATAAGTAATCATACGCTTGCTCATTAAGCTTTTTAGCTTTTCTATCTAAGGCTAATTTGATTGAATAATAACGATATGATTGTGAATCATTTAATTTTTCGATAGTTAATTGACTAAGATTAAATGGTTGTCCTTTTCTAATTGCTATTTCACCTTGAGATAACAATTGGTCTTTTTGTTGTTCTGCATTAAGATTAGCCGGTAGTTGAGATAATAATTTATTTGCTTGAGAAAGTTTATTCTCATTTATTAATGCTCTTATCGCCAATAACTGCCAATCGATTTTAGCACTTCCAGAGCTAGTATCTACCTGCGACAAATAATAATTGGAATCTTTAGTTTCATCATATTTAGCACTCTTTGATGAGTTAAGATGACATCCAACTAAAAGTGAAAATAATGCTAAAATAACAATAGCATAAAAGGATTGTTTTAATTTCATACACATTCTCTTATAATTTCTCATCCCCAAATTCGCTGTACATGTACAGTGACTTCTTCACGATCATGAAAAAGTTGCTTAGCCTGAATTTGTACATTTATTTGGTTGTTATTTAGTTCTTCTATTAGTAATTGTAAATTTTGTTTTACTTCTTCATAACGTTTTTTCATTGGTAGTTTGAGATTAAAAATTGCCTCTCGACACCAACCATTAATTAGCCATTTAGCTATTAACTCTGTTACTTTGGCTGGTTTTTCAACCATATCACACACCAGCCAATAAATATTATGCTTTTTAGGCATAAATTTAAAGCCATCTTCACGATAATGTTTAACTTGTCCTGTTTCCATTAATTTTTCATTCATAGGACCATTATCTATAGCATATACCATCATACTTCTTTTGACTAATTGATAAGTCCAACCACCTGGACAAGCCCCTAAATCAACAGCATTTAAACCACCTTTAAGTCGTTCATCCCATTCTTCATAAGGAATAAAAATATGAAAAGCTTCTTCCAATTTTAATGTTGAACGACTTGGTGCATCAGCTGGAAATTTTAACCTTGGTATTCCCATATAAAAAGGAGAGTTATTTTGACTCAGGGAATAGCCAACATAACAACTATTATTATTGATAAATAATAAATGAATAACTGGTCGTGATGGATTTTGTACTTTTAACAGAATACGTTTGTTGCGTAATGCCTGACGAAGTGGAACAGTAAACTTGCGACAAAATCCTGCTAATTGCTTACCATCATTAGTATCTGCAACTTCAACACGTAAATCGCCAGCTTTATCAACAGTACCCGATAAAACATTAATTATTGGCGTAATACGATCTTCAGTTGATAAATTAGCTAATAAATCACCAGCAACAAACATTTGTCTTGCAAAAATTAACGTTCGAAATGAAATTTGTTTAATTAATAATTCAGCTTGATCGTCTTGGTAACACTCAAATATTACATAACCACTATTTTCTTTAACCTTGGCAAAACCAAATATTTCTTTTTGTGCGGCTCTATCCGTTATTTCTGCTGCACATTCTTTTTCAAACCCTGGTCGACAATACAAAATTATTTTGTTCAGTTTTTGCATATTCTTTCTTTCAATTATTTGAAAATATTATAAAGTCATCAAACTAATCTGATTGGACTTTATTTGTATATAAAGGCGCCTCACCTTTAGGACGAGTTTTAAAGCGTCGATGTAACCACATATATTGTTCTGGTGCTTTTAATATTTCGTGTTCAATCGCTTTGTTCATAAAAGTAGCCGCTAGCACATCATCATCTATAGGATAGCCTTTAAGCTCAGGTGTAACGTAAACAGTATAGTGCCCATTCTTTTCTCGTTTAGGCGTGAAAGGAATAATTGCAGGCTGACTTAATTTGACTAAAATTCGAGTTCCAATGGTCGTCGCTGCTTTTTCTACCGCAAAGAGTGGTGCAAAAACACTATTTTTAGGACCATAATCATGATCTGGCGCATACCAAAGCAATTCACCATTCTTTAAGGCTCTTATCATGCCTTTAGTATTATAGCGATCTAACATATATTTATTCGATTTTAAACGCCCTTTTAATTGTACATAATCCATAACAGGGTTGTCGTTTGGTCGATAAACACCTACACCAGGATGACTCATACCTAAAATACGTGCACCGAGTTCTAGCGTTAAAAAGTGAATACCAATTAACAAAACACCTTGTCCAGACTGTTGTATCTGAATGATATGTGAATCACCTTCAATTGAAGAGTGTTTTTTAAGTCTTTTGTCAGACCAGAACCATGCCATACCAGTTTCAAATATAGCAAGTCCTGTAGAAATAAAATTATCTCTTAATATTTTATCTCGTTCTTGTTCAGATTTTTCAGGAAAGCATAATTTTAAGTTTTGCCTTGCGGTCTCTTTACGCTTACCAATTAATTTCATCGAAAGTAATCCTAAACCTTTTCCTAATTGATAAATAACCGGATATGGCAGTAAAACGATCAAATATAAAATAGAAATGCCAAACCAGGTTAACCAATAGCGAGGATGTAATAATCGTTTTGTAAAAATAGGATGAATTTCTTGATTTTGACTCATATTAAGATTAAATAACCATTTAAACAAAGTTAGTCATTATATACCAATATCTTCTGTTATGCGGCAGAAAAATAAAATAATCAAAGATAACTAAAGTGCTTATCATGAAGTTGTTTGAAAAGATTACATAAAAAACACATATTAAGGATTAAATTAATTAATCCCTAATAATCAATTTCTACTTATAATTTAGAAAAAATATACCCTAAAATAGCGTTCCTCAAAATTTGTTAAGCTTTAAATTGCTACTGGCGCTTTTATTGCTGGATAAGGATCGTAATCAACAATTTCAAAATCTTCAAATTCATAATCAAAAATTGTAGGTGGTCTGCGTTTAATAACAAGCTTAGGCAAAGTTTTTGGCTCACGGCTTAATTGTAAATGTGTTTGTTCCATATGATTGGAATACAAATGGGTATCGCCACCTGTCCAAACAAAATCACCGACTTCTAAATCGCATTGTTGAGCAATCATATGAACTAATAACGAATAACTAGCAATATTAAATGGTAATCCTAAGAATACGTCACATGAACGTTGATAAAGTTGACATGACAGCTTACCTTGAGCGACATAAAATTGAAACAGAGCATGACATGGTGCTAACGCCATTTGATCAAGCTCACCAACATTCCATGCTGAAACTATCATTCTTCTAGAGTCTGGATCATTTTTAATTTGTTCGATTAGTTGCGAAATTTGATCTATTTGTCGACCATCCGCAGCACCCCAAGCGCGCCATTGTTTGCCATAAACAGGTCCAAGATCACCATTTTCATTGGCCCATTCATCCCAAATTGTTACTTTATTATCTTTTAAATAATTAATATTAGTATCACCTTTAAGAAACCAAAGTAACTCATAGATGATTGAACGTAAATGACATTTTTTTGTGGTCACTAATGGAAAACCATCTTGCAAATTAAATCGCATTTGATGACCAAAGATCGATAAAGTCCCTGTACCAGTTCTATCCGATTTAGCCGTTCCTTCGTTTAAAATTTTTTGCATTAGTGATAAATACTGTTTCATTTTTTAATAGCCTTATTGTTAAATCTATATGCATATAAAAGCATCAAGATACCACCAATGATCATAGGGAGACAGAGAATTTGTCCCATACTGATTATATTTAAAAATAATCCTAATTGTTCATCGGGTTGTCTAAAGAACTCAATTATAAACCTAAATATGCCATAACAAACTAAAAACAGTCCTGAGGCTGCACCAACTGGACGAGGTTTGCGAATAAATAAATTTAAAATAATAAATAATACTATACCTTCAAATACCATCTCATAAAGTTGTGAAGGGTGACGTGGCAAAACGCCGTTTAATTGGCTGTATAAAGAAAACCATTCTGGATTTGCTTGGACAAACATAAAATCAGCATGTGATGAAGTAGGAAATAACATACCGATTGAAGAGTTAGTTACTCGGCCCCACAATTCACCGTTAATAAAATTACCAAATCGGCCAAACATTAAACCGAGTGGTACTAATGGAGCCACAAAATCAGCTACTTGCATAAAGGTCTTTTGTGTTTTTTTAGCAAAGATAGCAATAACACAAATGGCACCAATCAAACCGCCATGGAAAGACATCCCCCCTTCCCAAACTCTGAATAGAATAGTAGGCTCTTCAAGAAATGCATCAAAATTATAAAATAATACATAACCTAAACGTCCGCCAATAAAGAGGCCCAAAAACCCCCAGAATAATAAGTTTTCAACTTGTTGTGATGTCCAATTGCTATTGGGTTTATTAGCACGACGTTTAGCTAAAAACAAGGCGCCAAGCACACCAAATAGGTACATGGCACCATACCAATGTAATGAAATAGGGCCGATTGAGAAAGCTATTGGATTAAAATTGGGAAATTGTAAAAATTGATTCATTTTTTAACACGCTGTTTATTTTTTCGTTTGTGAGCAAAGAAGTTAAACCGTTTTTTCTTAGAAAGATTTGTTACAGGTTCTTCTACTTCAGATTGTATAGTAAATGCAGGCAAAGAAAACTCCTTCATTGCTTTGCGATATACATCACGCTTAAAAGCAATAACCTGCCGTATAGGATACCAATAACTTACCCATTTCCAATCATCAAACTCAGGAGTTGAAGACATATTCAAATTAATCACTGAAGTATCAGAAATCAATTCTAATAAAAACCACTTTTGTTTTTGACCAATACATACCGGCTGATTATCCCAACGAATCATGCGTTTTGGTAATTTATACCTTAGCCAACCATTGGTCACCGATAATATTTTAACATCTTTAGGTAGTAATCCTACTTCTTCATTTAGTTCACGAAACATTGCCTGTTCTGGCGTTTCATTAAGTTTTATTCCGCCCTGAGGAAATTGCCAAGAGTTTTGTCCATAACGCCGAGCCCAAAGCACTTGACCATACCTGTTACAAATAACTATTCCTACATTTGGACGGTAGCCATCATTATCAATCACTGACTACCTCAAAAATTTATTTTTTATATTGTTAAATTGTTTCACACATATAACAATAAATAAATAGGAAAATGATACTAATAGAGTAAATATAATATTATACAGCCGATTTTGGTGATAATTTAATAATCGTTATAATATTAATTATCGCAAAGGTAACTTCTATAGCTAAACTACCTAAAGAGCCTATCCATAAGCTATATATTATCCATAAAATACTACTTAACAATATTAGTAATCGCATCTTTTGTTGTTCAAATCTAAATAATGCAATTGTTACTAATGTTGTACCAATAACCGAGAAATAATGTATAAATTGTCGCCAATCAGGCGTTGTGAAAAAGTAAAATATCCACATCAATCCGATAAAAAACATCATGGCTAAAAAATTCTTGGTATAAGTTGATGTGATGTTTCTAAAAATATTTACTATATTAAGTATAGCCGCAGGATAGGATTCTGGTCCTAATAAATAAAAATGCACAGTCATAATAATATTAACAATGGTTAATTGCCATCGAAAAGCATTATCATTACGTTGTAAAAAAGCACTAACTCCAACAAGATAACCTAAAATACCAATTAATTGCGGAATTGTTGTATATTTTTCAATAAAATCAGAGCCAAAAAACTGGTATAAAAAGTTTAAATTATCCACTATTTACTCCTTAGACAAATGGCTTTGATAAATAACTAACAAAAAATACATTAATCCTAAAATGCAAAAAAGCCCAGCATCGCTGCTGGGCTCGTATATTTAAAAGTCTGGCGGCACCCTACTCTCACATGGGTAATACCCACACTACCATCGGCACTACGGCGTTTCACTTCTGAGTTCGG
>NZ_JACFRC010000003.1:0-250648 GCF_016101145.1 Gilliamella sp. W8145
CGTCTCGCAAGTGCCCACACAGATTGTCTGTTTCTTCTTTTTAAAGAGCTGACAGCTTTTTAATTTACTTCACAATTTCTTGTTTTAGTTTGCTGTCTCAAGGGTTGCGTATGTTACGCATTTCACTTGCCTACGTCAACCCCTATTTTACAAAATTTGCTTTTTTTTCTTCAACCGATTGCTTTTTAATCAAAAAGGCTATTTAAAAGGTTATTTTTAGCTGTTTAATAGCATTAACAGCTTTTTCAACCGCTTTTTCTACAGTTGGCGCTTTAGCTAATGCAACACCCATTCTTCTTATACCTTTTACTTCAGGTTTACCAAATAAACGTAGATCAGTGTCTGCTTCACTTAATACTTTATCTAAATTCGAGAATGTAACTGTGTCAGAATCACCATTTGCAATTAATACTGCTGATGCACTAGCACCATATTGTTCTATTAAAGGTATTGGTAACCCTAAAATTGCTCTAGCATGTAATGCAAACTCAGAAAGATTTTGCGATATTAATGTTACCATGCCGGTATCATGCGGTCGAGGAGATACTTCGCTAAACCAGACTTGATCACCTTTTACAAACAATTCAACGCCAAATAATCCATAACCACCTAAAGCTTCAGTTATTTTGGTAGCAATATCTTTCGCTAAAGATAATGCATTTGCCGACATCGGCTGAGGTTGCCATGATTCTCGATAATCACCATTTTCTTGTCGATGACCAATAGGCTGACAATATGAAACACCATTAATATGTCTAACGGTTAATAACGTTATTTCATAATCGAAGTCAACAAATCCTTCAATAATAACTTTACCACTTCCGGCACGACCGCCTTCTTGAGCATATTTCCATGAAGATTCAATATCAGCGTCACTTCTTAATAAAGATTGTCCTTTACCAGAAGAACTCATAACCGGTTTAACTAAGCAAGGAAAACCAATTTCTTTAACCGCAAGTTTATATTCACTTTCAGTTGCAGCAAAACGATATGGAGAGGTTGGTAATTTAAGTTCTTCAGCAGCAAGACGACGAATACCTTCACGATTCATCGTTAATTGCGTCGCTTTAGCAGTAGGGATTACAGTAAAACCTTCTTTTTCTAATTCTACTAAGGTGTCAGTAGCAATTGCTTCTATTTCAGGAACAATATAATCAGGCTTTTCTGCTTCAATTATTTTTCTTAACTCATTGCCATCTAGCATGTTGATAATATGATAACGATGGGCTACTTGCATAGCGGGGGCATTGGCATAACGATCAACTGCAATAACTTCGCAGCCAAAACGTTGTAATTCAATAACAACTTCTTTGGCTAATTCACCGGCACCACAAAGTAATACTTTGGTAGCACTTGATGAGAGTGGTGTCCCTATTTTTGCCATAGTATCCTCTTAGAGATTTAATGATTATACTTTATTAACAAGCAAAAAATAAAAAATCGGGATAATTACCCCGATTTTCTGTATGCAAAATTAGACTGAATATGGATCACGTAAGATCATGGTTTCACTTCGATCCGGTCCAGTTGATATAATGTCAATTGGTGTTTCAGTTAATTCTTCAATTCGCTTAATATAGGCTTTAGCTGCTGCCGGTAATGCGTCATAACTTTTGACACCAAAAGTTGACTCACTCCAACCAGGCATAGATTCATATACTGGTTTGACTAAACTCCAATCTTCAGCCGCCGCTGGTGCATTTTGGATAACATCACCATTCGGTAATTGATAACCAACACAGATTTTGACTTCTTTAAGTCCATCTAAAACATCTAGCTTAGTTAAACAAAAACCTGAGACAGAGTTAAGTTGCACTGCTTTACGTACCGCAACAGCATCAAGCCAACCGGTACGACGACGACGACCGGTAGTTGCACCAAATTCGTTACCTTGCTTACAGAGATATTCACCAACATCATCAAACAATTCTGTAGGAAAAGGGCCAGCTCCTACACGGGTAGAATAAGCTTTAACGATTCCTAATACATAACCAACATAACGAGGACCAAATCCTGATCCTGTTGCTACGCCACCGGCAGTAGTATTTGAAGAAGTCACATAAGGATAGGTACCATGATCGATATCGAGTAAAGTACCTTGCGCACCTTCAAACATAATTCTGTCGCCATTTTTGCGTGCATTTTCAAGTAGTGCTGGAATATCTGCAATCATTGCCACTAAAATATCAGCAATCGCTAATGTGTCATCAAGCACTTTCTGATAATCAACAGCTTCTGATTGATAGTAATTGACTAAATGGAAATTATGATATTCCATAACTTCTTTTAATTTTTCAGCAAATGCCTGACGGTCACGTAAATCACCAACACGCAATCCTCGACGAGCAACTTTATCTTCATATGCAGGGCCAATACCGCGACCAGTCGTACCAATCGCATTTTTACCTCGGGCTTTTTCTCGTGCTTGGTCTAATGCAATATGATAAGGCAAAATCAACGGACATGATTCTGAAATAAGTAGCCTTTCTTTCACCGGAATACCGTTATCTTCAAGCTCTTTCATCTCTTTCATAAGTGCATCAGGGCAGAGTACAACACCATTAGCAATAATACTTATGACATCATTACGTAAAATACCTGATGGTATTAAATGTAATACTGTTTTTTCACCATTAATAACTAAAGTATGACCGGCATTATGTCCGCCTTGATAACGTACTACATATTTGGCTTTTTCTGTGAGTAAATCAACAACTTTACCTTTGCCTTCATCACCCCATTGTGTACCTAGCACAACAACATTATTACTCATAGTTTATTTACTCATTGTATTATTTGTTAGACTTTAATTTCATGTATTGGAAAAATTCACTATCAGGGCTAATGACCATAACATCATTACCTGTAAAGCTTTGTTCATAAGCTTTTAAACTACGAATAAAGCTAAAAAACTCAATATCTTTACCAAAAGCGTCAGCATAAAGTTTAGCTGCATTAGCATCACCTTCACCGCGAATTGAGCGAGATTGACGTTCGGCTTCTGATATAATTTTGGTTTTTTCAAATGTAGCTTCAGCTCTTATTTCTTCAGCTTGTTTGATACCATCATAACGTTTGTCACGAGCAATAACTTCACGTTCAGCTCTCATGTTAGCATAAATCGATTCAGAGACTTCAGCAGGGAAGTTAATTTGTTTAATTCGAACGTCAATTACATCAACACCGAAAGCCCTTAAACTGGTTTTACTGTTTTCAGGATCTTTTTTCGCGTCAGTAACTAATTTATCAATCGGTAAATTTTCTTCACCATCTTGTGATGAACCATTTAACGAATCTTTAACTCGCGCCATTAATGAATTTCTTGATTTGGTATCGGCATTAGAATCATTAATGATATCTCGATTACTTAATTTACCAATCTCAGAACGTAAACGACCATTTAACCGAGCCAAAATTAAGTCGTTAACATCGTTACCACCAGCAATAGTTTCATAATAACGGTTAAAATCAACAATTTTCCATTGCACAAAATAGTCCACAATTAGTTCTTTCTTTTGTACATTAAAAAAACGTTGTTCATTATTATTTGAACTATTGGTAGTTTGGATTTTAGCATCAATCGTTTTAACGCTATCGATTAGAGGCATTTTAAAATGTAATCCAGGTTCAGATAAACCAATAATTTTATTAAAACGTAAAACGACACCACGAGTACCCTCTTCTATCACATAGATACTTGAAAAAAGTACGCCAATTAAAATTAAAACTATAGGAATCAATAATTTTCGCATATTCTTTTTTCTCCTTATCGACCCATAGTCCGTCTAGTGCGATTATTAGAATTATTATTAGTCGTTGAGCTATGATTTTGCACATCAATACTATTTTGTTGAGCACTTTCTGCATCCAAAGGATTTGGCAGATTAATATTATAATCACTGTCTGAATTTGCTGTGATTGATTCAGATGATTGCTCATTTTTATTTTTTAATAATTGTTCTAACGGTAGTACTAATAAATTACCACTCTTATCATTAACAATAACTTTCTGCGTTTTAGCTAATATTTTTTCCATCGTTTCAATATATAAACGATCTTTAGTAATTTCGGGCGCAGCTTTATATTGTGGTAATAATTTTTCAAACCGAGCAACATCACCAATTGCTTCTAATTCTACTTTTACTTTATAAGCATTTGCATCGGCCAAAATGGTCGCCGAACGACCTTCTGCTTGCTGAACTAATTGAACTTTATCAGCTTTAGCTTGTTTTATTTCGCGTTCACTATCATTCTGAGCTCTAATTGCATCTGCATAAGCATCTTGCACTTCTACAGGTGGACGAGCAACTTGGAAGTTAAGATCGACAATAGTAATCCCCATATCATAATGAGAAATAACATTAATTAATTCATCTTTAGTACTATCTTCTAAATCTGAACGACCATCTGAAATGATAGCATCAATGTTAGAACTACCTACTGAAGTCCTAAGTGCACTATCCGCAGCTTGACGTAAACTATCTTCAACATTAGTCACATTAAATAAGTATTTAACTGGATCACTAATACGATATTGTACGTTCATTTCAACAAAGACTAAGTTTTCACCTTTTTCACTTGTTGTAATGATATCGCCATGCACATTGAAGTTATAAGTACCTTGCGTATCGACTTTATAAACTTTATCAATAAATGATGGATTCCAATTCAAACCAGGTTGAATAATTTCAGGTTGAACTTGCCCAAAACGAGTTATCACACCTCGTTGATTTTGTTTGATAGTATAAAAACCACTTACCGCCCAAATTAGGATAAGAACAACTATCACTGCCAAAATAATTTTCGAACTATTCATTGATAGCTTAATATCAGAAGGTCCTCGATTATTACCTGAACTCCCTTTTTTAAAGAGATCTTTGAGTTGGTTAAATATCCCTCCAGTTGAATTGGAAGGTTTCTTATTATTTCCCCATGGGTCGTTATCTTGTCCGTTATTGCCGGGCTGATTCCACGCCATATTTTATATGCTCCATTTAACAATTAGTTGTTATTTTGCGTATTGATTAAGTATAACAGATCTGGCTCTTGTTTACAGAGGCGATTCCATTCAATTAAAGGCATTCTTATATTTAGCAGAAAACTACCGTCATCATTGATGACTTCATGTTCTACCGCATTTAATTTATATAAACGGCTTCTAAGTTTTGCTAGATGGATAGGCAAGTTTAATTGACAAACTTGAATCTTACCGGCAAGCCTTTCTTTTAATGCAGTAAATAAGAGATCTAATCCTAAACTATTTTGTGCTGAAATCCAAACTCGAATTGGCACGCCATTTTCATCACGATCAATACTTGGTTGCTTACCTTCCATTAAATCAATTTTATTCATTACCAACAAAGTAGGAATATCATGGGCATCAATTTCAAGTAAAACTTCATCAACAGCTTGAATGTTATCTAATAAATTAGGATCAGCAGCATCAACAACATGTAATAGCAATGATGCTTCTTGTGTTTCAAGTAAAGTCGCTTTAAAAGCAGCAACCAGATCATGGGGTAAATGACGAATAAATCCAACCGTATCAGCTAAAACTACTTCGCCAACATCGTCAACCATAATGCGTCTTAAGGTTGGATCCAGCGTAGCAAATAATTGATCGGCAGCATAAACATCAGCATTAGTTAGTGCATTAAATAGTGTCGATTTGCCAGCATTGGTATAACCAACTAGTGATACCGTTGATAAATCTGCTTTTTGTCTAGATTGACGATTTTGATTGCGTTGTTTTTCAACTTTCGCAAGTCTTGATAAGATTAACTGAATACGATGACGAATTAATCGTCTATCGGTTTCTAGCTGAGTTTCCCCAGGACCTCGTAAGCCTATACCACCTTTTTGACGTTCTAAGTGAGTCCAACCTCGAACTAAACGTGTTGACAGATATTGTAATTGCGCTAATTCAACTTGCAACTTACCTTCATGGGTTCGAGCACGTTGAGCAAAAATATCCAGAATCAATCCTGTTCTATCCACTACACGACATTCACATAGTTGTTCTAAATTTCGTTCTTGAGTTGGGGTTAAGGTATGATTGACTAGAATAACTGAAGCATTCAGCTCTTTTACTTTATCGGCGATTTCTAACGCTTTTCCTTCACCAATAAAATATTTAGCTTGCGGAGACTTTCTTGAGGTTGTCACAATATCGAGAATTTCAATTTGAGCTGAAGAAACTAACACTTCAAACTCTTTTAAATCCTCGATATCGCTTTCTTGAGGGAAGAATACATGGACTAATAAAGCGGACTCGCCGCCTTTATATCGCTCAAACAATCACATTCTCCACTCAAATAATTAGCTTTCGCTTTCCTCTTCAGGTTGAGACACCAAACCAGAAATAGGTCTTGAAGGAACAACTGTAGAGATTGCGTGTTTGTATACCATTTGACTAACAGTATTTTTTAATAAAATAACAAACTGATCAAATGATTCAATTTGTCCTTGTAATTTAATACCGTTAACAAGATAAATTGATACTGGAATATGCTCGCGACGAAGCAAATTCAAATAAGGATCTTGTAATGACTGCCCTTTTGACATGAGTTTATCCTTTAAGATGAAATAAAAATATAAAGATAAAGATAAAATAAATTTACAATCAAAATGATGATCTATCCGATTGCAACATAACATACTTATGTAGTAAGTATCAAAATAACATAAAAAACCCAGCTCTTAAACTAATCAACTGCAATTTATGCACAAATAACTAAAAATTTAATAAATTAACGAAATTTATACAAAAAAATACGCATGATAGATATCATAAATTTAGAAAGGCTTTCGAAATGAAAAATTTCTGTTTAGTATTATAATCAATAGAAAAAACACTAATACCTATCGCTGCAATTTATAATTTAAAAAATATGCTTAAAAACGGTATCTTTGTTATCTTGATTTAACCATGTTATCGGTTGTTTCCAACCTCTAAGCCAAGTAATTTGCCGTTTCGCTAATTGACGAGTAGCACAAATACCCTTGAATACCATCTCATCATAACTGATATCACCATTAAGATATTCCCACATTTGACGATAGCCAACACAACGGATAGAAGGTAGATTGGTATGCAGATCAGATCGCAACATAAGTGTTTTTACTTCATCTTCAAAGCCTTGATCTAGCATTTGTAAAAAACGCTGCTCAATACGCTGGTGCAACTCAGCTCTATCTTCCGGCATAATAGCTAGCTGCATGATGTCATAAGGTAATGCTTCGCCACTTTCTTGAGTAAGCTCGGTTAAACTTTTACCAGAAATGAGATAAACCTCTAATGCGCGATTAAGCCGTTGCGGATCATTCGGATGAATTCGCTGAGCTGACACAGGATCAACCTTCTTTAACTCCTCATGAATCGCTTGCCAACCTAATTTATTGGCTTTTTCCTCAATTTGCTGCCGTATCTCACTATCCGCAGCAGGAAGAGGTGAAAGTCCTTCAATTAAAGCTTTAAAATACAGCATCGTTCCGCCAACTAGTAATGGTGTTCGACCATTACTTAACGATTTTTCAATTTCTTCAATCGCATCATGCCGAAAATTAGCTGCCGAGTAACTTTCAGCTGGATCACAGATATCAATCAGTTTATGTGGATATTTTTGCTGCTCTTGTTTAGTGGGTTTCGCACTGCCGATATCCATACCGCGATAAATAAGTGCCGAATCAACACTAATAATATCAATCGGATACTTGTCATAAAGTTCCATGGCAAAGGCCGTCTTGCCGGACGCAGTAGGCCCCATTAATGAAATAATTTTTGCTTTATTCATGATAAAATTGATTGTGATAAAGATTGAAGATCAATCGGATATAAAAATGTATCTTGCTGTAATAAATTAATATCTATCTGTTCTAGTTGTGCTAATAACTGAATAACTTTCGTTACGCTCCAATTCTCCGCATAATTATCACTACTATTTTCTGCCAACCATATCGCAATTTGCGTAGGATCGATAACAGCCGATTGATCAGATAAAAGAAAAGCAATTAGACTTGGTAATAATTGTTGCCAATTAGTGGTTCGTAACATTTTCGGCACATTATGCAAATGTAATTTGGCTTTATCAATATAAAAATCAAATCCTAAAAAATTTAATTGCGGACGATAATCACTTAATACCTGTTGTTCTTTTTGATTGACTAAAATTGTTAGTGGAATCAGTAATTTTTCTGACTCTTGAGTTAATAATTTTATTGCTTTTACTTTTTGCTGAGCAATATTTAACTTCATAAGCATAAATGTTTGCTGACAATCTTGCGATTTTTCAAGTAAAGCGATATCAGGTTGAATAACGGTTAATACTCGACCAAACTGTACTAATGAAGAACTATCAAGTTGCTGTTGCAGTAATTGTAATGGTACATTTCGTTTAGGAAACAGCGTCTCAATAACCGCTTGTTGCGGTGCAGTTATTGAACCATTATCACCGGCTAATGGCAATTGATTAGACTGCGTCTTTTCAATTTCAAAGCTTGCTTTAGTATCGATTAACTGACCATAAATTACATTTTCTTTAACATGATTAATCGGTTTTTTGGGTAATATGTTAGTCGCAGAATAGCCTTTAGGCTCCGTAGCTATTTTTTGATTAAAAATATTTTCACCAGCAGCTTGTCGATTTGGTGTTATTACCACTTTTTCATCATCGGTAAGCTGTTGGTTTGATTCGAGAGCCATAACAATAGCTTGATAAACAAAATCATGTACTAATCTTGCTTCATGAAAACGCACTTCGTGTTTAGCTGGATGAACATTAACATCAACCTGTTTGGGATCGATTTGTAGAAAAACCACATAACTTTGTTGTTCATTAGTTCGACTAATATAAGCTTGGCGCAGCGCATGATTAATTAATTTATCTTTTATTACTCGACCATTAACATAAAAATATTGCAGATCACTAATTTCATTACTTGCTACCCACCCTTGAATTAACAAATCATCATGTTGCCAATCTAATTTTACTGCTTTTTGTACAAATGTACGTCCACAAACTAATTCAACGCGTTTTTCAAGTGCAGATGCTCGATACTGTTTAATTAGTTTTCCATTATGTTGCAGATTGAAAGTGACATCAGGCCGAGCCAGAGCTATACGCCTAACAAATTCTTCAATATGCATAAATTCAGTTTTTTCGGTCTTTAGAAAACGACGCCGAGCAGGGGTGTTATAAAATAAGTCCAGAACTTCAACCGAAGTACCAACAGGATGTGCCGCAGGTTTAATGGTTGGTTTCATATCTCGACCTTCAGCATAAACTTGCCATGCCTCAGATTGATCGGCAGTACGTGACGTTAAAGTTAACCTAGCAACAGAACTAATACTGGCTAGCGCTTCACCACGAAAACCTAGGCTCATTATGGTATCTAAATCATCCAACGAGCTAATTTTACTAGTCGCATGACGTGCTAAAGCTAATGCTAATTCGCTTTTAGCAATACCACCACCATTATCACGGATGCGAATTAATTTACTACCGCCTTGTTCAATGTCGATATCAATTTGTGTACTACCTGCATCAAGGCTGTTTTCAACTAACTCTTTAATTACCGATACAGGTCGTTCTACCACTTCACCAGCAGCAATTTGATTCGCTAGTTGAGGTGATAGAATTTGAATTGCCATTAATGCTGTTCTCCAAAATTAGGATTTTTTTTGACATAATTTTTTATGCCTTGATAAATCAGTTTAGCGATCTTGTCTTGATGAGCATTACTAGCCAACAAACTTTCTTCAGCTTGATTAGTAATAAATCCAACCTCAATCAATATTGAAGGGATATCAGGTGAACGTAATACGCCTAAACTAGCATGTTCAGGTACACCTTTATGCAATTTAATAACACCTTTCATCTCTTTTAAAACCTGAGTAGCAAGTTCATAACCAACACGCTGCGAATAAGAGAATTGTAAATCGAGTACTGCTTGGCTTAAATTTTGGTCGTGATCATCACTTAATGCATCACCAGCGCCACCTAATAACTGTGACTGTTTTTCATCTTGTTCCAACCAACGACCCAATTCAGTATCAGCTCGTTTGGTAGATAATACCCAAATTGATGCACCAGAAGCATTACGATTCGGTGCGGCATCAGCATGGATAGAAATTAGCAAGTTCGCTTTATTTTTACGCGCAATATCAGAACGCTGAGGGACTGAAATAAAATTGTCGGTATTACGGGTTAATACCCCTTTAAAATTAGGATCTTTATTTAATAAATTAGTTAATTTTTTAGCTATCGATAAAGTTACATTTTTTTCATATAACTTATTCTTACCAACAGCACCAGAATCCTTACCACCATGTCCAGCATCGACGGCAATAACAACTTTTGCAGCATAAGCTGAACTACATAGTAGTAATAATATAAAAAAAGTTAATATTTTCTTCATTGTTTTTTCACTAATTTTTATAGTAATGGGTTGATAATAGCTCGACCTTTTTCACTATTAGCTTGCACACAAACCGTACGTTCAAGCGCTAAATATGCCAAATGAATTTCAATATCGGCAGCAGGTAACATACCTCTTGCCTGCATAGGCCATTCAATTAAACAAATAGATCTTGAGGAAAAATATTCGCGAATGCCCATAAATTCTAACTCTTCTGGATCACCAAGGCGATATAAGTCAAAATGATAAACTGAAAATGTATCAAATTGATAAGGTTCAACTAATGTATAAGTTGGACTTTTAACATTACCTTGATGACCTAATTGTTGCAAAAAACCACGACTAAAAGTGGTTTTACCAGCGCCAAGATCACCAATCAGATAAATGACAATTGTACTATCATGATTAGATAAATAATTTAAACACTGTTTTGCCAACTGTTTACCAAACAATATTGTCTCTTGCTCGTTAGCTAAAATAATGGGTTTCATAACGAATTCTTTGCTCAATAAATAGCCCTTATTATATACTAATAACCATTAAAGATGTACCAACTAAGATTAAGTTGAATTTTTACCAAAAAAATTTTGAGGAACGGGGTTTTTTGAGGGTAAATTTAACGCTAAAAGAGGAAAAATGTTACATACCATTGCAACACCGAACCAATCAACAATCGATCCAACGTTAATTTCAGCGCAAGATGCCGTACTATTTTGGCAAAATGGTGTAATTATGTGTTGTCAAGATAACTCTACATTAAATGCTATTTTGCAAAACACCCATCATTGTTATGTACTTGATAACGACATTAATGCTCGAGGCTTAGGCGACTTAATCGATTCAAGAGTTAAAATTATCAACCTGCAACAGGTTATTGATTTAACAGTTAACTATTTTCCGCAAATGAATTGGGAATAATTTTGCTATTTTCGATAAATGCTAATTTATCTATCACAGCAAATAAGCGATATTCATTGTAATAACATTATTAATTCTTTTGTTGCCAATTTGCAAATAGTCTTACCTCAGTTTAATATAAATTTTAATGATATTGGGTAAACATAAAAATTTGATGGCAAACTTATTAACTCTACTAGAAATTAATCAACTGTTACAAAAAGGTGAAGTTGTTGCTTATCCAACTGAAGCCGTTTTTGGTTTAGGTTGTGATCCTGACAGTGAATCAGCAGTGTATAAACTGTTAAATCTAAAACAACGTTCAGTTGATAAAGGATTGATTTTAATTGCCAGTCATTATCAACAACTGATCCCTTATATTGATCAATCGGCAGTAACGAAAGAACAGATACAAATGGCGTTTAACAGTTGGCCAGGACCAAATACTTGGATTTTTCCCAAGAATGCTAATACCCCTGATTTTTTAAGTGGAAAATATCAGTCCATTGCTGTTCGTGTTACCAATCATCCTTTAGTTTGTAAATTGTGTGATTTATTTGCTAAGCCATTAGTTTCAACCAGTGCCAACCTTTCTGGCCATCCAGCTTGTAAAACAGCGTTAGAAGTGGCGAACCAATTCGGTAATAATTTCCCCATTTTAGCTGGTCAAACAGGCAATCGTTCACAACCATCAATCATTCGCGATGTGCAAACTGGCACTATCATTCGGCAGGGGTAATATTATGCAAAATTTATATATTGGTGTCATGTCGGGTACCAGTATGGATGGAGTAGATATCGCATTAGTTGATATCAGCAATGGAAAAATTACCGCTATTGCTAGTGATTGTTATCCAATGCCAAACGAAATTAAAACTCGATTATTAACGCTTTGTAATAGCAAACAAACAACATTACAAGATTTAGGCGAACTTGATCATCAACTTGGCATACTTTACGCTAAAAGTATTAATCAATTTATAAAACAAAATAATATTGATAACAAACAAGTTAAAGCGATTGGCTGTCATGGACAGACTATTTATCATTCGCCGAATGGTGATAATCCATTTACCATGCAAATAGGTGATGCCAATATCATCGCCGCCCAAACAGGTATTACGACTATTGCAGATTTTCGTCGTAAAGATATGGCTTATGGAGGTCAAGGTGCGCCATTAGTTCCTGCTTTTCATAAAGCAATATTTTTAAACTCGGCAATTAACTGTGTAGTCTTAAATATTGGCGGTATCAGTAATATTTCTGTGTTAATACCTGACCAACCAGTAATTGGCTACGATACCGGCCCTGGTAATGTATTACTTGATGGCTGGATAAATAAAAGCCTCGGAACAAGCTATGATAAAGATGGTTTATGGGCAAAATCAGGTAAAGTAAATCAAAACTTATTAAGTGCGTTATGTAATGAAGATTATTTCCAATTACCAGCGCCAAAAAGTACTGGCAGAGAATTATTTAATTTAGCTTGGCTGATGCAAAAATTAACTGACTTTGCTTTAAATGGCCAAGATATTCAAGCGACATTGGTTGAATTTACCGCCATTACAATTGCCAATGAAATTGATAAATTACCGATAAAAAATAACTTGCCATGCCAGTTATTAGTCTGTGGTGGTGGCGCCAAAAATCCACTTATTATGCAACAATTATCAGCATTACTACCGAAATGGCAAGTTTCTGCTACAGATAAAAAAGGAGTAAACAGTGATGATATGGAAGCGATCGCTTTTGCTTGGCTTGCTTATTGTAGAATGAATAATATTCCTTCTAATATTCCAGAAGTTACTGGAGCAAGCCAATCTGTATGTTTAGGGGTTATTTATCAATAACCACCTTTAGTCCGTTGATTTTGATTGCTTAACATAACCAATTAATTCAGATATTTTAGCTGCACATTGGCTAATTTCACTGACTAAATTAGCTTCATCTTCAGCTGTACTACATCTAAAGATAGAAGTTGATAAACTTAAAGCAGCAATAATATTACCTAAACGATTGTAAATTGGTACAGCAAAGCAACGTAAACCTAGTTCAGACTCTTCATCATCTTTACCATAACCAACACGTTTTACTTCATCAAGTTCAGCTAAAAATGCGTCTTTATTAGTAATGGTGTTAGCTGTATATTGAACAAAATCGATGTTGTTTATTAAGCTTTTTTTGCTTTCATCATCTAACCATGCCAATAAAACTTTACCTAGACCGCTAGCATGAACCGTCGCTTGATTACCTATTTTAGATGTCAAACAAAGACTATATTGTTCTGATGCCACTTTATTAATATAGATAATTTGATCACCTTCACGAACAGCTAAATGGATTGTTTCTTTCGTTTTGTCCCTTAGCTTTCTCATTTCTAAATCAGCAATAGCCAAAAAGTTTTGGTGATAAAGAACTCGATTACCTAAATCAAGTAATTTTAAATTAAGAGAATATTTATCTGAATCTTCTTCTTGATTAACATAACCTAATGATTTCATGGTTTGTAAAAAGCGATAAGCAGTGCTTTTTGGCATCATTACTTTTTGCGATAATTCCGAAATAGCAATGTCTTTAGATTCAGATAAAGCTTCTAAAATTCCGAAAACTTTTAAAACCGAAGCAACCGATTCTGGTGAGCTATCATTCATGATTAGCACATCTCCTTACTAAAAAATAGTCATTATTCTATTATTTAATGATCAATTAGAACAACACAAAATTATCGAAAGTATATCATAATTAATAATGACTAGTTACTAGCTATTTTATAAAAAGTCCAATCTCTGCGGAGTAAACATATCAAGTAGCACACCAGCTTGTTTACAAATACAACCATGTTCAATATTTGGTTTTTTATACAAAGTATCACCAGCACGAACAATTTTGGTCTCAGTGCCAATAGTAAATTCAAATTCACCCGATAAAACATAAGTTAATTGTTCATGTGGGTGATGATGCATGGCTCCAATAGCGCCAGTTTCAAAATGAACTTCAACAGCCATCATATTACCATCATGAGCTAAAACTTTACGTTTAACACCATTTCCTAAATCAATTAATTCAATATCTGAATTAAAACAAAACATCGCATTACTCCTAAATTTATAAAATAAACAGAGATAATAAAAACTTCCCTTTAATTTATTATCTCTTAAATCAATTAATTTTCAATGTTATGGCATTAAGGTTGTTTACCAATATAGGCTAAGATACCACCATCAACATAAAGAATATGACCATTTACAAAGTTTGAAGCTTCCGATGCTAAAAATACTGCTGCACCCGCTAAATCATCTGGAGTTCCCCAGCGTCCAGCTGGTGTTTTAGCAATAATAAACTGATCAAAAGGATGACGAGAACCATCAGCCTGTTTTTCGCGTAATGGTGCCGTTTGTGGAGTTGCAATATAACCAGGACCAATACCATTACATTGAATATTGGCATGACCAAATTCAGAACAAATATTTTTAGTTAACATTTTTAAGCCGCCCTTAGCTGATGCATAACCAACAACGGTTTCACGGCCAAGCTCACTCATCATTGAGCAGATGTTAATAATTTTACCACTGCCTTTTTTGATCATGGAAGGAAGCACTGCTTTTGCCATAATGAATTGACCTGTAAGATCAATATCGATAATTTTTCGATAATCGGCAGCACTTGTTTCAAGCATTGATTTGCGTTGAATAATGCCGGCATTATTCACTAAAATATCAATCACACCATGTTCTTTTTCAATTTGCGCAATTGATTTTTCAACCGCAGCTTCATCGGTTATATCAAATAAATAGCCATGTGCATCAATGCCTGCTTCTTTATAAGCTTCAAGACCTTTTTGTAAATTTTCAGGTACCACATCATTAAATACGATTTTCGCTCCGGCACCAGCTAATGATTTTGCTATTTCAAAACCGATACCATAAGAAGCGCCGGTAACCAGCGCTATTTTATTGTTGAGTGAAAATTTATTTAAAATCGACATAATTATATTCTCCGTTATAGTTGTGACAGACAAAATCGCTCTATCACATTTCTTCTAATATGTTAGCTGGCACTTTGGTTAAATAAAGTGCAGGTTCATCTTGTGCATCACAAGAATATAAAACGTATTTATTATCAGGTGAAAACGATGGATGAGGGTGAGTAACTTGACGGTCACCATCTAAAACTCGCCATGTACTATTATGTTTAACGAGTTTATGTGCTGTTTTGGTTTTAGGCGCTAAAATATAAAGCCATGGATCATTTTCAATTTTATAACCACTAGTATCAATAACATCAACAGGGCTTCCTGTTCCATCACCGATATAAAGCGTGCCATCAAAATTGCTCATTAAATGTGAACAGGCAGGCATTTCCATAATCTCTTTATCTTCATTGGTTACTGGGTTATAAAGACGAATATAGCGCTCTTGTTGTCCTTTCATATAAGATACATAAGCTAATCCTGAACCATCTGGTACCCAAAACTCATGCGTACAACTTTCACCAGGTAAATTATCATGAGCTTTTCGTTCATTTTTACCATCACGATCAACTAACCAAATTCGTGCATCAACTAAATCATGCGGCCCTTCATGACAAAATGCGATAGTTTTATCATCAAAAGGTCTAAAGATTGGATGGCCCAACCATACATTTTGATCAATAACCGTTTTAGCAACACCAGTTTCAATATCAATTTTGATTAAACGGCAGTGTGGGTTTTTATCGTAAAACGCTTTAAATATTGTCCAGTCAGTGAGTGGTGTCCAATCTTTTTTATCAATTTCAATGCCAACAATTTCATTACAATCGCTATTAGCAACCCATGTACCATAACCAACCCATTCATCGGGTACTGTATAAACATTTTTTTCTTCTAAAGTTTCAAGATTGACTTGTTGTAAGTTACGTTCATTTTTGACATAGTATAAAAATTTATCATCTGGTGATAAAAAACCACCAAAGGTATTATCGCCAGGTCCTTCAGTAAGTTGTTTTGCTGTTTGATTTTCAATATCAAGCAAATAGTAGTTGCGATTAGAGTCAAATTCACCGGCAAAGAGTAACTTTTGACCATCATTGGTAAAGCATTTTTGATAAAAATAGTTACGATGGCATAAAACACCTTCTGGCGTTAACCGGATAATTTCATTTTTTGAATCTTCATCAGTAAATGATGAATATGATAGCTTTACGATATTTCCCTTAGCCATATAAACTCCCTGAATATAAGTATAATAAAAAGTTCAAAATATTATGATTTGTTAAATATAGTAATATAAAAACTATGATGGTTTTGTGACTTTCATCACATTGCAATAAATTTATTAAAACATCGTTTTATTTTAGTTAAAAAAATTGATATATTTTTTTGCGAGCTTATAATTAAAGCGTAAGTACTAATAACAAATGACAAAATTGTTAGATGGTTTGTTATTATTTCAATGAAAATAGAGGGAAATCATGAAAATAGCACTAATGAACGAGTTTAGCCAAGCAGCTAAAAATCCAATTATTTTAAATGAATTAAAAAATGCAACTGAGAAATATGGACATACTGTTTTTAATGTTGGCATGGATGGCGACAATGATAAAAAATTAACTTATGTTCATTTAGGTATAATTAGCGCTATTTTATTAAACAGTAAAGCAGTTGATTTTGTTATCACCGGATGTGGCACAGGCCAAGGCGCATTAATGGCATTAAATGCATTTCCTGGTGTTAATTGTGGTTATTGTATCGAACCTACTGATGCTTATTTATTTGCACAAGTGAATAATGGTAATGCATTATCACTTGCTTTTGCTAAAGGCTTTGGTTGGGGTGCAGAACTTAATGCTCGTTATATTTTTGAAAAAGCATTTGATGGTGAAAAAGGTTTAGGTTATCCACCTGAACGCCGAGAATCTCAAAATGCTAATGCGGTAATTTTAAATGATATGAAAAATGCTGCAGGAAAAAGTTTAATCGAAGCATTGAAATCAATTGATCAATCATTACTTAAAGATGCAATCAAAGGCGAACGTTTCCAAAAATGTTTATTTGAAAACAGCCAAGATCCTGAAATAACAGCTTATATCAAAAGCCTATTAGCTTAATTGATATTAATTAATTAGTTACTACATCCTATAATGTCAGTGTCATTTCAACTCAATTGATGAAATGACACTTTTTTATTTCTACATTTCTTCATAACAATTAAATTAATATTTAAGCTAAGGTTAGCAATAAACTTAAATATCCTTATTAATAATAGCTTATTGAACAAGATTAAAAACTAACTGACGAATAGAAATAAGTAAAATTGAATTGATAATAAAAAGAATAAAAACGCTAAATCTGATTATTAGACTTAGCGTTCTTATAGATTGATAACTCTTTAATTATTTAGCTTTATTCTTTTCAATTAAGATTTTTAACTCTTTTGGTAAGACTATATTACCATTTTGATCACGAGTTATTTTAAAATCAACATTGTCTTTCCATAATTCACTGCTGGTCACAGATTTAAAATCTTTACTTTTAATCTGTGATCCAAATGAATCTTTTATTGCGGCTTGCCAACTAATACAAAGTATTAATAAATTAACTTAATAATACCACGAAGAATTCGATCCATTGATTTCCAGTTATGTTCATATTGAAAGGTTGTTTGATCTGAACCCGCAAAAGAATAGATAGGAAAGGTGGATAGAAACATTAAAAGCGGTATTTTTTTAATATTTTCTGTTAATAAGATCACAATTTCAGAAAACAATTTCAGAAAAACAATAACACTATGATATTTATCAATTTAATTTAAAATAATATCAACATATTAACTTTTCAAATTAAATAAATTGTTACCAACGTCACATTTCTTAAAAAATTTTGAAATAAATTTGTATAAATTTAGTATCATTCTAATAATATTTTTAAAACGGTATTTCATAATTATTAAAGGAAATAAATTTATGGCTGACAATCAAAAGAAAATAACCACACTAACTCGATTTTCGTATGGTAGTGGTAATTTGATAGGAAGTGGGGCGCTAGCAATTAGTGCTGCTTGGTTACTATATTTTTATACAACATTCTGTGGTCTTTCTGCATTTCAAGCAACATTAATTTTTTCAATCGCTACTTATTTAGATGTCATTCTAAATCCATTAATGGGATTTATTACTGATAATTTTAACCACACAAAACTTGGCCGTCGATTTGGCCGTCGCCGATTTTTCATTTTATTTGCCATTCCATGTATGATTATTTACCCATTACTTTGGGTTGATGGCATGAATTTTTGGTACTACTTAACTACCTATATTTTATTTGAATTCATCTATACCATGATTATGATTCCATATAATACTTTACCGGTAGAGATGACCAAAAACTTCGATCAAAGAACTTACTTAGCGGGTTCAAAAGCAATGTTTGGTAAAGTTGCTAATTTCTTAGCTGCAGCAATTCCAGGTGTATTTTTCTATCTATTTGATGGTAAAGACTCCCCATTACCGTTCTTACTAACAGGTATTACTTATGCAACTATCATGGCTATTGCATTAATCTTGCTTTACCTAAATAGTTGGGAAAAATCAATTGATGAAATTGAAGATGAAACAACCTCTGGTCTTTGGGAAAGCATTGTAAAATTATTCTCAGATGTGTTTTCAACCTTCCGTTTAAAAACATTTAGAAACCATTTAGGTATGTATCTATTTGGTTTTGGTGCTGAATGGCTATTTGCGGCAACATTTACCTATTTTGTAGTATTTAACTTAGGCCAACCTAGAACGTTTGTTTCACAAATGAATAGCTTAAGTAGTATATGTCAGTTAATTTCAACGGCATTCTTTATGGCTTGGTGTGTAAAAAGAGGATTCAAAAGACCATTTGTTATTGCTATACTAATCGTAATATCTTCAGTAATTGGTTATATCGGAGTCTATCATTTTAACATGCCTCATGTTACTTGGATTGTTATTGGTATTACCATTTGGTTTGGTTTAGGAACTGGTGGCGTTTATTACATTCCATGGAGTGTATACACCTTCTTAGCAGATATCGATGAAGTATTAACCGGAAGACGTCGTGAAGGTATCTATGCAGGTGCAATGACTATGGCTGGAAAACTAATGCGAGCGACCATTGTATTTATTCTAGGAATTGTATTGAAATACTCAGGTTTTGTCTCTGGTGTAAATACCGTTCAACCAGATAGTGCAGTGACTGCAATTAACTTAGTTCTTATCTTTGGCGTGTGTGGAATGGCATTATTAGGTATTTTCTTTACTTACCGAATGAAATTAGACAAATCTACTCATGCACTTATTATTCAAGAACTTGATAGATTAAAAACTGGTGGTAAAAAAGAAGATGCAACACCAGAAATAAGACGCTTAGTTAAAGAACTAACTGGCTTTGATTATGATAACTGTTTTGGTAACAATAATGTTGGTTTTAAACAACATCATCCAAAATAACGATTTATAATTAAATAAAAAATCATCTAATTGATAAGATTAGATGATTTTTTTTATATCTAAATTTAAATTAAACCAAATTTTTGCAGCGCTTTAGCAATACCATCATTATCATTATTATCGGTTATATACTCAGCTTTATCTTTCAAATCATCAACTGCATTAGCCATAGCAATTGGATGATCAACGGTTAAGAACATTTCTAAATCATTCATACCATCACCAAATGCATAAGTAGGCACATTATCAAAACCTTTGGTTTTTAATAATTCATTAATGCCGTTACCTTTCGATCCACCATGGTTAAAGACATCAACACAATAATGAGTATTACGAATAAAAGTTAACTCAGGAAAAGCTTCTCGATAAGGCGATTCGCCTTGCTCACAAAGCAATAACAACATCTGAATCTGTTCTTTTAAATAAATTTGATCATCAACCGGAGGAATTTCTAGTTTTAAAGAACGATAAAACTGTTCGGTAGCTTGATTAATTTCACTGACTCTCATCTTATTATAATTATAAAAAGACAAAGGAATATTCATTTTTTCCCTTGAAAATTCATATAATCTAGTAATAACATTTTTATCAATATTATTGGTAAATACGACTTCTTTTTCATAAATAACAGCTTGGCCATTCATTGCTATAATCGAATTTATGCCCGTCTCTTTCATCAATTTAGCGGCTTCCATAGGGGTTCGGCCTGTTGCGAGCATAGGTATAATATTATTTTGCTTTAATCTTTCAATTGCAGCATAAGAACTTGGCAACACTTCTATATTACTATCAAATAAAGTACCATCTAAATCGAAAAAAACGATAGCATCAGGTTTTTTAGTCATTTTTACAAATCCAAAATATTTTTAATAAAAGGAATAGTTAATTTGCGTTGTTGAGCTAATGTTGCAACCTCAAATTTTTCCATTAAAGAAAACAATGTTCGCATATCGCGATTAACACGTTTTAACAAAAACAAACCAACTTCAGTTGATAACTCAAAACCACTTAATTGCGCTCTAAGTTGCAGAGCTTTTAGTTTATCTTCATCACTTAATTCTTTTAGCTGATAAACCTGTCCCCAAGTTAATCTTGAAGCTAAATCAGGCAAGATAAAAGGAATTTGTTTAGGCGGAGCACAAGCAGTAATTAAAAGTTTACTAACATTTTTTTCAGTTAAACGGTTAAATAAATCAAATATTGCCTCTTCCCAATCTCGATGACCAGCTATGGCATCAATGTCATCTAAACAAACCAAATCATAATTATCTAAACCTTGTAAAATTTCAGGAACCAATAAAACATGTTGCTTTAATGGAATATAACTAGCTAATTTATTTTGGCTTGAAGCATGCAATAGATGCGTACGACCAGCTGCGCTTGCTGACCATATATAAAAGACATTAAAACCTTCCCTATCAAGTAAGGTTTGCAAAGAATCAAACAATAGCTGATTATCACCCACATAGAAACTATCAAATGTTTCGTTATTAGGTAATATAAAAGGTAAAGGCAACTGTGAAAGAGTAATAAAATGACCTCACAATAAAAATACAATCATACTAAGTATAAATTTGCTTTCACAAAAATCAATTACTTTTATAGAGAACAAAATAAGTTAGCAAAAGCAGCTATTAAAAATCGATATACAAAAACTAGTTAACCTACAAAAAAACAAATAATAACATAACTAAAATGCTATTTAGTTATAAACTTTAACTTATTATTATTCATTAATAATAAAATAAATTATTTTCATTTTTTCCAAGAAAGAACCTTTTAGAAGGTTTCACACTATTATGCTGCTTTTTTTGTTTTAATTTAGCGACTTTTTTATTAGTAAAACGTCTTAAATCCATTCTAGCTATTTTCGGCAGATTTAAAGTTTTAAAAATTTTCTCGGCTATTTTTGCTTTTTTATTAACATTAGGTATAGATTCAATAATCATACCAATACTGCAAAAAATACTACTACCAAAGAATATAGGTTTCATAAAAGAGATATATTCAGCTGTTAAATGAAGTAATTGATAGAGACTACCCCAAACTAAAATATAAAAAACATTAAAAAGAATCATAAAAAAAAGGATCAGAAATAATGTCGCTTTAGCTTGATGTATTAAATAAGCTATTCGTCCTTTACTGCAATTAGGACATATACTAATAATCCTTTCGTCAGGTTTAGTTAAAGCATAAAGTTCATAATGATCTTCTTGCCACTGCGCTATAACAGCAACTTTTTCACCCGCTTGAAAAGGGCAATCACCTATCCAACCTCGATAAATAACACCATCAATTTGAACATTAACAAAATTAGCCTTAATTAAAAAAGGATTAACTTTTTCTGCTAAGAAGCTTTTTTTAAATTTCTCAAAATCAAATTCAAGAGATGCAGCATTAATAGAAGGCTCTTTTGCTAATAAGCTTTTTTTAAATTCCTTAAAATCAAACTCAAGAGATGCTGTATCAATAGAAGAATTAACTTCTTTTGCTAAGAAATCTTTTTTTAATTCCTCAAAATTATACTCAGGAGATAAATCATTAATATAAGTATTAATTATCCTATTTTTAAGTTCGCTTTTAGGTACGAATTCAAAATAATTATACTCTTCTTCTAAATCTATACGCTCAATTATTCCTTTAATGCAGACAAATTCAGTCTCCCAGCTCGGTAGAACAGGATAAGTTGGTTTATGGCGCCAAGAACGACTGACGATCTTATTTTGAATTTTGTAGAACTGTTTAATACTCATAACAACATATTTATCTATACAACTTCTGCTATTATAAATTGTTTTTAACTAAAATCCTCTAATTAACTTAAATTAGCTAGCTTAATTTATGAGCAATAAAAGATAAAAATTTAAGCAAACAAATTTATTTTTTGTGGATAACTCTGTGACAAACAACGATCATAAGCTGTTATGATCGCATTAATAACCTTAATTGAAGTCAATGTTGTGGATAAATAAGAGAGTTATAAACAAGTTTAATTAAAAAAAGATCCGATCAATTAACAGAATTAACTGATCAATAAGATCATATAAAATAAACATAAAAACCAGTTATCAACAAAAAGGATCCAAGCTAATAATAGTAAAAATAAAAAGATCATATAAAAGATCTTATTTAATTTAGATCGCGATCAAAATAGATCATTTGACGTAATAAAAAAGATGCGTAAAATTCGTAACACTAAATAAAACCAAATCACCTGATCAAAAATAGTGATCATCTATCAGTAATATAAAAAACGAGGCTTTATATGTTTTATCCAGATCTTTTTGATGTCATCATTGTTGGTGGAGGTCATGCCGGAACTGAAGCTGCAATGGCATCAGCAAGAATGGGCCGAAAAACATTACTTTTAACGCATAATATCAATACATTAGGACAAATGTCTTGTAATCCAGCTATTGGTGGTATTGGTAAAGGTCACTTAGTAAAAGAGATTGATGCTATGGGCGGATTAATGGCGCAAGCTATAGATCTTGCAGGGATCCAGTTTCGGATCTTAAATAGCAGTAAGGGGCCAGCGGTAAGAGCAACACGTGCTCAAGCGGATCGATCCTTATATCGTAAAGTAATAAGAACTACACTGGAAAACCAAGAAAACCTAATGTTGTTTCAACAATCTGTTGAAGATGTGATCATTGAAAACGATCAGATCACCGGTGTTGTTACCCAAATGGGTGTTTCTTTTAAAGCAAAAGCAGTAGTCCTTACAACTGGTACCTTTTTAGATGGTAAGATCCATATAGGTTTAGATAATTATAGTGGTGGTAGAACTGGCGATCCCGCTTCGATTGGTTTATCTAAATCTTTGCATCAATACCCATTTAGAATGGGACGATTAAAAACAGGAACACCACCACGTATTGATGCCAGAACAATAGACTTTTCTAAATTAGGCACTCAATATGGTGATGATCCAGTGCCAGTATTTTCATTTTTAGGCGATGCTAAACAGCATCCTAGACAGATCCCTTGTTATATAACAAGTACTAATGAAACAACCCATGAGATCATTCGCAATAGCTTAGATCGAAGTCCTATGTACACAGGTGTGATTGAAGGTGTTGGCCCGCGATATTGTCCGTCTATTGAAGATAAAATAATGCGTTTTGCTGATCGTAATTCTCATCAGATCTATTTAGAACCAGAAGGGTTAGATAGTAATGAGATTTATCCTAATGGGATCTCGACCAGTTTACCTTTTGACACACAATTAGCTTTTGTTCGTAGTATGAAAGGACTAGAAAACGCGAATATCGTAAGACCGGGTTATGCGATTGAATATGATTATTTTGATCCACGTGATCTTAAACCAACTTTAGAAAGTAAAGTGATCAAAGGTTTATTTTTAGCTGGTCAAATAAATGGCACTACAGGCTATGAAGAAGCAGCTGCTCAAGGTCTGTTAGCAGGTTTAAATGCAGCAAGATTTGTATATGATCAAGATCAATGGTTCCCTACTCGTGATCAAGCTTATTTAGGGGTATTAGTTGATGATCTTTGTACTTTAGGCACTAACGAACCTTACCGTATGTTTACTTCGCGTGCTGAATATCGCTTAATGTTACGTGAAGATAATGCCGATATCCGTTTGACTGAAATCGGCCGACAATTAGGCATGGTTGATGATTATCGTTGGCAACGATTTAATGAAAAATTTGAAGCTATTGAACAAGAAAGAGCCCGTCTTCGTGATATCTGGGTTCATCCTCATATTGAAAACATCGACGAAGTGAATGCTGTTTTAAGTGCTAATCTCACCAAAGAGGCCAATGGTGAAGAGTTACTTAAACGCCCTGAAATGAGCTATAAAACACTACAATCATTATCGCTTTTTGCGCCTGGTTTAACTGATACTCAAGCTGCTGAACAAGTTGAGATACAAGTAAAATATGATGGTTATATAAAATTACAGATTGAAGAAATTGAAAGACAAAAACGAAATGAAGAAACTCTTATTCCTGAGCACATTGATTATGCTGAAATATCAGGGTTATCTAACGAAGTCGTTGCTAAATTAAAACAGCATAAACCTGTTTCAATTGGTCAAGCTTCACGTATTTCTGGTATTACACCAGCGGCAATTTCAATGTTATTGGTTTATTTAAAAAAGAAAAACTATGTTAAAAAAGAAACTCATTAATCTTATTGATCAAACGGATCTTTCGATCACTTCTCAACAAATTGATCTATTGATCGATTATGTTGAAATGCTTAATAAATGGAATAAAGCTTACAATTTAACCGCAGTGCGCGATCCTAGTGAAATGTTAATTAAACATATTATGGATAGTTTAGTTGTTTCGCCTTATTTAGTTGGCAATACTTTTATTGATGTGGGAACCGGCCCTGGATTACCAGGGATCCCTTTAGCAATAATAAATCCTGATAAACAATTTGATCTGGTGGATAGTTTAGGTAAAAGAATTCGTTTTTTAAAACAAGTTCAATTTGAATTAAAATTAACTAATATTCAACCTATTCAAAGTCGTATAGAAGAATATAATGAGAAAAAATTTGATGGAGTTATTAGCCGAGCATTTGCTTCTTTGCAAGATATGCTGACTTGGTGTAAACATCTTCCTAACCAACAAGGATCATTTTACGCATTAAAAGGTAGCGATCTTGATGTGATCCCTGAAGGGTTTACTCTTAAACAAAATATTAAACTGACTATTCCGGAGTTAAATGCTGAACGACGTTTAATGATCATTCAGTAAAGGTAAAATTGATCTAAAAAATGATTAGATCAATTTTTACGACGTTTTAAATAATCTTTAATACCATCAACTATTGCTTTAGATACTTGATTTTGGAAGGAAGCAGTCTTAAGTTTTTGTTCTTCATTGATATTACTAATAAAGGCTGTTTCAACTAAAACTGATGGAATATCTGGTGCTTTTAATACTGCAAAACCAGCTTTTTCAATTGATGGTCTATGTAGTTTATTTACTTTCTTCATTCGGTTTAAAATAGCTGTACCTAATAATACCCCATTAGACAACGTTGTTTTTTGTACTAAATCTAAAATCGTATTATCTAAATATTTATCACCACTTCTACTCACCCCACCTATTTGATCGGCATTATTTTGGGTTTGAGCTAAATAACTGGCTGCTGAACTACTAGCTCCACGGGTAGATAACGCAAATACTGATGATCCTTTAACTGAGCGATTAGCAAAAGCATCAGCATGGATAGAAATAAATAGATCTGCATGTAAAGATCGTGCTTTCGCCACACGAACATTTAAAGGTATAAACACATCTTCCTTACGAGTCATATAGACTTTTACATTAGGTTCTTTTTTGAGCAAATTGTAAGTGCGGCGTGCAATTTGCAACACTATATCTTTTTCCCGAGTTTTTTTATAACCAATAGCGCCAGGATCTTCACCACCGTGACCAGGATCAAGCATAACGATAATAGGTGAATTTTTCTTCTTATTAGATGATTTTATTTGTGATTGTTTTTTATTGAGCTCGCCTTTTTGATACTCTTCTAAGAGTGCTAAAAGCGGATCATCATCAGTTACAGCTGGTTTAGAAGGATAAAGATCAACGACTAATCGATGTTTGAATTCAGCAATCGGTGGTAATGTAAATGTATTTGGATCGATACCTTGTTTTAATTCAATCATCAAACGAACAGTTTTGGGATCTAACTGCAATGTCCGAATCGATTTAATAAAAGGATCTCGACTTAGTACTTTTGTTGAAATCGTTTTTAACGTTGGATTTAAATTGAGATTATCAATATCAATAACAATACGATCGGGGTTGTGTAACTTTGCGTGTTTATAGTTAAGTTTTGCGTTCGATTCTAACGTTATTCGTGTATAAGTTGATGATGGCCAAACACGCACAGCAATAATCTGAGCCATTGATGCAGCAAAACCAACCCGTGTGACCGACAATAAACAAGTTGCCATAATGCCTTTAATCAAAAAGCGCTTTGTTGGACTAAATGTTTTTGACATACCTAAACACTTATATTGTTAATAATATTAATAGGACGAGAATAATAACATAAAATAAATAGAATGATTATTATAATTAGTTGTTTTTTCGATAAATTAATTACTAATTGTTTATTTTTTATATATAAAGTAATAAATATAGTTTTTTATATTTATTATAGACCCTACAATCACAAAGGATTACAATATGGCTCGCTAAAATCGCGGATTTAAACCCGTTTTCATTTTAACAATTAAATATAGCTGAGTTATTGATGAGCAAAAAATTACATATCAAAACTTGGGGCTGCCAAATGAACGAATATGATTCAACTAAAATGGCAGATCTCCTTGAATCCACCCATGGTTTAACATTAACAGAAAATGCCGAAGAAGCAGATATTTTATTATTAAATACCTGTTCTATTCGAGAAAAAGCCCAAGAAAAAGTTTTTCACCAACTAGGTCGTTGGAAAAATTTAAAACAACATAATCCTAATATTATTATTGGTGTTGGTGGTTGTGTAGCGTCACAAGAAGGTGCCCATATTCGTAAACGAGCGCCTTTTGTTGATATTATTTTTGGACCACAAACTTTTCACCGTTTGCCAGATATGATTGAACAGATCCGCAGTGGTAATGGTCAGCATGTTGTTGATGTTAGTTTTCCTGAAATTGAAAAATTTGACCGTCTACCTGAACCACGTAGTGAAGGCCCAACGGCATTTGTATCCATAATGGAAGGATGTAACAAATACTGTACTTATTGTGTGGTACCTTACACTCGTGGTGAAGAGGTAAGTAGACCTTGTGATGATGTAATTTATGAAATTGCTCAGTTAGCAGAACAAGGTGTTCGTGAAGTGAATTTATTAGGGCAAAACGTAAATGCCTATCGCGGACCAACCTTTGATGGTGATATCTGTTCTTTTGCTGAATTATTACGTTTAGTTGCTGCTATTGATGGTATTGATCGTATTCGTTTTACCACTAGCCATCCAATTGAATTTACAGATGACATTATCGATGTTTATCGTGATACGCCTGAACTGGTTAATTTTTTACATTTACCTGTACAAAGTGGTTCTGATCGCGTATTGAATTTGATGAAACGAACTCATACTGCAATTGAATATAAATCAATTATTCGTAAATTACGTAAAGTTCGCCCAGATATTCAAATCAGTTCTGATTTTATTGTTGGTTTCCCTGGTGAAACTCAAGAAGATTTTGAACAAACTATGAAATTAATCGCTGATGTTAATTTTGACTTAAGTTATAGTTTTGTCTATTCAGCTCGTCCAGGTACGCCTGCTGCAGAAATGGAAGATAATGTTTCTGAAGAAGAGAAAAAACAACGGCTCTATATTCTTCAAGAGCGAATCAATCAACAAGCTATGCAATTTAGTCGTCGCATGTTAAATACCGTACAACGTATTTTAGTTGAAGGTCCATCTAAAAAGGATCTTATGGAATTAACCGGCCGAACTGAAAACAATCGAATTGTTAATTTTGCTGGACATCCAGATATGATTGGTAAATTTGTTGATGTTGAAATTACCGATGTTTATCCTAACTCATTGCGTGGTAAAGTAGTGAGAACTGAAGATCAGATGGATCTACGGGTTAGTGAATCACCAATATCAGTTATTTCCCGAACTCGTAAAGAAAATAATTTAGGCGTTGGTATTTATCAACCATAATTATACAAATAGTGGTGTAATTTAATTAATAATAAAGATGGTAATTTATAAATAAGGAATATTAAGTGTTTATTATATTTGGTACAAAAGGACGTGAAGTTAATGAACATACAGGACCATTTAATTGCCCGAACTGTTGTGCACAGCAAAATATTGCTGGTGATAAAAAACAACATCAGTATACGCAAATAAAGGTAGCCAAATATTTTACGCTATTTTTTATTCCTATTTTTAGTTTTCAAACTTTAGGTCGATATATTAAATGCCAACACTGTAATTCTGATTTTAATGAAAATGTTTTAACTTATATTCCACCTACATTTGAACAGCAAGTAGCATCTTATGTCGAGCAAGAGTTAAAAAGTGGTACACCTATCACGATGGTTATCAATAAGTTGAAAAACCAAGGGCTCGATAATAATCAAGCAACTAGTGCTGTGAATAATGTAGTTGGTGACAACATAGTGACTTGTCATCATTGCCATATGGATTTTTTAAAAGGTGTTGAAAAATGTTCTTTATGTGAAGAGCGTATTTGATCATTAACCTGAATAATTAGAGGACTTATCATTGAATATTACGACCCATGAAACCGTGCTAGAGCCAGCAGATAATCAGCGACTTAATAGTCTTTGTGGTCCTTATGATGACAATATTAAACAACTTGAACGTCGTTTAGGGATTGAAATAAATCATCGTGGTAATCTCTTTGCCATCACTGGTGATACCATTTGTGTAAAAGCTGCATCAGAAATATTACAATCGCTTTATAAGCAAACTAAACAAAAAGATAATATTATCGATATTGAGCCAGAGCAGATACATTTAGCTATTAAAGAATCTGGTGCTTTAGAAAAAGCTAAAGAGCATCTTCCTGCGTATGTTGATCTGCATGGTAGTAAGCAAGTCATGATAAAAACCAAACGTGGAGTAATAAAACCACGTACACCTAATCAGGCTCAATATATTGCTCATGTATTAGATTATGATATTTCTTTTGGTATTGGTCCGGCTGGTACCGGAAAAACCTATTTAGCGGTAGCCGCAGCGGTTGATGCACTAGAAAAACAGCAAATTAGACGTATCGTTTTAACTCGCCCTGCGGTTGAAGCCGGCGAAAAACTAGGTTTTTTACCTGGTGATTTAAGTCAAAAAGTCGATCCTTATTTACGTCCACTTTATGATGCATTGTTTGAAATGCTTGGTTTTGAAAAAGTTGAAAAACTAATCGAAAAAAGTGTTATTGAAGTTGCTCCATTAGCCTATATGCGTGGGCGTACTCTTAATGATGCCTTTATTATTCTTGATGAAAGCCAAAATACCACAATAGAGCAAATGAAGATGTTTTTAACGCGTATTGGTTTTAATTCTAAAGCGGTCATCACTGGTGATATTACGCAAATTGATTTACCTCGTCACCAAAAATCAGGATTACGCCATGCTATCGAAGTCTTAAGCGAAGTTGATGATATTAGTTTTAATTTTTTCAAGAGTGAAGATGTCGTTCGCCATCCTGTCGTAGCTAGAATTGTTAATGCTTATGAAAAATGGGAACAACAAGAACACAAGCAACAACAGTCATAAACAGAATTTAGAGGAGTTATATTATCTCTATTTCAGGTAAAACAAAAAAGGGTAATATTCGCGATCACTCAGCAGAAACAAACTTATTTTTGCGTAGGGCGTTGTTTGCATTTGTGGTAATTATTCTATTAATTTTTGTGTTATTAGCCAATTTAGCTGATCTACAAATTTCAAACTTTAGTTATTACAGTACCAAATCAAACAACAATCGTATTGAAATTATCCCTATTCCTCCTAGTCGCGGTATGATTTATGATCGTAATGGTACACCATTGGCGATAAATAATATTACCTATCAACTTAATATTGTTCCTGATAAAACCAAAAACCTTAATGAACAGTTTGAACAGTTAAAAATGATTGTTGATTTAACTGATGAAGATATTGAGAATTTCCAAAAGGAACGCCGTAATTATCGGGCTCATCGACCTGTGCCACTAAAAGAAAATCTAACCGAAAAACAAATAGCACGTTTTATTGTTGATCAGCATCGTTTTCCATTTGTGTCGATTGTTAAAATTCAACATCGATATTATCCATATGGCGCTTCACTTACCCATATTCTTGGCTATATCTCTAAAATAAATACTCAAGATAAACAACGTTTAGAAGAAGAAAATAAAGCCAGCGATTATGTGGCTACTTTCAATATTGGTAAAATGGGGATTGAACGGTATTACGAAGATGTCTTACATGGTACGGCTGGTAATGAAAAAGTTGAAGTAAATAGCCGAGGTCGTATTGTTCGCTTACTTGAACAACATCCACCACAAGCTGGTGAAGATATCTATTTATCCATCAACCTTAAATTACAACTCTATATTGAATCACTACTTACTGGACGAAAAGCATCAGTTGTTGCTATTGATCCCAATAATGGTGAAGTATTAGCAATGGTATCTAGCCCTAGTTATGACTCAAATGATTTTGTTGGTGGTATTTCCAGTAAAAAATATAGTGAGTTACTTAATGATCCAAGTAAACCACTATTTAACCGAGCTTTACTTGGTGCTTATCCTCCTGCTTCAACGGTAAAACCATTTATTTCGATAGCCGCTTTAAGTGAAGGAGTCGTTTCACCAAAAAGTGTGGTTAATGATCCTGGCTGGTGGCAATTACCCGGTACTGAAAGACGTTATCGAGATTGGCTAAAATGGGGGCACGGCCATGTTGATGTATTACGAGCAATTGAAGAATCGGTAGATACCTATTTTTACCAAGTTGCTTATGATATGGGTATTGATCGCCTAAATTTATGGATGACTAAGTTTGGTTATGGTGAGCGTACCGGCATTGATATTTCGGCTAATGAAGAGACTCGTGCGGTTATGCCAAGTCGCGAATGGAAATTGAAGCGCCATAAAAAATCTTGGTTACAAGGTGACACCATTCCGGTTGGTATAGGTCAAGGTTATTGGACTGCCACACCTATGCAAATGGCTAAAGCATTAACCACATTAATTAATAACGGTAAAACTTTTACGCCGCACTTTTTACTCTATAAAAAAAGTGACATTATTAATACTAATCAGAATCAGCCAACTATTGATCCCGAAAAATATGTTGAACCTAATAGCCTAGTTGATGTTAATCCAGCCTATTGGGCATTAGCTAAAGAAGGTATGCATCGAGTTATGTTTGGTGCTCGAGGTACTGCACGTAAAGTTTATGCTGGTGCTAAATATCAAGCGGCAGGTAAGTCAGGTACCGCTCAAGTTTATGGTTTAAAAGAAAACGAAACTTATAATGCCCATAAAATACCCGAACATTTACGTGACCATGCCTTATTTATCGCTTATGCACCTTATGATAAACCGAAAATAGCGCTAGCTATAGTCCTTGAAAATGGTGGCGGTGGTAGCTCCAATGGTGGTGCAGTAGCCCGTAAAATATTGGATTATTATCTTGAGGGTGATAACTCAACAGAATTAGATGATGCATCATCATCGACGACAGGACATGAAGATTAATTATGAACAATATTAAGAAATCTTTTTGGCAAAAGATACATATCGATCCACTTTTTTGCTTATTTATAACCTTACTACTTGGTTATAGCCTTTATATTTTATGGAGTGCTAGTGGCCAAAATGTAGATATGATGCAAAAACGAGTAATCCAAATAATTCTTGGTTTTTTTGTGATGATTGTTTTTGCCCAAATTTCACCGCGAAGCTATGAACAGTGGGCACCTTATCTCTATATTGCCTGTATTATTATATTACTATTAGTTGATATTTTCGGTTATACCAGTAAAGGTGCTCAACGTTGGTTAGATTTAGGCGTCATTCGTTTTCAACCGTCAGAAATTGCTAAAATTGCTGTACCATTAATGGTAGCTAAGTTTATTCATCGTGACGGCTGCCCACCACCGCTTAAAACAACTTTGCAAACTTTAGCTATTATTGGTGTACCTACCTTATTAGTAGCAATGCAACCCGATTTAGGAACGGCTATTTTAATTATTATGTCGGGTATTTTTATTATATTTTTAGCTGGGATTAACTGGCGATTTATTCTTGTTGCTTTGATATTGATAGCCATATTTTTACCGATTATGTGGTTTTATTTAATGCATGATTATCAACGTGAACGAGTATTAACATTATTTAATCCTGAGCGTGATCCTAATGGTGCTGGCTATCATATCTTGCAATCGAAAACCGCGATAGGATCGGGGGGAATATGGGGTAAAGGTTGGCTTGAAGGTACGCAATCTCAGCTAGAATTTTTACCGGAAAGACATACTGACTTTATCTTTTCAGTTATCGCTGAAGAGTTTGGCTTTATTGGCTCTATTGTTTTGTTAGTCTTGTTTTTATGCTTAATTATACGTGGATTAATTATTGCTGCTCAGGCACAAACGACGTTTGGACGAATACTGTCTGGTGGTTTGATTTTGGTATTTTTTGTCTATGTATTTATTAATATCGGTATGGTCAGTGGAATCTTACCAGTAGTTGGTGTACCATTACCTCTAATAAGTTATGGTGGCTCTTCTCTGGTCGTTTTAATGGCAAGTTTTGGCATTATGATGTCTATTCACACTCATCGATACATGTTATCTAAAAACATTTAACGGAATTTTTATAAATGAAAAAGAAATTAAAATTATCTTTTGGCTTGTTGGCGCTTGCAATATGTTCTTCTGCCTCTGCGGAAATGGCATTTCCTATTCCTGCTATCCCTCAATTAGATGCAGAAGCCTATATTTTAATCGATGCCAAATCTGGCGAAATCCTAGCACAATATAATGCTGAACAACAACGTGATCCAGCAAGCTTAACTAAAATGATGACAAGTTATGTTGTTGGTCAAGCATTAGAATCAGGCCGTATTAAAAATGATGATATGGTACTGGTGAGTAAAGATGCATGGGCAACCGGTAATCCTGTTTTAAAAGGTTCATCATTGATGTTTTTAGAGGTGGGTAAAACAGTTTCGGTTGCTGATTTGAATAAAGGTATCATTATTCAATCGGGTAATGATGCATGTATCGCTATGGCTGAACATGTTGCAGGTAGTCAGGGTGCTTTCGTTAATTTAATGAATGAATATGCCAAAAAAATAGGTTTGCAACATACCCATTTTGAAACGGTACATGGTCTTGATGCGCCAGGACAGTATACAACAGCTAAAGATATGGCACTATTAGGTCAAGCTTTGATTCGTGACTTACCAACTGAATATGCTATCTATAAAGAAAAAGAGTTCACCTATAACCTGTCTAAACCACAATTGAATCGCAATGGTTTACTTTGGGATACAACTTTAAACGTAGATGGTATTAAAACCGGTCATACGAATGCTGCTGGTTATAACCTTGTTGCATCAGCAGTTGATGGTAATACCCGTTTAATTTCAGCCGTGCTTGGTGGCCGAACCTTTAAAGGTCGTGAAGAAGAGAGTAAAAAATTACTCACTTGGGGATTCCGATTCTTTGAAACGGCTAATCCAGTTAAGCCTAATGCGCCATTAGTGACAGAGTCAGTTTGGTATGGCGATCAAAACAAAGTAAATTTAGGGGCTATTAATGGTGCTTATATTACTGTGCCAAAAGGCCGTTCAGCTGATGTTAAAGTACAATACACCATTGATGATTACATCTATGCGCCAATTATCAAAGGTGCTGCGGTTGGTAAAATTCAATTTTTATTAGATGATAAAGTGATCAACGAACAACCTTTAGTTGCACTTGAAAATGTTGAAGAAGCAGGCTTCTTTGGAAATATTTGGGATTGGATAAGCTTACAATTCCATAAATTATTTAATTAATTTTTAATTTATAATTAACTTGAACCGTTGTGTAACGCAAAGCTACACAGCGGTTTTTTTTATTATCTCGTATAAGCAACCATTAGTTATATACATGGTTAATAACCTTTAATGTTAAGGCTAAAAAACCCCGTTCCTCAAAATTTTTTGTTAAAAAATACCCCTGAATTTTATTAAGCTTAATTGGCTTAATTATTGGTGGCTGCAAGATAGATTAAAATTTGCGAAGTGGTTGAAAATATCTGTTCTAAAATAAATTCCACAAATGAAGGCAAGGTGGAAAATAAATAACTTAACATCATTAAGCCACATAATAAGGTGAGTGGATAGCCCACTACAAAAATTGATAACTGAGGGGTAATTCTATTTAATAGCCCTAACGACAAATTAATAATCAGCAATAACGTCATTAATGGTAATGCCAACATAACGCCATTACTAAATAATAGACCGGTTGTTTCGATTAAGGCTAAGTGACCGTTGGCCTTTAAAGGTGAAACGCTAATAGGAATAATCTCAAAGCTGTTAGCTAATCCATACAGTAACCATAGATGGCCATCTAAGCTGAGAAATATCAACAAGG
Source organism: Gilliamella sp. W8145 (assembly GCF_016101145.1). Taxonomy (NCBI): domain Bacteria; kingdom Pseudomonadati; phylum Pseudomonadota; class Gammaproteobacteria; order Orbales; family Orbaceae; genus Gilliamella; species Gilliamella sp. W8145. The sequence continues at coordinate 34,886 of NZ_JACFRC010000003.1, forward strand.
CAATAATGTTAATGAAACGTGACAGTACAGAAGTAGATGGTCCACCAATAGGATCATAAAAGGTCGCCATGCCTAACCCCATTTGCATACCAATTAATTCACCTGCAAATCTTACCGTTAAAAAAGTAAGTTGTACGGTAAAACCGATTATGATGCCAATCATGATTTGCTGGGCAATAACCCAGATACCGAGTAATGAATAAAGGGTAAGGTTGTCGTCTAACTTTGGTAAAGGTAATAAAATGACGATCAGCCCTGCTAAACCAATCTTTAACCGATTTGGCACCTCTTTTTCACCGACAATAGGTGCGACCATAATTAGCGCTAAAATACGGGTAAAAGGCAGAAAACTTGATCGAACCCAAGCAAAAAAATCAATATTAAACAGATCGTGAATCGCGGCGTCCATTAAGGTTAACTAGTTAAGTTAGGAATATCAGTAATAACCAGACGGATATAATCGATCATAGTCGTCAGCATTGAGGGGCCTAAAATGATTAATACTAACACCACCGCTAAAATCTTAGGAATAAAAGATAAGGTCATTTCATTAATTTGGGTTGCAGCTTGTAACAAACTGATAATTAGCCCAGTGACTAATGCTGCGAGTAGTAAAGGACCTGCAAGTGATGCGGCAACTTTGATTGCTTGAATGGCAAAATGGCTAATATATTCAGAAGGCATATAATCCCTTATACTGTTGTTGTTAACTGAAAAAGCTTTGTGCTAATGAACCTAACAATAAATGCCAGCCATCAGCTAATACAAACAACATAATTTTAAAAGGTAGTGATACTGTTGCTGGTGGTACCATCATCATCCCTAATGCCATTAATGTACTGGCAACAACTAAATCAATGACTAAAAAAGGAATAAACAGAGTAAAGCCAATTTGAAAAGCGGTTTTAAGTTCACTAACCACAAAAGCGGGGACTAAAACTCGTAGCGGGATATCTTCACGCGTTTGAATATCACCAGTATGGGACATATTAACAAATAGTGTTAAATCACTTTCACGAGTTTGACTCAACATAAATTCACGCAGTGGTTTGCTTGCCTCCGTCAAACTTTGTTGCATAGTGATTTGTTGTTGTGAATAGGGAATATAAGCATCTTGATATATTTTATCCAATGTTGGTGACATAATAAAAAATGTCATAAATAGTGCAATACCTAAAATTAATTGATTAGGCGGTGCGGATTGGGTACCAAGTGCACTACGTAATAGTCCTAACACAATAATGATACGAGTAAAACTCGTCATTAATAATAATATAATTGGGATAAAAGTTAGTAGGGTTAAAAAAACTAAAGTTTCAACTGGTAATGACCAAGTTTGCCCTTCTGGTAGTGAGGTTTGAGTAACAATTGTTAACGGTGATAATTCAGCATAACTATATTGGCTGGCCAGCAATAAGCTAAATAAAATAACAAGTTTTAACCGCACAATTAATCACACCTTTTTACTGTTTAACACAGATCTTAATATCTGATTGAACAGATTATTTTTTGACTGTTGTTCAACGTCAGCAGGATCTGCGAATAACATTTCAGTACGTTGTTCATTGATAGTATGGAGTAAAGTCATTTGTTGGGCTGTAACTCCGACCACCAGTAATTGATGATCAACATAAACCAGCATAATGCGATCTTTGGCATTTATATTGTAAGTTGCTTTAACATCAATGAATTGCTTAGTAGATTTTTGCCAACCTAACCGTTTTATTAGCCAGATTAAAACGAAAATAATGGTGATGACAGTAAAAAAGGCTATTCCTATTTGGCTATATAAACTTGATTCAGCAGGAATAGAAGAAAAGTTTTGTATACCGGAGTTGATTGTTGATTCGCTCATGGTTATCTCATTAATGGTTATTAACGACTTAATCTACGTACTCGTTCTGATGGGGTAATAATATCAGTAATTCGTACACCATAATTGTCACCCACCACCACGATCTCGCCTTGCGCAATTAAGTAACCGTTAATTAAAATATCTAATGGCTCACCAGCTAAACCATCTAAGGCGATAACTGAGCCTTGAGTTAAATTTAATAGGTCTTTAATGGCCATTTTTGTACGGCCAAGTTCAACACTTAAATTAACCGGAATATCTAAAATAAGATTAATATCTTGTTCTTTTACATTTGATGGTTGGGGTGAAAGGGTTTCAAAAATAGCTTCTGTCGTTACCGATTCTTCATTAGTTAAGTTAATTGCTTGGCTATCATCACTGTTATTTGGCATATCACTCATTGAACACTCCTTCATTCAATTGTTCTAATACAGGGTTGCTTATTTGCTCTACTTGAATTGCATATTGTTTATTTACACTACCATATTGGCCTTTTAAAACCGGTACGCCACCAACAGTGGCATCTAGGCTGGTTGGTTTTTCAATATCTAAAATGTCGTTTACTTTTAATGCTAATAATTTGGCAACAGTTGTTTGAATATTTGTAAAATTAGCGACTAACTCAACCGTTGATTGTTTAATACCACTAGTGAGGGAACTCATCCAGACATTATCATCTTGATGGGTTTGACTTTCGATCGGTGGTTTAATTAATAGCTCTTTGATAGGTTCAACCATTGTATATGGAATGCATATGCAGAAAGTTGCTTTAAAGCTACCAATTTCAATTAAAAAGGTGGAAGTTAACACAACATCATCGGGAGAGCTGGTGATATTAGTAAATTTACTCTCAACTTCAGAACGAATATATTCAGTTTCAATACTGTATACGTCAATCCATGAATTTTGGTATGTAGTTAAAGCAAGATCTAATACTCGTCTAATAATCTCTTGTTCGGTATGAGTAAATTCACGTCCTTCCGTTTCCATATTGGTGGTATGTCCATCACCGCCAAAAAGCGTATCAACAACAATAAATACCAGTTCTGGTGAAAAAGAAAATAAGCAGCTTCCCCGTAAAGGATTAAGATGAACTAAATTTAAATGGTAAGTTGCCGAAATATGCGAAAACTCTTTAAATGTTTTTGGCTCAATTGGCGAGGTAATAACATCCGTGTTACGACGTAATAAATTAAATAAACCAATTCGAAATTGACGAGCAAAGCGTTCATTAATGATTTCTAATGCTGTTAGTCTTTCAGGGATAAAACTATGTTTAACTGATATATCATAAGGTTTTACTTCAGTCCGTTTACTTTGCTGTGATTGATAATTTTGCACAATATTTTTTTCAATACTGGCAGCATTATTCGGTGAATGTTTAGTTAAAGATTCACTTTTATCGCTAGTAGATTGAAGCTTATCAGACATGATAATTACCTTATAATGAAATCAGTGAATAACACTTCATCAATTTTTACTGAATGTTTGGCATCGTATTGACGTGATAATGCTGTTTTTATTTGCTCTTGTAATTCGAGTTTGCCAGATTCTTTTTTCAAATTATTGACATATTGTTTTGAGGTTAACAGCAATACATCACTTCTTACTTCAGGCAAATATTCTAATAATACCGTTTTTTGATCTTCATCTTCGACACGTAACACCATACCAACATATAGAATTTTATTGATATCTAAATTATCTTCAGAAGGTGGTAATGTTATGGTAAATGGTTTTAAGGTTAAAAAAACTGGTGATGAAACTTGAGGTTCTTGATGAGTGTGCGTCGTATTTTTAGCTTGATTTTCGAACCATAAATAAGCTGCTGAACCTATTGCGAGTAAGGTAATTAGAATAAGTATTAGGTTTAAAATTCTTACTTTTTTATTGGTGGTTTGCATATTTATTATTGTCTCAATGAAAATTAACGAAAGATTTGTAGCTATTTAAATAACCAAAAATTACCAAAATAATAAATCATGCCGTAAGAATTAATCGGAAGAATAGGCAATAAAAATATTATCTATTCGACCTTTTTAATATTAAGTTATCAACGTTAAACACTGTTATACGCTTAGATATCAATCATTTTATAAATATTGCCATAACCGTTATTTAGGCAAAAATACTTAATCCTGATTGAACAACCTCAGTATGATGATCAATTTTTTGTTGAATTGGATTGATATCATCTAATAGTTGTTCTGTTTCAAATTGTTGTGGTTGTTGATAAGAAGATGACTGTTTAGAATCATTCATCATTGAAAAATCACTAATGTTAGTGTGTTGTAAAGTGATACCTTGTTGTTCCAATGAGGTTCTTAACATGGGGAGTGCTGATTCTAACACACCCTTAACCATATTATGCGCAACCGCCATGTGCAGATCGATTTTGTCATCAATCATGGCTAATTTAATATGTAATGAACCTAGTTCTTGTGGATTTAATTTTATTTCGGCATTTTGAATACCTTGTCTACTGATCAAACAAATTTGTTCGTTTAAAGACGCTTGCCACTTACTAATATCCATGGGCATCGGTAAATTTAAGTTTAAGATGGTTGGATTTGTTGTAGAGGTTGGCGGATTAAATAACGATGATTGGCCATTTAGATCTATTGATAAAGCCATTTCTGATGGTGTATTAGTCAAATTAGTAGTAAACAATTTATCTGTCAGAGTTGACGCTAAATCAGTTTGATGATCATTGCTATGATTATTTATCAGCGTATCTGTTGACTGTGTTTGATTAATACTCAAATGTGCATTTTTGGTCGTTTGTGGCTGATTATTTTCCCAAGCCAATAAATGACTAGGGTTTGGTTTATTGGTTTTGTTGATTAATTGCTCACTGTGATTAATTGAAGCAATAATTTCGGCAGCTTTTTCATCAATATTGATGCGCTGTTTGATATCATCAGTACATTGTGTATCCAACTTTGGATCAATCATGGTTGGATTAGCTTCTAATAATAGTTTAGTTTCATATATTGGTTGATTTTTCGGTTGAGCATCCGATTGTCTATTTTGCTGTATATCCTCTTGCTGATTGAGTGGCATAGAAAATAGTATGAACAACTCTTCACTTTCCATTCGTTCTTTCTGCTCTAACTCATTGTCTTTTAAGTTTGTAGCATTAACGTGATTATTATTATCACTTAGCCATTGTTGTTTTTCGGTAAGTTGTAATAATTTTTGGAAAAAATCATCATCAAGAATAGATAACTGGTTGTCGTTTAATTCAAATTGTTGAGATGAGATTAATGGAATATCGCTAAACTGATTAATATTCATTCAATGTTCTCCTTGCTATCTGCTGCTGAGCAAATTCATCGGTTAATTTTTGTTGTAAACGACTCTGTTGTAGTAACAGTTTTTTATGTTGTTTATCTAATAATGTAGTATAAGTATTTAGGCTTTTTTGTGATTGATTAAGCTCATTGGTGATCTGCTTTTGTTTTATATCTAAAGTTAATAGTAGTTTTTTTTGTTGAGCTATACCTTGTTCAATAGCTGTAATAAAAGCATTAAAATTATTTAATTCCGATCCCTTAATGCCACTGGATAAAGCATTATTTAGCCGTTGTTGGTACTCGTGATAATAATCATTTAATACATTTAGTTGTGATTGTGCATTATGTTTATTTTCGTGTGCATGTTTTAATTTAATCAATTTTTCATCAACTGCTTTTTCAGCGAGCTTTTTTAACGTTATAAATGCAAATTTACCATGATGTTGATTGGCCATAATTCTTTCCTAATTTATCAGCGAGCAGCAACAATATTGATTAATTGTTGATAAGCGTCTTGATAACTACAATGCTCATTGATTCCTTGTTGTAAAAATTGCTGCATAGCTGGAAAAAGTGAGATAGCTTTATCTAATAATGGATCGGTTCCAGCTACGTAAGCACCAACATTAATCAAGTCCCGATTGCGCTGGAAACTTGAAAATAATTGTTTAAATAACCGTGATTTTTTTTCATTTTCTGGCGGGGTAAGATCGGTCATTACACGACTGATTGACGCTTCGATATCAATGGCTGGATAATGCCCCGATTCAGCTAGTGAACGTGATAACACTATATGACCATCAAGAATTGCCCTTGCTGAATCAGCAATAGGATCTTGTTGGTCGTCACCTTCGGTTAAAACAGTATAAAAAGCAGTAATTGCACCTTTTCCTTTGGCATCATTACCTGCTCTTTCAACTAATGCTGGCAATTTTGCAAATACTGATGGTGGATAACCTTTGGTTGCCGGCGGTTCACCGATGGCTAAGGCTATTTCCCGTTGTGCCATGGCATAACGGGTTAGTGAATCCATGATCAGTAATACATTAAACCCTTGATCACGAAAATTTTCGGCTATTTTTGTGGCATAAGCTGCACCTTGTAGACGTAATAATGGCGATACATCGGCTGGTGCCGCGACAACTACTGAACGCGCTAAGCCTTCTTCACCAAGTATATTTTCGATAAAATCTTTTACTTCCCTGCCTCGTTCGCCAATCAGACCAACCACAATAATATCAGCTTTGGTATACCTAGCCATCATGCCAAGTAGTACACTTTTACCAACACCAGAACCGGCAAAAAGCCCCATTCGTTGACCTTGGCCAACGGTTAATAATGCATTGATAGCACGAATACCGACATCTAATACTTGATGAATAGGTGTGCGAGTCAGAGGGTTTAGTGATTTATTGATTAATCCTTCATATTCAATATTTTTTGGTAAAGGTTTGCCATCCAATGGTTTGCCCATTGCATCAACTATTCGTCCTAATAAGCCCGTACCAATAGGTAAAACTTTATGGCTAAAATGGGTTAAATCATATTGTGAGGTATATACTCTGGCATCAAGTAATATGCCATCGGTTGATTCAAATGGCATCAGATATAAGGTTTTACCATTAAAACCAATAACTTCACACTCAACAGCTTGTACTTTTCCATCTAATTGCCGTTCGACAAAGCAGTTAGAACCTAAAGGTAATTTTAAACCCACGGCCTCTAAAACTAAGCCCGAAGCTTTAACTAAGCGACCATATTGACGGATTAACGATATTGACTGTAATTTTTGTTGCGCACAATCAATTTTAGTCATCCATTGCCTACAAAAGTCCACCTTAATGTTCAACTCCATGTACATTATCTGAGATGATTTGCCAATGATGGGTTACACTGGCGTCGATCTCATTGGTTTGGGTAAATATTTTGCAACCCCCTAATTCGATATTGGCATCGGCTATAAACTGCCATTGCTGTGGTTGCAACTCATTATTTAGTTGTGGTTCAAGCCATAACAAGTCTGTTGGATTAATTCGTACTACAATTGGTGGGTTAACAATTGTATTTTGTTCAATTAATGATTTTATAATATGTAATAATTGTTTTTGTTTTACTTTTGATAATGAACCAACTGTTTTTTCGGCAGCAAGTAAAGCTAAGTCAAATAGCTTTGGTACAATTTTCTCATCAATTTGGCTAATCGATTGTTGAAAGCTGATTGCTAAATTTTTGATGGCATTTATGCTAGTTAATTTTTCTGCCGTTAACTGTTGTTCTATTGTGTCCAGCCCTTCTTGGTGACCGAGAGTGAATCCTTGCTCATAGCCAGTCTGTTTGCCAATATTGAAACCTTCTTCTTTACCTAGATTAAAGCCTTCTTGGTATGCTTCATCTCTTGCTTGTTGTTTAATATTTTCGAGTTCTAGCAATATTGTCGGGCTATTAATATCAAAAGAGTCCTCATTTTGATCATCTTGGCTATCTGGCTCTAATGGTGGCGCAAATTCTTCCAACTCTTCTGACTGTTGTTGGCTGGTTAATGGTGACAATTCGCTAAGTGCCAAATCTTGGAAATGCAATGGTTTCCAACTTACACTATTAGTATGATTATACATATTCATCATCACCACTTGTTAAGATCATCTCACCAGTTTCTGCTAAGCGCCGTGCAATAACCAAAATTTTCTTCTGTTCGGTTTCGACTTGCGACAAGCGAACTGGTGGTCTGTTTTCTAAATCTTCTCGTAATATTGAGGCAGCGCGTTGTGACATATTTGCTAATAGCTTGTCGCGTAGCGTTTCTGTTGCCCCTTTCATAGCGATGATTAAGGTTTCATTATCCACCTCTTTGAGTAGACGTTGGATACTTCTATCATCGACATCAATCAGATTTTCAAATAGGAACATTTCATCAATGATTTTTTGAGCAAGCTCATTGTCATAATCTCGTAATGCATTGATAACCAATTCTTCTTGTTGTGATTTCATCAGATTGATAATTTCTGCTGCGGTGCGGATGCCACCCATGTTATTAAGTTTAATATTTTGTCCATGTAGTAAGGTTGATAATGATGTCGATAACACTTCTAATGCTGATGGCTCTACGCCACCGAAAGTTGCAATACGTAGCATGACGTCATTACGTAATTGGTCATCAAATAAATTTAAAATCTCAGCAGCCAAATCGCGATTTAAGTGAACTAAAATGGTGGCGATAATTTGTGGATGTTCTTTTTTAACTAAATCAACCGCGCGTGCAGCATCGACAAAGTTAAGCATTTTTAAACCATCAGTGGTATCTTCGATATCGGTATCTAATAGTTCATCAAGCAATCGGTTAGCTTTATCACTACCAATTGATTTTTCTAGAACTTTTCTTAAATAGCCATTGGTATCTGTATTTAATACTGCACAATCATCAAGAGTATTTTGACACTCATTAAGAATATTTTTCAGTTGTTCTTGAGTTAATTGTGGCAATCCCATCATGGCACTACTAATTTTTTGTACCTCTTTGTGGTTTAAAAATTGCATTACTTTGGCTGCTAATTCTTCACCTAAAATCATTAAAATTGTCGCTGCTTTTTGCGCTTCAGTTAAATTCATTACTCGGTGTCCTTCTTGTTCATCCAACCACGTATAATCAGAGCCATTACACGAGGATCTTTCTCGACAATTTTGCGGATGTATTGCTGTTGTTGCATATTATCTTCAAAAATCTTCTGTTGCAGTTTACTGTGTGCTTTGTAATCAAGCTTATCTTCACTAGCCATTGTGCCATCAGATGATCTGTTATCAGTATTAAGATATTGTCTTTGAATTTTAATCCATATCGAGCGTAATACTTTGCGCCATGCAAACCAGATTATTAAAATATAAATCAGATATTTAATTGCGACTTTCAGCATGTCGAAAACTTCATGTTTTTGTAAAAAGACAATGGCGGCATTTTCATCTTCAATTTGATCGGTAAATTTCAAATTAGCCACTGTTAATGAATCACCACGCAAGTCAGAAAACCCCATTGCTTGACGGGCAAGCGCTTCAATATGGGTGAGTTCCTCTTGATCTAGTTTTACCCATTTTTCAACAGCTTCCTGTTCTGAATTTTCTTCATTTGCCGATGTGATTTCATCGGCTGAAATAAATTTATAATTAACTAAAACAGCGACAGATAAACGCTTGATACGACCTTCAGGGATTTTGCTATGAATAACTTGACGATTAACTTCAAAGTTCAATGTTTTATTTGACTGTAAATGATACATTTTTTGTTTATCGTCTTTATCTTTGCTATCGTTCTCACCATCAATTGGTGCACTAGGCGTTGGTACCGGTTGATTAGATAAAGCGCCCGGCACACCACCGATAATATTGCTTGATGCTAATTGGCTATTTTCAATTTGTTGCTTACTACGAATAGTTTGGTTGCTGGCATCGCTATTGGGATCATAAATTTCTGATGTTGACTCTTGCCGACTAAAATCGATATCCGCATTCACTTGTACCTTAACATTTTGTTGTCCCAAAATAGGGATAATAATTTTTTCTACTCGTTCTCGAATTAGATTTTCAATCCGTTCACTATATTCTAATTGGGCAATATTAACGTTACTGTCACGGTATCTTTCACCGGTTAATAAATTGCCTTTTTGATCAATAATCGTCACCTTATCCGCTTGTAATTCTGGAACACTACTCGAAATTAAATGGATGATGGCATCAATTTGACCTTGAGATAAAGCTCGACCTGGTAATAAAGTTAGTGCAACAGAGGCGGAAGGGAATTTTCTTTCTCGAACAAATAAAGAGGGTTTAGGCATCGCTAAATGCACTCTGGCATCATCTACACTACTAATAATTGCAATGGTTCTCGATAGTTCGCCTTCTAATGCTCGTTGATAGTTGATTTGTTCATTAAACTGACTCATGCCAAAACTTTCTTTGTCGAGTAGTTCAAAACCAATTGCACCACCTTTAGGCAAACCCTGCTGGGCTATTCGTAAACGAGTATGATAAATTTGATTTTGGGGAATTAAGATAGTTGTGCCAGAGGATGAAAATTTGTAGGGAATATTTAACTTATCAAGTTGGCTAATGATTTCACCGCCATCCTTATCATTCAAATTACTAAATAATACGCCATAATTATCGTCTTTAAGCCATAAGTAAGTAATACTACTAATTGCTATTACAATTACTCCTACAATAAGGAGTAGCATTTTACGATTTATTTTTAATTGATTAATAAAAGGTAACTTACTCAATATTGATTCGCCTTTGTTACCAACTGCCTGGCTATCCATATGTATCCTAACACTAAACTGACTAGATTAATTCTAGGGTTTATTATCTGTGTATTTAAAAAAATCAATAGCTAAAAAAGCATATGCTTTACCCTTTAGTTATCGCTTTTAGATTGTTATCTTTATGATAATTTACGTTATAACTTGATTAAGACGAATAACCGTGACCTTTATTATGAATAGTATTGATGCCTTTAATAGCACAACATTAACCCAACTTGATTTTTCACATAAGCAATCTATTAATCATAGTGAACAAAATTTTATGGCTGAATTAAAAATGGCATTAGATAAAATCAGTCAAACACAAATAGACGCTAGCCAGCAAGCCAAAGCATTTGAGATGGGTGAAGCCAATATCGCATTAAATGAGGTGATGGTTAGCATGCAAAAGTCTTCAGTTTCTTTACAATTTGGTATTCAAGTTCGCAATAAATTAGTCGCAGCATATCAAGAAATTATGAATATGAATGTTTAAACCTTTATCGGATGGTTACTTATCGACTAGATGATAATATTTTGGTTTAAAAAATAGTATTAATTAATCACCAATTTTTATCCTAAATTGGCTTAACCTCACCACTATTGTTATTACAACGACTATCGAGATACTCGTTATAAGATTATTTTTGAAGTTAAAAATGCTTTAGTTATTGCGAAGTGAGCTAGTCACCAGTACAAGCAAAGTGTATACATTAACGATGTAAAATTAATAAAAAAAAGTTTGCGGAGTGGGGTTTTTGGCAGATAAAAATAGCTAAAAAACCCCGTTCCTCAATTATTTTTATTCTTTTTTTTAACTACTCTGTGAATAATCTAAACTAAATTGGCGATTGTTTGGTAGCTATCTATTTTGGCTTGATAATCAACCTGCTCACCAATTAATTGGCTTAATTCATTATGTCGAAGATGGATTAATTGCTTTAATTGCTCATGATAACTAAGAATATTATTGATATACATTTGAAGAATATCTTGTTGTGATAATGGTATATTATCAATAGTAGTTAACCCATTTTTGAGTTGAATATCACGTGCTAACTGCTGATATTTAGTTTGCCAACTAATTAATAATTCCCAATTTTCTTGTTGTGTATTAATTAGCATTTGCTCAACAACATAATTAAGTTGCTCGTATTGTTCTAGTACTAGACTGGTATTCAATGTTGCTACATCCATAACTATGCTATCTCACGCCAAGCTTGAGCAATATTATTAAGCAGATCAAAACAAGTTTGTAGTATTTGCGTATCATTATGTAGATTAGCGAAAACCAGTTGCTGACTGATGTATTGATATAACTGATCTAAATTTTCAGCAATTTCACCGCCTTGCTCTAAATCAAGGCAACTTTTAAGCCCATTATCAATGATATTGATAGCTTTAGAAATGGCTTTTCCTTTACCAGCAATATTACCCTTTTGTATATATAACTCAGCTAAGCGAATAGCATTTAATGCGCCATCAAATAACAAAACAATAAGCTGATGAGGTGAAGCCTGACCAACGCTGGTTTCTAAATTAACTTGTTTATAAGCTTGAGATCCCATTTTATACATTGTTATGCCTTATTTTTTCAAATTCGCCATCATTTCAAATTGGGTGGTAAGATAATTACTCATACCATTTAATTCATTGATTAAGATATCTAGTTTTGTGAATTGTACCCGATAACGCTCGATAGTTTGGTCAATAGAGTTATTAACTTGGTCATAGCGTTTATCTAATGATTTTAAGGTAGAATTTAAACCGTTAGTTGCCGTATCAATCATGCCATCGTTATCAATAAAGCTACTTACTTTGGCAAAGACTTCGTTGGCAATGCCAGTTGTTTCACCATCACCAGTAAATAAAATGGCGACTGCTTCACTGTTTTCTTTAAGGGCTTTTTCTAATTCGTTTTCTTTAATCACCAGCTTGCCATTACTATCCATATTGATACCAATTTGTGCTAGTACCGATAATTCTCCTGTTTGACCTTTAGAAAATATAGAGCGAATACTTTGATCAATATTACGTAAAGTTGAATCACCAATCAGTGGGCCATTACTATTATTTAATTCATCTGAATTGGCATCACCAGCGGTAAATTGCGTTAAGCTTGATATGGTTGATTGTAATTGATTAAAGGCATCAACCCACTCTTTAAGGGCTTCTTGAGCTTTGTCATTGTCAGCGCTGATGGTTAAATTTTGCGCTGTTGTAGTGACTGCTTTTAATGTGATATCGACACCAGGAATAACCTCTTTAACGGTATTTGATGAGCTATTAATCGTTATACCATTAAAGCTAAATTTAGCATCTTGCGCTTTAGCTACTTCACTCATAGCTGATGAATCAGCTTGATTAGCATTAAAACCAATTAGTGAATTAAGTTTATCATCATCGGATGAAATAGAAGTAATGGCTTGTTGTTCACCAGTTTCTTTCGATGTGATAACCAGTTGATAGCTATCAGTTCCAGAACGGACAATAGTTGCATTTACCGTTGTGTCACTGGTTGAACCATCTTCATTAATCACCTTAGCTTGATTGATTGCATTGGCTATTGATTCGAGCGATGTATCATCTTTGCCTAACGTGATATTTAATTTTTGGCCATTAGCTTGTTCTATTGTGAGGGTACGGGTTTCATTATCATTACCTAAAGCTGATGTTTTATCATTTATAGCATTCGTGGCAACACTATGTGCAGTGGCAAGTTGTTCGACGCTAACTGCATAATTACCTAATTGGGCCTTGCTATTTACATTAGTGGTAAAATAGTTGTCATTACCAGATGCAAAACGCGCTTGAAACAGCTCTTTTTTTTGCAGTTTTGCTGTTGCGCTGTTGAATGTTGATAATGCACTTTTTAATTTACCAAAACCGCTTATTTTATTATTAACAGCTTTTTGTTGGGCTTTTATCGGTGTAAGACGATTTTTCTCAACGGCTTCTAATTGATCTAATACTTCATTTAAATCAATACCAGAACCAATTCCTAATATATTCATTGCCATGATTGATTATCCTAATATAAATTCTTTCATCCCTTGTTTTATCGACCAATACCGTAAAAAGTTTAGCTGTTTTTAGTTTTTTATCTTTACTAATAAATAAGTCGGTTTTGGCAATGAGAATATTGATAATCAGTTTTATCTATTAAAAAATGAGTTAGTTATCTCAATCAATAGTGTTGTTAGCTGTCCTTTATGTTGCCTAACATTAAAATTGTGTAGTGAAACTTCCAATATCATTACTATTGATTGATTAGAAAATATATTGCTATGAATTAAACGGGGACAAACTTAAGTTTTGTTGCCACAAATTAAGGCTATCAACCAGTCGATTCAGCGATACATAACTTTGATTACTATACATATAAATATCTATGATGCCCTTTAATCATGTTCATCAAACAACTTAGTTATTCCGCTTTATTTAACCTCAATAAATAAAAATTCAAAAAAATATTAAAGTTTCTTTTTTTAATACCGATAACTAAACCATCAGCATATATATTGAATTATTTTTCAATATCTCGTTGATCTAACTAATCATATTAAAGGAGATAAAAATGGCACAAGTAATTAATACTAATACTATGTCTTTAATGGCAAGAAACAACCTTAATCATTCTCAAAGCGTGCTTGGAACTGCAATTGAGCGTCTATCATCTGGTATGCGTATCAACAGTGCTAAAGACGATGCCGCTGGTCAAGCAATCGCTAACCGTTTTTCTTCTAGTATTCGTGGTTTAACTCAAGCTGCACGTAATGCCAATGACGGTATTTCAATTGCACAAACTACAGAAGGTGCGTTAAACGAAATCAATAATAACGTACAACGTATTCGTGAATTAACTGTTCAAGCAGCAAACGGTACTAACTCTGAAAGCGATCTTGTATCAATCCAAAATGAAATCGATCAACGTTTACAAGAGATCGACCGTGTATCAGCACAAACTGACTTCAATGGTACTAAAGTATTATCAGAAGACAAAACCCTTAACATTCAAGTTGGTGCAAATGATGGTGAAATCATTGCTATCAATTTAAAACAAATTGACAGCGACAAATTAGGTTTAGCTAGTTTTAATGTATCAGATGCGCCAACCGCAGATCCATTAAAAACAATTGATGCGGCATTATCAAAAATTGATGAATTACGTGGTGAGCTTGGTGCGGTACAAAATCGTTTTGAGTCAACTGTAACTAACATCAACAATACTGTAAATAACTTAAGTTCAGCACGTAGCCGTATTGAAGATGCAGATTATGCTGAAGAAGTATCTAATATGACTCGTGGTCAAATCTTACAACAAGCAGGTACTTCAGTATTAGCACAAGCTAACCAAGTACCACAATCAGTATTGTCTTTATTACAATAAAACAATACAAGTACATAACTAGAATTTCGGTCACTCTAATTTTGTACGATAACAATAGTGGTATTTTTTAATACCACTATTGTTAATAATGTTAATTACCTATTTTTTAATATCTTATTCTTGCCATTAATTCAATCAATTATCGTCATAATAATCATTAGCATTTTTTTACATTGGTTCAGAAAAATGAGTGATAGCCTGTATAACTCTCAAGGTGTAGTGAATCAAATCGATTGGCAACAATATCTATATTTAGTTCGTAATGAAGCGTTGAAATTAGCTGTTCGATTGCCAACAACGATTGAACTTGATGACTTACTGCAAGTTGGTTATATAGGTTTATTAGAGTCTATAAAACGCTATGATGCATCTCAAGGTTATACTTTTACTACCTTTGCTACTCCGAGAATAAAAGGGGCTATGCTAGATGAATTGCGTAGTCGAGATTGGTTACCACGGCAAACACGGAAAAAAATTAAAGATGTCACTAATGCTATTAATGAATTAGAACAAAAATTAGGCATACCTCCCAATGATCAGCAGATAGCTGCACATCTGCAATTATCTCTTACTGAATATCACAAAGTATTATTAGATTCAAATTATAGCCAAATCTGTTCTTATGATGAGATTCACAAAAAACTCGGCGATAATTTGGATGCGTTAATTGAGCCTGACGCAGATAACAATCCTTTTGCTTCCATTATTAATGATGAAATTCGCAATATTATTGTTCAACAAATTAGTAACTTACCAGAAAAAGAAAAAATGGTTTTAGCTCTCTATTATCAAGAGGAATTAAATTTAAAAGAGATTGGAAAAGTGTTGGATATTAGCGAATCTCGAGTAAGTCAATTACATAGCCAAGCAATTAAACGAATACAAAGTAAAATTGTTTTATAAAAAAAAGAATTAAAACAGTAAAACATGGAAAAATAAATCGAAAATAAATTGAAATGATTTTTTTATTGACCTTTCGAATTTAAAAATGTAACTTTAAGTTTAAAAAAGTGGTATTAGTTGTATTTTATTAATTTTGCGTTTTTTTATACGAACGCAAGCAGATATGGATTGTGGTGGTTAAATTGGGAAATATACAAGATGACGATATTTTGAAATGTATTCATCATTTAAATCTTTCAACGCTTTTATTAAGTCAAAAGATGCTTGAAAAAGATAAAGTGATGGCGATGTATCGATTAGGAATTGATGAAAAAACAGCTGATATCTTGAGTAATTTAAGTGCTTCTCAAATGTTGGTTCTATCTGAAACCAATCAATTAACATTTCAATTTAGATTTAAAAATTCGGCAATGATGGAAAAATTAACTGAGGAATCTCGCGTTAGTGATATAAAGCAGATGCATACAGGGATCCTTCTATCAAGCTTACTTTTAGATTCAATTAATAAGTAGGTAGATGATAAAGATGAGTAGCACAAGTATTATTCAAAAGTATAAAGAAGTTCAATTAGCTATTCGATTAATTTCACTCGGCGCTAGAATCCAAATGTTAGAAAGTGAAACCAATTTAAGCCGTGGTAAATTAATTAAATTATATAAAGAAATTCAAGGATGTCCTCCTCCTAAAGGTTTACTTCCCTTTTCAACTACGTGGTTTATGACTTGGGAGCCCAATATTCACTCAAGTATGTTTTATAATGCTTACCATTTTTTAGTTAAAAATGGCATTAAACCTGGTGTTCAGGCCATTTTAAAAGCCTATCAACTCTATTTAGAACAGTGTTCCTTTCCTCAAGATGAAGAGCCTATTTTAGGATTAACCCGAGCATGGATTTTAGTTAAATTTGTTGAAAGTAATGTTATGCAGCAGTCAAGTTGCAAGGAGTGCAAAGGGCGATTTATTACCCATGCTTATCAACCGCATAATAGCTTTGTGTGCAGTTTATGTCAGCCACCATCAAGAGCAGAAAAAAATAATAAAACACATAAAGAGAGTCATGCCAAATGTTTACAAGTTTTATCAATACCAAATGCATTTAATTTAGTTACTGCAAATCAGGTAACAATTTAAGTAAATATTAAGCAGTAAAACAGAGTTAGTTATATTTTATGGAGATAAAGGAAAGCCAATGCTAATAATTATAGGATATATTGTGGTTATCGCTTCAGCCTTAGTAGGCTATGTGCTAAGTGGCGGGTATTTGGCGGTACTTTTTCAACCTTTAGAGTTTCTCATTATTGGTGGGACAGCTATTGGTGCTTTCATTGTAAGTAATGAAAAGAAAGTTATCAAAGCGACACTTAAATCACTAGGTAATTTATTTAAAACCTCAAAATATAATAAAACACTTTATTTAACATTAATTAATTTAATGTACACCATATTAACTAAAGTGCGTCAAAGTGGTGGCTTATCGATTGAAGAAGATATCGATAATCCCAAAGAGAGTGAGTTATTTAAAAAATACCCACTTATTTTAGCCAATCCGCAAGTTTGTGATTTTATCACTGATTATTTACGTTTGATGATCAGTGGCAATATGGAAGTATATGAAATCGAAGCACTAATGAATGAGGAAATAGAAACCTATACTCATGAACTTGAAAAACCAGCTGATGCTATTGCTAGCGTCGGTGATGGTTTACCCGCTTTTGGTATTGTGGCAGCAGTTATGGGGGTTATTAACACCTTAGCACAAGCTGACCGACCAGCTAGCGAATTGGGTGAGCTTATTGCCCATGCTATGGTTGGTACCTTTTTAGGTATTTTACTTGCTTATGGTTTTGTGTCGCCTTTAGCAGCATTATTAAGGCAAAAAAATGCCGATACAGTAAAAATTTTAGAATGCACTAAAGTGATTCTTATTGCCAGTATGCATGATTATGCTCCGCAAATTTGTATTGAGTTTGGTCGCAAAACAATTTTTTCCCACGAACGGCCATCTTTCTTTGAATTAGAAAAATATATTCAAGAAGTGAAAGATAAAAACGCTAACCCAACAGAAAATAATGAATAATGAAAAAGAAGTCAGTAAGAATAATTATTTCTAAAAAGAAATCCGGTCATGGCGGTGGCCATCATGGTGGATCATGGAAGATTGCTTATGCTGACTTTATGACGGCGATGATGGCGCTATTTCTCGTCATGTGGTTAATTGCTAAGTCCAGTCCACAAGAGTTACAAGGCATTGCTGAATACTTTAGAACACCATTGATATTAGGTCAAAATGGTGGCAAAAATATCAGTGATAGTGAAAGTCCGATACCGGGTGGTGGCGATGATGTATCTAAAAATGTAGGTGAAGATAAAAATACCATATTGAATGTCGAGTCTGATTTGAATCAAGATGAAAAAAAGCAATTAATTGATACAGCGAATAAAATATATGAAGTATTTGAACTTGATCCTCGATTGCAGAAATTAGCCGCTAATCTTATTGTTGAACTAACAGAAATGGGGCTAAGAATTCAGATTTTAGCCACCGATGATAAACCGATGTTTGATGTTGGTAGTGCGGTTATTCATCCTAATATGCAAGAAATTTTGTATGCTTTAGCGCCAATCATAAATTCGTTACCTAATAAAATGACGTTATCTGGTCATACTGATGAGCGTCAGTATATAACCGGTGATCGTGGTTATAGTAACTGGGAGTTATCCGCAGATAGAGCAAATTCATCAAGAAGAGAACTGATCGCTGGTGGATTAGATTCCAATAAAATCATTCGTATTATTGGTTTAGCCGATACGGTGGGATTAAATAACCCAAATTACAGCAAAGATGCCAATCGTCGTATTAGTATTTTAATTTTGAACAAATCAGCACAGCAGTATATTGAAGATGAAAATACCATGACTGGCATCGATTTTTTAAAACAGGCCAAACAAATTAAATCAGAATAATATCAACATAAATACTCAGATTAAGCTGGTTAAAAAATTAAAATCAAAAAAAATCCATTTTTATCTAAAAATAACTAAAGTTTTTAAATTGTAGGCCGATATAAATAATAACACTTTAGTTTAATAATTTTATTATTAACTGAGATTATATTTAGGAGCCTTTATGTCAAATTCATTGATGAATACCGGTATTAGTGGATTAAATACAGCACAAAATATGCTTAATGTGATTAGCAATAATATTAGTAATGCACATACAGTTGGTTATAATCGCCAGCAGCAAATTTTGCGTCAAGCAAACGGCACTAAGTATAATTTTGGCTTTGTAGGTAATGGTGTTGCGGTATCATCAGTTAACCGCGCATATAACAGTTTTGTGGTTGGTCAATTACGCCAATCACAATCGCAAAATGGTTCGATAAAAGCCTATTACAATGAGTTATCAAAAGTCGATAATTTACTAGCTGAAAACGAAAACAGTATTTCCTCACAATTAAATAATCTGTTTGCTAGCTTAAATAAGCTCTCTTCCAATGCGGGTGATGCAGCAACCAAACAGACAGTTATTAGCGATCTTACCTCTTTAGTCAGTCAGTTCAATAAAACGGAATTGAATTTAAAAAATCAAATTGCCAATATCAATACTGAACTGACGAATAACATAGATAAAGTTAATACTTATACCCAACAAATTGCTGATCTCAATCAGAAAATTGCCAAATTACAGGCTGTCAGTGGTGGTCATGAACCTAATTCTTTACTAGATGAACGAGATCAATTGGTAACTGAATTAAGCGAACTGATTGGTATAACTGTTAGCGAGCAAAATGGCCAATATAATATTTCGCTTAGCAATGGTTTAAGCTTAGTACAAGGCGCATCGACAAATCAGTTAGCGGTGCAGCCTTCGGCCTCTGATCCTGCCTTAAATACGATTATTTACACCCATAATTCTGGTGCGACACAAGAACTGACAAGTCAAAATATCGCATCAGGCCGATTAAATGGATTATTAGCTTTTCGTGATGGACCACTCCTTGAAGCTCGCAATCAATTAGGGTTGCTGGCGTTAAATTTAGCTGAGCGCTTTAATGAAGTACATACGGCTGGCGTTGATGTTAATGGCGATCCTGGCGAAAAACTATTTGATTATCACAAACCAACTAGTATTGCTAATAGCCAAAATCAAGGTAATGCTACCGTTAAAATGGATTATAACTCGGTAACAGAAGTCAAAGCTTCTGATTATAAAATAGAGTTCAATGGCAATGATTGGGTAGTAACCAGATTATCTGATAATCAACAAATTACCCCACAAGTTAGCGATGGTAAGTTAGTGTTTGACGGCTTATCGATTGAAATTACTGGCAATGCGGTTGCTGGTGATAGCTTTTTACTTAAACCTGTTGCCGATGTAGCCTCATCATTACAGTTACTGGTTAAAGATGTAAATAAACTCGCTACCGGTATTAACGATGATGAAAATGGTAGTGGTGATAATCGAAATGTGGCAAAACTACTTGATATACAAAATGAAAAACTAGTTAATGGTACTAAAACCTTAAATAGTGCTTATACATCATTAGTTAGTTATATAGGTAGTGAGACGCAGACAGCTAAAATTTCAGCGCAATCGAGTCAAAATATCACTCAAGAAATTTATGAGCAGAATCAATCTATCTCTGGTGTGAATATCGAAGAAGAATATATTTCCATGCAAGTTTATATGCAATATTACCAAGCAAATGCCAAAGTTATTGATGCGGCAACGACAATATTTGATACCATTTTAGGTTTGGCCAAATAATAAAAGGATTTAGACATGCGACTTAGTACTCATTCAATGTATCAAAAAAATCTAAATAGTATTTTAAATACCAATACCAAGTGGCAAAAGTCAGGATTACATTTGGCAACCGGCAAGAAAATATTATCACCTTCAGATGATCCGATGGGTGCTTCACAAACATTAATTTTAAGGCAAGCTCAATCAAGGAATAACCAATTTCAAGCAGCACGAGATAGTGTTGATAAATCATTAAGTCGGCAAGATACGGTATTAAAAGAAGCGAATACTGTGATTCAATCAATCCAAGAAACTTTAGTTTATGCCGGTAATGAGACGTTAAATGATGAAAACAGACAAGATTTAGCCAATAAGCTACAAGGATTAAAAGATCAGTTAATTTCGTTAGCCAATGCTAAAGATACCAATGGTAATTATCTGTTTGCTGGTAATAAAAATGATACCCCCCCTTTTGTGGTCGATGAAAGCGGTAAAGTGAATTATGTCGGTGGTTCAACCACGATTAATGTTTTCATCGATGATACCCGTGAAGTATCGCTAAGTTTTACTGGTCAACAGATTTTTATGACAGGCGCCAATACAGAAGTAGAAAGTGATGTCTTTGCGAGTATCGATTATGCCATAGCGGCATTGCAAATTGGTTTAGATGATAATGATCCTGAAGCTATTGAACAGTTTCGATTAGGTTTATCTAAAGCCAGTCAAGGTGTTGATAACTCATTTGAAAACATCTCGACTGTTAGAGCTGCAGGCGGAAATGTATTGGCTGAAGTCGAAAGATTAACCGCACTGGGTAAAACCTTAGATATTGATTTTGAAACGCAAATTAGTCAAATTGAAGATGTTGATTGGTATGAAGCGATTTCAGATTATGTGATGCTACAAGCAAATTTACAAGCAGCACAATATACATTTATGAACATGCAAAACATGTCATTATTTCAAATGAAATAATCTATTATTAATTTTTACACATCCTAAACATGACTATTCATCTAACAAACAGGGGGGTTACAACCTCCTGATTATCAAATTTTTTACTGCTATCATTTTTTGTCATACTGTTTTTTATATTGCTATGCTGATGATCAGCTATTTGCCAAAGGGTGAGAAACGTGATTATAGGTGATCTCGATATATGCAACTAACACATTATTGGTTAATTATTGACTATAGCTTAGAGTTTGGTCTACTTTTTGGCTGTGATGATAATGTAATTTATTTAACAGCTATATTTATTTAAGCACTATTTAAAGGCAATTTGTCTAAATCCAGATATTGATTTTTGCGGTGTATTTTTGGCAATTTGCTCGATTCGACCAATAATTTGGATCAGTTTCTCGCTATAGTTAGGATCAGTTGCATAGTGTGCATCTTGTAGTGCTTTGGCTGCTGTTCTAGCATCGGGAGCATTAACAACTGCACGATAACGTGGGCTTTTGGTTAATAAATTAAGGTAATCAGTTAATGCATGTTGTTTACTGTTGTATACCCTAAATTCATCTTTAATTTTAACCATATTGTTATTTAAGAATTCTTGAGTAGTTAACCGAGTTGAATCACCTTGCCATGATGAGGTTGCTTTTATACCGAAATAGTTATGACTCGGCTTATTATCAGCCGTTTTTATCTGTTTTTTACCCCAACCTGTTTCTAAAGCTGCTTGAGCAATAATGACTTCATAAGGGATGCCAGATATTTTGGATGCCTGCTTTGCTGGCTCAAACCATTCGACGACAAATTGGCTAATATGGTCTTTATCAACTTTGTTGAGCGAAGTTGGCAAGGTTGATTCATTAACATTGGCTTTGGTTAAATTGTTGGCTTTATGCTGTTGATAAAGCATTTGCCCTAATGCTGCTGGCGATAAATTGGATGAATTATCACTAAATAAAGATTGTGCCAATCGCATATTGGTTTGATTATTATTCGCTTGAGCTTGTGAATGAATATTAAGCGTAGAATGTGGCTGATTAGTTAATTGTTTAACAATAACATTAGATAGCCCTAAACCTTTACCTGCCGCTTGTTGAGCAATTTGTTGATCAAACATAGAGGTAAATAATTGCATTGCTGATTGATTAAATAAACCGCCATTGGGTACCGCTTTGCGCATAGATTGCATCATCATATTTACAAATAGTGTTTCAAACTGATCGGCAACTTGTTTGATGCTGTCAGTTGATCCACTAACAGCATTACGTTTCAATTGATTAATGCTAGAAAAATCATAAGCAAAACGATTTATAGACTGATTTATTAGGTTTTTCATTTCAATAGTTCTGCTTTAAATAGTTTCCAATGCGGCATGCAAACAACCAGCGGTTTTTAATGCTTCTAGTATTGACATTAACTCAGTAGGATTGGCACCTAATAAGTTAAGTGAATGAATAACTCGATTTAGATCGGCGCCAGACGCTAAATTCTGCAGTGCGCCACCATCTTGCTCGATAGTTACTTCATCATCTGGAACCACTGCTGTGTTACCACCGGCGAGTGGTGTATTGGGTTGGCTAACTTTCAATTTGTTATTTACCACTACGGATAAACTACCATGTGCAACGGCACAATTGTCTAATTGTACTTTTTGATTCATGACCACGACACCTGTACGTGTATTAATCACCACTTTAGCGGAAATAGGGCTAGCACTAATTTGGAGATTTTGAATTGTAGATAATAATTTAACTCTTGCTTGACTGTCTTGTGGCATGGTCAATTTCACGGTCATGCCATCTAAAGCAATGGCGATATTTTTTTGCACTTTGTTAATAGCATCAGCAATTTTTGTAGCCACAGTAAAGTCAAAATGGTTAAGATGTAAATGCATAGTGCTGTTTTCATCTAAGCGTGTAACTAATTCTCTTTCGATGGTTGCACCACTAGGAATGGTGGCAGCTGCCATTTGATTAACCGTTACACTACTGCTTCTACTGCTTGCCCCCATACCACCAACAAAAAGATTACCTTGCGCAATCGCATAAACTTGGTTATCAGCGCCTTTTAATGGTGTCATAATCAATGTACCACCACGCAGGCTTTTGGCATTCCCTAATGACGAAACAACCACATCAATTTGTTGGCCAACACGCGCATAAGACGGTAATTTAGCCGTGACCATTACCGCTGCCACATTTTTTAACTGCATATTGCTTCCTGATGGCACGGTAATACCTAATTGTGAGAGCATATTGGTGATACTTTGTATCGTAAATGGTGTCTGTGAAGTTTGGTCACCGGTACCGTCAAGCCCTACCACGATACCATAGCCGACTAAGGCATTTTCGCGAACGCCTTGTATTGTCACCAAATCTCTTATTCGCTCGGCATAACTAGAAGGGACAATCACTATTAGCAAAACAAAACAGATAAAAGTACGTAATTTATTTAGCATAATGATACTCATTAAAATGGCGAAAGATTAAAAAACAGGCGCTGTAACCAACCCATTGTTTGTGCTTCATCGATGTAGCCATTACCTACATATTCAATACGAGCATCAGCGACCTGAGTTGATATAACGGTATTACTACCACTTATTGTCCGAGGGTTAACAACACCTGAAAATCGAATAAATTCTGTGCCCTGATTTATTGCAATTTGTTTTTCACCAATCACTTTTAAATTACCATTAATCATGACATCTTGAACGGTGACGGTAATGGTACCGCTAAAGGTATTTTTAGCATTGGCACCACCAGAACCTTTAAAATCATTGCTACCTGAGATATCTGTATCTACTTTGCCTCGACCAACCAGCCCATCTAAAAAGTGCGGTACGGTTTTTACCCCTAAATTGACCCCACCATTACGGCCGGCAT
Source organism: Gilliamella sp. W8145 (assembly GCF_016101145.1). Classification (NCBI taxonomy): domain Bacteria; kingdom Pseudomonadati; phylum Pseudomonadota; class Gammaproteobacteria; order Orbales; family Orbaceae; genus Gilliamella; species Gilliamella sp. W8145. Next base: position 59,210 of record NZ_JACFRC010000003.1, read on the forward strand.
TAATGGATGAACTTTTACTTGCGCTAACGTTTTCTTGTAAAACAATCGTTAATACATCACCAATATTGCGTGGTCGACGATCTTCAAACATCGGTTGATAACCAAAACTACTTGGTTGTGAGGCTTGATAAATGGAACCACTGCTGTTCACAATTTCTGGCATTTTTGGAACAATACTGGTGTCGCCTTCAACTAATGCTTTTTTAGGTAATTGACTACAACCAACTAACGACAAAGTTATTAAAATGTAAAGATATCTCATTACCGCTATCATTTTGTTAGATTTATAATTGATTTAAACGTTGCAACATTTGGTCAGATGCCGATATTGCTTTACTATTAATTTCGTAAGCACGTTGTACTTGAATCATATTAACCAACTCTTCGGCCACATTCACATTCGACGTTTCAATATAACCTTGGTATAGCAGTCCAGCACCATTTAGTCCCGGTGTATTTTCAGTTGGTGCACCAGAACTTTCGGTTTCTAGATATAGATTTTCACCAACGCTTTCTAATCCGGTGTCATTGATAAAAGTGTGTAATGTTAATTGACCAACTTGTACTTGAGTTGATTGATTAGCTAAGGTGACATTGACGATGCCATCACGTGCTACGGTCATTTTTATAGCATTGGATGGAATGTTGATTGTTGGTTGAATTTCATAACCGGCAGCTGTTACTAACTGACCATTTTGATTAACTTGAAAAGCGCCACTGCGGGTATAGGCTTGCGTTCCATCAGGCATAAGAACTTGGAAAAATCCTTGTCCATTAATGGCAATATCACTACTGTTATCGGTTAATTCTAAATTACCTTGGCTATGAATTCGTTCGGTTGCAACTGGTCTTACACCAGTACCAATTTGTAATCCTGAAGGTAATGTTGTTTGTTCTGAAGATTGCGCTCCTGGTTGGCGAATTGTTTGGTATAACAGATCTTCAAAAACGGCGCGTTGGCGTTTAAAACCACCTGTACTAACGTTGGCTAAATTATTGGAAATAATATCCATATTCATTTGTTGCGCTGTTAAACCGGTTTTTGCAATCCATAGTGATTTAATCATTGCTGTTTCCTATTTTAGTTAAGTTAACGATAATATTTGGTTGGCTTTTTGGGCATTTTCGTCGGCAGTGGTAATTTGTTTCATCTGCATTTCAAATTGACGAGAATGGCTAATTAGATTCACCATTGCCGTTACCGGATTAACATTACTGCCTTCGAGTACTCCGGACATCAATTTTGCATTAGGGTTATCTTGTAACACGGCACCACGATTATTTATGGTTGCCTCAGTGGCATGGAAAAATCCATCATCACCACGTACCAATTCATTGCGTTCAAGGTGAACTTTTTTTATTTTTCCTACTTGGGCAATGGTGGTGCGTTTATCGCCAGCACCTAAAGCTGATAAAGTCCCATCAGTACTGACACTAACTTGTGAACGCTGAGGTACTGTTAATACGCCATTATCACCAAGTAACGGAAAGCCTTGAATGTTAAGTGTGCCGTTTTCATCGATTTGAATCGCACCATTACGGGTATATCCTTCACTGCCATCAGCTAACTGTACTGCTAGCCAATCGTCTTGGGATAAAGCAACATCTAAATTTCGTCCAGTGTAATTAAAGGCACCGATTGTTGAATCATAGGTTGGCGTAGTTGCCGTTACCATAGTTCTTGTCGGCATACTACTACCGACAATGGGAACTGCTTTCATTGCTATTAATTGCGCCCGAAAGCCAACTGTCGATACATTAGCTAAATTATGACTAGTTATGGACTGTTGATTTAATGTTTGGCTTGCGCCAGACATAGCAGTATAAATAACGCGATCCATAAATACTCCTTAAATTATCTTAAATTAACCAATGTATTAAGAATTTGATCCTGAGTTTTGATGGTTTGTGAATTAGATTGATAATTACGTTGGGCAACAATCATATTGACTAACTCTTGGCTCATATCGACATTGGATGATTCAACTGCACCACTGGTTAGTAAACCAAAAGTACCGGTATTAGCTGAGCCTAATACTTCACCACCAGATTTAAGGGTTGCCCGCCAGTTATTGTTACCGGCTGATTCTAAGCCATTAACATTGGCAAAATCAGCCATGGCAATTTGACCTAACAACATCGTTTGTTGGTTAGAATAGACGCCATAAATTGAGCCATCATCACTGATACTATAGCCAACCAGATCACCAGCAGCATAACCATCAACGACAGGAGTTTTAATGCTACCAACTTCTTTACCCATATTTTGTTGAGTACTGTTTGCTAATGACAGCGTGAAGCTATTGTCGGCTGAACCATTAAGCCCATTAATATTAATCGTCATTTCTGGATCACTAATTAATTTGCCTGATGAATCAAACTCCATTTGCCCTAATGCTTGTAGGCTTGCGTTAGGATCACTACTATCAAGATAATGAACATCCCATTGATTATCAGCCGTTTTAACATAAAAAAGCTGAACGTTACGTTGATTACCTAAAGAATCATAAGTGGTGATCGTAGTTGAATAATTAAAGGTATCAGCATCGGTGGCATTAATTGGTTGTTTTTCAGGTACTTTGCTATTTGAATTTAAATTTGTTTGCAAAGAGGCTTTATTGGTTGCTGATGCATTTAACATCTCTTGTGAAATCTTTAATGGGCCTGGTGCTGAACCTTGTTGGATCTGTGGTGGTGTGCCTGTGGCAAGATAACCGGTTAATTGAAAACCATCCGCTGAGATAATATTGCGATCAGCATCTAATTGAAACTGGCCATTACGGGTATAATAGATTTGACCACTACTATCAACTAAGCGGAAAAAGCCATTACCAGAGATAGCAACATCTAGACTATTATTGGTTGACGTTGTTGTGCCATCATTAAAATTTTGCATAACCGCAGCCACTTTGACACCCATTCCTACTTTTGAACCAGCATAAATATCGGCAAATGAAATGCTAGCACTTTTAAAGCCAACTGTTGCAGAATTGGCAATATTATTACCAATAACATCTAATTGTTTTGATGCGGCATTCATACCACTAATTGCTTGAGAAAATCCCATATTAACTTATTCCCCTTTAAAGAATTTGACGTACTTCGTCAATACTAATTGAACCAAGTATCCCTAAATCAAGTAATACTTTATTATTAACTTTGCTATTAATTACGCCGTATACAACCGAGTAAGATAGTGGTGTGGACGATACTTTTTGCCCGTCATAAGTGGCATTAACCGAAAACGTATAACTACCATCTGGCGCCAGTGTTCCATCATTCAGTTCCCCATCCCAAGTAAAAGAGCTAACTCCAGCAGGAATCGAACCTAAATCGACCTCACGTACAACATTGCCATTTTCATCTTTAATGGTAATGACCACTGACTCAGCATCACGCATAAGTTCAAAGCCAAATGGTGTGGTAATAGTTTCTTTTTCACTTTCCGAACCTTCCACTTCTGATGTAGCGACCAAAATTTTATTACCTGGAACCATGACACCTTTACCAATCATGTTGCTGGCATTGACCGATAAGCTATCGTCAATTTGGCCTGAAACCATACCTAATGTGGTATTCAGTCGTTCGATACCTGCTAACGTATTGATTTGAGCTAATTGCGAGGTTAACTGACTGTTATCCATTGGATTGGTAGGATCTTGATTTTTCATTTGGGCAATAAGTAATGTTAAGAAATTATCTTGTAGTTCCTGACTTGAGTTACCATCAGACGTACCTTTCTTTAGCGCTTGTGGACTGGCCATATTAGTTGATTCTGAAACTGCTACATTTGAGATACCCATCAATTACGCCCTTTTATTGTCCTAGAGTCAGTGTTTTTAGCATTAAACTTTTTGCGGTGTTAATCACTTCTACATTTGCTTGGTAGCTACGAGATGCAGAAATGGTATTAACCATCTCTGCTACTACATCAACGTTAGGTTTTTGAATATAGCCTTGTTCATCAGCTAAAGGATGATTAGGTTCATAAACTAAATTCATTGGCGCAGGATCTTCAATAACTTGTGCTACTTTTACTCCAGCAACACTATTGGAATAACCATTGTCATCGACTTGAAAGATAACTTGTTTGGCTCGATAAGCTTGACCAGAAGTACTGGTAACACTATCAGCATTAGCTAAATTACTGGCACTGACATTCATTCGTTGTGTTTGTGCCATTAAGGCTGAACCAGAAACCGAAAAAATAGAGAAGCTCATGATGATTATCCTTGCTGTAATACCGAAATGACATTTTTAAACTGTTCACCTAAAAAGGTTAAATTACTTTGATAGTGGATACTGTTATCCATAAAAGCAGTTCGTTCTTGCTCCATCTCAACAGTGTTGCCATCAGCAGATGATTGATAAGGAATACGATAAAGAAGATTATAATTAGTGAAATCAGCGCTAGTTATTTGAATATGTTTTGCAGAAGTAATATTTAGTTTTATATTATTGTGGGTCGATTGATTATTGATGGCTCTGTTTAATTCAGTATTAAAATCAATGTCTCTCGCTTGGTAATTAGGCGTATCACTATTAGCAATATTGGTTGCAAGTATATTTTGACGTTTTTCACGAACATTGAGTGCTTGTTGGTGAAAATTAACGAAAGTATCTAATTTATTTAGCATAAAATCATCTCATCCTGATAGATAAAAAGAATTTTAAGCAAATCAAAAAAAAATCATCGTATAAATAACGATAAAAATTGCCCTTATTTCAACATTCGATAGGTGAGCTTATAAAGTACAATTTAGTTATCAATAATTATATGAACCCCGACAAATATGCCTCAGATTATTAGATTGTTGTTTCTTTTTTGTATGTTAGGTAGTTCAAAAATAGTTTGTGCCACTGCACTTGAAAAACAAATTAGTGATCTGATCCATCAACAACTTATTGATGTGAATGTTGATAAAGTTGTCATTAATTATCCAACTGCAAAACCGCAATTAAGTTGTGACTCACCAACATTGGCAATATTGAATAAAAATAAACAATGGGGCAATTTAACGATTACCGCCAGATGTGAAAATATCACTAAATATATCCAGATATACGTCGCTGTGAGTGGTCATTATGTTATTGCTAAACAAGCCATTAGTGCAGGAACATTAATTACTGAACAACTGGTAAAAATGCAACCTGGTCAGTTAGATAAATTACCAGCAACAGTAATTTTAAATCAATCTGAAGTTATCAATCATCTTGCTTTACGTAATATTAATGATGGTGAAGTAATAAAAAATTCAATGCTGCAGAAAAACTGGTATGTTAAAGTCGGTCAAACCGTAAAGGTCATTATTAATGGCGAAGGTTACTCAATTGCAACGCATGGCAAGACATTAAGTAATGGGGCATTGGGAGAATCAATTAATATTAAACTTAATACGGGTAATGTTGTTGAAGGTGTTGTTAATGAAAAAGCTATCACTATTATCAATAAATAAAATTAATGATTTTTTGATTTTTGCCGATAATTAGACTAAACCAACCCTATAAACCTTGACTTGAATTAAAGGAATTTTATGAGTATAGATGCAACAAAATTGGTTACAGCAGTATCGGGATTGCTAAATCGTGATTTAATAAATGGACAAAATAAAGAAACTAAAGCATCTGTGCAAACGTCAAATAGCTTAAATTTGAATAGCAATGTCAAATTGAGCCAAAACACTATCGCATTATTACATTCGACAGAAAATGATATTGATATTAGTAAAATTGAGAAAATAAAACAGGCCATTACTAATGGTAACTTAGTCATCAATCCAAATAAAATTGCAGACGAAATTATTAAGCAAACTCTTGAAGAGATTGAAAGCTAATTAATTTTTGAAGGAATATCATAATGTTAGAGTTAGATAACATTTTTAATAATGTAACAGTCATGTTGCAATCACTTTCAGATATTCTAGAGTCTGAACAGCAAATCCTAATTGGGACTAATACAATTAGCCAATTAAATGACGTTATAAATCAAAAAAGCCAATTACTTATCGAGTTAAAGTTACTTGATGAAAAACGCTTAAAAGTAAGTGCACGCTATAATATCCAATCACCTTATAGTGAAAACCCTGAGCTAGCGTTGAAATGGCAAGCCATCACGAATACCACTCAGCGATTAGCTCAAATCAATAGGGATAACGGTATACTTATTCAAAATCGTATGAATATGACACAACAATCGATTGATTATTTAAAAAGTATTAATAACCCCGCGGTTTACACTTATCACGGTTATCAACAGCCTGAAACGATTTCATCTAAACGTGCTAAAGTTTAATCATTTTAATGCTATTTAAAGCTAAACGAGCTAAATAACCAGTAATTTGGGGTCTTATTAAGCCAATAACTTTAATCAGTTGCGTTCATACTGTGCTATCAAAGTAAAGTGTAATTAGACAGTAAAATTGGTTTAACTGATATATGGCTGATGATAGTGATCTAGATAAAAGTGAACAACCCACCGATAGTAAATTAAAAAAGGCTAAGGAAAAGGGGCAAATTCCTCGATCTCGTGAGTTAACATCGCTAATGATATTGTTAGTTGGCATTATGTTATTTTGGATAATGGGAACACATTTTGTCAGCAAATTAAAAACAATTATTCAGCACGCCATGTTAGTTGCCCACCGAACCGATGATGATAAACAGATTATTTTCAATTTAATTAATTTATTAACCGCTGGATTTTGGGCAATTTTACCTATTTTTGTGGGATTAGTTATTGTCGCTATCATTGCTCCGCTTAGTGTTGGTGGTTTGCTGTTTAGTCTACAATCGATTAAACCTAATTTAGGTAAATTGAATCCTATTAGTGGATTTAAACGGTTATTTAGTCTGCGAATTTTTTCAGAACTGTTTAAAAGTATTCTTAAAGTGGTTTTAATCGCTTTTGCTGCAGCTCTATTTTTGATACATCAATTTCCTAATATGTTAGCACTACCCAGTATGTATTTAAATAATGCGTTATCTCAGGTAATGCAATTGCTGATTTATGCTAGTTTATTGATTGTATTAGCCTTAATACCAATGGTAGGTTTTGATATTTTTTACCAAATATGGAGCAATTTGAAAAAGTTAAAAATGTCGAAGCAAGAAGTGAAAGATGAGTTTAAAGAGCAAGAAGGTAATCCGCAAATTAAAGGGCGTATTCGACAAATGCAGCAGGCAATAGCAAGGCGTAGGATGATGAAAGATGTCCCTAAAGCTAATGTTATTGTGACTAACCCAACCCATTATGCGGTTGCTCTGCAATATGATGAAAAAACCATGAGCGCTCCCAAGATATTGGCTAAAGGTACCGATAATATAGCGAGCAGAATCAAACAAATTGCTCAAGAGCATCAGATCCCACAATTAGAAGCGCCACCTTTGGCTCGAGCATTATATCGCCATGGTGAGATAGGTAAATCAATACCAGCAGAGCTCTATGCTGCGGTAGCACAAATTCTCGCTTGGGTTTATCAATTAAAAAGATGGCATAGATATGGTGGTGAAAAACCACTCAAACCAACCAATTTATCAATCCCAGAATCTTTATCTGTGAATAAATAAAGGTAATTGTAATTGTTATGATGAAATCAAAATTAACTAATCTATTATCAATAAATAGCTTAAAAAGTGGTCATTATCGAATTTTAACTGGGCCAATGTTGATTTTATTGATTCTTTCGATGATGGTATTACCTTTACCCGCATTTATTTTAGATCTCTTTTTTACTTTTAATATTGCCTTATCGATTATCATTTTGATTGTGGCACTGTTTACTAAGCGAGTTCTTGATTTTGCCGCTTTTCCCACCGTTTTATTGTTTGCAACTTTATTGCGCTTATCCCTTAATGTTGCCTCAACTAGAGTGGTGTTACTAAAAGGCCATACTGGTAGTGACGCGGCTGGTCGAGTAATTGAAGCTTTTGGCCACTTTTTAGTTGGTGGTAATTTTGCCATTGGTATTGTTGTGTTTATCATTTTAGTTATTATTAACTTTATGGTAATCACTAAAGGCGCTGGTAGGATAGCTGAAGTAGGTGCTCGCTTCGCATTAGATGGTATGCCGGGTAAGCAAATGGCTATTGATGCCGATCTTAATGCTGGATTAATCGGTGAGGATGAAGCTAAAGCTCGGCGTGCAGAAGTTACTCAAGAAGCCGATTTTTATGGCTCTATGGACGGGGCAAGTAAATTTGTGCGTGGTGATGCTATCGCTGGTTTATTGATTATGGCGATTACCATTGTTGGTGGCTTATTAGTTGGGGTGATGCAGCATGGTATGACATTATCCGATGCCAGTACAACCTATGTGCTATTAACTATTGGTGATGGATTAGTTGCGCAAATTCCTTCCTTAATTATTTCCACTGCTGCCGGTGTTATTGTGACGCGGGTCACTTCACAAGAAAACATCAGTGACCAAATGTTAAAGCAGTTATTTAATAATCCACAAGTATTAATTTTAACTGCGGTTGTAATTGGGTTACTTGGCCTTATTCCGGGTATGCCAAATTTAGTATTTTTAATGTTTACGGCTATTTTATCGCTCATTTCGTGGTGGTTAAGTAAACAGAAGAAACTTGAAAAGTCAGTCTCTACTCCGCAACAAAATGTAGCAGCAACTAAACCGTCAAATGTTGACGCTTCATGGTCTGATGTCAATATTGAAGATATTTTAGCGATGGAAGTCGGATATGGCTTAATCCCTATGGTCGATCAAAACCAAAATGGTGAATTATTAGGCCGAATTCGCAGTTTACGCAAAAAGTTTGCCCAAACATTAGGTTTTTTACCACCGCAAGTACATATTCGCGATAACCTCTCATTATCACCTTATCAATATAAAATTTTTATAAAGGGTGGTGAAATAGGTCAAGGTGAAATTATGAATAACAAGTGGTTAGCGATTAATCCTGGCACAGTGACCGAAAAAATTGATGGTATTGCAACAACTGAACCCGCATTTGGTTTACCTGCGGTTTGGATAGATGCCAATAATAAAGAAGCTGCCCAAATATTAGGTTATACCGTGGTTGATACCAGTACTATGATTGCAACTCACTTTAATCATTTATTGCATCAATTTGCCAGTGATCTATTAGGGCGTTTAGAAACGCAAGAATTACTGGAGCGCATCAAACAAGATATTCCTAAATTAGTCGAGGATTTTATTCCTGGTGTCGTACCATTAACCACGTTTCATAAAATTTTACAAAACTTGTTGGCCGAAAAAGTCTCTATTCGTGATATGCGTACGATTATTGAGACAATTTGTGAACAAGCACCTAACCAAAATGATGCTTACCATTTACTTAGTATTGTTAGAATCGCATTGGGTAGAGTGATTACTCAGCAGTGGTTTCCGGGAACAGAGCCGGTAAAAGTGATTGGATTAAGTATCAGTTTAGAGCGAATATTACTACAAGCGTTACAAAATACCAGTAATGTTGAGCCTGGTTTGGCGGAACATATACTCCAACAGCTTCAGCAAGCCCTTAATCAGCAAGATGCAATGGGTGCACCGCCAGTTTTATTAGTTAATCATACTTTGCGGGCTATGCTGGCGCAATTTTTAAGACCTAACTTTCCACAATTAGCGGTATTATCAAATTTAGAAATCAGCGATAATCGTGAAATCAAAGTGACCTGTCAAATTGGTAGTGAATCATGATGATAACATTGAATTTACTACCTAATTTTGCTGGTCACTTAATTGAGCTATTTCTTTTCAAAAATAGTTCCTTTTTTGAACGGCGAATCTTTAAAGGTAAATTTGGTTAATAAAATATAACTAATTCCACCAACAACAAAACCGACAATCCATGTTAAGCTAACTTCATAAAATGCAGCCGCTGAGCCAATCAGCATTGCTAAAATCGCTGCAGGGTTAAAACCAGCAAATTGACCGTTATTATCATATAGCGTGTTTACATCAATTTTTTGTCGACGTAACAGATAATATTCCACCAATAAAATTGCTACAATTGGCCCTAAAAATGCCGAATAAATTAAGATAAATAAACCTAATCCTTTAGCTGACGTATCTTGAACTAACACCCATGGGAAAGAAGCAATAGCTAATAAACCCGTAATGGTTACCGCCACTTTATATTTCGCTTTAGTTAATAAAGTAATTACGTAAGCAGGTGGGATGATGTTAGCAACAATATTTACGGCAATGGTACCTAATACAATAAAGGATGAGACTACAATGGTAATATATGGATTATTTACTACAATGGCGAACGCTTTAACTGGGTTCGAGTTACCGGTGACTGATGCTAACATTACACCAATAGTAATAATAAAGCCGTAAGCGACAAAAATGGGTAAAAAATAGAGTAGGCCACGTTTGCGATTGCTAAAACCTGATTTTAGTTCTCGTGAATAATCAGCTGCACTAAGAAAAATTGCTGCATAATTACCCAAGAACATCATAATAAAGCCACAAAATGGTAGTCCCCAAGTTCCTTCGGCATTTACCCATTTATCGATAATAATATCTTGGTGATTGTTGAGTAATAGAATAAAGACATAAACTAATGCACACAGAATCACCACTGAAATTAGGGTTTCGACCCATTTTATAGCATGGAATCCATATAGTGATAAGGCTATTTGGAAAAATTGTAAAATAAGGAAACAAATAAATACATTATCGAAATCACCATTAGATAATATTTTTACAATCTCATTGAGTGCCGTGGCACCGATCCAGCTTTGAAAACCATACCAAACAATAGCAGGAATACCGCGGAGCAATGAAGAAATAATCGCACCTTTTATGCCAAATGACATTCGCAATTGCACGACATAAGGAATACCTGATCGATATCCTAGACGATCATTAAAGACAAAAATTGTGGTAATGATTAATATTGCGATAAACGTTGCGGCAAACGTTTGGAAAATATTCATGGTGGCGACACCAGCTACGACTAAGCTAGCACCTAAGGTCATATTACCCAAATTCATACCATCACCAATCCACATAAAGGCATAAGCCAAAGGATTCATTGTTCTATCTTTGCTAGATTTGGGTAATAACGAACTATCAATCTGCAATGGTGTCGTCGATGACTGTGCTGTGTTATTCTTCATTATTTTCCTTTCCTACCTATTTTATTTTTTTATCGTTTTAATTTTATGATTAACGTCGAATAAAACTACCTCTCGGCGTTGCATCAATACCAGAATCAATCTGATAAATGGTTTTTCCTCGTAATATGGTTTGCACAACTTGAGCACCAATTTGTCTACCCACATAAGGGCTAAATTTATTACGATATTCGAGATCTTGTGCAGTTAAAACATAGTCTGAATGAGGTTTTATAAAGATAATATCTGCGTCTTTACCAACTTGAATTGATCCCTTGGTTGGTAAGTTATATCTTTCGGCTGGATTTTTAGCGATGATATCGGCAAACTGTTTTAATGACATACCGCGTTTTTGAACGGCTTCATCAAACAAAATATCGACATTATTTTGCACACCTGAAATTCCTCCCCATGCATCAAACGCATTGGCTTTATCTTTTAAATCGTAGGTACATGGTGAATGGTCAGATACGGCGGTGATAATGTGGCCGGCAAAGAGATATTTCCACAAACCTTCTTGTGCTTGTTGATCACGGATTGGCGGAGAACATTTTGCAATTGGGCCAATTGCATCTAATTGATCTGTAGTGAAATAGAGGTAATGAATACAGGTTTCACAAGTGACATTAACACCTTCTTGACGTGCTTTTATTACTTCTTCAACTCCTTCTGGACAAGCTACATGGCAAATATGAATTGGGCAACCGGTTTGTTTGGCAAAAAAGATAGCTCGGCGAATAGCTTCTACTTCAGTGAATGCCGGACGAGTTGCTACGTATTGTGATAATTTGCTTTCCCCTCGTGCTTTGGCTTGTTGTCCCAAAATATCTGTGATTGCTGCATTTTCGGCATGAATAGCTAAAATTTTACCGGTTTTAGCTATTTGGCGCATCCCTTCCCATAATGCATAATCATTAACATTAGCGAAATCACCGTCAAGATTTGGGTCACCACAGGTTGCCATAAAGCATTTAAACGCAGCAACACCTTCTTGAACTTGTTCTTCTATACCATTATTAGTTAGGTTATAGGGAACTAATCCACCATATGAAGCAACGTCAACATATAATTTACCTTCACCAGCTGCATATTTGGTTCGCAATGTTTCACCGCTGGTGGTAGCAGGAAGTTGATTTAGTGGCATTTCGACAAAAGTTGTCACCCCACCTTTTGCACATGCTTTGGTTCCAGTAACATAACCTTCCCATTCATGGCGGACACCGCCAGGTTCGCTAATATGCACATGAATATCAACCATTCCCGGGCTGACAATTAAACCTTCAGCATCGATAATTTGCTCTGCTTGCTCCAAATTAGGGCCAATAGCAGCAATTTTGCCATTTTTTATTGCAATGTCGGTATTAGTCTCGCCTGATTCGAGAATAACAATACCATTTTTAATGATTAGATCGTACTGCATAAGCGTTTTCCCAAGTAAAGTGATAACAAATTAAACACATAATAATTCATATTATCAGTATTATTGGCATTATCAAATTATTCATAATAATCTTTTATTTATGCAATAAGCATGCCAATAATTGAACAGTTAACCGATAACCGGTCTAATCTAATTTTTTCAATTGTTAGCGCACTAAAATGATCCATTTATATACCAAAGGTTGGTGTTTTTGCACCATTTTGGTTTGTTGGCGTGAGTGAACAAATATGGTTAGTCGAGTGGAAAGTTTAAATGATTTTCCTTACATTAAAATAACCGTTTGTATATAGGCTATCTTAATGTAAGGTTATTTATCGATATCTATTATTCAGCGACAACAGTGAAACGTTGTTTGATATGTTGGGCTTTTTCTGCTTCATCAATCATAGCGACCGCATAGTCAGCGTAGCTGATTTGACTTTTACCTTGGCTGTTAACTAAGAATTGCTCGCCACCAACAGTATAATGACCAGTTCTTGCTCCATCAGCAATAAACTCAATTGCTGGGCTTAAATAGGTCCATTGCACATCATCACAGGTTCTTAGTTGATCTAAAGCTTTCGCCATATTGTTGGCTAATGGTTTAAATTCATCAGGGAAATCTGGTGAATCGGCTAAACGAACGGTATGCTCTGGGTCGACGTATAAACTGCCGGCACCACCAACAACTAATAAACGGTTAGGTTTACCGCTTAAAATATCGGTTAAATGTTTAAGGCTAGTTTGATGTAATGGTAATGATTCAGGTGTCCAAGTACCAAATGCATCAATAATCACATCAAATGGTTTTAAATCGTCATAAGTTAATTGAAATAGATCTTTAACTAATACTTTCGCTTTTGCGTCGCTATTTGAACTTGGTTTACGTACGATAGCTGTGACATCATGTCCTCGTGATAATGCTTCTTTAACCAATAGTTGTCCTGATTTACCATTTGCACCAATGACTGCAATTTTCATCTTGTTCTCCTTAATACGACTTAGATAAATTAATTTTTTTAGCTTAATATCCAAAGTTTCTATTGTAAAGTAGGTACCAAGTAGTAATATAGTTACCGTTTAGATACTATTGTTGAAATTAAAGGAATTTTGTTATGCAGGTGATTGAAAATTTACCGCCATGTCCTGTTGAAACTACTCTATTATTAATGGGTGACAAATGGAAAGTCCTAATTGTGCGAGATTTGCTGACAGGTACCAAACGTTTTGGTGAACTGAAAAAATCACTAAATGGTATATCACAAAAAGTGCTTACTTCTCATCTACGCACTATGGAAAAAAATGGCCTAATCACCCGTAAAGTATACCCACAAGTGCCACCTAAAGTGGAATATACCTTAACTGAAGTTGGAGAAAGTTTAAAGCAAGTACACGATGCTATGTTAGATTGGGGAAGTATCTACAAATCAAAATATAGCACTAAAACGAGTAGGGTTTAAGTTTACTCAGAAAAGGGGCTATTCTGCCCTTTTTTAATAAGTATGCTTGGCGCTTAGCCATCAAATTCTTCCCAACCAAAATAAAATTCATCTCGGTTTAGATTTATATTACAAGCAATAATTATTGTCTTTGGATAAGGGTTTTGTTCAGTTTTCGATGTGGTATATTTATAGTAATTATAGTAATCGTCAATACCATCCCTGCGTAGTATTTGTTAAATACAATAAAGCTGAGATTCTATGCTATCGTCTTTCCTATAGCTAATGCTGTGGTTGATAAATCCAATATAATCAATGTAATGATTAAAAATTACTTATTGAGTCAATTTAAATTTTTAAATAATGGCAGTCATGAGAATAATTGACTTTGCTATCAAGATTTCGCAGTCGATAACAATAAATCGATTACTAGCAATATATGCTGATGATTATAATAAAAACAAATTAAAACAATACACTAATGTTATTTTTGAATAATAGATTAAGTTGTTTTGCCACCGCATAATAAGCGTCAATATCGCTATTTTCTTTAATCTATATTACTATGATTTAATTGATATTCATTCAACAAATTGATTATGAGTAAATCATCAACTAATTTAACCATTAAAGATATAGCTAAATTAAGTGGCGTCAGTAAATCGACGGTTTCACGAGTGATTAATCATGATCCTATGGTGAAGGAATCAACTCGCAATAAAGTGATGGCAATTGTTGAACAATATCAATTCACTCCTTCAAAATCAGCAAGAGCAATGCGCGGTTATGGTAGTAAGGTTATCGGTATTATTGTCACACGCCTTGATTCAATATCTGAAAATCATGCTGTGCAAAGTATGTTGCCGATTTTTTATGCCAATGGCTATGATCCTATAATTATTGAGAGTCAATTTAGTGCCGTAAAAGTCGCCGAACATCTGACGATGTTAAGAGAAAAACAAGCTGATGGTATTATTGTGTTTGCTTTTACGGGATTGGACAGTTCATTGTTAACGGTTTGGCAACATAAATGTGTGGTGATTGCTAGGCCATTTCCGGCTTATTCTTGTATTTGTTATGATGATATTGGTGCAGTAAATAAAGCACTAACTTACTTATATCAATCAGAAAAACATAAAAAAATAGGTTTTATTGGCGTTGATAAACAAGATCAAACTACTGGTGGTTTACGTTATCAGGCCTATATTGATTTTTGTACTGCCTATAAAATTCAAGCCAATGCCGTACTTGGTAATTTAAGTTATTATTCTGGTTATGAGCTTGCCGAATCGGTGTTAGTTCATTCACCAACAGCGGTAGTTTGTGCTACTGATTCGATTGCTTTAGGCTTAAATAAACTTTTATCGGAAAAAAATATTAATAATATTGTTGTTATTAGTATCGGTAGTAGTGAGTTGCTAAATTTCTTATTTTCTCAAACGATAACGGTTGATCTTGGTTTTGATAAAGCTGGCATCTATGCGGCAAACGAGCTATTACTGATGTTAGAAAAACAAGTAAACGCTAAAATTATTACTGTTCCATCCCAACTACTGAAATAATTCACTGTGTATCGCATTTAGCTGTGATTATCTGAAAATTGTGAGATTTATCACAAAAAGGGAACGTTCCCATTTATTTAAATAGTCATTCCATTTATGCTTAATCTCTATCAAATTAGGATCGAAATGATTTAACTAAAAACCAAAATATTGGTTTAAATTGAAAATAAGGAGACTTAACAATGGCGAAAGCACCTAAAGTTTCAACCGCATCAATTATGCAACTAATTGAGCTGGTTGGCGGAAAAGAAAATATTGCCAGTGTCACCCATTGTTTAACTAGATTAAGATTTGCGCTTGCTGATCCGAAAATAGCCAATGTTGACGCTATTGAAGAATTACCTTTTGTCAAAGGCTGTTTTAATAATGCTGGGCAATTTCAAATTATTATTGGTACCAATGTCGATAGTTATTACAAATTATTGATTGAACAACTAAATATTGATGAAGCAACCAAAGAACAAACCAAGGCAGCTGCTAAGCAAAATATGTCGTGGTTTGAACGGTTAATTTCAAACTTAGCTGAAATCTTTGTGCCATTGTTGCCAGCCTTAATTGCCGGTGGTTTATTACTTGGCTTGCGTAATGTGATTGGTGAAATGCCAACTATTGACGATAAACCTCTTACCGATACCTATCATTGGTTAGTACCGATTCATAGTTTCTTATGGTTACCTTGTGAAGCGATTTTCCATTTTCTACCGGTGGCTATTTGCTGGTCAACTGTTAAAAAAATGGGGGGATCGCCTGTTTTAGGTATTGTTTTAGGTATAACGTTAGTTTCACCACAATTGATGAATGCTTATAATTTGGGTAAGGTTATTCCTGAAGTATGGGATTTTGGTTGGTTTACCATTGCCAAAGTGGGTTATCAAGCACAAGTTATACCATCAATTTTTGCTGGATTAGCATTAGGATGGATTGAAACACGCCTTCGTAAAATTATTCCTGATTACTTAAATCTAGTGATTGTGCCAATCGTTGCCTTAATGCTATCAGTCGTCTTAGCACACTTTATTTTAGGGCCTATTGGACGCATGCTTGGTGATGGGATTGCTTATGTGGTTAAGTATTTAATGACCGGTGATTATGCCTTTATTGGTTCAGCTATTTTTGGCTTCTTCTATGCTCCTTTGGTTATTACAGGTATTCACCACACCACATTAGCCATCGATATGCAGATGACCGAAAGCATGGGGGGTACACCTATTTGGCCAATTATCGCTTTATCCAATATCGCCCAAGCATCAGCGGTGGTTGGTATCATCTTAATAAGTAAAAAACATAATGAACGAGAAGTCTCCATTCCTGCGGCAATATCTGGCTATCTCGGTGTGACAGAGCCGGCGATGTACGGTATTAATTTACGCTATAAATTCCCAATGTACTGCGCCATGATTGGTGCCGCTTGTGCGGGATTAATCTGTGGTTTAAATGGCGTATTATCCAACGGTATCGGCGTGGGGGGATTACCAGGTATTTTATCGATAAAGCCAGTTTACTGGTTGATTTATGCATTGGCGATGTTAGTGGCGATTGTCGTTCCGATCTTATTAACGATAGTGGTTTATAAGATAAAACAGAAAAAAGGCACGCTCAATGTCCAATAAAAAATAGCGCGGGTGATTCACCCAACTTTACAGAAGAGTGAATATTACAATTTACTGATTAAAAATAAAGAGCAAGTGATGAATAAAATTGATATTCCGTGGTGGCAAAACGGCACCATTTACCAAATCTACCCAAAAAGTTTTCAAGCCAGCCAAGATAGTGCCACAGGCGATTTATTAGGCATCATTAGCCGATTAGATTATCTAAAAAAACTCGGCATTAGCGCAATTTGGTTAACGCCGATTTACCCATCACCGCAAATAGATAACGGCTACGATGTTGCCGATTATTACGATATCGATCCGGCTTATGGTTTAATAGCGGATTTTGAATTATTAGTCAAACAGGCGCATGAACGTGGCATCCG
The DNA here is from genome assembly GCF_016101145.1 of Gilliamella sp. W8145. Classification (NCBI taxonomy): domain Bacteria; kingdom Pseudomonadati; phylum Pseudomonadota; class Gammaproteobacteria; order Orbales; family Orbaceae; genus Gilliamella; species Gilliamella sp. W8145. Next base: position 76,710 of record NZ_JACFRC010000003.1, read on the forward strand.
CATTATGATGGATATGGTGTTTAACCATACCTCAACCGAGCATCCATGGTTTAAATCAGCCTTAGATAAATCTAGCCCTTATCGCTCATTTTATATCTGGAAAGATGCTAAGGCTGACGGTAGCGAGCCCAATAATTGGCGCTCCAAGTTTGGTGGTAAAGCATGGCAATGGCATGAACAATCTGGGCAATATTACTTACACCTATTTGCTAAAGAGCAAGCAGATCTTAATTGGGAAAATCCACAAGTTCGCAACGAAATTAAGAAAGTATGCCAATTTTGGGCAGATAAAGGCGTTGATGCATTAAGACTAGATGTGATTAATTTAGTCTCCAAACAACAGGATTTTGTTGATGACAACAATGGTGATGGTCGACGTTTCTATACCGATGGCCCCAAAATCCACGAGTTTTTACAAGAGATGAGTCGCGATGCTTTCCAACCTAATGATCTCAAAACCGTTGGCGAAATGTCTTCGACCTCATTAGCCAACTGTTTGCAATATGCCTCGTTAGACGGAAAAGAGCTCACTATGACTTTTAACTTTCATCATTTAAAAGTTGATTATCCAAATGGTTATAAATGGGCATTAGCTAAACCAGATTTGCTTGAGTTAAAGAATATTATTGGTGATTGGCAAACTGGGATGCATGCTAAAGCATGGAATGCCATTTTTTGGTGTAATCATGACCAACCGCGCATTGTGTCACGCTTAGGTAATGAAAACCAATATCACCGTGAATCAGCGAAAATGCTTGCTATGTTACTATATGGATTACAAGGTACGCCATATCTCTATCAAGGTGAAGAGATCGGCATGACCAATCCGCATTTTAATAGTATTAACCAATATCGTGATGTCGAAAGTTTAAATATCTACCAAGAAAAAATAGCTGAAGGGATGAATGAAGCGGAAATTTTAGCAATTTTAGCGAGTAAATCACGTGATAACAGTCGCACACCTATGCAATGGGATGATAGCTTAAATGCTGGTTTCACAACGGGAAAACCATGGATTGAGGTAGCAAATAATTATCGACAAATTAATGTCAAAGCCGCATTGGCTGATCAGAATTCGATCTTTTACTGCTATCAAACATTAATTAAATTACGCAAAGAGTACCCAATCTTTATTTTTGGTGATTATCAAGATTTAACCGCCAATATTGCTGATTATTGGTGTTATTTGCGCCGTTACAATAATCAACAACTACTAGTGATAACCAATCTAACTGAGCAACCTGTTAACTGGCAGTTACCAAAAACCTTACAAGGTAGTAATTGGCAAAGATTATTGAGTAATTATCAGCAAGCAACAGCAGTCGACGCTGAAATCCAATTAAGACCATACGAAGCATTATATTTATTGGCTGGTGATGATAAATAATAAGCTTTAGTAAAATTGAATGTAAAAAAGCGCCGTTATTAAAATAAGCGCTTTTTTATTAATCATTATGATTGATATAAGTGATTACGCATAGTTAGTAAAACCGCTAATGCTTTTTGGCGATTAGGTTGGTCAGGTAATCGCGATGACAATGATGCGGTTTCAATTTTTGCTAATAACGACTCAGCAAGTTGCATAATCTCATCATAGCTTAATTTACCTTGCTTAATGGCTAACAGTTCATCGCGATTAGATCGTTTATTGGTAATGGTTCCTTTTGTCATGATTTCGTAGGCAACTTGCAATAACCGAATGGTATGCATCATGTTTTTAGCATCAAAATCATTGCCATTTTCAATATTATTTTTATAACGTTGTTGATTACGATTGGCGACCCATTGCCAATACGCTTTATAGTCACGGCAATGCGATGAGAAGCCATCACGATTAAAACTCAAATAAGCCATTACAGGGGTATCGATTTTCACCGAAGATAAACAGAGTTCCGTTGAATCTTCATGCTGAATAATGCCATGATAACCACAACTGCCTGACGCATCATAGAAAAGGGCATATAAATCCTTACCATGAGGTATATTAACTAAACCACAACACTGTTGCTGTAAACCATTTTTTGTTAACCAGTTGGTCATTGGATAAGTATGTTGCCCTTGAATAATATAACAAAAATCCAGTACTGTTTTTCGTTTAACTTCTACTGGGTTATTGATTTTTTTATTCAACCCTTTAGCTTTTTTTATTTGCGATATTGCATAGTGAGCAAATGTTTGTTCGGTTTGTTTAGATAAAAAAAGATCAAGGGTCAACTGCTGCATAATCGGATGTTGATATAAAATACATTCCGAGCTGGAAGCTAACACTTCTAAAATATTAGGGTTATTTTTAAGCAGTAATTCAACAAACCGGCCTAATTCATAATAAACAATATCATTTGAGGCATTACTAATTTGCGGAATGTATTCAAGTCCATAAAATTTTTCTTTTGGTAGATAAAATACCCCTTTGATATCAGTATCGGATGTTTCAGTGGCTAATCCAAAAGCACGGCTACCACTGATAACCTCAAATAAGATTAAATTTTGCCTTTTTAAATCATCAATTGTCATTTGATATTCTTTTCCCTATTGCAAATCCATCAATGTTTTTATGAAAAATTGATCTAATTTAGCTGGTTTAAAATGCCGTTCTGTTATTGGTGCAACCTGTTGCAAGATATCATTCATCGATTGTTCAATAAATAGTAATATTTCAGGATCGATAGCGATAAGTTGTGATTCAGCCATGGTTGCTTTTTGCTCAATAACCTTATTGATTTTGTTACGTAAATTTTCGGGCAATAGCGTCAATAATGGTGCTATTGCCATCGGTGCGATTTGCTGTTTTTCTAAACACCATTTAGCACATAATAGTGGTCTTAACACATAAAATAACTTTTTGACACCAATTTGTTGCCCTTCACTACTTTGCCAAGCACTTTTCGCTATACCTAAATAGTGAAAAATATTACCGCGGGCATTAAAAAATTCTGTGCATAATTGCCATAATGGCTCAGCGATTGCAGCATTTTGCTGATAAATGATTGGTGACTGCAACCACTCAAATGGCGTAGTATTGGATTTGCGAATTAACTGTAACGTTTTTTTCAAATCCCACCCATGTAAATCCAACTCATCGTCGATTGGAAAAGTCAGATGAGAAGCAGGATTATCAATTGATAAATATTTATCAAGTGGATGAATATAAATAAAACGAACATCATAATCACTATTTGGTGAGGGAAATCCCCATGCTCGGCTACCAGACTCACAGGCAAAAATGATATTGATGTTATATTGTTGTTCTAATTCAATAAGTTTTTCTTGTATACGGTTTTGCATTTTCAATAACATCCTTATTAATTTTTATAATAACCATCAATTGAATAAAATTTTTAATCATTCATTTCAGCTATTAATGCGGCTAAATCTTCTTTAATCTCGTCATCAGGTTCGATGATTACCAATTCTTGTATTGCTGTTTTGATATTGTCTGACCATAATGACCGCTCCCAAGCTTTTATAGCATTTAATGCCATAGTTCGATGTCGTATTAGCGGGCTTTTTAAAGCGATTAATAATAAATTTTCACCAACCTCAGGAAAACGATTAAGTTCTTGTAATATCATTAATAATATATAATGTGCATCATCTTCGCCAAAGCCATCATCCAATGTTGGTCCGGTTGCGAGTTTAGCAAAATCATATTGTTGATTAGCTAATTGAATAACTTGTTGGATTCTTGATATTGAATCACTTTGCATCAAATCATTCCACTGATCACCATTATATTTTTTCTGATATTCAAATCGTGCTGGCCATGCATCAAAACCATATTGAGAATAAAGTTCTGCTGCTAGCGAAAATTGATTCTCATTGTTAGCCGTTAGGTTTTCTTCAATCAATTCTAGCCATTTATCTTGTTGAATAAACTGATTAGCTTTTTCGATTATTTCATCTTTTATTTGTTCGTGCCAGTTAGGCGTATTTTCATCTACCTCTTCAGCAACAAAATTATGTATTAATTTTACCGTTCGTAATATATTCAGATCGACTAAGTTTGGTTGTTTAAGTAGATGAGTTAAATAACTGGCACAAACTTGAGCACCAACATCATAACAATATATATCCTCAGCAGGCCCACCGTTAATTAATGCTTCTAGAATTTCACCGATTGAGCTAATTAATTCATTATCAATACTCTCTTGCTCTAACACCTTATCTAATTCACCGGCTACTGCGCAGGTATAAGCAAGATATTCATTCATAATGCTATTTTGATAACCAGCTCTTAACAACCAATCTTTGCTTGATGATGATAATGGATAGTTGGTTAACCGTTCGACGATTTGAATACGTCCCCAACCATCAACTTTTTGGGCTAGTTTCATTAAGGTATTTTCAATATCATTTTCAGATGATAATGTATTTTCTAATGCAATAGCAGAATATAAGCTAAACTCATTATGCATACCGAATAACATAAATAATTCGGTTTGTTCGGTGGTAAAACAGCCCAATATAGCAATACTAAATTTAATGATTTCACGATCAGGACTATTAATGGCTAACCAATAGACAAACTCATATAATTTATCAAAATCAACATCAATGTTCGGTATTGCTTCAGCTAAATCATCAATAAAGCTTAATGTACGTTCAGTGGTGACTAAATTATACAGTTGCTCGATATTTGATTGATTAGGTTGTATTGTTATTTGTTGAAGCAACATTAGCATATTTTCTGCACAATTTTGTTCTGTTGATGCGCCGTGATGATTGATAACACCATCCATTGCTCCATCTGCCCATTTGAATTCGTTATTATCCAAAGATTCATCAGGGAGTGTTTGCGCTATATCTGGTAATTTATCAGCATTTTGATAAGGGAGTAAAAACTGATAAATACTGATTCTATTGTTATCCCATACTATTGGAAATGGTTGCTCAGTTGTTGTGTTTAAATTCGTTGTCATTGTTTATCCTTAAAATATCTTATCGTTATCGTGAATGATTAATTGTTTATATCAAAATGTTATAAGTAATCATTAGTTATCATATTATTACTGTCATGATCATCGAGGAAGTTATCCTCGATATCATTTATCCTTTCACACAGACCACTTGTCGTAGTTGATGAACAATCTCAACTAATTCATTTTGTGCTGTCATTACAGCATCAATATCTTTATATGCCATTGGAATTTCATCAATAACATTGGCATCTTTACGACATTCAACATGTGCAGTTGCTTTAATTTGATCTGCGATGGTAAATTTCTTTTTCGCTTCTGTGCGACTCATAACCCGTCCAGCACCATGAGAACAAGAGCAAAAGCTTTCTTCATTTCCCAGTCCGCGAACAATGTAGCTTTTCGCTCCCATTGATCCTGGAATAATCCCTAATTCCCCTTTACGGGCAGAAACTGCTCCTTTACGTGTAACAAAGATCTCTTCACCAAAATGATGCTCTTTTTGCACATAATTATGGTGACAGTTAATTGCCGACATATGTGTTGTAAATGGTTTAGTAATGATTTTACGCATAGCTAAAATCACATTGGTTATCATTGCTTCACGGTTAAGTCGAGCAAACTCTTGTGCCCAATGAACGGCATCGACATAATCCTGAAAATGTTCAGTACCTTCTTCTAAGTAAGCTAAATCTCTATCTGGTAGATTTTTTATATGGACTTCCATATCTTTTCTGGCCATCTCAATAAAAAAGCGACCAATAGCATTACCGACACCTCGTGATCCACTATGCAACATGATCCAAACTCGGTCGGCTTCATCTAAACAGATTTCGATAAAATGGTTACCTGTACCAAGTGTTCCTAGATGTCGATAGTTATTGGTATTTTCCAAATGAGGATACTTGTCAATTAACTTTTGAAAACCTGGTAATAATTGTTGCCAATGTTGGTCGATCAAAGTCGGTGGATTATGCCAACTACCATTATCTTGTTTATGATTTTTTGGCGAGATACCATGTGGTACCGCTTTTTCTATTTCGGTTCTTAATGGTAATAAATTATCTGGTAAATCTGTTGCCATTAATGATGTTTGTACGGCTATCATCCCGCAACCAATATCCACACCGACGGCAGCAGGAATAATGGCGCCCATTGTTGGGATTACGCTACCAATAGTCGAACCTTTACCAACATGAACATCAGGCATTACAGCAATATGCTTAAAAATAAAAGGAAGTTGTGCTGTTTTGCTTAATTGGTCTTTAGCTCCTTGATCAACTGGTACTCCTTCTGTCCACATCTTAATCGGTTTGGCATTTTCGGTTTGCAATAAATGATATTGAGTCATTTTTAATTCCTTTTCTCTTTTTCATTTCATTTAACAAGTTATCACTTGTTGATAAGTTTAGTTTTATAAAAATATTTTTTATATCTTCATATTAATTATTGCGAAAAGCGTGCCAATTAATAAAAAAAGCTAAAATTATTTTTTAATTACATGTTTTTAAATGAAATAAATTTTTTTCTTCATTATTGATTAAAATTTACATGGTTTTTTTTAATGGTATTTTTTATAATTTTAGATATTAATTTATAAAAATAGATAAGTTTATGAAAAAGAATGTGGTGTTTGGTTTTCTCGGAAATGTCCTTGACCAACGAGGCAAAGGTAAACGACGATGGAAGCATTGGCGACCAACCATTGCTTTATGTCATCATGCCGATAAACCTATTACTCGTTTAGAATTACTTTATTATCAAAATGATTATCATCTACTTTGTGAAATCATTAATGATATTAAACTGTTATCACCACAGACTGAAGTTAGACCAATAGTCATAGACATAGCAGATCCTTGGGATTTTGAGCAAGTTTATACTTGCTTATTTGATATTGCCGAAAAATATACCTTTGAGCCTGATAAAGAAGAATATTATGTTCACATTACTACTGGGACACACGTTGCACAGATTTGCTGGTTTTTATTGACTGAATCACGTTACTTTCCGGCCAAATTGCTCCAAATGTCACCGCCACAACCAAAAGATATTAGCGCTAGCAATAATGAGTTAAATGACGATGACATATTGGCAATGACTCCTCGTGGCACAATGAATCAGATTGATTTGAATCTACATCGATATGATAAGATCCTGACTCGTTTCCAACACTATGCATCTCAGGCCACCGATCTTTTAAAATCGGGTATTGCAACCCGTAATCAGCGATTTAATCAGCTAATAGCCGAAATAGAACAAGTTGCTAGTCGATCACATGCGCCGATTTTATTGTCTGGGCCAACTGGTGCGGGTAAATCATTTTTAGCTAAACAGATTTATTTACTCAAACACAATAATCATCAAATTCAAGGGCAATTTGTTGAGATCAACTGTGCAACATTACGCGGTGATGGCGCCATGTCAACCTTGTTTGGTCACGTTAAAGGTGCGTTTACTGGTGCCAATATTGCGCGCACCGGATTACTTAAAAGTGCCGATGGTGGCTTATTGTTTTTAGATGAAATTGGTGAATTAGGTCTTGATGAACAAGCAATGCTATTGAAAGCGATAGAAGAAAAACAATTTTATCCGTATGGCAGTGACAAACCGATTCAAAGCAATTTTCAATTAATTGCTGGTACCAATAAAGATCTCAAACAGGCTATAGCACAAGGTGAGTTTCGTGAAGATCTTTTTGCAAGAATTAATCTTTGGAGTTATCAATTACTAGGATTGGCGGAAAGAAAGGAAGATATTGAACCCAATATTGATTTTGAGCTAGCCCGTTATGCCAAAGAATACGGCATTATGCCACGATTTAATCAACAATCCCGTAATGCCTATCTGAAATTTGCCACTTCTCCTCAAGTAAAATGGCAAGGCAATTTTCGTGAGCTCAATAGTTCGATTACCCGTATGGCGACATTAGCACCACAAGCCAATATTACATTACAACAGGTTGAGCAAGAAATCGGTCGTTTACAGCAAAATTGGCAGCAAACAACCAAAAGCTATAACGATTTAATTCCAACTGAAATTGATGAATTTGATCGTTGCCAGTTAGAAAAAGTATTAGAAATATGCCAAAACAGCGCCTCCTTGTCTGAAGCAGGCCGAGTACTATTTGCTGTTTCAAGATGTAAAAAACAGCGCAGTAACGATGCTGATCGCCTAAAAAAATACTTAGCTAAATTTGGCCTGAGTTGGGAAATAATACACAGAAATAATTGATGATCTAATAAAAAATAATTTATCAGTTTACATTTTAATAAACTTTAGTCTAGAATACGGCCGCTTTCCTGAATAGTGCTGCTGCAGGAAACAGTAATTATCTTCTCAAATTGAGAGGACGGTATTTTATTGTTTTCTAGGTGGCTATTATGTCTACATTTACCCGTTTACAAAAACGTTTATCCCGAAGTGGGATTGAAACTCATTTTAATAATGATATTTACACATTTAATAAACAAGATATTACGGCACAAGTATTATTACCTAATCCGTTACCTTTAGAAGAAAAAGCGGTTGAGCAATTACTCGATTTTGCATCGGTAACAATGCCCAATAGTGATGGCAAAGTTTGCGCTGCAAGGGCTACGCCAGACTTTCATCCTGGTACGATTGCACCAGTTGGAAGTATAGTTGCCACGACTCCTGATTTAATTATTCCTGCGGCGATAGGCACGGATATTAATTGTGGGATGCGCCTGTTTACTACAGGCTTAAGTCTTAATGAGGTGGATGAACAAAAATCAAGTCTCATTGAACAATTGAAACAAGTGTTATTGCATGATGAGCGCGATGTGCCAGTTACCCGCACTTCTTTTCAGGCTCTTTTTGATGAAGGTCTTGCAGCTTGGTTAGGAGCTTTACCGCAACAAGGTTTATGGAATAGTGTCGATTTTGAGCGGCTCTCACATGAAATTAGTAAAATTTCTGGCAATAATTTACTTTCGGCGGATAGTCAGTATGCTCCCGAAGCCTTTTTTGAAAAACGAGCGATTATTCGTCCGGCAAGTTTAGGTACAGTCGGTTCAGGTAACCATTTTGTTGAATTACAAATTGTTGATGAAATTATTGATCGCCATGTCGCTTATCAATTAGGTTTAAAAAAAGATGATATTGTGGTGATGATTCATACTGGATCACGTGATGTCGGTTTTTATATTGGCAAGCGTTGGCAAGATAAAGCCAAAGCATTATGGCCGGTCGATCAAAAATACCCTAAATCAGGTTTATTTGCTTTGACAGACAATCATGCTCAAGAGTATTTGCAAGCGATGGGCGTTGCTGCTCGTTATGCTTGGATAAATCGCATTGTGATCACTGAGCTGGTACGTAAAACCTTTAATACTCTCTTTAAGCAGGATGCGAGTCAATTATTGGTTGATATCTCACACAATGTCATTTTTCCTGAGAATGGCATGAATATTCATCGCAAAGGTGCAACACCCGCACATTTAGGTGAAATAGCATTGATACCAGGCTCTATGGGTGATTATTCTTATGTTGCAATAGGAAAAGGTCATCCTGATTGGTTATGGTCTTGCTCACATGGCGCAGGACGAGCTGAAAAAAGGCAAACGATGCGCAGTAAAAAATTGGCCTCTGATAACGCTTTATTGCCATGGCAATGCGTTACTTTAAAACAAGAGCGATTATTTGAGGAAGCGCCTGCTGCATATAAACCGATTACGCCAGTCATTCAAGCACAAGAGAATGCCGGTTTAATCCAAACCGCAGTCAAACTTAAACCGTGGATAACCTTTAAAGTATGATGTAAAAAAGATGTCAGTTTCTCCAAAAACTGGCATCTATATAGCGAGTTAATAAAGATAATGATTGATGTCATTATCTTTATTATATTAGTTTTATCATTTCTGATTTGATTTGTTATTTTAATCAATCATCAATAACCCGCAGCTAAACCATCACCACAAGGATCGATTGCACCCATTAATCTATGATTATCACCAGTAATTAAAATTGCTCAATATAACCTTACTGTGTTTTATCGCATCTATTTTTTACTAAGAAAAATTAAGACGGTATAGACATTCTCAATGTTTTTTACAAAATTTGGGGAAAGGTAAAAAAAGTCTAAAAGATTTTATTTGAAGATTATAATTAATCTAACAAAAGGTTAAACATGTAAGCATCTTTATGATGAACAAAGTATTTACAATTAAAAATTATCTACAGCGATTACCTGTTTAGATTAATCACTGCTAGGTATAAACAAAATATGATATATTACTTTTTAAGTGATTTTACAAAGTGTTATGGTAAATAATGAATAGTTAAAACAACATCAATTTTATCAATAACATTATTACTCTTAAAACTAATATTCGCTTCGTTAGCCAAAAAATTGTTGATGAATATTTGTAGTTTTAGTAATTTTTAATAACGGTAAATAATATGATAAATTCAATTCATGATATCAATTATATAATTGATAATTTTGGTTTTTCTGGCATAACACTTATTATTTTGTTTTTTATCTGCCTAATTATTAATTGGATTAGTAAAAATATATTTCCTTATTATTTTCGAAAATCAAAGTTAGAAAAATTGGATGAATATAAAGATAAATATATTGAAACTAATAAATTTGATGAAAAAACAAATGTTATAAACAAAATTTTAGAAGAAGAATATGGACGTATTTTATTAAAGGAAAGAAATATCTTTAAACAGAAAATTATAATTTTTTTGTTATATTATAATCTTTGTCGAACAATTAAAGAAGCCAAGAAATTTGCTATATATCTAATATTTGAAGAATCTAAAAAATCTTTAGTATTTAATAAAACCTTTGCTTTATATAGATTTTTTTTTACAACGATACTAGCTATCTTATCTCTGTATTTATTTTCATATGCAAGAAAACAAGCACCACAATTTAATGATGTTTTTGAAATGTATATATGGTTTATATTAATTTTGTTAAGTTATTTTCTAGGTATAGTATTTGTCATGGTTAGTATGTTAGTAATTCAAAATTCAATATCAGTAATGAAGTTAATAAAAAGAAATCCAGAGGTTATTAAAAATATCAGCTCTCGATTTTCAGAATTAAATACTCACGAAGTAAAAGGTAAAAAAGAAAAAATTCACATTCAAGTATCAACTGTAAAGACTCTACAGAAAAAGTTAGCTATTGTGAGAAATAAAGTAAAAGTAGAAAAATCTCAAAAAAAATTGCTTGTCATTGCACTTTATCATGAAAATATTTCTATTAATAAAATAGCAGAAATTATTGGTACAACAGTAGAGACTGTTGAAAAGATTATTAATAAAGCATAATATCATCATTGAACACATTGATAATGTTTTTGATTAGAAATTATATTTTATCTATCTAATTTTTGCATCTTTTTAGTCTAAATTAGTCTTCTGCTAGAATCATTTAGTTTAATTTAAACTGTTGTTAAGATATCTAGAAATGTTTTATTTCGTACAACTGCATCAGAAAAAATACTATTTGATGAAACGAATGTTACATGTGTTTCAGATCCTTTTAAATAACCATAGTACATGCATCCATTATTGCTAAAGACTTTAGTAAATGACCTATTAATCATAACTCTTTCAATATCGTTATCATCAGCTTTAAAATCACAAATAATATAACAATAGAAATTATTTATGTTGTTAACAATTTTTTTGAGTTTTTCTTTATATTCATCAACCTGATCTATTGCAGAAGTTTTTTCTTTATAATCAATATTTCCTTTTTTGAATTCAACCAAGACAACATCTTTATGCAAATCACTATCTTCTGGGCTATTATACAAAATAAATAAATCAGGTCTTTTTTCTGATTTAAAATCAGAATTACCTCTTCCTATTTCGGAATTGATTCTATTTATTGTTATATCAGATGCTGAGTATACATATGACATAAATTTATCATCTAGGAGCCAAACGCAATTTTCATATAAGTGATTTTTAGCCTTATTTTTTTCAACAACCACACTAGTTTTTTGTGGAAAAAATAAGTTATGCAAAATATCCTCATTGTCGCCTGAATTAGTTAAAGATAATCCTTTTTTTGCTATTAAATCTCTATGAAAAATGTATTTTGCAAGTTCATGTTTATTTTGATCAATCACATGATTAAGTAGTTCATCAATAGAAACGTTAGGCTTTTCAAGTAACGTAGCCAGCCTATCTTCTTTTTCATTTATTTTATTTCTAATTTTAGTAATTATTTCTTTTTCATCAAAATTTATACTATTAACATCAATATTTTCAAAATTAAAATAGCCATATTTTTTCTTTATTATTTCTAATTTTTTTTTATTTTCGTGTACTAGATTAGGCTCGTTTTCGTATACTATTTCTAAACATAAGTTCTTTAGATCTTTTTCAAAATTATTATCCGGGATATTAGATAACATATCTGTTTGGCTAAAATCATTATTAGAGTGAAAATTAAATTGTGTTCTTTCTGGATTTGCATGTTCATCAAAATATTCTGAAGTAATGGCAAATATATATTGAGTACGAAAAGTTTCAGAAATAACTATAGGATTAATCTGAATATTATTGGCGCAATAAAATATTCTTATACCTTGTTTTTCTTTATTCTGAAATGTGTAAATAGTAAATTTACAATCATTATTGACATACTCTATTTTTTTTGAACAATCAATATCACTGCTTTTTATTTCATCAGTGAGGTGGCCATTAACCATGAAATTAATTGAAATGCATTTTTCAGTTTCTTGTTGCTTTAAAAAAAGCATTAAGTTGAATTTTTCTTTAGTGAAGTTAATGCAAGATGTAACTTGTGTTTTAGGATTCTTTAATTTTAAGTTATTTAGATGAATTTTTGTATATGAAACATTTTGCTCATCACTATCACTTATTTTAATTTTTTTTTCATTGAATTGATTTGTAAAATCAAACTCAACAAATTTTTTTTCTTTTGATATACTTTTTACTTTAATATCTGAAGCTAAATTCAAAAAAGAAATACGTCCAATTCCCCTTCCTCCTATATCTCGTTTATGAACTGTTGCTATTTCAAGAAAAGCATCGATATTTTCTTGGGTTAATCCATCTCCATTATCTTCTATAATTATTTCTCTTAAATTACCAAGATTTGATGTTTTACCATCGAGTGTTCTTTCATATTCATATTGAAGATTAATATTAATTCTAGTTGCATTAGCTTGTATAGCATTCATTATGGCTTCTTTTAAAACATCATTAACCGTAACATTTTTATAAAAATAAGATACTAAGCCTGCAACATTTGTTTTCATATAGGTATATTCTTTATAACTTAATTTATTTATATTAACCTTAATATAAATAAACAACAATTATAAAATCACTTGAATTTTTCTTTTTAGCATTAAGTAAAAGATGTTTTTTTGATATTTGAACAAATAAACTATGGCAACAATTTATTACATTTCCCCTTTCTAAGGTAATTAAATATATGAAATAAATCCTTGATGGATAATTTACTTTTTTACCATTTTAATAAATCAATTTAAGCTATGTAGTTTAGAAAATTATTAATTTTTAAAATTACTTTATTGTTATTCTAATAATGTTAATTAAAACAAAAAATTCTCTGATATACCAATATAGCAAACGCAAAAATACTAATAGGTATTTTTGTTTCTCGTAGAATGGGAAATAGTTATTCTTGCAATAATGTCGATACTTCTAAAGAGCCTTAATAAACCACCGACGATATTATAAGACGGTATAGACTTCTCAATATTTTTTACAAATATAATAATATTATTTTGCTTTGACATGTGGACTATTCGCATTAATATCTAACCAAGTTTGACGATAACGCTGGCGTCGCTTTGTTCGGCAATAGTTAACTAAAAGTGTAAATCCTTGTTCTTCCATCAATGTAAAAAAATAGCGCTGCCATTTAGCTGCGGTATTGGCATTAATGCCTAATTGTTGCTGAATGGTTTTATATGTTTCACCTTGCAGCAATAAATCAATAAACGGCAACCATCGTTCATGGTGAGATAACTTATTAAGTTGATATTTTTTCAGTGGGTTAAAGGTTCTCCGACAGGTTTTACAACGAAAATTAAGCCGATGGCCAATGCGAATAGTATTCAAAGAGTGGCAATAATCGCAAGGCATGACAGACGTCTTAAGTAGTCCAGTAAGCCACGACTTAAGAGCCTTAGCTTGACGAAAAACTTCTGTTGGTTTTGCTTGATCAAGGTTAAGAATCGCTTGATAAAGATCGGGTTCATATTGTGCTAACAATTGACGGATAACATTGTCCCACCGCCCTGCTGCTCGCGCTGAAAGGTTAAACTTATCTGCAATAAAGCTATGTGGTTGATTGCTTAACGTCATTGGCGCAATATTTATGAACAATGAAGCTGGTTTAAAACGTCGACATAAAGGCGTTGTCGCCACCAAATCCGGCAACGCCAGCAAAAAACGCTCAGCGGCAAGATGTTGCTCAATTGGTAATAGAGAATGATACATGATCGTTGACCTTTTGATGGCATAGACTCCTTAATTATTTTTACAAATAATGAATACAGGAAAATGCATAATTTTTTCATTGTTTAAAACTACTAATATCTTATTTTCTTGTTACAAATCTTGATATGTTTCTTATTAGTTCAATTAATGACATCTAAGCATAGATTAAAATATGCTAAATTTGATAACGCGATAAGACAATTATCAAATTGATTAAGTATAACAATCACTATATTCAAGATATGTAAATTCAAACACTTAATATTAAACAGTGAAACTTATTCCACTTCTTGTAATTTGCTGGTACTACAGATAAGTTTGGCTGTTGTGTGTTGATTTTCATCATTTGCATAAATCGCCCAGCAACTTTTCATCGATGGATCGATTTTTTTTGCCAATTGGACTTCCTCACCATTATAGCTACATTTAACGTAGTTTCCATTTTCATCATAGGCTGAATTGATCTGCCATGTGAGGTCATGTTTTTTGCCATCAATAATGCCAATTTCAGGTTTTAATTCAAATAATTTAACTGGTTCATCGGAATAAACACCAAGACTAGTGAGTAGTAGGCTACGATTTTTGTTGATTGAAACTTGCCAACCCTCAGGAGTTGCTTCAAGTTCGGGATGATCGGATTTAATATTGATTCGGGTTGGGCAATCAATTTCGTAAGCAGTAGCAACCCCAATAGTTGCCAACCACGCTGTTGCAATCAAACTAACTCGGTAACCTTTCATCTCATCCATCCTGTTTACATGACATATTAATCTATTATTAGTGTTGTTAATTAATTATGCCAATAATCTAAATCAAATTATTTTTTAAAATGCTGTTTTTATAATAATGGTGTTGCTCGATACTGTAAATCAGGTTTTTTCAGCCAGTCCTGTGAATCAATAATCGCTAGTTCTCTAACCTCTTTTTGTTTGGTAACAGCTAATACATGATTCGCTGCATTGGCGGCTAGTTCAAATGCATTTAATTGTGATTTGCCATTGATTAAGTGAGCAGTGAACAAACTACAGATTAAATCGCCAACGCCCAATGGACGATAAGGAAAATCATATAATGGACGGGCAAGGTGATAACTTTGCGAAGGTGTGGCTAATATCATTTCAAACAATTCTGTAGTTTTGCCAGCATGGACTAAATTCTTAACTAAAATTGCTTGGATAGGTTGATGTTGCAGTTTTTTGATTGCTGTTTGTACATCGCTAAAGGTTTTAATTTCGATATTCGATAATATCTGTAATTCTAATAAATTCGGCGTAATATAGTCTGCATGTTTAATCGCTTGGTTAGTGAAAAAATCAATAATATTTTGCGGTAGCGAACTCCCTTTATTAATATCTCCGCCCATAACCGGATCGCATACATAAATGGCGTTAGGGTTATAATATTTTATCTTTTTTACTGCTTCAATAATTTCTTCACCTTGTTCGGCAAGGCCGATGTAACCTGATATAACGGCATCAATTGATTTTAAAACGCCAATTTTTTCGAGACTATTTACGATCCGTGTAATTTGCTGAGCCCCCAGCACAATACCATCATAATCGGGATAAACCGTATTACTCGATAGTTGTACTGTGTGGATCGGCATGACTTCAACGCCTTGTAATTGCATGACTAATGTGGCAACTTTGTTGCCTGCATAGCCATAAACAACATTAGATTGAATTGATAAAACGGTTTTCATAAGTCGTTGCCTTTTTATTCATCATAATAGTGATAATGGCTTAAAAGATAGATGCTGATAATAGATAGCATTGCTAATCCACAATAAAATAGCGCTAATGGTAACCAATAAGTTTGGTAGGTAAAGATAATATAACCCCCGATCAATGGAATAAGGCTACCAAAAATAGCTGCGCAACCTTGATAGCTCATGGATAAGCCGGTATAGCGAATTCTAGCAGGGAAAATTCGGCTTAAATAACCCGCTATTACCCCATAGAAACCACTGTAACAAAGTACATTTAATGAAATACCAATAATAAAGCTAGTTTTTGTTCCTGCTTGAATAATTGGGAATAACAAAAATACGGATGCCATCGCTAATATTGCTGAAATAATTAAAAAGCGTGTTGCTGAAAATTTTTCTGAAAAATAAGAGATAAATGGTTGCGCAATAAAGTGTACCATTGCAATCCAAAATAGTGCATCAACGATGATCTTCTTCTCAACACCTAGAGCCATTGTTGTATAACCAATCATTAGTGTATTAGAAAAAATACCACTAAATGATAGTACATTGGCGCATATGGCTAATACCAGTATTGGCGTTGCCCGTTTAAACACCTCAATAATTGGCACTGACTCTTTTTGTTTCAAGCTCGCTTGCTTTTTAGCTGATTCGATAAATACGGGTGACTCGGTTAAGGTAATTCTGGCAATAATTCCAACAATTAATAAAACAAAACTGACTAAAAATGGGATGCGCCAATAACCGCTATCTATAAGTTTATCCGTAGGCAAGCTAATGATATAAGAAAAAACTAATAATGCGAGAATATTACCTGCCGGACTCCCCCACTGAGCAAACGATGAGAAAAAGTTTTTTAAGCCTTTGGGTGCATGTTCATTAGCCATTAATACTGCGCCACCCCATTCACCACCGACAGCAATACCTTGTAAAATACGTAATCCAACTAACAGTATCGGTGCGATGATGCCTGCTTGTTGATAAGAGGGTAACAAACCAACACACGTTGTCGCAATGCCCATTAATAGCAAAGTAATAATTAGTGATTTTTTCCGTCCTAATCGATCGCCAATATGGCCAAAAATTATTGCGCCTAATGGTCGAGATAAAAAACCAACTGCAAATGAGGCAAACGCCCCTAAAACTTGCACAAATTGATTATCAGAAGGAAAGAAAAGTTGACCAAAAATTAAGACTGATGCTAACGCATAGATATAAAAATCATACCATTCAATGGTAGTACCAATAAAAGCAGCAAAAGCAACTTTTTTAGCAGATGAATTGGACATAGTTAGACCTTGCTAAGTCAATGACTAATGTAAATTTGTAAAGACAGAGAAACTAACACAAAACCATTAATATCACAATTTGTTATCTGATAAGATAAGAAAAATTATGTAAAAAGATGATTGTTCTAATTTGAATCATAATATTGTTATTTAGAGATAATTAGTGATTATTCACAGTGGATTATTTGGGTTATTTTATTAAATAAAGAGCTTAATTGATTACACAAAGCTGAAATTGAAGGCTTCTTAAAAATTGGCAAAAATATTAAAGTTCACGGTTAATTAACGTATAGCAATGTAATTATTTAAGTTGTATAAAATAAGATATAGATCACATTTCTTGAATTTTAATTTGAAATCAATATTAGTTATATATACTATCGGATCCATTAAGGCATGTTACTGATTTAATTCAGGCAGGACCAAAACAAAAACTTATCTAGAAGGTGAGTTTTTGTTTTGGTCTTTTTTTTTGGATCTTTTAGAGTGAGTGTATATATGGATTATCAACAGTTAGGAATACAAATTTTGCGGTTAGTTGGGGGAAAAGATAATGTTAATTCCTTGACTCATTGTGCAACTCGTTTACGGTTTGATCTTTTTGATAAAAATATCGTTGATTGTGATGCAATCATGAAATTGACTGGTGTTATTAGTATTGTAGATAGTGGGGGGCAGTTCCAAGTAGTGATTGGTAACGAAGTCCAACAAGTGTATCAAGCTATTAGTCAAAATTTATTTAACCAAGAACATGGCAAGGTAAGAAGCAAAAAGAAAGAAGGAATACTTTCATATATTATTGGCATTATATCCACTTCATTTACGCCTGTAATTCCTGCATTAACTGGTGCGGGGATGATTAAAGCGTTATTAGCTATATGTAAGTTAATGGGGGTGTTATCGCCAGATAGCCATACCTATTATTTGTTGGACATGTTGGCTGATGCGGCATTTTTCTTTATGCCTATTTTGTTAGCATATGGTGCTGCAAGTAAATTTTCGTGTAATCCTATTTTAGCTATGACTATTGCAGGTGCAATGTTACATCCCAATTTAGGAAAATTAATGGTGTTGGGTCAAGATGTTTCTTTTATTGGTATCCCGGTTAAATTAGCCGATTATTCAGGTTCTGTATTACCTATCATTATTACTGTATGGGCAATGTCTTATATTGAGCGATTTGCTGAAAAAGTGACTCCATCAATGATAAAATTTTTTATCAAACCAATGCTTATTCTATTGATAGCAGGGCCATTAGCATTAGTCATTATTGGTCCATTTGGCATCTTACTAAATGATTTAGTTGCACAAGGGGCGGGTTATATAAATAGTAAAGCTAGTTGGTTAATTCCAATGTTAATGGGCGGGTTACAGCCATTTTTAATTATCACTGGTACAGCTTGGGCAATGACTCCAATTGCAACAGGACAGTTAAGTCGTAATGGTTCTGAAATGATTAATGGCCCTGGTATGCTAGCCTCAAATATAGCACAAGGTGCAGCTACATTATGTGTAGCAATCAAAACTAAAAATAAAAATCTAAAACAACTTGGGTATTCTGCTGGTTTCACCGCATTATTAGGTATTACCGAACCATCATTGTATGGCGTGACCTTAAAGCTAAAACGCCCATTAATTGCTTCAATGATAGGTGGTGGAGTTGCTGGCGTTTATGCAGGGGTATCTGGATTATTACGTTATGCTTTTGTATCGCCAGGATTAGCTGGTTTACCGGCATTTATAGGTGATAATCCGATGAATATTGTTCATGCTCTGGTGACATGTTGTATTGCGATAGTTGTAACATTTGTATTGACATGGTTTATGGGATTTGATGATCCAATTGATGAGGATGATTTGATTAAAACTATTGATACAGATTCAACATTATCATCAACAAATAACTCTGTTGCTGCTGATTTGAGTAATGTTATCTTAAGTAGTCCTTTAACAGGAAAAGTAATACCTCTATCAGAAGTAAAAGATGATGTTTTTTCAAAAAAATTGATAGGTGATGGTATAGCCATTGAGCCTAATCAAGGTAAAGTTGTTGCACCAATTAGCGGTAAGGTTGTCAGTTTACTTGAATCAAAACATGCGATCGGTATAAAAAGTGATCAGGGTATTGAAATTTTGATCCATATAGGACTGGATACCGTTAAATTAGGTGGCCAATTTTTTACAGCTAAAGTTGAACAAGGTCAGCGGGTTAATGTTGGTGATGAGTTAATTGAATTTGATTTAGCGGCTATCAATCAAGCTGGTTATATGACAACTACCCCAATAATTATTTTATATTCAGATGAGTATTTTGTTGAAAATATTAAGAAAAATATGGTCACAATCGGTGAGGATCTGATATTAGTTAAAAAATCAAATCAAGGTGATAATCATGCTCTATAAAACATTAAAACCGTTTCCTCAAAATTTTTTATGGGGAGGATCAACATCGGCTTATCAGTTTGAAGGGGCATGGGATGAAGATGGAAAATCTCCATCAATTGTCGATATGTATTGCCATCCTGAAGATGTAGCCGATTTTAAAGTAGCAAGTGATCACTATCATCATTATAAAGAAGATGTACGACTTTTTGCCGAATTAGGCTTAAAAGCCTATCGTTTTTCTATTGCTTGGACGCGTGTTATTCCAGATGGTATTGGTGACGTTAATCAACAAGGATTAGATTTTTATCATAACTTAATTGATGAACTTAAACGTTATGGTATTGAACCAATAGTAACTCTATATCATTTTGATTTACCCTATAAATTGGACAAACAAGGTGGATGGAGTGAACGATCAACCATTGATGCTTTTGTCCGATATACTGAAGTTTTATTTCGAAATTTTGGTAAAAAAGTTAAATATTGGTTAACAATTAATGAACAAAACACCATGATTCTTCATCCAGGTGCAATTGGTGTTCCTGAAAATGGTAAATTACCAGATAAGAAAACACTTTATCAACAAAATCACCATATGTTTATCGCTCAGGCTAAAGCTATGCAGCTATGCCACACTCTTTGTCCCAATGCTAAAATTGGGCCAGCATTAAATATTACTTCAATGTATGCTGAAACTTGCCGACCTGAAGATGCTATTGCTGCTCATAATTGGGAAACTATTCGATGTTGGAGTTTCCTCGATACCGCTATTTTGGGGCGCTATAATGCGTTATTTTTAAGTTATTTACAGGATAGAGGGCTTTGCCCAACAATTTTGGCAGAGGATCTCGTTGTATTAAAAAATGCTCAACCTGATTTTATTGCCATGAATTATTATTCAACAGCAACAATTGCCGCCAGTAAAGGAAATGCTTCCGATATATCAGCCAGAGCAGGTGATCAACAAATCATGCTGGGTGAACAGGGCGTTTATCGAGCGGCGGAAAATCCTTTTGTCGATAAAACAGCTTATGGATGGGTAATTGATCCTATTGGTTTAAGATTAACCTTAAGAAAAGTTTATGAACGTTACAATTTACCAATTCTAATTACGGAAAATGGCATTGGTGCTCCAGATAAACTTAATGCAGATAATACTGTTAACGATGATTATCGCATCAACTTTATTAGCCAACATATAACCCAAATGCAATTGGCTATCACCGATGGTGTTGAACTTATTGGTTACTGCCCATGGTCTGTTATTGATGTGGTAAGTACTCATCAAGGTTATGGTAAGCGTTATGGTTTTATCTATGTTAATCGAGGCGAATTTGATTTAAAAGATATGAAACGTATCAAGAAAAAGAGTTATTTTTGGTATCAGAAATTAATTAAGGCTAATGGGCAGTTGGATAAATTGACGTAACCGTTATGATAACATTTAAAGTTGATAAAATTTTAAATAACAGCCTAGTATTATCCAAAAATAGTGATAATAACGAGGTGATCCTGATGGGAAAAGGGATCGGTTTTAATGCTAAAGTTGGTGATCTGCTTGATGCTGAGCAGATTGAGAAATGTTTTGTTTTACAACAAATAACAGATATTCAAGGTTATCTTAACTTAATTGAATCATTACCTGATGATTACATCGAGTTAACGAGATTTTTGTTAGACTATGCGAGCAAAACATTACAAACGACTTTTAGAGAAACACTCTTTTTTACCTTATTAGATCACCTCAATTATGCTATTGAAAGATATTATTCAGGAGTGGTTATTCAAAATCGCTTGTTATACGAAGTGAAAAGCTTTTATCCTAAAGAGTTTGAAGTTGCAAAGTATGGCATAACCTATATAAACCAACGTCTTAATATTAGTTTACCTGAGGAGGAAGCAGGTAACATAGCCTTTCATTTAGTTAACGGCCAATCACATCAACAAACTATGCAGCATACGTTATTGTCCGTTAAAATGTTGAAGGATATATTCAATATTATTCAATTTAATTTTGCAATTCGAATAGATAAACAATCGTTACATTATTCACGCTTTTTAACTCATATGCAGTTTTTTATTCAGCGTATTTTTGAGCAGAAGCAGCTACAATCTGATAATGATTTTGTTTTTCAACAGGTGATTAGGCAATATCCAGATGAGTTTAAATGTGCAAATATCATTAAAAAATATTTAATTAATCAGCTCAATATCACGATTTCAAATGAAGAAATCCTCTATTTAATACTACATATCATTCGTATTGTACATTAAATCAAGCAAACAAAAGTCAGCATTGATGTTTATATCGATAATTAATACCAAAATAGAAGATTATTGCAAATTGTGTAACTTTATCATTTGCTTTTAATATTCGATGGTTAATTATTCATTTGGATCTGTTTCAATATTCTGCAAATATGAAACAATCGGTAAATCAGCTTCAGCCCAATCAAGATGATTTAGTCTACTAATATCTAGCCAACAAATTTTATTATGTTCTAAACATATTGGATCATCAATTAGCTGACAAAGAAAATTTGTTGGAAGGTAGCTTTAAAAATGTTTTTCAATACTATCAAAGGATAAATAGCTATTTGCCTTTCGAATAATAAT
Organism: Gilliamella sp. W8145; assembly: GCF_016101145.1. Lineage (NCBI taxonomy): Bacteria > Pseudomonadati > Pseudomonadota > Gammaproteobacteria > Orbales > Orbaceae > Gilliamella > Gilliamella sp. W8145. The sequence goes on from NZ_JACFRC010000003.1 coordinate 99,116, forward strand.
TAAAGAAGTTTTTTAAACAGTTTAAACAGGCTACCAAGAGGATAACGTTTTAACTTGATTAGATTTTACAGATACAATGTTGTTAATATGATTTATCGGCGGTTATTTTTTTAATACAGCAGTACTTTTAATGCGAATTGCTGGTCTTTTGTTTTTAGATTGATTGCTTAGTGTCATTGTTTATAGTCAGATTTAGTTAGTAGCTAATGTTATTAATTTGTTGGTTACCTGGTGTGTATAGGGTTTATTTAATCTTATTTTCACGGATAATTAGGATAAATAAACCCTTTATTATGGTTGTTCTTAGGTTGCTTTATAGCACGGTAAAATTTAAGTCATTATCATGACAAGTTCATTTCACTTATGTGATTTGGTCTTGGCAAACTCTATTGATATTTGGGTTGGTAAAAATATCAAATTCATCATAACTGGTTGATGAGAATTCACTTATTACAGCACCTTCAGGCCCAGCTTTAAACCAATGTTTAATATTGGGGTCGATGGTATATTGCTCACCGGGGAGTAATTCAATCTCTTGGCGAGCAGTATAGTATTGTTGATTACCACCCTGTGGTAAAGTACAAGATATACTGCCCTTATTTTCACCTTCAACATATAAATATACTTTACCCCATCGACAACGAAATGTTTCTTGTTTTCCTCTGCTGTTGTTGATGTCAGGATGTCGATGTTCAGGGCAGGTTTGGTTAGGTAGTAATACCATTTCTTTGGCACAATATCGGTCAGTATTAATATAAATAATTAAATTTAAACCTTCATTTTCAATATTATTTAAACCGAAATCAGCAAACTCAATATTATTTAACTCTTGTTCAGTTAGAATAAGTTGAGATTTTTTATATAACTCTTTGACATTATTCTTATAATCTTCACTAACTAACATAGTACACCTCATATAACTAAAACTAAGTCTATATTTAGTATTTAGATGGTTATGGTTTAATCGATAATGACCTCCATAACCATCCAATTTTTATAGACTTAGCTGATTTTGATTGAATCTAAGTCAATATCTTTCTCGTCATCAATAGTGAGTTCATTGTTATCATCTAGATTGACTCGTTTTTTCAGTACAAATAATATAATTGCGGTAGCAAGTGAGCCAGCCATTAAGGCAATAAACCATTGGATAGGATTGACCATTGTCACCATTGCAAATAGCCCACCAGCAGGTGCTGGTGTAGCACTACCACATGCCATACTAATTGCACCACCAACAGCACCACCGACACCAGTTGCTACTAAACATCTGAGTAAGTCATTAAAGATAATCGGATAACAACCTTCTGTGATTTGGCAGACTCCCATTGGAAATGCTGCTTTTAATGTTTCAACTTCATTGTTGGTATAAATATTTTTAGAAAATATTTTTTGCATAAAGTAAGCGATTGTCATTCCAAAAGGCGTTACCATTGAGGCTAAAATCATAACTGCCATTGGTTCATAACCATTTGGACCTAATGAAAGTAAAAACATGACCACGGTTTTATTGATTGGGCCACCATAATCAATTCCTGAAAGAACACCAATAATTAATCCATATACAATTTTTTCACTCGTATTAAGATTTTTTAAGTAGTCCATAAGTAATTCAGTGAATGCAGCAATTGGGGTGCCGACAACGTAGTACATTATGAGCCCCATGGCAAACGCTGATAATAAAGGAATAATTAAAACTGGTCTTAGCCCTTCCGCCCAATGTGGTACTTTAATTTTTTCTCTGAGAAGTAAAGCAATATAACCAGCAATATAGCCACCGATAAAACCACCGATAAAGCCTGCGCCGATATTAATCGCAATTAGTCCGGTCAAAAAACCGGGAGCAATACCTGGTTTATCAGCGATTGAATAAGATATACCCGTAGATATAACAACCGGTAACATTCCAAGAACCAGAACCCCCATAGTTGAAAGCGCATCAACTAATCGGAAATCATCATGGAAACTATTCATTACTTGCCCACCAAATAAACTACCTATAGCGAGACAAAAACCAGCACTGACAACAATGGGTATTAAATATGATATAGCAGTTAGAGCATGGCGCTTTAACTCTATTAATTTGAACATCTTCATGTGCAACCTCACCTGTAAGATTATTGAGAAATAGCTTCTTCGATCTTCTTAATTAATTTATTGGGGGACTTTATGGCAATTTCTGTGGGGACCTCAATAATTTTTTTGTTGGCAAATCGTTCTCTTCCAGATACTTTTACATCAATAGCTAATATAACAATATCAGCACTTTCAATTAACTCATCGGGAATTTCATCTTGCACGCCTATCGTACCTTGAGTTTCAATATGTATGTTATGCCCAGCATTTTTGGCGGCAGTGATTAATTTTTCCTTTGCAATATAAGTATGTGCAATTCCTGCGGTACAGGCAGCGATTCCAATAATATTCATAGCCTTTGTCCTATTTTTATTACAATTCCTTGTTGATAAATTTGTTATTAGTAACTAGTGAAAATTTGTTTAATTTCCTGACTATCATTTGCTTCTAACAATCTATCAATAACATCATCATTACCAAGCTTACCGGCTAGTTGTGCTAACAACATGAGATGTTCATTAGCACCGTCATTATTAGCGCTGACCGAAAATAAAAATATTAATTTAACTCCTTTATCATCAAGAGTTTCCCATTCAATTTCTTGGTTGAATTTCCCGATAGCAATACCATTTCGTAGTACGCTATCGCTTTGACCATGAGGAATTGCAATATAATTACCTATACCTGTTGCTCCCAATGATTCTCTATAATAGATATCTTCCAGAAATGAATTAATATCATTAATATAGCCAGCATTAAGTAGTTTCTCTGATAAAATCAGTAATGCTTCATTTTTATTTTTTGCATCAATATTTGTGGCAATGACTTGTTCATCTAAAATTTTATTTAATGACATAAACTCTTCCTCTTATTAAATGTAATAATCCGTTGCTTGTTGCCGGTCGATAATTAACCGGCTTTTAGCTTACATTTATTAATATGAACAAGCATTTAGCTATTTGTTCTTATGTAGTCTTAAAACTTATCGATAATATAATGATGCTTTATTATCTGCTTTAAATAATTTAATTTTTTGCTCTGCTACTTTTTGCGTTTCTAGCATGCAAGGTGGGAATAAAACATTAGGCTCTCTAATCTCGTTATTGCCTCCATTTAACATCTCGCGTAATTTATTAGCAAAACAGATTTTTATATCACTAGAGATGTTTATTTTGGCAATTCCTAAATCTAGCGAAGCGGCAAGTTCATCATCAGCATTACTAGACCCCCCATGAAGTACTAATGGGATTGAGACCAGCTTATAAATTTCTTCTAGAATATCTAAACGTAATTTAGGAACTAAGTGTTTTGGATAAATACCATGCGATGTACCAATGGCTACAGCAAGAGAATCAATTTTTGTTTCTTCAACAAATTCTTTGGCTTTTAGTGGATCGGTGTAAATAATTTCACTTGCTCCCCCTTCTACGGTGGATCCAGTATCGCCAATGGTACCTAACTCTGCTTCCACTGACACACCAACGCTATGTGCTAATTTTACGACTTCTTTAGTAATTCTAATATTTTCATCAAATGGTTGATGTGAACTGTCAATCATTACTGATGTGAAACCTAATTGAATGGCATGTGCAACTTGTTGCATGTTGGCACCATGATCTAAGTGAATACAAACGGGGATTTTACTGTGGTTACATTCATAAATAACTTGACTGATAAAACTGTCTTTTAAGAAAGCAAGCTCATCGGGGTGAATTGCCATCATAAATGGTGCGTTTAAACGTTCTGCTGTTTCCATTACGGCAGTCAGTAATTGTCCGCTACCAGCATTGAACGCAGGGACGGAAAATTTATTTTTTCTTGCTATATCTAGCATTTCTTTACCAGTGATTAACATGAGCTGCTCCTTAAATTTGCTGTTATTAATACTTTCCTTTACTTTTTTTTCTTTTATTATTTTATCTTTTCTTATTTGTGTCAATTATTTTTTTTATTTTCTTTTTGTTATTTGTTTTTTTGTTTTATTTTAATTTGTTTTTTGTGTATTATGCAGATAAATCAAAATATAAGGTGGCTAATTATGTTTGCTGAAGAAAGACAACAGATTATTTTAAAGAAAGTAATAGAAAATAAATCGATTACTGTTAAAGAGTTAGCAGAGTTATTAGATGTATCAATGCCTACAGTGCGTAGTGATATTGATATAATTTGTGCAAATTATCCAGATATAGAGCGAACGCATGGTGGGATTGTGTTATCGAATAAATTTATACACCAAACCCCTTATGATGAAAGAAAAGCACTTAATCTAAAAGAAAAACAGAGCATTGCTAGTTTGGCTATATCTTTAATTAAACACAAAGATACAATACTGATTGATTCTAGTTCAACTAGTAATGAAATTGCGAATAAATTAGTCAATATTGATATTAAAATTACTATTATTACTACGGGTATCAATATTGCTGTTAAGCTAAAAGAAAACCCGAATTTGACGGTTATTATCATTGGCGGAGTTTTAAAACCAAAATCAAATACCATACAAAACTCTTTTGATGATAGCGTTATTAATGCTTTTAATATTGATAAGTTTTTCTTTTCAGCATCAGGTGTTTCACTAAAAAACGGGTTCTCTGATTATAATTACAATGAAGTTGTCGACAAAAAAAGATTTTTAGCTAAATGCCAACAATCTATTGCGCTAATTGACTCAACCAAATTCAATATTGATTCAAAATCCAGTTTCGCACAATTAAAAGAAGTGGATTATTTAATAACAACTCAAACTGTTGATAAAAAGGATATTGAGCGATATAAAAGGTCGATAAAAGTTCTAACTGCTTGATGATAAAGGGGCCTATTATGAGTTGGTTTAAAAATATGACCGCTAAAGAGTTGCTACAGTATGTTGGTGATATTAAACAAATTGCTGGGGCAACGAGTTCTATTTTAAATGATGGCCCTGGTTTTAATTCTCGTATTTGTGAGGTTAATACCGCAGCAGGGTTAAGTTTTACTGTATTACCTGATCGAGGAATGGATATTTCAGCATGTCGTTATAAAGGCATACCCATTGCGCCAATATCAAAAGTAGGGATCAGAAATCCAGAGAGCGTGAATAATAGTGGATATGAGTTTTTAAAAAATTTTCATTGTGGTTTATTAACTACTTGTGGATTAACGCATATTGGTCCTCCATCGACTATTAATGGTTTACATGGCCCATTTTCTAATTTACGTACAGAAAATTTTTCTATTAATGAATTTTGGAATGATGATGATTATATTATTCAGTTAAAGGGTAAAATACGTCAAGCTGTATTTTTTTCTGAAAATATTCAATTACAAAGAACAATAACAACTTCATTAAAATCTTCATCTTTTACTATCACTGACACCATCACTAACCAAGCATTTAGGCATGAAAATATTCAACTTTTATATCATATTAACTTTGGTTATCCACTATTATCACCAGATACGACAATAAAGCTACCCACAGTAACCACGTTACCCCGAGATGAAGTTGCCGATAAGGGATTAGCACATTTTCTTGATGTATTACCGCCTCAAGCTATTTTCGATGAGCAGGTCTATTTTCATCGGCCAAAATCAGAAAAAAAATGCCGTTTTAGGGTTGAAAATAAAACTATTGGTATTGCGCTGGACTGTCAATATGACTCAACTGAGCTCCCTTATCTGACACAGTGGAATCAATTTGGTCAAAATGAATATGTTCTCGGTATTGAACCTGGTTTAGGATGGCCAATGAATAAGTCAGAGGGGGGATTGATTTTAGCACCATTAGAGAGTTTTACGACGTCGCTGCATTTTGATTTAAGTAATATATAATAAACAAAAATACTGTAAGGCATTTTAATAATTACTAGGATGAAAAATTTACATTTCAATTTGGTTAGCAGATAACCCTAATTGACTGTAATGAATAATATTTAATGGAGATAAATAATGAAACGATATGGTAGTGTTGAGGCGGGAGGAACAAAGTTTATTTGTGCTGTTGGCAATGAAAATAATGAAATAATTATTAGCGAAACTATTCCAACCACAACTTATGCAGAAACGATAAAAAAGGTCATTCTGTTTTTTAAACAAAATAGTGTTGATGCTTTAGCAATAGGCAGTTTTGGGCCGGTAGATCTTGATATTTCTAGTGACCAGTATGGATGCATACTGAATACTCCAAAACAAGGTTGGACTAATGTAAATATTGTTTTACCAATACAGAAAGAACTCAATATACCTATCTTTTTTACAACGGATGTTAACTCAAGCGCTTATGGTGAAATGTATTTAAACTCATGTAATAATTTGGTTTATTACACAATTGGCACTGGAATTGGAGGAAGCGCTATTCAAAATGGCGTATTTATAGGTGGCGTCGGTCACCCAGAAATGGGGCATCAATTAATAAAAAAACATTCGTTAGATGTCAATTTTAAAGGTGTTTGTCCATTACATGGTGATTGTTTAGAAGGGCTAGCATCAGGGCCAAGTATTGAAGCAAGAACGGGTAAAAAAGGCCAAGAATTAGATGCTAGTTCAGATGTTTGGGATATTCAAGCATACTATATTGCCCAAGCTATTTTAAATGCGACCTTAGTGATTAGACCTGAGTTAGTCATTGTTGGTGGTGGTGTGATGAGCCAAAATCATATGCTAGAACGAATAAAAACGCATTTTAAAAGATTATTAAATAATTATGTCACCATTGAAAATATTGATAAATATATAAAAACACCGTCAGTTGAAAATAATGGTAGTGCAACAATTGGTAATTTTTTACTCGCCAAAAACTTATTAATTAAAAATTAATTTATTCGCATTATATATAATTAGGTTGTTATTTCTTCGGAAATAACAACCAACTAAGTAATATTGTTATCTTCTCCTTTAATTATCCACCTTCACTAGGCCACGACAAGCAATGTTATTAGATAAATTAGCTTTAAATGATTATACTGGTGAATTATACGCATCCTTAAATTGAGTATTTATAAACTTAGTTTAAATGAAATATTGTATGCTAAAACATGGAGCATTTGAGGAAATTACAGCAACAATCTGATTTATTTATAGGATCTATTACTGTAACTATTATCAACATATCTAAAATTTATATCTTTGGATGAAACGAGTTGTATGCCAAACAGAATAATTAATCCCAATAATAAGTTATATAAGGATGAGCAATTGAATCGTGACTATCCGGTTACGGATATTTCAGAAAACAACATAAGAGAACAAATGCCTGAAATATTCAACATATTATTAATTGATAGAACGACATCTACAGCTGATGAGATAAATAATATTATTTGGGCCAATGATAATTATAGCCAATATAACCATACAGCCTATTCACCATCTGCTCAGATAAGACCTGAGTTAATCACAGGTAACATGGCAAAAATCATCATGCCTCGCGCGTTAAAACCGCGAGAGCAGCAAAAAGAACGAACTAAATCAAAAGCGGAAGTATTTACACCAATTTGGGTTGTGCAAAAACAAAATGATATTCTTGAGAAAGAATACGCTAATGATGATTTGGATACTTATATTAAGCGAAAATGGTTAGAAATATCATGTGGTGAAGCGCCGTATATGGTTACTCGCTATGATATGAATTCTGGGCAAATGATACCACTGCAAAAAAGAGTAGGTTTTGTTGATAGGAAACTAAAACGTATCAATGCTGAAATAAATGATAAAAAAGAATGGCAAAGATTCGCTATCAAAGCTTATCAAGCCAGTTATGGCTTTGAATGGAATGGCGACTCGCTTTTATTAGCTCGCGAGAATTTATTTTACACATGTTGTGATTATTATTTTGCTAAGTGGCAAGAAGAACCATTATATGAATTTTTGAAAAATGTGGCTGAAGTGATTAGCTATAATTTATTCCAGATGGATGCTTTACAACAGATTATTCCTTTGTCAGAACAACAAGCCTCATTGTGTGACAATCAGTTAACTTCTTTTAGTCAAGAAAACAATGCACAACAATTGCTTAAAAACCACGGTAAGCGTGTAAAAATTATGAATTGGGATATAGGGGAAATGATTTTTTTTGGCGAAGGAGATAGATAATGAAATTCGATGTGGTTGTCGGTAATCCTCCCTATCAAGATATGAATGTCGGCGAAAATAATCAAGCTGTTCCTATATATCATTATTTTTATGATTTAGCTGAAAAGGTCGCAAGTAAATACACGTTGATTTCGCCGGCTCGATTCTTGGCAAATCAAGGGGCAACACCGAAAAAGTGGAATCAGAAAATGCTGACTGACAAACATATCAATATTGAATATTTCAATGCTAAAAGTGATGAAGTTTTCCCAAATGTTGATATTAAAGGCGGTATCGTAATTATTTTTAGAGATAAAAATAAAATTTTTGGTGAAATTGATACTTTTATTCCTTTCAAGGAATTGCGATCTATATTTCATAAAGTTAAATCAATAACTAAAGAAAATATGAGTAATTTTGTGTATAGCCCCGATAGTTATCGATTTACAGATTGTTTGTTTATTGAAAATCCTTATTTGATTGGCCGAACGGATAAGGCTCATGCAAAAGCTGTCGCCTCTAGTGTATTTAGTCGCTATCCAGAAATATTTTTTACCACCAAGCCAGATGATGGCGAGGATTATATTCAAATCTACGGTCGCACAAAAGGTGCCCGTATATATTATTGGTTGAAAAGAAAATATATTGCTAATCATGCTAATTTAGATAAATGGAAAGTTTTTGTGCCAGGTGCTAATGGAACAGGGGCGTTTGGAGAGATATTGAGTACACCAGTTGTTGGATCTCCCGCAATCGGACATAACCAAACATTTGTCAGTCTAGGAGAATTTGATACTGAGTTTGAAGCTGAAGCATTACTTAAATACATTAAGTCAAAATTTGCTCGTTCAATGCTAGGTATTATGAAAACAACCCAGAATAATCAATCAAAGATCACATGGTCAAAAGTTCCGCTGCAAAATTTTACTAAAAATTCAGATATAGATTGGAGTAGATCTATTTCAGATGTCGATCAGCAACTTTATATTAAATATAGTTTAGCTGAAAACGAAATTAACTTTATTGAAAGTAAGGTTAAACCCATGAACTAACTAAGTAATTTTGCAATGGTAAATATAATAGAAACCAATCGATTTAAATTTTTTAATGTTGATGAAAATATTGTTATTTTTACTTATCAGGATGATTTAGAAAAATTAAACTTAAATTTAGATAAAATTGCTAAAAACACGCAAAATACTTGGCAACCAAACAGAAATCAAAAAGAGATAGATAAAAATACCCTACAAGGGAAAATTGTTGAGGAGTTATTTATTGATTTGATTGAGTACCAAAATTGTCAAAATGATAATATGAGACAATTATCATATACGGCTTATGACCAATTTAGGACTGATTTATTTAAAAAACATGCTCCTTTTGATGGTCTTATCTATGAAAAAAGTAATCCCAATATCGCACTTGTTAAGCAAAAAATAACGGAAACAATTCTTGCCAGCCATTATGGCATGTTAACTGATGATACTATTGAGTTTTGCCGAGCAAATAACGTTTATTTGGTAGAGATAAAGTCATCAAAGATCCCTAATAATATCTATTTATCAAAAAGTTGTAATTTACGAAAATATACTTCTCATCAAGCATTAATTAATCGTCTTAGACAACTAGATCTATTTAAATATCCTAAGTTCAATAGAAAAAATGGTGATATTATTCATAACACTTGCGATTATTTAGCTTGGATTAAAAATAATATCACTTCTATGTCACAAAAATCAGACAGTGAAATAATCGATGCCGAAATAAATTCGTCTTTAGATATATACACCAGAATTTTTATCAATGACAAAGTAACAACAGATGATGGCAAAAAAGTTTTTATCGGTTATCTATTGGGATATGTTTTAGGGTATCAGTTTTATGAAAATCTTAAAATTATGAACTTTGCTTCTAAAAAATCTAGCAAAGCGATTTATGTCACTTATCCAATCTCAAATACAACAAGTTTTAACCGCTTATTTGATGATAAAAGGCTGTGGTAAATACAACAAATTGTAGTCAAAATCCCTGAAATTTTGATGTCATGTTACTTATGATACCGCTTGAATCCTTAACGTCTCGACAATGAAAACAGAGTAATAGAAGTAACTACATATACATCAATATTGCCTATTATTTATATCACTACAATCTTATTGGATTTAACTTTTTAGTTAATAGTGTTAAATAATCACTATTGTTGATTATTTAGTCAGTTAGAAACCTCAATGCTTATCGTCAAGATTATAAGCGTCTTGATAAAGTTTTAACTGATTAAATTGGTTAACAATATTTATAGATACACGCCATTATCTAATTAAAATTATCTTACCATGAATTTGTTATAGGATAAATTTGTTTATTCAACCATATGTTCAAGGTCTTTTTTGAATCGTTAATATAATTTAATCAGAACAATAAATGATTGGAATTGCCCCTGCTTCTTTTACCGCATGTGAAAATGAAGATAATATCCATAAAACTTGAGAGATCTGTCCTTTAACTGATTCTCCATTTTGTATTTTTGCAAATTCATTTGTAATTTTATTTTTGGAAATAAAATTACAACTTATGATACATTTTCTATGTAATTTAAAATCTCCTAAGAGATCTGTTAAATATAAATCAATAGGTTGATAATATCCCTTCCTTAATCTATTAATTTGGGTAGTACTTTTAGGGGGGGTATATTTTTTTCGAAATTTTTTATTGAATTTTTTTATGAAATCAGTTTTACTAAAATACATATATCCTAAGTTTTTTATTGCTTGGCCAATAACATCGTGTAATTTACTAGCAGAATTACTAGCAGAATTGCGTGCAGAACCTGAACTATATTTTGAATGGATAAAATTAATACAGGAATCTCTTTTATTAAAAGTTATATGATCAGCCCATTCATTGCCTAAATCATCACAAAAAATATAATCATCACGTTTATGTCTATTTTCCACTAGCTCAAAAATTGATTTTTTTGAGAATCTAACACTATTTTTCCTAAAATTACCCTTCTCGCTAGTTATAGAATTCATATTTTTCACAGGTATTAACATATCTAATATGCTGTTTATTTCTGAAATCCCTGAATCATCTTGAAAACAGTTACCAATAAAATACATATATCTAGGGTCATCAAAGGTGATACTATAAAAACCATTTTTAATGATATAACTTTGTAATGTGACATCGCGTCCAGATATATTTACTTTCAGTTCTCTCAAAAATGATGAATCGAAGGTTAAAGTTTTACTGTTAATCCTGATATATGCTCGACCAAATTTAGTGAGTATATCTCCTTCTGAGTCAATTGAATAAATTCTTTCAAGATGACAAATTAACCTATCCAATTCTTTTGATTTGAGTTCAGCATCAATGCCTTTTCTGTTTGTATATTTAATTTTAATGCCATCTTCAATAAGTTGGTCATATAAAGATGAACTTTCAATTAAAATTGCATTTGGCTTCGTTTGTTTAAGTACTTCATGAAGTTTCTTCTGTTTTGCGAAAGTATCTAAAAAATCTTTTTTACCTCCACCATTTTTTATAAGAGTAAGTTGATTGTAAATCCAGAGAGCAGCATTATCAAAATTAATCCTATTAGATGACTCGACTAAACGTCCAGTACCTGAGATAGTTTTTACGGTTGACCCCTGTCTAAATTTCAAAAATAGTGGTATTGATCTTCCTGCTGCATGAGTAGAAAAGGTACCTTTCAAATCTGGAGCTTCATAAGAACGTTGCCTTATCGCTTTATCCGATACTGTCATATTTCTGAGGGATATTCTTTGAAAAGAAACATCGGAATCATTGAAAGTTTCAGCAATTGCTGTACTACTAATCAGCTCAAAATTTTTTTCAAGTATTTCTGATATATTAGAACAACTTTTTTTAATTATACCAATATACCTATCAAATTCAAAAATAATAATAAATGCATATATTCGATCTTTTAATGCGTTTTTAGTTAGCTCATTTTGAATAAAATAAACGGGTCTAATTGTTGGAAATATTCTAATTGAATACTGATATTTTATATTGTTATTAATTAGGTTTTTTTCTTTTCTAAAATCATCCAATATATATGATTGTTCGGGGTCAATGTTTGCACTTGATGTATCTAAAATTTCACGAATGATTGAATCGTTAATTGAAGATTGCAATGGTCCGTTTTTTAACTTATAAAATTGTGCATTTTTAGTTAACTCTAACTTATCAAGCATGGGTTTCCCCCCTCTTAACAAGAAAAATAAATCTTATTTATCTTATTTTCAAAAATAATATATAAATTATAATTAGTTGGTTAATTATTTTCAATAATATAATTATTTAAACTATACATAATAATTTATTTGTTTTTTTGCATAGGTATCGTTAATTGTGATCAAGACAAGAAAGTGCATTCCTTCTTACTTGTCAATTCAAATGCAATGTAATTATGTTCTATTAAAAGATGAGCTGTTTTTAGTTATGGAATTGGATATATCTAGATTGAATAATATGAAGATATTTCTTTTTTAGTTGCTCCAGTCTCAACGCTATTGTTGCTATAGCTATCAAACCTTTTTGTTATTATTCATCTGATGTTTCTTATCCGTGCTGAAATAATATTAGATGTAAATGGTTATTTTGATATTGATATTTTGAATCCATATGAACGATTTGATTCAAAATATGCATAGAGATTCATCTAGCTTGTTGTTTTCAATCAATTGATAAATTTTTGTTGTAATTATTTGGTATTTTTTAGTATTCAAAATAATAAAACCTAAGCAATTTCTCTTAAGCATTACAAATAAAGGCTTTGAAGCTATTTTATGGATACACGTCATTATCGAACCAAATGTATCCGGGTTTGTATCCGATTTTGCACTTGATATGGGGTAATCTCAGTTGATGCCGGTTGACAAACAAAATCCCTTGAAAGGTTGATTTGAAAAGGCTTTAGACATAAAAAAACCTGCTATAAGCAGGTCTTAAAATTTGGTGATTGGTGCCCGGACGCGGAATCGAAGAGGTCATTGTAAGTATTGGGGTTATTGGGTTGGGGGATTTGAGGTAGGGGGATGTATCCGTGTTTGTATCCGTATATCATATAAGTCGAATTCGAGTTATATGATTCATATCTGAAAATCTATAGCCCTTTTGTTGATTACGAAAAAGTAATTTATTTATAAAATAAATCGCTCATCTGCAATTAGCAACAGTACATTTGAATTTTGAATAAAAATAGGATTGACGCATTTATTTTTATTTAACATAATCGTAATGATCTTTTTTAACAAAAACTTACTCTAGAAATAAATATCAGATATTTTTATCTATAAATGTATTTTAATCAAGTAGGAAGACCACGACTATGGAAAAAGTAAAATCAATCGTTTACAGATGCTTAACAAATGCGGATTTCTTCAATATAAATAAACCACCAGGCATGGAGTCAGGAGGTGGGGGGCAAGCTTACATAGATTTTCCAACAAGTACAGTTAGTCTAGAACAATGGAGCAATTTCTTTTCAGGAGTAGATGAAGTAAAGATACAGCAAGAAACACAAGGCCCAAGTTGGACTTTTCCAATTTACAGTCTAAAATTAGATAAAACAAACGATTTAGCTAGTCAAGAACTAAAAATATATCAAAGGAGACCTCAGTCGGTCAGCATAACTAGTCAAAAACTTTTGTCTTCTCGCTCAAACCGAGTTAGAGCTTGGCATCCGGATGCTGGCTTTCCAGTTCCGATTGACAACACGGATAGAACACAGTGTCCTGATGGATTAATAGTTTATCTCGTTACAACAGATGCACGTAAAGTTTGGGCGGGCTGGTTTTTGAATGACGGAACAACTCCCCTACCAATAAAAGGTATACCTCCTCAATCGATTAACTCCATGTTTTCGAGTATTGAAGGCAATAGTGGAATAATAAATTTTAGAGATAACGATAACATATATATAAATTCAGCAGACAAAAACTACCCTCTTCAGTCTCATGGAGAAGAGACTTATATTTCAGCAATATATAATCCAGTTAACGATGAATCAAACTTTATAGATACTCTATTTAACAATGATAGTAGTTCTAGAAATGTCTTCACTAAAGAATATTTAAATATGATAAGGGTTAGAAATAAGTCCCTTGTTAATAATTTAAAACGTCTTTATGACAATACGTGTCAAATTACAGGAAAAGAATTTGCTTTTCAAAAAAAAGATGGTATCGATTACACAGAAGCTCATCATCTTATCCCCTTAGGTGAAGGGGGTTCTGATGAAATAAGTAATCTTATTGTTGTAAACCCACTTATACATAGAATGCTTCATCATGCAGAAGTTGAAGGGATAGACTTGAAAAATATAAGAGTAGATAGCAATGGATATGGACATTTGACTATAAAAATCAATAAAAAACAATATACAATCACTTGGACCCCTGAACATTTGGCCTCAATCTGAAGATAATGAGCCATATTAATATGGCTCTTTTTTCTATTTCATCTGAGATTTATTTTTGAAGGTATATGAGATATTCAGTTAACTCATTTTTCAAACGACTATTATTACTTTTAAAACGCTTATGTATAAAACTATCAATATAGATATCTCCAAAATTTGATAATAATGTTTGGAAATCTTCAATAGATAATAATCCATCTTCACTATAACTAATTAAGAAATTGTTACAATTCATATTTTCAACGATATCTTTAATTGATTGCCTTATTTTTGTTTTAGTACAAAAATTTGAATATTGCTCTCTCCATGGCCTTAAACCACTAATCCCAATAGCTTCAGGCTCATCCCCTCGAGCTAGCGTTTCTAAAATGTGATAATTAGCTGCATATTGTCTTTTCATATAAGGTGGATCTATATAGCACAAATCACACTGAATATTACTAGCATTTTTTTCTGCATACCCCTGCATGACAATATGATTATCAATATCCTCTTTCAAAAATAAATTAGAACATTCCAACCGAATAGAAGATAATGCTCTTCCATTCAATTTAGCCATATAATGACCATACGTTCCAGCTATGTTTGCGACATCATTAGACGCCATAATCAGATCATGTTGTAATAAACTATACTCATGGTTACTTAAAAGTTGTTCTTTCCAAAGTATATTAATTATATATCTTATCCCATCAATCTTTTTCGCATTTTCAGGATGAAAATAATTACGGGATTTCCCCGTATTAGAAGGAGTACCTTCAACCGAAAACTCTTTCCAAAAGTAGCCTTGAATTGGTTTTGTATTATTCAAAAAATTAATCACATTTTCATAAGGTGATTTGTTTGAATCTAACTCAAACTTATTTGAGATATAATTTATTAATTTATTAAATTCAGGTTGCTTTGAGAATTTAAGGTTAACTATTGAGTGATGGTATGAATATGTCATAAGATCATTTGCAATAACTTTATAATTTCTTTTTCTAAGCTCACTAGATACAACACCGGTTCCCGACATTAAATCACATACAGTTCCTCCTTCCATACATAATTCAGATATTTTATTAATTACTTTATCAACTATTTTTACTTTAGAACCTATATATCGATATCCCATAATTATTCCTTAATCCCGAAAACATCATTAGGACTTATATTCTTTAATACTTTGACAGCTATCAGTTCTTGCGCTTTATCTAAAGCTTTAAAAATAGCCTGATAATTTTCAAAATCTAATCCATAAAGTTTAGCCACTAATTTTTCAATACGCGCATCTAAATTTGGAGAAATGGGCATATTATTTTTAAGTTTATCCTTCAAACAATTAGATAATTTGTATATTGAACATATGTCTTCATTATGTAATTTATTCAAATCAGGAATGGGAACATTAATAATTTGCTTTTGAGTTAAATAAGGATGACTCTTCCACTCAATTTCTCCATTTGACATAGATATGAAAAAGAAAATTGCTCTGGAGTTCAATATTGCTAATAGAAACTCTAGAGGGATTTTTTTTTCAAATTCCCTTTTAAGCTTAAATATATATACTACTTGATTAGTATAGCTTGAAGTATAATCAATCGAAGCCGAAATGCCTATACCAGTCTTTCGCACAACAATCTTATCTCCCTTATAAATTGTCGTTTTTTTATAATTCACACCTGAGTTCGATATGTCTATCCAGAAATTATGATTAATTTTATAACGATTAATATCTTCACCAACTATAATAGAATAGAAATCTTTATCAAATGATTTGTGTATAATCACTTTTGAAATTGAGGTATCAATAGACCTTTTTTTCCCACAGCTTTTACATGTAAAATCTAATCCTTTAGGAAGTGGACTCCATAATTCACAAGATGAACATTGGATTATTTTCCCTTTTTTAGATAACTCTACACCACGATGATTATCTAAATAATCACCAAGTTTATTCTTATTTGATGCTATTTTTTGGTATGTTTTTTCTAAAGTTGAGTCAATATCTAGATTAAATAAATAATCGGGTTCTACATTAAAACGAGAAATGGCCACTTTATGTAGGTATTTTTTCTCAATAGCACTTAAAGTATTAGTACCATTAATTACATTATTTTTCTCCTCAGCAGGTAAACGAAAACAATCAATCTCATAAGGTTCATTGAAGTTTGTTCTTTTTTGAAAGATTACTACAGCACAAGCACGATTAATATCTTTAAATATTTTTTCACCAAATCGCCCTATAAATAAAATTTTAGTATTATCTAGCAAAAGTTTCCGCAATTGAGCTCGATCATGAGAAAAAAGTGAATCAGGAATGATCAAACCAGCAACACCATTTTCTTTTAATAATGAAATAGATAATTCAATAAATAAGTCTGATGTATCGTATTGCCCATACAACATCTGATAATCTTCTTTGTTAATCCATTTTTTATAATTTGATATATCAGCTCCCCAAGGCGGATTGGCAATTATAAGATCAAACCCATTACCATTACCTAAATTATTATTAATTTTATCCCAACCTATAAATCTATTATTGTTAAACGGACACAAGGCATTTGTGTTAAACCCATAAAAATTTTTTGTCAAATTTTTTTTTGCTTTTTTTAGAGCAGAATTATCTATATCAATACCAACATATTTACAATCTATTCTTTTATTTATTAATGAGGTTTTGATGGACTGGAGTAAAATGCCTTCACCACATGCTGGATCGAGAACATAACAATTAGTTTTTTTGGTGCATGATATATTTACATCAAAATAATTTATAATTTTATTGGAAACATATTCTGCAAGATATTTTGGAGTGTATACCACTCCATTTTTTTTTCTCTTATCGACTTCTTTTATTGATTTTTCTAACAAGTCTCGAATTACCTCTGAACGAGTTTTTCCATTAACAACTTTTTCTAAATCACAAAAAAGTTTATGAGGCAAAGAAACAGACACTTGAATTTTTTTTGATTTTTCACTCATCAAAAGCACCTATCTATTTGAAAATACTTCATTTATAATTATTGTCATAAATGACAAATTGTATGATTATCTCATAAAGGATAAATTATTTCCACTCAATTTAATAAACTTATCTTTATCATTATTTTAAAATAACCCTATTTTCAGAAAAGAAAATATAACTTTTTACTCAAGCTCAATGATAACGAATTCATAATTAATACCATCAATACCAATTCTTTCAAAGCATTGTTTTACTTGTTCAGATGTTGTTGGCAAGGCAAGCCATTCGCCCACTAACTCACCTTCGTTATATTTTCCTAAATTAGTTACAAATACTGAGATCGTACCTGAACCCACCGCAGTGGATTCAGGGTATGACGATACATTCGGTAATGTTTGCATAAACATCTCCTTAAATT
Source organism: Gilliamella sp. W8145 (assembly GCF_016101145.1). Classification (NCBI taxonomy): domain Bacteria; kingdom Pseudomonadati; phylum Pseudomonadota; class Gammaproteobacteria; order Orbales; family Orbaceae; genus Gilliamella; species Gilliamella sp. W8145. The sequence goes on from NZ_JACFRC010000003.1 coordinate 117,059, forward strand.
TTTAGATATTAAAATAATTGATTTTTGAAAAGAGAATTAAATAGTAGAGTGCTTTTTAAGCAGTTTTGAATTCATAAGGCATGACATATTCAGTTCGGATTGAATCTAAGTAATCAGCCCACCACTGAACCATTTTTGTTCGTTCAATAATGTGCTGTGCTTTATGAATATAAGCAGCCCTTACACCATTACGTTCTTGATGACTCATCTGGCGTTCCACAGCATCTCGTGACCAGAGATTAGATTCAACCAAAGCACTACAGGCCATTGTTCTAAACCCATGCCCACAAAGTTCTGTTTTGGTATCATAGCCAATAGAACGTAATGCTTTGTTTATTGTGTTTTCGCTCATTGGCTTTCTTGCTGAGTGATCCCCAATAAATACTAGTTCGTACATGCCACTAATTTCATGAATCTGTTTTAAGATTTCAATTGCTTGATCACTTAGTGGAACTAAATGAGGTGTTCTCATTTTGGAACCTCGTTGAGAATGAGGTACACCATCAATTTCTTCCCTTTCAGCAGGAATAGTCCAAATTTTTTTATCGAAATCAGTTTCTAACCAACGAGCAAACCGTAGTTCACTAGAACGAATAAATATAAGTAGAGAGAGTTTTATTGCTAATTTAGTTAACTCTCGTCCTTTAAAATTATCAATGCGTTCTAAAAGTTCAGGTATTTTTTCGAGTTCAAGTGCAGGCCGATGATTCACTTTTACTTTACTCACTACCCCTTTTAGATCTTGAGCAGGATTATAAGAGATGTAACCATTTTGTATTGCATAGCGCATTATTGCTGAAGTACGTTGCTGTAATCGGCTAGCGACTTCAAACCGACCATTTTCTTCAACAGCTTTAATTGGAACAATTAACTGACGGGTAGTTAATGCTGAAATAGAATAAGCTCCAATTTTAGGAAATAAATACAATTCTAATGTTCGTAGTACTTTTGCTCTATGTGGCTCAGACCAAGTTTTGTTATTGGTACACCATTTACGTGCAACTTGCTCAAAAGTAACTTGTATTTCATCTTCAAACTGTTTTGCTTTCTTTTCTACCTGCGGGTCAATATTTCTAGCTAGTAATGATTTGGCTTCATCTCGTATCTTTCTAGCTTCGCTTAATAAAACATTAGGATATTGGCCTATAGACATTAATTTTACTTTAGCATTGAAATAATAGCGAAAACGCCAATATTTAGAACCATTTGAATGAACAAGTAAGAATAAACCATCACCATCAGAAAGTTTATATTGTTTATTGTGTGGTTTGGCGGATTTGATTTTTAAATCAGTCAAGGACATAACGAATTCCTCAATTATAAATATTTAGATATAAAAAAAGCCACATATTTGACTATGTGGCTTGGGTGATAGAAATTTAACTGTTAATTAGTTTTAGTCTTTATCCATGCTTCAACTTCTTTTAGGCGCCAACGCGAGGATCTTCCTAGTTTTATAGGGTGTGGAAATTTATTCTGCTTTATCAAAGCATAAAACCATTTATCAGTCATGCCTGTAAGTGTGGTGATATATTTCATATCAACTAGGTAATCAGGATGTATTTGTGCATCCAAAGGGGGTAAGAATGTTGACATTGTTGTACCTCTATTGAGTGATGTGGATTAATTACATTCAATAGATAGGTATCAACAATATTTTTTTACTATTTGATAATACATTCCTTATATCTACATTGATTAGATCCTTATTTTTTTAAGTTAGAATTAATATTATTCAAAATTTGATAAAGAGGATCATTATATACTGAGTCTATATATTGATCTGAATAAGTAGCACTAAAACAATGATTAGCCAGTTTAGGATCTGAAAGTACCTTTGGAAATGAGTTAGTTTCTATAATTAATTCACAGCTGGTTAATACTGGTTCTTGTTTCCCTACTAAAGACCACGTATTTTTTGGTCATAACTTTTGATTTTTAGATCGTTTTGAAATTTTTGTACAATCTCAATATTGGATTTATTTGCATTGTTATGAGGAAGTAGGACATCAGATATCATCTTTGAAATAATATTTTTTTGTGTCGCTTTTAATGACTCAAGTAACTCTCGGTAATTATTTGCTGAAATTTTTGTTTCTAATTTTTTGTCATAAATATTAACAATCTTCGGTATTTCTCCCTCTAGAAAATATAGGAATGTTTCACTACAAGCATTACTGTGAGCTAGGTTAATCATTCCATCTTGATCAATTTTAAGTAATCGATCTGAGTACTCAATCTCTTTACTATTAATTCGAGAGCTCATCGTCGTTGAAACTAAATATGAGTTACTAAAATAAATTTTATGCTTTTTCAGTTGATTATGAATATCTTTAATATCAATAAGCATTTCTTCTATTTTGTTATAAATAGTTTTATCTGATATATATTTCCAGCTATTGTCATAACCTGGATAATCGCCTGTTTTAGCCCAAAAAATATCTCCAACTAAAGAAGAATGTGAAGTAGAATAAATAAAATCGATTATTTGGTCACTAATACTATAGCCATTAAAATCACTACCTGAAATATTTTTTTTAATACTTTCTTTGTTACTTAAAAAATAATTTCGATTTTGTTGATAACGGATAAATGCTTTCGATTTACTAATATCATCCAATGCTTGTTCTAATAGGTTATAAGCCTCCAATTTCGCATTAGCGTAAATAAATTCTTGTGCATTTATATCGACATAATTATTATAAATAGTATATTTGTACCGTTTGTCTTTTGAAGCTTTAACTTCATCTATTCTGAATTTTTTATAATCTTCTGGAGAAACCTTAATGTTTGTTTCTACAAATTTGGATTTAAGAGTATTTAACTCATGATCTAATTGAGTATATAAGAAATTTTCTGCCTTTTTTGTATCTAGATTACAACTATATTCAACAATATCTCTTTGCTTTTCATCCTTTAAATATTGCCAGTTTACAGTTTTACATAAACTGCGATTATCTAAAACATTACCTATAGTTATTGTTTTATCTAATTGAGGATAAACTAAAGATTTTACTTTTGTAATATTTTCAGAATCTTCGCAACCAGTTAATAGTATTACGATAATAAAAAACAATTTTTTCATAAACTGACATTTCCATTAATCAAACACATAAGTTTCTGAACCTTTATTGGTATCAATTGTTACTTCAAGTATGTCACACCCTAATTTAGGTGTTACTTTGACTTTTTCTCCAAACTTAAGTTCGACAAGGTAATTTTGTGAAGGTGAAATAATTTCGCAGTTATTTCGATTTATGATGACTCTATTAATCTTTATACTATTTTCCCTAGAAGTAATAAAAGCCTGTTGCACAAAACCATCTATACGTTCGTTATAGTATCCATTTTTTTCAACAACTAAATTTGGTAAAGTGAATGCATGGCTACTAAATAATAGCAATGTTGTTATAATAAATTTTTTCATATTTATTCCTTATCTAAAAATTAAGTAAGATTAATAATTATTTATAAGTTTTTCATCTGGATATAAGTTAGGATCGGTAATAGTGAATTTTTCGTAAGATACTAAAATAGGTTGAAAACTAATTACATAGGCGGGTATGTTATTACTCTTAAAGTATTTTTTAGCGTCTTTAGTATAGTTGTAAACCATTTCACGTGTTTTACTGTAGTCAACTGATATATCAGTATCGCCTTCCACGTCAAATCTTCCTGTAATATTATTTGTTAAACCATCGATGACTTCAGACTCCCAAGCTTTAAGTGAGCCATCTTTTGATTTTTCTTCCCAAAACTTATCTTTTTGTTCTTTATTTAAAAAGCCATAACGTAATTCAAATATAACTGTAACAATATCAGCATTATTATAATAGTCACGTATCCCATTAAACTTAACAGGAACAAGTATAGTATCAACTCCATTTTTGATAACCGCTAAATGTCGATTTAATCTTTCTTGTTTAATATCATCGTTGTTTTGTGCATTTGCTATACTAATTGAAAATACAATAGATAAAAGTAATATAATTAAATGTTTCATAATTTTGTTCTATTATTCTGTTTTTATTAATTTAGTAAATTTAAATAACCAAGATTAAAAAGGGCTTTTCTCGTATTGGTTTGCATCATCTACTCTAGATAACCCTGGTTCAGTATATTTATAAGTTATATATTCAACTTTTGTTGGTTGTAGGCCAACAACGTAAAATGGCGCATCTTTATACCATTTCCTAGCTTCTAAAGTTAAAGCAAATACATGATCACGACTTGAACGAATTGGAAGCCCATGAGTGTTTAACCAGCTATCAAGATCGTCTTCAATAATATCAATAAATGCATCTCGTCTATCAGTATTATCCATATCCCATAGTCGAACATCTTTTTCGGTTTTACCATCAATAAGAACATAACTAAGATCGAACTCCAATCTAACAACTACTTTTTTAGGTTCACATAACCCTCCTTCATCAACATCAATACATTGAACGTGGTCTAAAGTAATCTTTTTATGTTGTATTTCCCTTTTAAGTAATTCATTAAAAGTTTTTAAACGTTCAGGATAGACTGGAACATAATTATATTGTGGTATTGGTTGCATGTTACTTAATTGAGATTCATTCGTATATATTTCGCTATCATGGTAAGGATTGTTATTTGCTAATGAACTTCCTGCAAATAGTAGAGATACAGCTATAAAAAAGGTTGAATTTATTTTTGACATTTTGTTATTCCTTTCATCTTCTGTAGATTATAATTAGCTAGGTGATACTTTTTAAAATTAGTATTGGCATTTTGATTCTAAATTTTTTCCTGTTATTTTTGAAAAAATTTCTTGAACGTGTATAAGATCTTGTTGTGTAAATTTATTGGTTGCTTTATTAAATATTTCAATTTCCTCTTCGTTTAATTGAGAAACTGAATTCTCAGCAATACATTCACAATATTTAATTGAACGATTTGAATAATCGGTTGCAAGAATACAACCATCTTTCATATTTTTGATAGCATCTGATTTTGGATCAGAACATCCTTGCAATAGCAAACAGGATAAAATGATTATTAGAATTATTTTTTTCATTTTATACCTTTAAAATAACCTGAATAACCACGAAATTCCTTTTGCTGATGCAACTCCAAGCATATAAGGAGTGTTACCATTTGAAGGAAGAGTAAAGTAGTTATAAATCGCAACTAAGAAAGCAATAACAAAATAAGCGAAAATAATTTTTTTAAACATTTTTTATTTCCTTATTCTAAAAATTAATAATAATTAAATGTGTTAAATATTTGACTAACAAAATTTGAAATTTGATTAGTCGACTGATTAATTAAACTGCTAAATTCTGGATCAAGATTTGAAGATAAAGTAATAAGGCTCTTTTCGATTTCAGTATCTGTATAATGTTCTTTAATGCTTGATAAATCAGAAAGTGATTTTTCTAGCAAATTAGTAAAAGTCAAACGGACAATAAATTTAAAAATAATTTCTTCTTCTTCATTGATATCGTCATATGTTTGGATAATAGATAAAAAATGTTGTGAGTATCGTCTATTATTCATACTTGGCAATGATCTTATACTTTCATTAGCTATTTGTTGACATAGCCTTTCATCAACACCTCGATATCGAATATTAAAGATAATTAAAAAACAAGCAAAAGCTTGCATTTCAATGGTAGCAATATCATTTTTTAATTCTCTAATTTGTTTTTTTTCTATAATTTTATTTCTAAATTGTTTTATAAATGAAACAACAATACTTATAAATTCATTACAAATGTAAGTATGAGGGCTTTCTCTTTTATCTAAAAAAAAGATTGTTGAAATTGAGCTGACTAATTTTATCTTACATAATAAATTATAGATTTCATCGGATGGAATATACTTGAATGTTACATCTTTATCTATTTGATTTAATGAATCTTTAGTGGATTTTTCAATCTCATTAGATTCAATGGTAGAGTTTGTATAGCTTTTATTATTTATATATTGGCAGTTTTGATCGGAAAAAATTGTTGTTTGTGAAGTGTCTAGTGATTCTTCTTGTTTTTCATTTTGTTGTTCAATAAATAATTGTAACAGTAAACATAAACGGTAAATATCGGCTGCACTAGGCATTGATAAAGAGATTAACTTAGAACCATTAATAAATATATTAGATTTTTCTGAGTAAATTTTTTTTATATCAGAAAAATTTATTCTAATAGGAGATTCAAAAGGTTCTTTAAAAATTATTTGATCATTTGTAATTAATACACCATCTTTAGCTCCACCAAATACAGTATTATCAATTAATATATAAATTTCTTCAGCCCTTAATCCTTGACCATAACAAGATAGTGCATTTGATAACTTTGTATTTGGTATTGTTGGTGCTAAATAAATTTTTTCAGTACCATAAAAATTATTTTTAGTTAAAAACTCCAGCAAGGTATTTTTCATAATAAAAATACTCTCCATTATCAATTTTTTATTCAAAAATATTTCAATTTAGTTTTTTTAATTTTTACTGATCGTTACACTAAAGTCATATCGTTTAAACAGATCAATAAGATCTTATTGATCGTTAAAAACGATCAATAAATCTTCAAAAATTACCCTTTCACTTGTTATGCAAAATAAAAATACGATCACGAACTGATCTAATATTCGGATATTAACGATATTTAATATTTTTGTTAACTTTTGATTGATATTACAAACTGCATTACTAGATTACGATTTACCTGATGGATTGTTATGGAAAAAAATAACAGCTACTGCATTATACTTAAGTACTTGCTTAATTATTTCTCAGTGATGGATTTACACAGAGTTAACTGTACTCATAAAATGGTTACTATTTTAATTAACTGATGTTGATTATTTAGATACCTAGCAACAAAGAGTACTCTTTCATTTTTCTCCTGTTAAGTTTGGTTAAAGCACGATTTCTTTATGTAAAAAACGGAAATGAATCAGATAAATTCATAATTAGATGAATTTTTGCATAAATAATTATTAGTGTTATTTTTCTAATTGAATTGATTAAATTGATTTTTAGCAAATTGGCCAATACGATAAGTAATAATACGATCAACTATAGCTCCCATCACACCACCAAAAATTGGGATTACTTTAATTAACTTTAAGCTATGCTTTGTACTTATAATACTAATAAGCTGTTTAATGACTGATAGGCTTATTTTACGGATTACTTCATTTGGCTGTTTCATTAATGTAGCTAAACAAAACTGCTGTAATTTTGACTTACTTGCCATCACACATAATGATAAGAAAATTAAGATTTTGATTCTTTCATCATACACATCATGACCTTGCAATATAGCAATGGTTGTAACGAGCCTCATTTGAATAAGCAAGACACTTAAGGCGTTTGTTGGGAAAGTTATAGGTAAACTTAGAACTCCTCCTAACCCTGTGATAAAGCCTGTAACTGTTGCTTTGTCTGCTTCATCTTTGATAAGTTTATTTAAATTTTCTGAATGTAGGGAAAAATTGGCTTTATGTTGCTCAGCTAAGGTATAAGCAGATGAAAAACCATAACCACCGGTCAAACAAAGCTGATAGAGTTTATCAAGTAGTAAAGATAATTTATCTGACATATCATAATTCCTTATTTGTCGACTTAAACAAATAATGAAAATGATTGTAATAAGGCTCTGATAAATAAAATAAGGTATTTTGTAATATTTGACGATCTAACATGATACTCTCCTTATAAAAATGTTAATTGAATGGACATATTGGTATGTTCAATTAATAATATCTATCTAAAATTATTTATAATAAGAGTGTGTAGTTAATATATTGGAGAAGTATGATGCATACATTATAAATGAGTTTGCCTTACGAATAAGAGTAACGATTATTGTTGTTACTTCTTCTTTTTTCCATAACATGTAAATAACGATTTATCATGAGCTTTTAGCTTATTTAGTATTAGAGCATAATATTTATCTATTTTTAGATTCCTCTATATGAATTGGAGCTATATCAATGAGCCTGTTTTTGTATTATTAAATAGAGAGAGGTATTAAAAATTTACTTACACCAAGTGTTCTTGGTTTTCCACGATGGCTAGGTGGAGGAACTTCACTTAAAAAGAGACAATCACTATAACGTTTTTTAAATGGCTCTTTTTGTTCTGTTTTAGCTAAATAACTTAGCATATAACAAGCCGAACGAAATGCTTCATGATCATGATGGTTTATCATTTTTAACCCATTTATACAATAATTATTGCGTTGACAGTCATATAAGTAACCATTAGTCAGTTCATGCCATGCACGTTCTAGTTCAACATAAACAGGATAGTATTTTTGTCTTTTTTGACCATTTACATAAAAAATAGCATGGAAATGAATATGTTTATTTTGATTGAACTCCATAACAACAGCATACCCTACAATATCTAGTTCAAATTGCATTGCTTGAAAAAGTAAGCATGTGATTTCTTGTTTCGCTATATGAATATTTGTATTGAATTTATCATCCTTAGCATAATGAATGTCGATTCGAATTGGTAAAATTTTTGAGTATCTATCTTGTAATTTATTTAGGTGTGTAATTAGTTGCTGATTGAGTTGGGTATGAATAGTAAAGTTTTTATTTTTCATGTGATGGCTCTTATCAAATTAGAATCATTTGATAAGAGCTAAAATTATTTTTTTACTGTTTTAGTAACTGATGGTTTACTCAGATAAGGGGGTATTGGTGTTATTTATCTAATAATTTTCTTTTATATAATAATATTAATTAACCTTTAATGATTATTTTTTTATCTTATCTTTAGCCTTAATAAAACATCGAAAACATTTGATAGAAATTAATATTTTAAATTGCAAAATAGTGAAACGCTAATGTAATAATATTATTGTCATAAAACGATCAATCCATCAGAATATGAATGGATGAAGATGAATAGTGCATAATTCTTTTATGATTAAACAACCGGTGTAATGTAAATAAATATTTACAAAAAGAATAAAGTAGTAACGGTATCAATTGAAAGTAACAGTACAAATAATGAATACATAATCATTTGGCAAGCAATTCTCTATAGCCCTTGCAAATAAAGGCTTTAAAGTTATTTCTAGGATACACGTCATTATCGAACCAAATGTATCGGTTCCCAATGATGAGTTATCAATTTACTACTTTGCGTATCAACAAGTAATACATCAAGATCATATAAAATAGAATCCTATGATCCACCAGGAAGCGGTAAAACCACAATTATTTTACTTTCATCAGTAGGCCATATTTTACAAACAGTTATTACTCATACGAGAAGAGTGGTATTTTCAAATAAATAATCAATCCTTTTTTCACAATCAGCACTACTTACCATAGGGAAGCAAAGCGTAATAAGTAGTAGTCATTTTTTATTTATTTTAATTTTAGGATAAATAGTTAAGTAATATCTAACTATACTTATATCGGGTATATTATAAAATAAAATCATCTGTAACACCTTTATTTGGAAAATATTAAATTCTCTATTGTGTATTCAAGAAAACTATTCAATCATTTCTAACTCTTGTGTGCTGCAAACAAGTTTAAATTGTGGGTATCCAGACTCATTTTTAGATTCAATACTCCAACAGCTTTTCATGGAAGGGTCAATTTTCTTTATTAAGTAGATTCCTGAATAAGAGCAACTAACATAACTATCTTTTTTATCATAGATAGAACCAAGCTGCCATGTGGATTCATATCTTTTGCCGTTAATGATTCCTGGCTCTGGCTTTAACATACCTAAATAAACAGGTTTATCATAATAAACGTCAATTCTATCAAGAAAATGAATAAGGTTTTTTTTGTAAGACATTTCCCATCCATCTGGTATATCTTTAATTTCCGGTTGATTGTATTTAACTTCGATTTCAGACGGGCAAACAATTTCATATGCACTGGCAGTGCTAATCATACCTAAACAAATGGAAGCGATGATACATGCGATTTTCATTTTCTTATTCCTTATCATACATCTGTGATGTTATTTTATAGACTAAACAATTATGCCTTTACTCTATGCGAACTCAAGTATGATATGTTAATTATTGTCAAGCAAGTTATTTAGCATTCGATGCATTTAAAATGTTAAATAGACAATATTGAAGTTAATAAATTCTGGATTCTATCAGTTATATTTTGCAAGTAATCGAGCAAGCTATTTTTAATACTCGGTTATTTTTTTATCATAGGAACATAGGGATGATTAGTAGTAATTAATTTTTCCTTTTATTGTTATTTTCTTAAATTTTAGCCTCTTAATAACCAGTTAAAACTTATTATTTTTTTATAAAATACTACTTTGAAGCAATTCTGCATAATCATCTAGCACTGCGCCCGTCATGCGATCTAAATATTTTTGTTTACTAAGTCCTTTCAAATTACTATAAGAAATATAGCTACAACTTTTGCATAAAGGGCCTTTTTCTAAAAGAGAAAATACAGGCCTTTGAATTTCTTGGAATACTTTTTCTTGTCGATTATCCGACGCAACAATGTGCAAATTAATATTCATATTCGGTTAAAGAGCAAGTAAATCAACCATTCGTAATAAACTTGAATAAACGGATGTTGTATGTTCGACTTCAAATGCACAAACAATTGAGCGTCCTTTTAACCAAATAATATCAATTTGCTCAATCGACTTAATGTTGTTTCATCGTAATTAAGAGGTAATCGATCTAACAAAGCATCTGTTCCCGTTTCTAAATTAAAATCACTTAATTTACTATTCTTCATTTAATCAATCTCAAATATCTCATAAAACAATATTTACAATCTTTACTTTTTATTTATTGTTTTTGCCGTAATTGTGATTAATATTGCATCAATTTGAATAATTATAAATATTATCTGATAGTTATAGTAGTTTTAACTTTTAAAAATATTAACAAAGAAGAGGTAAACGATGGAAAGAGATTTAAATAAATTAGAACAAGAAAATGGATTGATTAATAACAAATTTATTCATAATTTAATTTCAGTACTTTTCGCTATTTCACCTATTCTTGGTGGTTTTTATCTGTTATGGGGATTTTTATTGTTTATTGGGCGACCTGATATTTTTCAAGCCATCATTTCAGATACAGTTGCACCGATTATTATCTCAATTGCTTTTTTGGTTTATATGTTTGCTGTGTTAATTAATTTATATCTTCCATGTATTGTTTTTTCTTTATATTTTTATCTTTATAAAATCAAATATAAAGAAACAACAGATTTATCAGTTAATGAATTAATTAAAAGGAACTTTATTTGTTCAATGGTATTTATGATATTAATTTGTGTTAACTCTTATTTATATGTTTTTTGGAAAATAGAAATTCCATCATATGCTATTTTAATTTGTTTTAGTTTATATCTTATTATTCTATTTTTTTATTATCAAAAAGATAAATCAACTTTTATAGTAGTAGGCTTTCCGTCACTAACCTCTGTTACCCCTTTTTGGTTAATTTTGAATTTTATGACTGGAGGGAAGTCTATATTATCCTTAATAATATTGCTTTCACTTTGTCTAGTTATGTTAATTATTGAATATTTCACCTTATATTTTATATATAATGTATCCTTTAGAAGACATTTATTATCCATAAGTATTTTAGCAATTATGCTTGTTACAATTTTATATTCTTCGTTTACAAATATTTTTTATAGAGCTTATCAAGTTTTTTATATAATTGATAAAAATGAATATAATCTCATAATTAACAAAAATGATTATTCAGAAGATGTTTTTAATGATAATGAATGGTTGCTAGAAGAATCACCTAAAGATAAAAATGTATATCATGTTAAAGGGGAAAGATTATTTAATTTATCTAAAACTGTTTTATTTTGTCCCCAAAAAACTTATGAAGATTTAAAAAATAGTGCTCTTTATAATATGGATACTTTGAAAGTAACAACTTCTCGTAAACAACTAAAAGATAAAGTCAATAAATGTGTTCTATTGGATGCAAGTAAAGTTACATTTCATAAATTATTACCAGAAAATAAGTCGGAACAATAATAAAAAAGTATATTAAATTATTAATGCATTGATTATATATAATTAATGCATCTAAATATTTAATGTCTTTTTCCATTTCCGCAAATATGAAACAATCGGTAAATCAGCTTCAGCCCAATCAAGATTATTTAGTTCATTAATATCTAGCCAACAAATTTTATTATGTTCTAAACATATTGGATCATTATTAATTAGCTGACAAATAAAAGCGTTGATTTTAACTGAACCAAAATCATAATTATGTTCTGTTGTTAATAAATATTTTTTGATTGAGATACTACAACCTAATTCTTCTTTAATTTCCCGAATGAGTGCATCTTCTAATTGTTCGCCGGGCTCAACTTTTCCACCAGGAAATTCCCATTTATAGGCTAGATATTTCGTGTTAGCTCGTTGAGTACATAGAAATTTACCATTTTTAATAATTACAGCAGCAACAACATTAATAATTTTATACATTCTTTGAAGCGATATCTCGCCCCCTTAAAGTTGCAATTTTTTTCAATTTATTTATATCATCTATATCTTTAACAATATGCATTTTTCGATGGCAATTAGGACATAGTGCAACAGTATTTTCAATTGCATCCTCACCACCTTCAGACAACCAAATAATATGATGGCATTCTAAGTAAGGAATTTTGTCTTTTGTTGTAAATGGTGCTGGATTTTCACAAAGATCACATCTACCGTTAGCTTTACGTTTAATAAATTCAGCTAGTTCAGGACTTCTTATATATTGAGGAGTAAGAACTTCGCGTTTCCCAGGTTTTTTATTTTGATTAATAACTTTATTTAACAATTTATCAGTCTTATATTTATGAACCTGATGTTCTTTAGCTTTCGTATAATTAGATAATACTGTTATAGGTAATTTGTTTTCGACAAGCTTGAGTGGAAATATCCATACTTTACGTAAACTTTGGTTTGCATCTAATTGCTGAGTTTGATAAGGCTCAGCAGCCTTGGTAAGACGGCCTAAATAGGTATATTCTTTATCTTTAAATACTTCAAAATAATGTACACTAATACCATTAGATTCAATTTCATTTAGTGTCTTATTTTGCATAAAATCCAAGCTTTGATCTCCTTTTTGCCCCATCCCTGTGTAGTAGAGTATGTCTCCATTCCAAGTATCAGAGTAAACAGATTCAATATGATTAGTAATAAGAACTAATGTACTTGTTTTATTGGATTTTCTCATTCCCCCTTGAGGACTACACTTAAATATTTCACACAATTGTTTATTATTTAGGATAACTCCAGGCGTTAGATTTTTAATTTTGTCCATTATTATTGTTTTCCTTAATCCCTAAACACTTCTCTAACATGCCATTCAATAAACCTATCATGTAAATAATCGCTTTTCATGCGAGGTAATAAGATGTTTTTGCCATCGAAATCCCAAAATAGTTTTTCAACTATGTGGTTTCCATTTACCCCACTTGATACTTTGATTTTTAGATTACAATCAAGCCCGATAGCACCCATATCGAAAGCGGAATGATGTAATGAACATAGTGCTAAGCCATTATTTACAATGCATGGTCCGCCATGTTGTTTCCATTTTACGTGAGCAGCTTCAAGACCGATTGATACTGAGTCATACCTTAAATCGTAACCGCAGATGGCACATTGATAGTTGTATGCACGTAATACGATTTGTCTGAATTTAGGATCTCGGTATTTATTGGATTCCATTAGATTGAAACCAAATCGATTAATTAAGTTTTCTTGCACACTTTCAGTAAAATGCTGACTTAAAATTTGTTCGGCTAATTGATCAATAATGGAAGGATTTGTTTTTATCAGTCGATACGTTTGTTCATCAAAACCACCGAGTACTTGGTGTGAAGCAAGGGTTTTGCTAGTTGGTTCTTTACTTGTCAAAATTGGATTAGTGCAATTTTCAGAATTAATGAGTTGCCAAAACCCGTCATTTTTCAAACGCCAAAAAGGCATATTGGGGTAATAGTGTTTACGTTGAGGACCAAATCGAGCGAGTAAATCGTGTAAAGGTTTTTCAATTTCTTTTTCATAATCAAATAAGCGATCATGACCTTGCTTATATTGTCCTAATACATAAAGTAGCAATAAAGGTTTATGTGGAGCTCGTTGATCGCCTTTTTTCCAAATAGTGATATCGGTAATTTGTTGTTGTAATTGTTTAATATCCATCAATACTCAAAATAAAGGTAATAAGTAAAAAAATATTACAAATATCACATTCTTTTTGTGATCTACCTCACAAAATTTTGAGTTGGTGTGAAAAAATATTAATCATAAATGGTAGTGCTCAAGCAATTTCTTATAGCCATTGAAAATAAAGGCTTTAAAGCTATTTTATGGATACACGTCATTATCGAACCAAATTTATCCGGGTTTGTATCCGATTTTGCACTTGATATGGGGTAATCTCAGTTGATGTCGGTTGACAAAGAAAATCCCTTGAAAGGTAGCTTGGAAAAGGCTTTAGACATAAAAAAAACTGCTAGAAGCAGGTCTTAAAATTTGGTGATTGGTGCCCGGACGCGGAATCGAACCACGGACACGGGGATTTTCAATCCCCTGCTCTACCGACTGAGCTATCCGGGCAACAATGGAGCTGTATTAAACACGATTAGAGATTATTCGTCAATCCTTTTTGTAAGATATTTTTAAAAATATATACTGTTTGGTTGAAATTTAGCTAATTGTCACCATTTTAATAACTAATTGAAAATAATGTCGCTCTATATTTAGAGGAATTTTTGTATGCGAGTTATTGGTTTTATTATATTTTTTATTTATGTTTATTGTGAGATTAGTTTTTTTATCGCAATTGCTAATTCAGTGGGGGTATTGCTTGCATTAATCGGAATTATTGCTACCTCGATTATTGGTTTTTCATTAATTAAAAAGCAAGGGTTAAAAAATTTAAGCCTTATGCAACAAAAGATTGCTAATCAACAAAACCCAAAAGAAGAAATTATTAACAGTGTTTCGCTATTATTTGCTGGTTTTTTCTTATTTATTCCAGGTTTTCTAACGGATATCTTAGGGGGGATTTTATTAATTCCATATGTTCAGGAATATATTGTGCGCTTTATTGTTAAAAAACTTCCTACTAAAGTTTATTCATTTTCTTCTAGTCGCAATGTACAAGTAAATAATGATGTGATAGAAGGAGAATTTGAACGGAAGGATGATGAATAATTAATCAATTAGAAAATTTTTTTATTTTATTCTCTTGAAGAATATAAATTAATCCCCATCTATTATGCACTATATGATACATATCATAATTTTATGATTTATTGTTAATAATTACTTAAGTAAAAATTAGTGCTAGGAGATAACTAATGAAAATTCGTCCATTGCATGATCGTGTGATCATTAAACGCAAAGAAGTAGAATCAAAATCAGCTGGCGGTATTGTGTTAACTGGCTCAGCAGCAGGTAAATCAACACGTGGTGAAGTTTTAGCTGTTGGTAATGGTCGCATTTTAGAAAATGGTCAAGTTCAACCATTAGATGTTAAAGTTGGTGATATCGTAATTTTCAATGAAGGATATGGCGTTAAAACAGAAAAAATTGATAACGAAGAAGTGCTTATCTTATCAGAAAGCGATATTTTAGCCATTGTTCAAGAATAACTGGCAGATAATTTAACTTATATACAGAATTTAGGAGAAATACGAAGATGGCAGCTAAAGATGTAAAATTTGGAAATGACGCTCGTGCTAAAATGCTTAAAGGCGTTAATGTATTAGCTGATGCAGTTAAAGTAACTTTAGGTCCAAAAGGACGTAATGTTGTATTAGATAAATCATTTGGTGCGCCAACTATCACTAAAGATGGTGTATCAGTTGCTCGTGAAATCGAATTAGAAGATAAATTCGAAAACATGGGTGCGCAAATGGTTAAAGAAGTCGCTTCAAAAGCAAACGATGCAGCAGGTGATGGTACCACTACTGCAACTGTACTTGCGCAAGCTATCGTTAACGAAGGTTTAAAAGCGGTTGCTGCTGGTATGAATCCTATGGATTTAAAACGTGGTATTGATAAAGCAGTAGTTGCAGCAGTTGAAGAGCTTAAAAAATTATCTTCACCATGTGCTGATTCTAAAGCGATTGCACAAGTTGGTACTATTTCAGCAAACTCTGATGAAACAGTTGGTACTTTAATTGCTCAAGCAATGGAAAAAGTAGGTAAGGAAGGTGTTATCACTGTTGAAGATGGTACTGGTTTACAAGATGAACTTGATGTTGTTGAAGGTATGCAGTTTGACCGTGGTTATTTATCTCCATATTTCATCAACAAACCAGAAACTGCGACTGTTGAATTAGATAGTCCGTATATTTTATTAGCAGATAAAAAAATCTCTAATATCCGTGAATTATTACCAGTATTAGAAGCCGTTGCTAAAGCAGGTAAATCTTTATTAATCATCGCTGAAGATGTTGAAGGTGAAGCATTAGCAACATTAGTTGTCAATACTATGCGTGGTATTGTTAAAGTTGCAGCGGTTAAAGCACCTGGTTTTGGTGACCGTCGTAAAGCAATGTTACAAGATATCGCAATCTTAACTGCTGGTACTGTAATTTCTGAAGAAATTGGTTTAGAGCTTGAAAAAGCAACACTTGAAGATTTAGGTCAAGCTAAACGTGTGGTTATCAATAAAGATAACACAACTATCATCGACGGTGTTGGTGAAGAATCATTAATTAATGCACGAGTTGAACAAATTCGTAAACAAATCGAAGAATCAACTTCTGATTACGATAAAGAAAAACTTCAAGAGCGTGTGGCTAAATTAGCTGGCGGTGTTGCAGTAATTAAAGTTGGTGCAGCAACTGAAGTTGAAATGAAAGAGAAAAAAGCACGTGTTGAAGATGCATTACATGCGACTCGTGCAGCAGTTGAAGAAGGTGTTGTTGCTGGTGGTGGTGTTGCGTTAGTTCGTGCTGCTTCTGCAATTTTAGACCTTAAAGGTGCAAACGAAGATCAAAACGTTGGTATTAAAGTTGCTCTTCGTGCGATGGAAGCGCCATTACGTCAAATCGTTACTAACTGCGGTGAAGAAGCTTCTGTTGTGGTTAATGCGGTTAAAGGCGGGAAAGGTAACTATGGTTACAATGCCTCAACTGAAGAATATGGTGATATGATTGCCATGGGTATTTTAGATCCAACTAAAGTAACACGTAGTGCATTACAATATGCTGCATCAGTAGCAGGTCTTATGATCACAACTGAATGTATGGTTACTGATTTACCTAAAGATGATAAAGCTGACTTAGGTGCTGCTGGTGGTATGGGCGGCATGGGAGGAATGGGCGGAATGATGTAATTCCCCTATTTAACCAGTCAAAATAAAAAACCACTCCAATATGTGAGTGGTTTTTTTATATCTAAACTTAAGTAAAGAATAAAATTATATAGTGAGATGTTGGTACAATGTTATTGAACCGATGACAATAAGAACGATGCCACCGATAAATGATGCTTGTTTACCAATTAAACAACCAATTTTTTTACCTAGCAATAAGCCCAACGTAACCATGATACAGGTTGCAAGTCCAATCATGGTGGCGGCAATATAAATATTAACGCTGACAAGTGCTAATCCGACACCAACAGCAAATGCATCAATACTTGTTGAAATCGCAGTAAGAACTAATATTAAAAATGATTTTTTCGATGAAGGAAGTGGTTTTGCATCACAGTTGTCATCGTTATCTTCCTTAAAACTATGATAGATCATGTTTAGACCTAACAATAACATGACGGTAAAAACAATCCAATGATCCCATCTTTCAATATATTGTAGGGCAATATAGCCAATTAACCAGCCTAGTAATGGCGTGATGGCTTCAACAAAACCAAATAAGATCCCCACTTTTAATGCGCCTAAAAACGGCGTTGATTTTAGTGATACGCCACGACAAATCGCTACCGCAAAGGCATCTGTAGACATGGCTAATGCTAGCAGTAAAATAGCCAAAAAACTCATGATATATACTCTTGCTTCCAGTGATGTTAATTTTAATTTTGTATTTATAATTTATTTTTTTGATACTAAAAATAGATAGTTAGCTATCTTGTTGTCGCCTTTATTTTTATAAAGTTCGGCTGTTTTTGCTACATTAGTTCGACGACTGGTATCATATGCAAAAAGTTGTTTAAACATTAGATCTGCCGTTTTCTTATCGCCGTTTTGGATAGCACAATAACCATATTGCTCATAGGTATCTGCTTTCCAGCGGTGCCGATCTAGTTCTAGACTTTTGGCAAATTGTTGTTTCGCTTCTTGGTAACGATCTCTACCACATAAAAAGGAACCATAGTGCACACGATATAAACCATTACCTGGTTGCATTAATGTGATTCGTTTATAAATCATCTCTGCTTCATTATATTCACCAACATGTTGATCAAACATTGCCATTGCTAGCATGATTTGAGGATTATTGGGTGAATATTGAGCGGCCAATTTTAGATTATAATGTGCCGCTTTAACGTTATCTTCAGATTCATTGGCTTTGGCTAAATAACCTAAGCCTAATCGCATTCTTGCTAACGCAGCGGTTTCTGGATCAAAATCCTCACGACCATTCATTTGACAGCCTGTTAGCATTAGCATGACCAAACTGCTTAATGCTATTAATACGTTTTTCATGTACAACTCCTCGGTTGTTTTAGGCTGTTTGTTGAACAAGATTTTGCTTTTTATAAAGCGTTCGTTTGGTACGATCTACAACTTCGCCAGCAAGTTGACCACAAGCAGCATCAATATCATCGCCACGAGTCTTCCGAACGATAACCGTAAATCCATAACCCATTAATGTTTTCATAAACCGATCAATTCGGGTGTTTGAACAACGCGCATAAGGCGCACCAGGGAAAGGATTCCATGGAATTAAATTGATTTTACTTGGTACATTTTTCAGGAATTTAGCCAGCTCATGGGCATGTTCAACACTATCATTGATCTGGTTGAGTAATACATATTCGATGGTCACTTTACCATGATTAGCATTCGAGGTTGAAAGATAACGTAAAATTGAATCACGTAACATTGCCATATTATATTTTTGGTTAATTGGCATAATCTCACTACGAATTTCATCATTTGGTGCATGTAATGAAATAGCTAATGCTACATCAATCATGCCAGCTAATTTATCTAAAGCGGGTACGACACCAGAAGTAGAAAGCGTCACGCGTCTTTTGGATAAACCATAACCAAAATCATCTAGCATAATTTCCATTGCTGGTGCGACATTGGATAAGTTAAGTAAAGGTTCACCCATTCCCATCATAACAACGTTAGTGATAGGTCGATCGGCTAATTTACCTGTTACGCCAATGGCATTTGATGCGCGCCAAACTTGGCCAATAATTTCAGATACGGTTAAATTACGGTTAAAACCTTGTTGCGCTGTTGAACAGAATTTACATTCCAAAGCACAGCCCACTTGTGATGAAACACATAAGGTCGCACGATCACGTTCAGGAATATAAACTGATTCAATCATTTGATTATTGCCTACATCTAAAGCCCATTTTATAGTGCCATCGGATGAACGTTGCTCGATGGCAATTTTAGGTGCTTTAATTTCAGCTAATTTTTTTAATTGCTCACGTAATTTTTTGTTAATGTCGGTCATAAGATCGAAATCATCTATCCCAAAATGATAGATCCATTTCATCACTTGATCCGCTCTAAATGGTTTTTCTCCTAACGAAATAAAAAATTCTCTTAACTGTTGTCTGGTAAAGTTAAGTAAGTTTATTTTTTCGTTAGTTGGATTGGTGGTGTTTTGATTAGTTGTATTTGTCACGTCCAAACAATTATTAGACGATTTGTGTGTAGCTGATGTTAACATATGGCCTCGTTTTTACACATTATGGCTATTTCAATTTTTAGGGAAAGGATTATACTGGTTTTCACCCTGTCTGGCTAATATAATATTAATTAGAATCTAAATGATGAAAAAAATAATAACATTGAAAACAGTTACTCATTTTAGCTCAACTTTAACTTTACTCTTATGTTCAACCTTTGCTATGGCACAATCTATTCCATTAAATAAACTTACTGGGCAATTTGATGAAAAAAAAGATAGTAATTATATTGCTCTCGACTCAACAATATTACCCGTAAACAAAAAAGGTATGTATTTACAGAAGGAACCAACTGAGCAGTTGATTAAGGCTTATAATGATTTTAAAAAATCTTATCCTAATATTCCTTTTATTGTAGTGAGTGCTACGCGTAATTACACCTATCAAAATGGTATTTGGCAACGTAAGTGGGATGCATTATTACCTAAGTTGAATAATCCACAAAAAATTGCT
Organism: Gilliamella sp. W8145; assembly: GCF_016101145.1. NCBI lineage: Bacteria > Pseudomonadati > Pseudomonadota > Gammaproteobacteria > Orbales > Orbaceae > Gilliamella > Gilliamella sp. W8145. The sequence goes on from NZ_JACFRC010000003.1 coordinate 137,391, forward strand.
GAACAAATTTTAAAATTATCTTCAATGCCTGGTACATCAAGACATCATTGGGGAACAGATATTGATATTACTAGTGTATCGTCTGAATATTTTAAAAATGATAAACAGGGAATTATTTTGTATCAATGGCTTCGTGAAAACTTACCAAAATATGGTTTTTGTCAACCATTCAATGAGGGACGAAAAGGGGGCTATTTGCCAGAAGAGTGGCATTGGTCATATAAACCAATCGCCAAACAATATCTTGCTGAATATAAAGCAATACTTGATAGCAATCCACAGATGATTATGCAAAATCTGAATTTTACTGGTTACGATAAAATTACCTTAGAAAGTCTGGTAAAAGAGTATGTATTAACCGTTAATCCGGATTGTTATTAATTTTTTCGCCAATAAGGTAGTTTGATTGTTACCACTAAACCACCACCATCGCGATTATTAGCTTGAATAGTGCCGTTATGCATAATAACGGTCTTTCTGACGATGGCTAGACCTAGTCCATAGCCTTTACCTAACTGTGCTGACTGAATACGGACAAAGGGTTCAAAAATACTCGATAATTTGCTGGCATCGACACCCGGACCACGATCTTTAACTTCAATTTGTAAATATTTTCCTGCTTCTTTTAATGATACCTCAACCGTTTGGCCTGCATTAGAAAAGCGGATAGCATTACGAATAATATTTTCAATCGCGCGTCGTATCTGTTCAGAATTACCTTTAACAATAGAGTGATTAATGGATGATAAGTTAAACTCTACTTCAATAGATTGGTGATTGGCTTCGTAGTTGGCATCATTAACCACTACACCAATTAACTCTTTTAAGTCAAAGTATTCATCGGTTCGATTATTCATTTCTGCACGTGAATAATTAAGAATCTCACCAATTAATTGATCTAATCGTTGCGACTCTAACTCAATTCTAGCTAAAGCTGTATCGATATTTTGTTTATTTTGTTGGGCAAGACCGATTGCCAATTGTAAGCGGGCCAGAGGGGTTCTGAGTTCATGAGAAACATCATGAAGTAGCGCTTGACGATCAGATATTAAGATGTTGAGTTGCTCAACCATCATGTCAAAATCTTTACCTAATTCACTCAGTTCATCACGACGAGGTTTTAACTTTTTAAATAACCGAACCGACAGATCACCTTGCGATACACGGAAAAATCCTTGTCTTAGTAATTTCATTGGTCTAGTTAAGTTCCATGCTAAAAATAGGCTGAATACTAAACCAACACAGATCCCCATTAACAAAATAGGGGTCGGCATATTAAATAAAGTTTTATTTTTGTTATTGCTGTGATCGGTTTTATCGTCTTTAAATGATACCGAATAGAGGGTGCCATCGGGCGCCACTGCCATCCGTTGATATACATAAGAGCTAGGTTCTAATTCATCTGTGATGATATTAACTTGATCATATTGTGGAGACACCAATTTTATTGACAATAAAACTCGCTCACGTTCGGGTAAATGTGCAATAAAATTGAGTGTTTCATCTTCACCGGCAACATGCAATAATTGAGCAATCATATCCACTTTAGTCGGCATATGATTTAAGAATCGTTGATTTCTACTTTCTATATAATAAGAGAAAGCAATCCAAGTTAATTGGAAAGTAAGATAAAAAATTATCCAAAATATAACCAGTATTTTCCAAAATAATCGACGATTCATAGCAAACCTATGGCTTGATTAACGGATACGATAGCCAACCGCTCTTATTGTTTCAATGGTCACATCATTTTGTGCTACTTGATGTAGTTTTTGGCGAATATTGCTGATATGAACATCGACGCTGCGATCATATAATTCTCGAGCACGACCCAGACCTATTTCAGACAATTCTTCTTTAGTTACCACTCGCTCACTATGTTTAACGAGTAAAACTAACAAGTTAAATTCAGTAGAGGTGAGATCTATCGGTTGACCGTTCCAAGTACAAAGTCGTTGTGGTAGATCTAAAGTTAAGCCATTAAAATGATATTTTTTCTCATCAACTAATTCGACTGAACGTTCGTCAAACCGACGTAACACCGCTCTCAATCTTGCCAATAATTCACGTGGGTAACATGGTTTTGGAATGTAATCATCAGCACCTAATTCTAACCCTAATACGCGATCAATATTATCACCTTTGGCAGTTAACATAATAACTGGCATATTACATTGTTGACGAATGCTTTTTAGGACATCAATGCCATTAATATCAGGTAACATCACATCTAAAATTGCTGCACGATATTTACCTGATAGCGCTTCATCAATACCATCCTTACCTAAATAAACACTTTTAATATTAAAACCTTCATTGGTTAAATATTCGCTAAGCATTTGTGATAATTCTACATCATCATCAATTAATAAAATATTTATCATATCTCGCCATTATTATTTAATTTTTGATAGTTACATTATTGCAATAATAAAAAAAAAGTCAGGTGGTTTTACTAAAATATTACATATTTTGAACTATTCCTGATTAATTTATTTACTATGCAGTTAAGTATAGATGTTTCAGATTTAGTCTATTTTTGTCGTGTATGTTTTAAACAAAAAGTGATTGAATAAAAATCTGTTTATAGTGGTTTAACGTATTAATAAAATCAGTATTGAACTGATAAATTATGTTCACTTACTCTTTGATATGTGAGCTTAACATTCAGTTTTCAAGTTAAATAGAATAAAATAATCACTTAATTTCATGGCTAAACGTTTCACTTGCTAACATTACGGTTAGTAATATGGAGATAAAAAATGGAACAACAAGTAATGTGGCAACAATTAATCAAATTGGTGAAGCATGAAGTCTTGCCAGCACTTGGTTGCACTGAACCTATCTCACTTGCTTTAGCTGCTGCTACGGCAACTCAATATATTGATAAAAATAAAATTAGCCACATTGATGCTTATGTCTCGCCCAATTTAATGAAAAATGGCATGGGTGTTACGGTTCCGGGCACTGGTATGGTGGGATTAGCTATTGCAGCGGCCATCGGCGCCATTGGTGGTGATGCTGGGGCAGGCCTTGAAGTCCTTAAAAATATAACTCAGCAACAGATCGAACAAGCTAAAACGATGCTCAATGAGCATAAAATTAATGTGCAAATTGCCGATAATAATACCGCTATTTATTCTGAAGCTAATATTTATACTAATCATGATCATGTCCGCGTCTGTATTGAAAGCTCACATACTAATGTGATTTTGATTGAAAAAAATGACAAAATAATTTTTAAAGCCGATAACCAAAAGCAAGATGATTCGAAAGACGCGGCTATCATCAAATTGATGTCGGTAAAACAGATATATGAATTTGCCTCGCAGGCTGATTTTGCTGATATCGAATTTATTTTACACTCAGCAGAATTAAATGATGCCTTATCTCAGGAAGGCTTAAGACGAGATTATGGCTTAAGTATTGCGGCGACATTACATGAACAAACTAAAAATGGCTTATTAGCTGATGATCTATTGTCTAAAGTGATTATTCGTACTACTGCTGCATCAGATGCTCGCATGGGTGGTGCAACGTTACCAGCTATGAGTAATTCAGGTTCAGGCAATCAAGGTATTACTGCAACTATGCCAGTCGTTGTTGTTGCCGATTATTTAGAGTCAACGCCAGAACAATTAGCGAGAGCGCTTATTTTATCGCATACCATTGCCATTTATATTCATAGTAAATTTCCGCCATTATCAGCTCTTTGTGCAGCCTCAACAGCAGCCATGGGATCGGCTGCCGGTATGGCGTGGTTACTGGGTAAAGGCCAATATGAGGCAGTTGATATGGCCATATGTAACATGATTGGTGATTTGTCTGGAATAATTTGTGATGGTGCGTCAAATAGCTGTGCAATGAAAGTTTCAACTTCGGTTTCATCCGGATTTAAAGCTGTATTAATGGCGCTAAACCGAATTCGTGTTACAGGTAATGAAGGTATTGTTTGTGATAGCGTTGAAACTTCAATTAATAATTTAGGGGCGATAGTTAGCAATAGTATGAAAGCAACTGACACTCAGATAATTGATATTATGTCGCATAAAGCCTAATTTTTTTGAAAAATGCTAAAAGAATAACCTTTTAACGCTTTTAATATGACCAATTGGTATTATTTTTAAAAAATATGCTGGACAATATTATTTTTTATGCGTAATATTTCGTCCTGCTTCTATGGTGGCTATAGCTCAGTTGGTAGAGCCCTGGATTGTGATTCCAGTTGTCGTGGGTTCGAGTCCCATTAGCCACCCCATTTTATATTTAGAATGTGAAGCAATTTCTGACGGCGAGTAGCGCAGCTTGGTAGCGCAACTGGTTTGGGACCAGTGGGTCGGAGGTTCGAATCCTCTCTCGCCGACCAATTTAATAAGAAAGCCTACTCGTTTGAGTGGGCTTTTTTGTTACTACAACAATGCATTTGATTCGAACCGATAAGAGGTTCGAGCCGAGTAGCACGAGACAGCGTTGCTTTAGCAACGACTAGACATTATTATCCTTCTAAATTATCTAAGCTGTAACTATGCATATTTACCATGCTCTTTATAATTAACTCTACAAACATTTTATACTTCGTTCCTTCTTATGACTTGATAAAATTGCGTTTTTACATTGAGTTTTCTTCAAATCTTCCTTTATTGTAAATCAAATAAACAGATACATTTTTAAATATATCATATTGATTTAATTATAAATAATTATAAAAACTGTGATCTATACAACAAATTTGGTACTTAAAATTGACAACATGTATTTTTTTGTTTATTTTTTAACAATGTTTACGTTATCTTAACGTATATCTATTTTATAAAAAAGTCCATCAATGGAGTGTGTTTTTTGGAATATCGTGAAATAGCTTCAAAAACTTATGTTGAAGAACAGATTAAAGCTAATCCGACTATTGTCAGTAAGAAATTGACAGAACGAGCACTAGCAGAACATTTTGGTGTAAGTCGTACAACAATAAGAAACGCTTTAAATGATTTAGCTATGGAAGGTTATGTATTCCAAAATGATACTGATGTGGAACCACATAAAATTTTTGAGATTAATATGTTAAAAATGTCTTCTTTCAGTGAAGAAGTTAAAAAAGAAGACGATATTGACCTTAATATTAAAGTTCTCACCAATCAAATTATTAATATGCCAGCTGAATTGAGATCTTTTTTTGGTTCGAATGAAAAATTGATTAGAATTGTTCGGCAAAGGATATTAAACAAAACTCCGCTTTCCTACGAAGTAACATATTTACCATCTAATAGATTCAAAGGTTTAGAACAAGTCGATTTGAATAATGTTTCTCTTTATCAATTTTTGAAAGAGCATTATCCATTCAAGCCAAGTCACGGTCGTGAAGAAATTACTTATGAGTCAGCAACCGAAGATAAAGCTAAATATTTGGAGGTTATTGAAGGAACACCCATTTATAAAGTATCGAGTAATAGCTTTGATATTAACTTTCAACCATTTGAATATACCGAGCAATATCTATCAGGAAAGCGATTTAAATATCATTTATCGGCGAAAAATATCTTCAATTATGGAGAAAAACAATTATGAAATTGTTTGAAAAAATTGCCGATCATTTAATGGGACAGATCAACTCGGGTCAATATGGTGTGGGTGCGGAGCTCCCCCCAGAAGTTCAATTACAAAAAGATTTTGATGTCAGTCGTACTACTGTTCGTAAAGCTATTGACCTATTAGTAGAAAAAAATTTGGTTGTACGAAAAAAAGGGATTGGTTTATTTGTTGCACCAATGCTGTCTACCCAAAATATTCTTGAGATGACTGGTATTATTAAACCTGGCACTTATCAACATCATAAAAAAATTCTTAAAGAGAATTATTTAAGAAAAGCTGGCCCTTACTATAGCCAGTTATTAAAGATAAAACCGTCAGCACTAATTTATTATATTAGTTTTTTAGAAGTTGCTAAAACTAGTGTAGTAAAAGAGATTTTTCTTTTACCCCTTCACTATTTCCCTGATTTTCAAGTTTCAATAATAAAAGTGCTATCAGCACTTGAAATTACTAATTCGGGTAAGAAAAAAGTCGATAAATTAGAACAAGATTTACAGCTAATTGTTGCCAATGCCGAATTGGCTAAGCAATTACGCTGCCAAATTGATGAACCATTATTTAAAGTGTCTAATCACTATTTTGATATAAATAGCGAACCGATTGCTATTGAATACAAATTCGCTAGTAATACCAAATATGTGGTGGATTTCACCTAGGAGGAAGAAAACCAATGATTAAATTGTTACGTGTCGATCACCGCTTATTGCATGGTCAGGTTGTTGTTTCATGGTTCGATAATGTTGGAGCTAATACTATTTTAGTTGCCAACGATGCTGTTGCTAATGATGAATTTCGTAAATCAGCGATCCGATTAGCTAAACCTGAAAATGCCAAACTAGTCATGAAGTCAATTGATGACAGTATTGGCGCTATTAATTCTGGTGTAACAGATAAATATCAGATGTTAATTGTGGTGGAATCGGTAGAAGATGCAGAAAAACTCATCCGAGGAACTCAAGGACAAATAACTAGTCTTAATTTAGGAGGAACTAAACCTCGTGAAGGAACCAAAAATTATTCTAAAACAATTAATTTGACAGAGTTAGAAGCGGACTTATTAGCTGGATTACAACAAGATGGTGTTGAAGTGTATATACAACAGATCCCAAGTGAATCTAAGCAAAAATTTGAAAAATAGACAAAAAGGAATACAAAATGAGTATTGTTATTACAGCAATTATTTTGGCCTTGATTGCTATGTTAGCCAATGGTGAATACTTTTTAGGTTCATCTATGTTATCAAGGCCTTTAGTTACTTGTACCTTAGCAGGGCTAGTAATGGGGGATGTTACACAAGGAATTATCATCGGTGCGACATTAGAGTTGGCGTTTGTTGGTTCTTTTTCTATTGGTGCATCTATTCCTCCAGAAATTATTTCAGGTAGTGTATTAGGAACTGCGTTTGCGATTGGTGCCGGTAAAAGTACGGCAGTAGCCTTAACTTTAGGGATTCCAATTGCTTCTTTGGTTTTAGTGGTTAAAAACTTATGTTTCTTGTTCATTTTACCTTACTTTGTACATAAAGCAGATAAGTATGCTAGTGAAGGTAATGGTAAAGGCGTTGATCGCATGAATATTTTCGGCGGTTTCTTTTCTATCAACCTACCAATTGGTTTAGTTGTTGGTTTTTCTTACTTATTTGGTAGTGAAGCAATAAAAAGCTTACTTGATGTGATCCCTGAGTTTGTCATTAACGGTTTAGGAATTGCAACAGGCTTATTACCTGCATTTGGTTTTGCTATGTTAATGAAGATTATGATCAAAAAAACCAATGCGACATTCTTTATTCTTGGTTTTGCTGTAGCAGTATATATGAAAGTACCTGTCACTGGTGTTGCAGTTTTTGGCGCTTGTATGGCGTTAATTCTTACCGGTTACTCTTCATTTACCGGCAAAAAACTTACCACCACAGATAATCAAGAAGTTAATAATCAATCAGGCAATGCTTTAGTAGGACAGGAGATCAATTATGAAGATGAAGAATTCTAATTTAATTACTAAAAAGGATTTAATGCGAACATTTTGGCGTTCTTTCACTGCTGAGTGGTCATGGAACTATGAACGACAAATGAATTTAGGTTATTCTTTTGCGATTCGTCCTGCTTTAGAAAAAATTTATAGCCAAAAACCAGAACAATTAACTACTGCTTATCAACGACATTTAGAGTTTTATAATGTTACGCCATGGTTAATTACTTTCCCATTAGGTATTTCTATTGCTATGGAAGAGCAAAATGCCGTAAATGAAAATTTTGATGAAAGTTCAATAAATGACGTCAAAATCGCATTAATGGGACCACTAAGTGGTTTGGGAGATTCATTCTTCTGGGGAACATTACGAGTTATTGCAACAGGTATTGGTACTTCACTGGCGATGCAAGGTAATATCTTAGGGCCACTACTATTTTTATTAATTTTCAATATTCCAGCCATTATTGCTCGTTATTTTGGTCTATTTATTGGTTATAACATTGGTGCATCTTTTATTGAAAAAGTACAAAAAACTGGCTTGATGGATAAATTGTCTTATGGAGCATCTATCTTGGGGCTCTCGGTGGTAGGGGCCATGGTGGCGACGATGGTGACATTAAATATGCCACTAACCATTGGCTCAGGCTCTGATGCAACGTCATTACAGGATATTTTCGATGGCATTGTTCCGCAAATATTGCCGTTATTATTTACTTTATTTATCTTTTTATTAGACAGAAAAGGACTAAAAGCACATTGGATCTTATTACTGATTGCTGGTATTGGTATCTTTGGTGCTTGGAGTGGATTACTAGGTCAATAACAGGGACGATTTAATGAAAAGTATTGCTGATTATGTAGCATTAGAACCTGAATATTATCAAAGTATTTTAGACAATTATCAAACATTGTTTGTTGATACTATTGATTCAAGTAAAGTTAAACAATTTAATTCAATTGTTATCTTTGCTACTGGTTCAAGTTCTAACGCAGCTTATGGGGCGAGACCTTTAATGAGTAAAATCTTAAAGGTTCCCGTTTATATTGAAGATCCTTCAATCGCTGCTAATTATTTACATTACAGCGATCCTAATACCCTCTATTTTGCTATTTCGCAAGGGGGAGAAAGCTATTCAACGATTCATTTAGTTGAAGAGTTTATCAAGAATAATCAAACTATCTATACGCTTACCAGTAATCCTGATAGCCCATTATATAAAATTAGCAATAATGTATTATCTATGGGTATTCCTATTGAGGAAATGCCTTATGTCAGTGCTGGTTATAGCGTTACGATACTTGATTTGATATTAATTGCTTTAGTCATTGCACAAAAAAATGGCAGCATGGATGATCAACAATTTGCCAGTTATTTCGATCAACTTAGAAAAGTTGCAGGTTTGCTACCTAAAGTTATCGAACAATCCCAAGCTTGGGTAAATCAATATCAACACAAATTTTATCATTCTCAACGAGTCATATTTATTGGCTACGGTGCAACCTATGGTATTGCTCGAGAAGGCGAAACAAAATTCACCGAAACTATACGTAATAATGCTTTCGGTAAAGAACTCGAGGAGTATATGCATGGCCCATATTTAGGTTTACATGAGAATGATAATATCGTTTTTCTTGAGCCGCATGGCGTGTTATCTAACCGTGCTGAATTGTTAAAAGTATTTTTAACTAAACATGTTAAAAATATTTCTACGATTTACGCCAATAACAGTAGCAACGTTAAACAAGACGATTTGTGTCTTAATATTGATATAGATGAACTGTACGCATCATTATTTATGACAATACCAATTCATCTATTAAGTTACCAAGTTTCACGATTAAAAGGTCATAACCTTGAAAAATCAACCTATCCAGAATTTGATGAAATAACTAGCTCAAAAATTAAGAGGATTTAAAAATGAGAAAATATGACGAAAAGAAAGAATTAGACAGCATGAATGGTGCATTAGCATTAAGACCACAAATTAATGAATTTATTGATAAAATCCACGCGCGTGGTTATAGCAACGTTTGTTGGTTAGGTATTGGTGGTACTTATGCATCATCAATGCAAGCAGTTGTACATATGAAAGAAAAAACAGCGATTGAGACTTTTGTGCAACACGCTGCTGAATATTTAGTAACTGGTAACAAACGTATTACTAAAGATACGCTTATCATTATTTCATCTGTAACTGGCACAACACAAGAAGTGGTTGCTGCTATTGAAAAAATCCAAAAAGAAGTTGGTTCAACTGTATTTGCTTTCATGGATAAAGCCGATACTCCATTAGGAAATATGGCTGATCATGTAGTTGTTTATCCAATGAATGAACAATTAAAATTCTTTATGACTGCTGATCGTTTAATGTTTTTAGCTGGAGAATTCCCTGATTATGACGAGTTCTACCAACAAATGGATCAACATTTTGCTAAAAATATTGTTGCCGTTGCGAAAAAAGCCGATAAATTTGGTCAAGAAGTTGCTGAAAAACATCATAATGATCCAATGCACTATTTTGTTGGCGCAGGTAATCAATGGGGGGCAACTTATTCTCATGCTATGTGTTATTGGGAAGAACAACATTGGTTACGTTCAAAATCAATTGAGTCAGCAGAATTTTTCCATGGTACATTAGAAGTTATTGATCGTGATACTGCGGTAACCGTTTATGTCGGTGAAGATACTCAACGCCCATTAAGTGAAAGAGTCGCTAAGTTCTTACCGCAAATTTGTGGTAATTATACTATTATTGATACCAAAGATTATGAATTACCGGGTATATCAGAAAAATATCGTGGCAATCTTTCACCATTTGTTTTCCGTGCTATCAATAATCGTATCGATGCTTATGTTGAACATTTAAATCGTCATCCAATGTCAATCCGTCGTTATTATCGTTGTTTAGATTACTAAAATAGGAACTTAAATCGATGATTTCTGTATTAGTCAGTACACATGGTTCAACAGCGAAAAGCTTAATTGAAACGACTGAAATGATTTGTGGTAAACAATCTCAGTGTGAATCGGTTTCGTTTGCAATGGGGCAATCAACAGATGATTTTCAACAACAACTGCAACAAAAGCTAGAAGAGTTACAGCATTTTGGCTCAGAAATTGTATGTTTTGTTGATTTAAAAGGTGGAACACCATTTAATACTTTAGTTAGATTGATGGCTGATTTTCCTAATATAGAAATAGTCACTGGTGTAAATGTCCCTATGTTGTTAGAAACCTTTATGCAACGCTCTGACGCAAATCTAGTAACATTGTTACCAGATATTATACAAGCCGGAACTCAAGGGATTGAGCGGTATAATATTGCAGCAATGGCAGCAGATGAACCAAGTGATGAAGATTTCTAAAATTGACAACGCACAAAACTACAATAAGCCCGATAATTCGGGCTTTGTTTTATCAAAAACCAATTATCTAAATTACAATAATAATCTATCTTTTAGACGAAGAGTTAGCCAAAGCGAATGAATAATAATCGTTTGATACATTAAGATATAAATGATAGAACTAGATAATTATTCTAGTTTTATTTTTTATAGAGCATGATAAAAGGAGATCAATAATGTTCTGGTTAAAAAAAATTTTTTTTATCATGATCGTCTTTTTATCATTAGTGAACTGTATTAGTTGTGTATCTAACCACTCTTATTCATCAGTTGACAGTTATGGTTGGATAGAAACAGAAAAGGATCTAACCGACTCGGTGAGATAAATCATTCTCAAAATGAAAACGTCTTTATTGTAGCTAACCAAGAAGATGGCCATTTTATTAATAATTTTGTCAATATGGTGGTGTTTTTTATGTGGAAAACGAATATGACTGACTAGTTTATGAAGTGCTAGTTTTAGCATAATATTCAGTTTTGCCTATAAAATTATATATAACACCACGTTATTATCTGCTTGACTAGAAAAATAATTCTTATCTGACTTGTTTTATGGTGATTTTTTGCTTTAATAGTAAATGAATATTTCTTTATATAACATCTACTTTTGGAAATAAACTATGAAAAATGTTGGTTTTGTCGGTTGGCGAGGAATGGTGGGCTCTGTTCTTATGCAACGTATGGTTGAAGAGCATGATTTTGATTATATCAATCCTGTTTTCTTTTCTACTTCTCAAGCTGGTCAAGCAGCTCCTTCTTTTGGCGGAAAAACAGGAATATTACAAAGTGCCGATGATATTGATGCTTTAAAAGCATTAGATATTATTGTCACCTGCCAAGGTGGTGATTATACCTCTGAAATTTATGCAAAATTGCGTGCAACCGGTTGGCAAGGCTACTGGATTGATGCTGCGTCAACTTTACGTATGGAAGATGATGCAATTATTGTTCTTGATCCAGTGAATAAAGCTAACATTCAATCAGCCTTAGATAGAGGCATTAAAACTTTTGTTGGTGGTAACTGTACAGTAAGTTTAATGTTGATGTCACTTGGTGGATTATTTGCTGAAAACTTAATCGATTGGGTTTCTGTCTCAACTTATCAAGCGGCTTCTGGTGGTGGTGCACGTCATATGCGTGAATTACTGACCCAAATGGGAATGTTAAACGCTGAAGTTGCTAAAGAACTACAAGATCCTAACTCTTCTATTTTAGATATTGAACGCAAAGTGACGCAAAAAATGCGTGATGGTAGTTTACCGACTGATAATTTTGGCGTGCCTTTAGCGGGTAGCTTAATCCCATGGATTGATAAAGCTCTTGATAACGGCCAAAGTCGTGAAGAGTGGAAAGGCCAAGCGGAAACCAATAAAATTCTAGGAACGAGTCAGATTATTCCAGTTGATGGACTTTGTGTACGAGTTGGGGCATTACGTTGCCATAGTCAATCATTCACGATTAAATTGAAGAAAGATATCAGCATTCCTGAGATTGAAAAACTACTTGCTGCTCATAATGATTGGGTTAAAGTTGTACCAAATGATCGTGAACTTTCTATGCGAGAACTTACTCCAGCTGCGGTTACAGGTACCTTAAGTACACCAGTTGGACGTTTACGTAAATTGAATATGGGTAAAGAGTATCTATCAGCCTTTACGGTTGGCGATCAGTTATTATGGGGTGCTGCTGAACCATTACGAAGAATGCTACGCATCTTAGCTTAATGATGAATAAAAAAAGCCCTGTTTATGGGCTTTTATTTTTATTGTAAAGCAATTTATTAGATTGTTTCTAACAAGGTCATTAACAGTGAACCGTTAAATAATGCTTGTTGTACTAAGGCAAATGCACCAATTGCTGAACGGTCATTAAGTGTTGAACAATTGATAGTTAGATTGTTTCTTAACTCTTCTAAACTTTGAGCATTTAACGCACTAGTTACTGCATTTAATAATACATCGGGTGATTTTGTTAATTCGCCAGCTAATACAATCCGTTGTGGGTTAAAAATATTCACCATTATCGCGACAGCTCTACCCAGATTTTCACCGGCATCTTTAACTAACTTAAGCGCTAACTCATCTCCTTGATTGGCATATTTGCAAATATTGCTGATATTTATGTTATCTAAACTTAATTTAGTTGGATAACCTTGTTCTATCATCTGTTTTGCTCGTGCTTCAATGGCCTTGTGAACTACTCGATTTTCTAAACAGCCAAAATTTCCACAATGACAACGTTCACCTAATGCATCAATTTGGATGTGTCCAACTTCACAAGCGGTTTGGTTATGGTTAGTGAGTAATTGTTGATTAATGATAACCCCTGAACCAACACCACGATGTACACGAATTAAAATTGAATCATCGACATCTTGAGTTGAACCGAAATAACTCTCAGCTAATGCCAAACTTTGAATATCATTACCAATAAAAATCGAAACATTAAACTGCTCACGTAATACATCCGCTAAAGGCCATGCTTTAACTTGAATATGTGGAGTATAACGAATGATCCCTCGCACTGAATCAATTAAACCGGGTAAAACCACTGAGATCGCAACAAGATGTTTAACTTTTTTATTATTTTTTTCGATGAACTGTTTAATGAGTGCAATTAAATATTCTTGTGCTAACTGTTGCGTAAAAGTAGTAAGTGGATAAACTTCAAATGCTAGACTATTGGCACCTAAATCATAAAGTTCAATCGTGACATGCGAACGGCTCAATTGTATGGCAATTGTCTGGTAGTAACCAAATTTTGCTTGTATTGAAACCGCAGGTCGTCCCCCCGTTGATTGTTGGGCATCAACTTCTTTGATCATATTCTTTTTGAGGAGTTGGCGAGTTATTTTGGTGATACTAGCTGGTGCTAATTGACTAATTTCGGCGAGTTGAATACGTGAAATGGGCGCTTGCTGAACAATCAAACGATAAATCATTGCATAATTTAATTGCTTGATTAGTTCAGCATTGCCGACTAGATGTAGATAATTAAAGGTCATATTTTATCTCAATATTTTCATTAACTATCCGACATTCTAACGGCTCATCTCTCCATTAACAATAGTTTTCACATTTGAAAAGTCACGATTAAAAATAACTAAGTTGGCAATTTTGCTTTCACTAATTGTACCAAGTTGTTTATCAACACCAATCGCTTTGGCTGGGTAAAGTGTTGCCATTCTTAATGCTTCATCTAAAGCAATACCAACATACTCTACTGCATTTTTTACTGCTTCAATCATGGTTAATGCTGATCCCCCCAATGTGCCATTTTCATCAACACAACGGCCATCTTTATAATAGATAGTTTTATCAGCAAATACACCAGAAGTTAAATTAGAGCCAGCTAATAACATCGCATCAGTAATCAAAATTAAATGATCTTGTTTAATTTTGTGGCTATTACGAATGTTCGCCCAACTTACATGCTGGCCATCAGCAATGATACCGACATACACTTCTGGTTCATCATAAATTGCGCCAACAACACCTGGTTCGCGACCAGTAATATAAGGCATAGCATTAAATAGATGCGTACCTAGGCGGATACCCGCATTGAAACCACGACGGCAATCATCATAGTGGCCGTTAGAATGTCCAACTGAAACATGAATTCCGGCATCACATAGTTGTTTAATATGTTTGGCATCAACTTTTTCTGGAGCTAGGGTAATGATTTTGATTACATCGGCGTTTGCACAAAGAAAGTCGATCATCTCCTGTGAAGGTTGACGAATGTAATTTATATTATGAATACCTTTCTTCTCAGGATTAATATAAGGCCCTTCAAGATGTAAACCTAATGCTTGGTTAGGGTGCTTAGCTAAATATTCACGCATCACGTTTACTGCTTTGATCATAAACTCATCAGTTGAAGTGATTAAGGTTGGTAAATAGCTAGTACAACCATACACGAGGTTAGTTGCCTGCATAGCTTCTAAGGTTTCAATACTTAGTGCATCAAGAGTTTCATTAAATTGCACACCACCACAGCCATTGACTTGAATATCAATCAAGCCTGGTGCAACATTTGCACCTTGTAAATCTTTAATGGTGATATCAGCTGGTAATTGTTCTTGTTTACAAATTTTTGCAATTTTATCACCGTCAATAATAACAGCGTGATTATCAAGAATTTCATAACCAGTGTAAATACGACAATTGGTTAATGCGTACATTGAGTTATCCTTTATAAAATGGTTACTTGAAGATTATCTGCTTCCATTTGTTTAAAATATTTTAATGTTTTTACCTTTAGATCATCAGTGCTTGTCTCATCACAAACAATAATTGATTTTGGATGCATTTGTAATGCGGAAACAGTCCATAAATGGTTAACACTTCCTTCTACCGCTGCTTGTAATGCTAAACTTTTGTTGTGTCCACAAACTAATAAAATTACCTCTTCGGCATCCATTAATGTTGCAACACCAATGGTTAATGCATGTTTTGGCACTTGTTTGATATCATTATCAAAAAAGCGTGAGTTGGCAATAATGGTATCTTCAGTTAAAGTTTTGATACGAGTTCGTGAACAAAGTGAAGAACCTGGCTCATTAAATGCAATATGTCCATCTTGGCCTACGCCACCAAGGAAAATATTGATTTTGCCGTAGGATTTGATTTTTTCTTCATATTCTTGGCATTCTTTTTCGATATCAGCTGCATTACCATTTAATATATGGATGTTGTTTTTATCAATATCAATATGGTTGAAGAAATTTTCATACATAAAAGTGTGATAACTTTGTGGATGATCTTCAGGAATACCGACATATTCGTCCATATTAAATGTCACAACATGTTTAAAACTTACTTTACCCGCTTGGTACTGTTTAATTAGTTGTTGATACATCACTAATGGTGAACTTCCCGTTGGTAAACCTAGTAAAAAAGGACGATCTGCAGTTGGATTAAATTGATTAATTTTGTTTACGATGCGCTGAGCAACCCACGCGCCAACTTCTTGCGCATTTTTTAAAGGAATAAGTCTCATAAAATATAATCTCTTCTGATATAATTGAATAAATCTTTTTTTTTAAAGTAAAATATGTTGTGGTTATTTTACTATATTAAACTAATTAAGCAAAAAAAAAGCGTGATATAAATCACAAAAGGCAAACATTTAATTTGCGAAGTAAAATAATATAATGTCAAATGTATTTGACTTACTTCTTTTACTTAATGATGTGAGATTTTATTATTTTTAAGTAACTCCCGAATGATAATATGAGGCAAAACTATGGGAATTTTAGCTTATTTACAACGAATTGGGCGCTCGCTAATGGTGCCTGTGGCAGTATTACCTGCTGCTGCAATACTTTTAGGTATTGGTTATTGGATTGATCCAAATGGTTGGGGAACCAACAATATTGCTGCGGCATTTTTGATTAAATCCGGCGGTGCTATCATCGATAATATGCCAATCCTTTTCGCAATTGGTGTTGCGTATGGTATGTCTAAAGATAAAGATGGTGCAGCAGCATTATCTGGATTGGTAGGCTTTTTAATCATTACTACACTATTATCACCAAATACTATTGCTCTATTTGAAGGGGTTGATACCAGTGTGGACGGTTGGAATGCACAAATATCACCAGCTTTTAGTAAGATAAATAACCAATTTATCGGTATTTTAGTTGGAATTATTTCTGCTGAACTATATAACCGCTTTAGTTCTGTTGAACTACATAAAACCTTAGCTTTTTTCAGTGGTAAACGTCTAGTTCCTATCATTGTTTCTATTGTTATGTTACTTGTTTCAGTAGTGCTATATTTTATTTGGCCTATGGTATTTAGCGCATTAGTTTCTTTTGGTGAATGGATTAAAAATTTAGGTTCAATAGGTGCAGGTATTTATGGTTTCTTTAACCGGTTATTAATTCCTGTTGGTCTACACCACGCTTTAAACTCAGTATTTTGGTTTGACGTTGCTGGTGTTAATGATATTCCTAACTTCTTAGGCGGACAAGGTTCTATTGATTCTGGTAAAGCGATTGCAGGTATAACTGGTCGTTATCAAGCAGGTTTCTTCCCTATTATGATGTTTGGTTTACCTGGTGCGGCATTGGCAATTTATCATACTGCTAAAAAAGGTAATAAAGATAAAACAGCTTCAATCATGTTAGCGGCGTCTTTTGCGGCCTTCTTTACTGGTATTACTGAACCATTAGAGTTTGCGTTTATGTTTGTTGCGCCTGTGTTATATGTAATTCATGCTGTTTTAACGGGTATCTCACTATTTATTGCTGCAACAATGCAATGGATATCTGGATTTGCATTCAGTGCAGGTCTAATCGATATGTTGTTACAATCTCGTAATCCATTAGCAGTACATTGGTATATGTTAATTCTACAAGGTATCGTATTCTTCTTTGTTTACTATATCGTATTCCGCTTTGTAATTGTGAAATTCAATCTTAAAACACCAGGTCGTGAAGATGAAATTGCTAATGCAACGGTAGTTACTGAAGAAACATTAGCACAAGAAAATGCACCAGCTGGTGGTGATTTATCTAAACTTGCTGAACAATATTTAGTAGTTATTGGTGGTAAAGATAACTTAACTAATATTGATTCATGTATTACTCGTTTACGTTTGAATGTTCATGATACCGATCTAATTGATGAACAAGCAGCTAAAGCGCTAGGTGCAATGGCTGTCATAAAATTAGGTAAAACAGGTGTGCAAATCGTGGTTGGTCAACAAGCTGAAAAGATTGCAGATCAAATGAAAAAACTCGTTTAATCGAAATTTTATCTAGCAATTTTTAGTAAAATTATCCCCGTGACTTAATCAGTAATGATAAAAGTCATGGGGATTTTTATATCGTTTTAAAAGTGATTAATCTATTTTCTGGTCACTAAATTATCGATAAGATTATATAAGAATTTTGAGGAGAGGGGTTTTTAGCAGGTTTTAGAAGCGTAAAACAGCGTCTTGATTGGCTAATAGTTGAGTTAACTGTTTATCATCAATTAATTGGTTTGCAATATTGAGAGGAGTTTGGTTTAAGTTTCGTTCATCTAATGATGCTTTACAGACATAAACATCTTCAATGTCATAAAGTTCCAACATATTGAAAGTAGCAATGTAATCACGCATCAATATCAACTCTGGATGTTGATTAGCTAATAGATGAAATACACCATCGCCGATAAAAAAGACAGATATATGATTGAATGTTGAAAGGGCTAAAGCGGTATCTAATGCTTCTCGGCCTTTGGCACAGCCATGTGGTGCTGAGCTAATAATGATTGCTACTTTTTTCATGTTATCTGCCTATTATTTAAAATTGTAGAACTCGATCTGAACTTGCTACAGCTTCACTTAACTCGCCAAGGCCGGTTAATTCAAAATGTTCGGCAAGATTATTTACACCGATACCACGTCTTTGCGCGGCAGCTACACAAACAGTTAGTTTTAACGAATATTGTTTTGCTAAGCTCTGCCAAGCTTTGACTAAATCAAATTCATCATTGGCTGGATCACTATAACAGTTAGCATTATAAACGCCATCAGCATAGAAAAATATGTTAGCAATCGAATGGTTGCTACTTGAAAGTAATGTTTGAGCAAATTGAAAGGCACAATAAGCAGATTGGGTCCCATAAGCGGGACCCATAATAACCAGTGTATAATCTAATGGTTTCATCGAATTAGTTTGCTGATAGTTATTATTTAGCTTGATCTGCTTTAGTAGGAGCTGATGCTGGAATTTCTTCCTTATCGTTATCAATACCAAGTAGCTCAACGTCAAAAACTAAAGTTGATGCTGGTGTAATTCTCGCTTTATCACCTTGAGCAGGGAAACTTTGGTCACCATATGCTAATTCAGGTGGCACAACTAGTTTAATTTTACCACCGACACCGATTAATTGGATGCCTTCTGTCCAACCTTTAATTACCCCATTAAGTGGGAAAGTTGCTGGTTCATTATGATCATAAGAACTGTCAAATGTACGACCATCTGTTAATGTACCAACATAATGGACAATAACAGTATCTTCTGCTGTCGGATGACGACCAGTTCCTTCATTAATGACTTTATACATTAAACCAGATTTAGTTTTAATTACACCTTCTTGCTTAGCAAAATCCTCGCGGTATTTTTCACCAGCAGCGGTATTTTCGGTTTTTTGTTTTTCAAAACGGGCTTGGCTTTCTTCTTGAATTCGTTTACCAAATGCATCTAACACATTTTTAACTTCATCTTGGCTAAGTTGTGAGGCGCCACGCATGGTTTCATTAAAACCACTGATTAGGTATTCTTGATCGGCAGTTACTTCATTTTGTTCTAAATTTGATTTCATATAATTAGCAAATGAAGAACCTAATGCATAGGCTTCTTTTTGCGCATCAGTTGAAATTGTCGCTTTATCTGCTGAGTTTTGTGCAGTAGCTGCTTCAGTTTTGCTTTCTGTCGCATTGGTATTTTCAGCACTATTTGCCGTTGCAGTGGTTGTTGCTGGTGCTTTGTTTTCTTCGGTGGTCTTTTTGTCATCACAGCCAGCTAATGCTAATACGATAGCACTACTTACTAATGTCATTTTTATAAATGATTTCATTCTACTCTCCAGGTTAAACATCTTTTTAGCTAAATATTAAACTTATTATATATGATCTAATATAGTATAAAATAGTATTTACATATCATTTAGATAATTTATTGCATTTATTTGATTTTTTAGTCAGCACAAATTTTAAAATCTGCAGTTTAAATCACTCCTTGAGTGAAAGTGGTATCCTCAGTTATAATAGAAAAAATTTATAGAAAATAATGTATAAGGATAGCTATTTTGACTACCGAACTTAATACCCTTGATATTGAAGAAATTATCAGTTTACTTCCACACCGTTATCCGTTTTTGATGGTTGATCGCGTAATTAGTTATGAGAAAGGTAAAACATTAAAAGCCATTAAAAATGTAACTGTAAATGAACCATTCTTCCAAGGTCACTTCCCGAATAAACCTATTTTTCCTGGCGTATTGATTTTAGAAGCGATGGCACAAGCAACTGGAATTTTAGCGTTTAAAAGTATTGAAGAATTGTCACCAGGTCAACTTTATTATTTTGCTTCAATTGATAAAGCTCGCTTTAAACGACCGGTGGTACCAGGTGATCAAATTATGCTTGATGTTGAATATATTAAAGAGCGTCGAGGCATTGCATTGTTCCATGGTGTTGCAACCGTCGATGGCAAATTAGTTTGCGAAGCAGAGATGATGTGTGCTCGTAAATAATTTTGATTTTGAAATATCCCAAACGTATTAAGGAATTGCTATGGCAACGGAAATACACCCAAGTTCAGTAGTAGAAAAGGGGGCAAAGATTGGTGATAATGTCAAAATCGGGCCTTTTTGTTATATTGGTGAAAATGTTGAAATAGGTGATGGTACCTTTTTAAAATCACATGTAGTGGTTAACGGACACACCAAAATTGGTCAAAATAATCAAATCTATCAATTTGCTTCAATTGGTGAAGTTAACCAAGATCTGAAATATCGTGGTGAACCAACTCGCACCGAAATAGGTGATCGCAATATGATTCGTGAAAGTGTGACGATTCATCGTGGTACCGTTCAAGGAGGTGAATTAACCCGTATAGGCAGTGATAATTTATTGATGATTAATGCCCATGTTGCGCATGACTGTATTATTGGTGATCGTTGTATTTTAGCTAATAATGCCACACTTGGTGGTCATGTTCAGTTAGATAATCATGTGATTATTGGCGGTATGACAGCAGTACACCAATTTTGTGTAATCGGTTCTCACGTTATGGTTGGCGGTTGTTCTGGCGTTGCTCAAGATGTACCTCCTTATGTTATTGCTCAAGGAAATCACGCAACACCACATGGCGTCAATTATGAAGGCTTGAAACGTCGAGGCTTTAGTAAAGAAGCACTACAAGCCATCCGTAACACATACAAAATTCTATATCGAAATGGGTTAACGCTTGACGATGCTAAAGTTGAAATTGCAACGCTTGCTAAACAGCACCCAGAAGTGCAGCTGTTTATTGACTTTTTTGATCGTTCAACCCGAGGCATTATCCGTTAATGACAGATAAGCAGTTAACAATTGCTCTGGTCGCCGGTGAAACATCTGGCGATATTCTCGGTGCTGGTTTAATTCGTACTCTTAAAAAACATCATCCTAATATTAAATTTGTCGGTATTGCTGGTCCACGAATGCAAGCTGAAGGTTGCCAAGCTTGGTATGAAATGGAAGAGCTATCAGTGATGGGGATTGTCGAGGTATTAGGTCGGCTACGGCGTATTTTAGCTATTCGTCGTGATATTACTAAACGTTTAATTGATCTCAAACCCGATGTTTTTATTGGTATTGATGCGCCGGATTTTAATCTCTCTTTAGAAGGTAAACTTAAACAAGCTGGTATTAAAACGATTCATTATGTCAGTCCTTCTGTTTGGGCTTGGAAGCAAAAACGAGTATTTAAGATTAAACGCAATACTAATTTGATTTTAGCTTTTCTTCCTTTTGAAAAAGCCTTTTATGATAAATTTGATGTACCTTGTCGATTTATTGGTCATAAAATGGCTGATGATATTCCTCTCGAACCCGATCAAACAGCTATGCGTCAACAGTTAGGTATTCCTGTTGATTGCCAATGCTTAGCCTTATTGCCCGGTAGTCGTCATGCCGAAGTAACGTTATTATCTGAACCTTTTTTAAAAGCAGCGCAATTGTTACGTGATAAATTTCCTGATCTGCATATTGTAGTTCCGTTAGTAAATGGTAAAAGAAGAGCGGAATTTGAACAAATAAAGGCAGAGATTGCACCAAAACTTAATCTGCAATTATTAGATGGTCATGCTCGGGAAGCGATGATTGCCAGTAATGCTTCAATTTTAGCTTCGGGAACAGTGGCACTTGAGTGTATGCTGGCTAAATGCCCAATGGTTGTTGGCTATAAAATGAAGGCTTTCACCTTTTGGTTGGCGAAAAAACTAATTAAAACACCTTATGTTTCATTACCGAATATTCTTGCTGGCAAGGAAATTGTTCCGGAATTACTACAGCATGATTGTACGCCAGAAAATATTGCTAACCATATTGTTCCCTTGTTAAAAAGTGATAATAGCGAATTAAAAGCAACATTTTTGGCTTTGCATAAACAAATTCGTTGTAATGCTGATGAACAAGCTGCGCAAGCGGTGTTAGATGTATTAAAGGATCCCTCTAATTGTTAAAATTTACTTATCCAGATGCAACGTTAATTGCTGGTGTTGATGAAGTCGGTCGTGGTCCACTTTGTGGTGATGTTGTTACTGCTGCTGTTATTTTAGATCCAAATAACCCCATTGTTGGATTAACTGATTCGAAAAAATTGTCAGAAAAAAAACGTGAAGCGCTCTTCGATGTTATTAAAAAAAATGCATTAGCATGGTGTGTGGCTAGGGCATCTGTAGATGAGATTGATGAACTCAATATCCTACATGCTACTATGCTGGCGATGCAACGAGCGGTGTCAGGCTTAAACATTAAACCAAATTATGTATTAGTTGATGGTAATCGTTGCCCTAATTTTGGTATTCGAACCCAAGCAGTGGTTAAAGGCGATCTGTTAGTGGCTGAAATTAGTGCTGCATCGATTTTAGCCAAAGTGACGCGTGATCGTGAAATGGTTGAGCTTGATAAGTTATACCCTCAATATGGTTTAGCCAAACATAAAGGCTATCCAACCAAAGATCATTTAAACGCCATTGAACAACATGGCGTGAATCATCTATATCGTAAAAGCTTTGCACCAATAAAAAGATTATTACTAATTTAATCGCGCTTATCAACTGTGCTAAGTAGTGGTGAATTAAATATCGCAACCGGTGATATCACTGTTTCTTGATATGGAATGTTATTACCATAACGTTCTTTTAGTTTTTGTTTAACCGCCGGCGATGATAAATTAAAATCTTTAATTGTTTGTAATTGACCAATTTTTAATTTAAGCGCTCGATTATAAATTTTCCACACTAATTCTGAACAATAAATATATTTGTCATCCCAACCAAACCAAATATCGTAAGGTTTATTTTCAAATTTATGGGCGACTTGTTTTAAACTGGTAATTTCTTGCTGAGATAATGGATGATTTTTTAATCGTTTAATCACATATGTTTTATTTTTGCCACGATTTATCCATTTATCTAACGGGGTATAAATAACTTTACTTGCGGCTTCAAAAACATAAGGTTTGCCATTTTTAATAAAAATTATTCCTACATGACTATAAGGTGAATTTGTTGCTTGCTCAATGGCTTTACTTTGGTTTGATTGAGAAGATTGGAAAATAATATCGCCATCGTGTGGCTGATAATTTGCTATAGCTGTGTAACTAGCGAAAAGTAAACTAAAAATGAAAATAAAACGCATCATCTATTATCTATATAGTTGTAATTAAAATAATAGTATAAGCGAAAACAGCTACTTAACAAAATTTTTCAGTAGCTGTTAAATATTTTTTAGCAATTAATCACGATTACTAAAAATCGAAGTTGATTTGGTTTTATACATAAATTTGCTAGCACTGGCAAAACGAATAGTTTTAAAAATACCAAGTAAGCTTGCTTGATGCATACGATAGAGTAGTTTGTGGATCATTAAAGCGAAAAATCCTCTCACTCCCATTTCACTATTACCAATTAATTTGACTACACCTTCAGCGGTATCATGTAATGAAATCACAGTACCTTTATCAGTATATTTAAATGTTTTTAATGATTGGTTGTTTAATAATCTAACGATATTTTCATAGCAAACTTTTGCCATTTGATGAGCTGCTTGAGCGGTAGGTGGTGAAGCATGACCATTGTCTTGCATTGCGTATGCGCAATCACCAATAACAAAAATACTGTCATCACGAGATGTTTGTAATGTTGGTTTTACCACTAATTGATTTGATCGGCTTGATTCTAGACCTGCGATCTCTTTTAAATAATCAGGCGCTTTAACGCCAGCAGTCCAAATCATCATATCGGCTTTAATGGTTTCACCTTCTTTCGGATAAAATCCATCGCTTTCCGCTTTAGTAATCATAGTATTGGTTAATACATGAATCCCTTGTTTTTTAAGTGTTTTAGTAATACTAGCTGCGGTTTTTTCTGGTAAAGCCGGTAAAATACGATCGGTTGCTTCAATGACTGAAACATCTAATAGATCGGAACACATTTTATTACGACCGCAAGCACCAAATGTTTCCACCATATGAGGTAGTTCAGAGGCTAATTCAACTCCAGTCGCACCACCTCCAACGATAGCAATATGAATTTTATCTTCTTTTGTGGTTTGATCGTCATCAATGATCGAACAAAAACCAGTAAGTTTATTAATTAAGGTTTCACGTAGGCGAATAGCGGCATTTTGGTCATCTAAGAAGATACAATGTTCTTTCACACCAGGGGTACCAAAGTCATTAGAAGTGCTACCAATAGCAATAACTAAAATATCATAATCAACAAGAACAGTTTCATCGTTATGATTGATAATGCTAATTTGCTTTTGGTTGCGATCAAGGTTGGTGAAGGTACCTTGAGTAAATTCGAAATTATGCTGTTGTCCTTGCGATGCATAATAAATATTATCAACTTGCTCATCAAGTACACCAGTTGCTACTTCATGTAATAGTGGTTTCCATAGATGATAACTGTTTTTATCAATTAAGGTAATTTGAGCTTTATCCGTTTTGCCTAATTTATCGCCTAGGTCGGTAGCAAGCTCTAAACCGCCAGCACCACCGCCAATAATAATTATTTTTTGCATATTTTAAGCCTTATTATTTCAATTAAAAAATATCATACTAAATAAGTAGGTTTTTATCTATTTCTTTTGACTGATAACATTTATAAATAAAATCTATTAAAATGATGGTTTACAATTATTGAAATTTATCTAAGTCTAAAATAGAATAATCTGTAATATAGTTGTAAATAATTCCTTCTAATTGTTATTTGAGCATAAAATATAGCTTTGATTGTTTAAATTCAGCACGATATCCCATGATATAATATTTGTAATTGAAGTATGCTAATTCTTTATTACATACAATTATCCTAGTTGTTTAGGTCTTATCTGATACTTATTAATCTAAAAAATATATGAATAAAAAAATTTTTATTGTAGTTGCATTGATTGTTATTTTAATTTCAATGACGATTTTAATTCGTGCTCATAGTAGCCAGCTAATTTTGCAAGGTGAAGTGGATGCACCTAATGTTAGCATTTCCTCAAAAGCAAAGGGGCGAGTGCAGACTATTCATGTCAATCGAGGTGATGATGTTAAGCAAAATGACATCTTAATTACACTCGATAGTCCTGAATTGTTAGCGCAAGTTAAAGCCGCTGAAGCAGCTAGAGAGCAAGCGCAAGCACAAGTGCAACTTTCTCAAAATGGTACTCGTGAAGAGAGTATTCGTTATTATGAAGCATTACTTGAACAAGCTAAAGTTGCTTACGATAATGCTTCTAAAGAATACAATCGTAACAAAGCGATTTCGGCCAAAGGCTTTGTCTCGCAATCAATATTAGATAGTGCGCTAAAAACTCGCGATGCGGCTTATCAACAAGTGTTGTCAGCTCAAGCTAATTTAGATCAAGCCAAAAATGGCGATCGGGTTGAACAACGTGAAATCTATAATGCTAAATTAAAAGAGGCTGAAGAGCAGCTTAAACAACTACAGATCCAATATGATGATTTGCAAGTTAAAGCGCCAGTAGATGGGGAGGTAGGTTCAATTCCTGCTGAAGTTGGCGAGCTATTTAATCCTAATAGTCCACTATTAACGGTTATTCGCTTACCGCAAGCTTATTTTGTGTTTAATCTGCGTGAAAATATTATGCCTAATATTCACAAAGGTGATCATGTTAAGCTGGAAGTTCCTGCGCTTGGTAATAAAGAAATTGAAGCTGAAATTCGTTTTATTGCACCAATGGGAGATTATGCGACTAAACGGGCAACGCGAGCGACTGGTGATTTTGATTTAAAAACGTTTGAAATTAGACTTTATCCAACTAAACCTGTAGAAGGCTTACGTGCAGGTATGAGTACATTATGGAAAATCGACGACTAATTTTAGACTTCTGGCATCGCTTTAAAGACGCATTTAACGATGAAATCCCAGATATATTTAAGCGCTTTACTTTCCACTGGTTAATGTGGATTTTACCGCTGATTATCTTTGTGATCATCAGTAGTATCTTTTACCGAGGTGTGTTATTTGATCTGCCAGTAGGCTATGTCGATCAAGATAAAAGTACTTTATCTCGTGAAATTGTTCGCGATCTTAATGCGGGTGCGCATGCAAATTTATTCAATTATGATAATCAGCTTGAGAGCGCAGAACGCGATTTAGAAAAAGCAAAAATCTACGCTATTTTGTATATTCCACCTAATTTTGAAGCTGATGTGTTAGCGGGTCGTCAACCAACACCGATGCTCTATTATAATGCTTTATACTATAGTGCTGGCCTCTATTCTATAATGGATTATTCAGGTTTAATAGCCTCATTAAACACTCAATATCGTACCACAATGGCAACAAGTATTGGTTTGCCGGTACCGAAACTTGCACAAGTTAATTTCAATTATGATGGGCTATTTAATGCCAGTGGTAACTCAATGTACTTTCAGCAGTTTTCTGCAGTTGTACATTTATTACAATTATTTGTTGTAACAACAACTATTTATATTTTATCTCGCTTGCCTAAGCGAACTCGGCCTAATTATCCGTTTGTTTTGGGTAAATTAGCACCTTATACCATTTGGTATACTATGTTATTAATGTTTGAAATAGCCATGCTGGTGTTATTTTCTGATGCTAGGGTATCAGGTTCTCCATTCGCTATGATGCTAGTGGTGTTTTTTTATGTGATTGCAGCACAAAGTATCGGTATTTTACTTTATACGTTTACCAAAAATGTATTAGATGCCTATACCTATATTGGGGTGTTAGTTGGATTGGCATTAACTTATTCGGGGGTGGTTGTGCCAGAATTGTCGATGCCGTGGATAGCGAGATTTATCTCGTCACTTGAACCTTTAACCTATGCGCTAAATAAATTATTCGATCTATTTTTACGGCATTCTAGTTATATATCGGTATTGAAAACCTGTGCTATTTTAATGATCTATCCAATAATTATTACAGTATTAGTAAGAAAACGTTTAGTCAAACGTTTACATTCACAGTAAGAGGCTATATTGGCATGCTTAAGCTATTTTTATCTTCAGCAGTAAAGATGTTTTTTTATATGCTAATGCGACCAATGTGGCTGTTGCTGTTGGTGTCTGTCTCGTTAATGAGTTTAGTATATGTGAATGGTACCATCACCAATTTGCCGGTTGCGATTGTTGATCAAGATCATACTACCACCAGTCGAAGTCTGATTCGTTCTTTAAATACCAGTTCCAAAATTGATGTGCTTACTTATGAAAATTCATTGCAAGCCTACGATGATATTAACAGCCGTAAGTTATTTGCGGTGTTCACCATTCCACGGGATTTTGAAAAGCGACTATTGAATGGTGAGGATGTGACAATCCCAGCTTATGGTGATGCCTCTAGCCGTTTAGCAAATGGTCTGATACAGGTGGATATTAGAGGAATATATCAACAAATATTGACCGAATATAATACCCGTGTGATGCGGAATAGTGGTTTTTCTGATCCACAGATTAATATCATCTTATCACCAATTAAAGGGCAAACTATGCCGCTTTATAATGCTGGTATCAGTTTTGCGGCGATAACGTTTCCTGGTTTGTTAGTTATGTTATTGCAACATACCTTTTTAATAGCTTCAACACGAACTAATCTAACTTTGCATTCACTGCCACAAGGAAAACCGCCAAAAATTGTCATATTTGGTAGCTTGTGTGGTCTTATTCCGATATGGTTATTTTTGTCTTTAGTTCTGTTTGGATTATGGCCATGGGTGCTTGGTTATCGGCAATTAGCTAGCATACCAGCGATTTTGGTGATGACATTTCCGCTATTATTAGGTGTATTAGGCTTAAGTAAATTACTGACTGAATGTTTACATCGAACCGAGATGATTTACTTAACTTTAGCTTTTTTGACAACACCGGTATTTTATCTATCCGGTACCATATGGCCACTTGATGCCATGCCGTTATGGGTACAAACGGTATCACGGATGTTACCATCAACTTGGGCAACCAATATGATTGCTGGCGTAAATCAGATGGGATTAGGTTTGTCAGATAATTTATTTAATATCTTTATGATTCTATTTCTTGGTGCAATTTATGGTTCGTTAGGCTTTTTTATTGCAGCATTGCGAGAGGGTAAAATCAGAGGATACATCAGAAAAATAAAGAAATTTATGCATTCCAATAATAAAAAAATTGATAATAAACCATCTATTAGTTAGTGCTAATGGATGAATATACTATCAATTACTGATATGATGAATGATTGATTTTTTCGCAAAAAAAAACAGTTATATGGCCAATAAATGTTATCCATGGATTATTAGTTTACGTCCGAAAACATTAGCTTTATCGTTTTCTGCTATTTTGTTGGGCAATGCGCTTGCGTATTGGCAACATTCTTTTGATCTAATTATTATGTTGTTAGCAATGATTACTGCAGCGTTGTTACAAATTTTATCCAATTTAGCCAACGATTATGGTGATGCGGTTAAAGGTGGCGATAAACACAATTTAATCGGCCATCAACGTGGTTTACAGCTAGGTCTAATCACTCTTAATCAGTTAAAAATAGCTATCTGGATCACCATTATATTGTGTGTTTGCTCTGGATTGACTCTACTTTGGTTAGCCTGTAATAACGCTTATCAATTATTAATTTTTATCTTATTAGGTTTATCTTCAATCATCGCAGCAATTACTTATACCGTCGGTAAAAAACCTTATGGCTATATTGGCTTAGGTGATCTATCGGTGTTAATCTTCTTTGGCTTAGTTGGTGTGATGGGCAGTTATTATTTACAGACTAAAACTTTATCGGCATCAATAGTTTTTCCTGCAATAGCTAGTGGTTTGTTGGCAGTGGGAGTGCTGAATATTAATAATTTGCGTGATTATGAAAGTGATAAACAACATCATAAACGGACTTTGATTGTGCTGATTGGTAAAACTTATGGTTGTTGTTATCAGTTAGTTTTGTTAATTGTATCATTATGTTTCTTTGGTTTATTTGCTTATCAACAGTTACACACTTATTGCAGTGGTATCTTTTTATTAACACTGCCGTTGTATCTTAAACATATGTACATGGTGTTTAAATTTAATACGAATAAAGACGCTGTGCCACTATTAGTACAAATGGTCAAACTTGCTTTATTGACTAATTTACTTTATTGTTTAGGTATTATTTTGAGCTAGCTCACGTTTATTCCAAATTTATATCGTTTTACTTCATGTTAGCGTTATACTAGAATCGAATAGATATTACTGTATAAGGAGACTCGACCATGGAATTTGATACATCAATTCTTTGCGATTACTACCCAGAAGATGTGAACGTTGTCGAACCGATATTTAGTAACTTTGGTGGTGTGGCTTCATTTTCTGGCCAAGTTGTCACCGTTAAATGTTTTGAAGATAACGGCATTTTGTACGAAGTGTTACAATCCAATGGTGCTGGGAAAGTATTGGTTATTGATGGCGGTGGTTCGGTGCGTCGAGCATTGATAGATGCCGAATTAATTGATATTGCCCTACAAAACCAATGGGAAGGCATTATTGTTTATGGTGCAGTGCGCCAAGTAG
The DNA here is from genome assembly GCF_016101145.1 of Gilliamella sp. W8145. Classification (NCBI taxonomy): domain Bacteria; kingdom Pseudomonadati; phylum Pseudomonadota; class Gammaproteobacteria; order Orbales; family Orbaceae; genus Gilliamella; species Gilliamella sp. W8145. The sequence goes on from NZ_JACFRC010000003.1 coordinate 167,137, forward strand.
ATTATCTTGCTGATGCTGAAATTGGTATTCAAGCACTAGCTGCAATTCCTGTTGGTGCAGAAGATCAAGGTGTTGGCGAAGTTGATATTCGTGTCAATTTTGGCGGTGTAACTTTCTTCTCAGGTGATTTTGTTTATGCTGATAATACTGGCATTATCTTATCTGAAATTGCACTTGAAGTAGACGATAAATAACTTGGTTCTTCTTCGTTATTATTTTTAAAATAAACCGCAGTATTTTTACAGCGGTTTTTTATGTTGAAAAACCCCGTTCCTCAATTTTTTCGATAACTTTATATCGTGCGGTTACGAATATAGCCTCCAGTGACGGTGATAATTAAGCCAGCTATTTCCATATCTAATAATTTAATGGTTAACTCAGGAATGGGTAAATCAACTAGCGTAGCGATTGTATCAACAGCAATAGGCTGATGATGAATAACAGCAAAAATTTCTGGATATAAAACGGTATTACCCTCTTTGTTTTCATGATTATTCTGTCGATTAAGTGATGATAAAAAGCCACTATAATGTTCTAAAATATCGGTTGGTTTAGTAACCAGATAAGCGCCTTGTTGGATTAAATAATGGCTACCATGGCTATTTGGATTATCAATATCACCAGGTAAAGCAAAAACATCACGATTCTGCTCAAGAGCATAACGTGCGGTAATAAGTGAACCACTTTGCTCAGAAGCTTCAAGCACAAATGTCCCTAAGCTCAATCCACTAATAATTCGATTTCGACGAGGAAAGTATACTGCTCTTGCTTTTTCAAATGGGCTAAATTCTGAAATGAGCGCTCCATTTTGAGCTAAAATATCATTTGCCAATCTTAGATTGGCGCGTGGTGTAATTTCCGCTAAACCGCTACCTAATACAGCAATGGTATTGCCGGATACTTCTAGTGCACCACGATGACAAATGGCATCTAAACCGAGAGCGAGCCCACTAGTAACAGTTAAACCATTAATGGCTAATTCGCTAGCAAAATAGCGCCCCCACTGAGCGCCATATTCACTAAATTCACGACTACCCACCATTGCAATTTGTGGAGAGTGTAATAGTTGTTTATTACCCATAACAAATAGCAATAACGGTGGTGAACTGATTTGTTTAAGTAATGTTGGATAATCTGAGTCACAATAAGCAATCAAATGTTTAGCTGGGTTAGCAGTAGCTAACCAATCAAGGATGGGTTCAAAATGAAGATAGGAAATGGCAAAAAAACGACTTTGAAGAGTTTTACAAACGCCTATCTTTTCCAATAATAGTGGTACATTATTTATTTTATTAGGTAGACCAGCACTAAAATATAGACCTATTTTTTCAAAATATCTTATTCTTTTATGGCCAAGCATTGAAATTCGCAATAAAAATTCATATTTACTCATTACAGTCCTTTTATATACATCGTTAGCTTGAACCATATCTAGAATTGATTAGATATATTTTACCAATAGCCAACTAAGGCTATTCATGGGCATAATAAATGTTTACAATGTATACGAAATTGAGAAAACACCAAATTGAGGAGTAGATCGAAGAATTTATGGCTATTTTACCGGTATTACGTTTCCCAGACGAACGACTTCGCACAGTCGCTAAGCCTGTCTCTAATTTTACACCTGAGCTACAAGAAATTATCGATAATATGGTTGAAACCATGTACGCTGAACATGGCATTGGGCTTGCCGCAACGCAAGTTGATGTGCATGAGCAAATTATTGTCATTGACGTGTCAGAAGATAAAAGCCAACTTTATGTGATTATTAATCCAGAAGTGATTAGTCAAGAGGGTGAAACAGGCATTGAAGAAGGATGCTTATCGATACCTGACTGCCGTGGATTTGTGCCTAGATCGGAAAAAATCAAGATTAAAGCGTTAGATCGTAATGGTAATCCTTACGAAATCGATGCTGATGAATTGTTAGCCATCTGTATACAGCATGAAATGGATCATTTAAAAGGTAAACTGTTTGTTGATTATCTCTCGCCATTAAAGCGACAACGTATTGAACAAAAGATGAGAAAACTGACTCGTGAGGAGCAGAAAAATCGATAAAAAAAACCGCCAGCTATTTTGGCGGTTTTTTACTATATAGCCTAACTTTATTTAGCTACAATTACCATTGCTGGTCGAATTAATCGGCCATTAAGTGTATAGCCTTTTTGAATAGTATTAACAATTTGTCCTGATTGATGTTCTGGTGATTCAACCATACTAATTGCTTGATGCAGATCAGGATTTAGCTGTGAATCAGCTGTATTGATAACTTCAATACCAAATTTTTTGACCGTATCTAAAAATGATTTAAGTGTTAATTCTAATCCTTCTACCGTTGCTTTATGTTCAGGATTATTTTTATCGGTAGATTCTAATGCCCGTTCAAGATTATCAATCACCGGTAAAAGTTCATTTGAGAATTTTTCAAGAGCAAATTTACGTGCTTTATCAACATCTTGTTCAACACGTTTGCGTACATTATCGATTTCAGCACGAGCACGAATCATTGCTTCACTCTCGTTTTTCTTAGCAAGTTGCAGTGCTTGTTCAAGTTCGCTAATGCGAGCATCTTTGGCCTTTAACTGATCTTCAACACTTGGTTGTGATGGGGTTTGCTCTTCAGTACTTTGCTCAGCTGGGGTTTCAATGTTTGTTTCATTTTCTGACATATTGTTCTCTTGTTCTGTCATACGGTACTCCAAATTTAGTCGAAAACTTAGTGAATAACAGTTATTATGGGGACAAATTTTATTATTACAAGTTTAACGATAAGATGATATCGTGTTTTTTAATTGATAACTAAAAAATAATGATACTTAAGTCAAAAATGAACAAGGATATTTTATGGGTAGACCATTTAAATGTATTGGTTTGGTTGGGATTCCACGTAAGTTAGAGGCGATAGAAACTCATCAGGTACTTTATGACTGGCTAGTTAACTTAGGTATTGAAGTTTTAGTAGAAGATCGATTAGCTCAATATATTAAATTACCTAGCAATGTCTATGCATCTCTCGATACTATTGGTGAACAAGCAGATTTAGCCATTGTGGTGGGGGGTGACGGTAATATGTTACGTTCCGCTCGTCACTTATCACACTATAAAATCAAAGTAATTGGGGTGAATCGAGGTAATTTAGGTTTTTTAACTGATATTTCTCACGACCATGTCATCGAACAATTAACACCGGTTATTAAAGGTGAATATGACGAAGATTCACGATTTTTACTAGAAGTATCTATCTATAGTGATGGTCAATTGATTAATTCTGGTTTTGCGGTAAACGAAATTGTGGTTACCCCCAATACTGTTGCGCATATGATTGATTATGATGTGTATATCAATGAGCGTAATGCTTTCTCACAACGTGCTGATGGTTTAATTATTGCCACGCCGACAGGTTCGACCGCTTATTCACTTTCTGCTGGCGGGCCAATACTGGCGCCACATTTAGATGCGTTAATTATTACGCCAATGTTTCCACACTCTTTGGCAGTTAGACCTTTAGTGATTAAGAGTGATGATCCTATTCATCTTAAATTTCCAACTACCGCTTTGGATCTTAATATAGCTTGTGATAGCCAAATTATTTTACCGGTTAGGCCAACCCAAGATGTGATAATCCGTCGCTCCAATTATGAATTTAATTTAATCCATACTAAAGACTATGATTATTTTAATAATTTATCGAGTAAGTTAGGATGGTCACAAAAAATGTTTTAAGGGTTGCTATGCTAAGTAACCCTTATTTTCATATTGAAATTATCATTTAAAGATAGATTTATCTTTAAATGATAAAGGTTAAAAGATAAACCGATAATGATGAAAAGATTGCCGCGATCACATCATCAACCATAATGCCAAATCCCCCTGGTACGCGTTTATCAAACCAACGGATTGGCCAAGGTTTGGCCATATCAAAGATTCTAAATGCAACAAAAGCAATCGTTACCCATAAAATCGAAATCTGTGGAATAAAAAATAAAGTTATCCACATACCGACAAATTCATCCCAGACAATATGGCCTGAATCATGAGTATGAGTATCATCTGAAGTTTTTTGGCAAACAAAACAACCAAAAATAAAGGTTACTAAAATAAACACCCAATATAACGTTGGCGTTAAACCGTAGAATAACAGCCATAATGGGATCGCCATTAATGATCCCATAGTACCCGGCATGATTGGCGATAAACCACTACCTAAGCCAACAGCCAAAAAGTGAATGGGATTAGTTAGCTTAAGGTACTTTCTAAAATCTTTATTGCGCTGTTTTTTAGTCATTATGATAAAAATCTTTTGATAAAATTATGCCGACATTAGGTCGGCAAAAAGTTTCTTAGCCAAGTTAAGCTAAGCAAGCAATGATGATAATCAAATATATTATTAGTCTTTAGCTAACGTTGCAACCATTACTGCTTTAATCGTATGCAAGCGGTTTTCAGCTTCATCAAAAACGATGCTATGTTTAGATTCAAAGACTTCATCTGTGACTTCTAAACCATTTTTTAAACCATACTGAGCTGCCATTTGTTTACCAACAGTGGTATTCATATCATGAAATGCTGGTAAACAGTGCATAAATTTGACTTCTGGATTACCAGTTAAATTGATGACATCCTGATTTACTTGATATGGCGTTAATAATTTGACTCTTTCGTCCCAAACTTCTTTTGGTTCGCCCATCGATACCCAAACATCGGTATATAGAAAATCCACATCTTTAACACCATCAGCAACGTCTTGCGTTAAAATGATTTTTGCGCCAGTCGTTTTAGCTATTTCTTGACATTTTTGTACCAATTCTGCTTCTGGCTGACAAGCTTTAGGGGCCACCAAACGAATTTCCATGCCCATAAGTGCAGCACCTTCCATTAATGAGTTACCCATGTTATTACGGGCATCACCTAAATAAGCAAATTTAACACTGCTTAATGCTCGCTCACCAATATGTTCTTGCATGGTCATAAAATCAGCTAAAATTTGAGTTGGATGTGCTTCAGTGGTTAAACCATTCCAAACCGGAACACCAGAATATTTAGCTAAGGTTTCAACAATTTCTTGCCCATAGCCACGGTATTCAATGCCATCATACATTCTGCCTAATACTCGAGCCGTGTCCGCAATTGATTCTTTGTGTCCAATTTGGCTGCCACTTGGCCCTAAATAGGTAACTTGTGCACCTTGATCAAATGCACCAACTTCAAATGCACAACGAGTGCGAGTTGAGTCTTTTTCAAAAATAAGCGCAATATTTTTACCGACTAAATGTTGTTTTTCGGTACCTTGTTTTTTGGCTTTTTTTAATTCAATAGCTAGATTAATCAATTGATTGATTTCTGCTGGAGTAAAGTCAAGTAAACGTAAAAAATGACGTTGATAAAAACCGTGCATACAGAGCTCCTAATAGCCGTAAAAAATTATTAAGATTTTATTTGAATAATTATGCAATTTCAAGTTAAACATTTCATATTTATGTGATATTGGTGTTAAATTATGGAATAGTCTAAAAAATTAGACTTTATTGTTTAATTATTTTTTATAATATCGCTTTTTTTGTTTAAAAAATTGTAATAAAATGGCCAAATATTGTCTCTTTAGAAAACAATTAATTGAATTTTTATTCATAATTATTGATTTTTTAATCAAAAGGTCGTTTAATCATGCAAACTTATGCCCTCCTTATTTTACAAGATGGTTCACAATTTATTGGTAAATCAATTGGTGCTGAAGGCCAAACTGTTGGTGAAGTTGTATTTAATACTTCTATGACAGGGTATCAAGAAATTCTTACTGATCCTTCATATTGTGAACAAATAGTGACATTAACGTATCCGCATATTGGTAATGTTGGTACCAATAGTGCTGATGCCGAATCAACGCAAGTTTATGCAAAAGGATTGATTATTCGAGATTTACCATTAATCGTAAGTAATTATCGCAGCGAAATGGATCTTTCAAGTTATTTAAAAAAACATAATGTGATTGCAATAGCAGATATTGATACACGTCGTTTAACACGTATTTTACGTGAAAAAGGGGCACAACATGGCGTGATTATTACCGCAAATGATAAACAGACCTTACTTGATAAAGCAGAAAATGCCAAACAGCAGGCAGTAGATTATAAGGGTTTAAGTGGTTTAGATCTGGCTCAAGATGTGACGTGCAGTAAAAGTTATACATGGACCAGCAGTATATGGACAATTCAACAAGAGTATCCAATCCCAAAAACAGAAAGTGAACTACCTTACCATGTTGTTGCTTATGACTTTGGTGTTAAACAAAATATTTTAAGGATGTTAGTTGCGCGTGGATGTAAGTTAACTGTTGTTCCCGCTAAAACGCCAGCAGATGAAGTACTGGCATTAAATCCGGATGGTATCTTTTTATCAAATGGCCCAGGAGATCCGGCGCCTTGTACTTATGCTATTGACGCGATTAAGCAGTTTCTGACTACCGATATTCCTGTTTTTGGTATCTGTTTGGGACACCAATTGTTAGCGCTAGCCTGTGGTGCTAAAACGATTAAAATGAAATTTGGTCACCATGGTGGTAACCATCCAGTTAAAGATCTGGAAAATAATAGGGTAATGATTACTGCGCAAAATCATGGCTTTGCTGTCGATGAAAATTCCTTACCTAATCATTTACGAGCTACACATAAATCGTTATTCGATGGTTCATTACAAGGTATTCATCACAATCAAAAACCAGCATTTAGTTTTCAGGGCCATCCAGAGGCAAGTCCCGGGCCTCATGATGCTGCGCCACTTTTTGATCACTTTATTGAATTAATTAAAATTTATAAGCAGGAGCAATAACATGGCTAAGCGAACAGATATTAAAAGTATTCTAATTATTGGCGCAGGGCCAATCGTTATCGGTCAAGCTTGTGAATTTGATTATTCCGGTGCTCAGGCATGTAAAGCATTACGTGAAGAGGGCTATCGAGTCATTTTAGTTAACTCGAATCCCGCAACCATTATGACCGATTCAGAAATGGCTGATGCTACCTATATTGAACCTATCCACTGGACATGTGTGCGCAAAATTATCGAGAAAGAGCGACCTGATGCCATTTTACCGACAATGGGCGGGCAAACGGCATTAAATTGTGCATTAGAGCTTGAAAAACAGGGTGTATTAAAAGAGTTTAATGTTGAAATGATTGGTGCTACTGCCGATGCGATTGATAAAGCGGAAGATCGCAAACGCTTTGATCAGGCGATGAAAAAAATTGGTCTTGATACAGCTCGTTCTGGTATTGCTCACTCATTAACAGAAGCTTATGCGGTATTAGAACAAGTCGGCTTTCCTTGTATTATTCGTCCTTCTTTTACAATGGGGGGAACCGGTGGCGGTATAGCTTACAATCAAGAAGAATTTGAGGAAATATGTACTCGAGGACTTGATTTATCACCGACTAATGAATTACTTATTGATGAATCATTGATTGGATGGAAAGAGTATGAAATGGAGGTCGTGCGGGATAAAAACGATAATTGTATTATTGTTTGTTCGATTGAAAATTTCGATCCTATGGGGATCCACACTGGCGACTCAATCACGGTTGCACCGGCACAAACCTTAACAGATAAAGAGTATCAAATTATGCGTAATGCCTCAATTGCGGTATTACGTGAGATAGGCGTTGAAACTGGTGGTTCAAATGTTCAATTTTCGGTTGACCCAAAAACAGGTCGATTAATTGTGATAGAAATGAATCCTCGGGTATCGCGTTCTTCAGCATTAGCATCTAAAGCAACGGGTTTTCCTATTGCTAAGATCGCGGCTAAATTAGCGGTTGGTTATACACTTGATGAACTCTGCAATGATATTACTGGTGGAAAAACACCTGCTTCTTTCGAACCTACTATTGATTATGTCGTTACTAAGATCCCACGGTTTAATTTTGAAAAATTTGCTGGCTGTAATGATCGCTTAACTACTCAAATGAAATCAGTTGGTGAAGTGATGGCCATTGGCCGAACATTCCAAGAATCCATGCAAAAAGCACTTCGAGGTCTAGAAGTTGGTGCCAGTGGGTTGGACGAAAAAATCGATGATTATAGTGATGAAAAGAATCTAACTAAAATTCGTTATGAATTACAGGAAGCTGGTAGTGAGCGTATTTGGTATCTAGCTGATGCGTTTCGTGCTGGTTTCACGCTGGATGAAATCTTTTTATTAACCCATATTGATCGTTGGTTCTTAGTACAAATTGAAGAGTTAGTCCAAATAGAAAATCGCTTAAAACAGCAAACGATTGAAGATCTTGATCAAGAGGCATTATGGCAGCTTAAGCGCAAAGGATTTTCCGATCTTCGTATCGCCAAACTCCTAGGTTGCCAAGAACAAATAGTGCGAGATCTACGTTGGCAATATGATATTCACTCAGTTTATAAACGAGTGGATACTTGTGCTGCTGAATTTTCAACCGATACAGCCTATCTTTACTCAACATATGAGCAAGAGTGTGAAGCACAACCACAATTTAATCGTAAAAAGATTATGATTTTGGGCGGTGGGCCTAATCGAATTGGTCAAGGCATTGAATTTGATTATTGCTGTGTGCATGCTGCATTGGCTTTACGTGAAGATGGTTTTGAAACCATTATGGTAAATTGTAATCCAGAAACTGTTTCAACCGATTACGATACTTCGGATCGTCTGTATTTTGAGCCAGTTACTCTTGAGGATGTACTTGAAATAGCTTATGTTGAAAAACCTGATGGGGTAATCGTGCAGTATGGCGGTCAAACGCCGCTTAAACTTGCCCGAGCACTTGAACAAGCAGGCGTACCGATTATTGGTACGTCACCTGATGCTATTGATAAAGCTGAAGATCGCAAACGTTTCCAAGCTATCGTTGATAAGTTGCAGTTAAAACAACCTGTAAATGCTACTGTCACAGATCTCGATGAAGCAGTGATTAAAGCTGAGCAAATTGGTTATCCATTAGTGGTTCGTCCTTCTTACGTATTAGGCGGTCGAGCAATGGAAATTGTTTACAATGAACAAGATTTATGCCGTTATTTTAAAAATGCGGTGAGTGAGTCAAATAATGCGCCTGTACTACTTGATCACTTTTTAGATGATGCAATCGAGGTGGATATTGATGTCATTGCTGATGGTGAACAAATTATTATTGGTGGCATTATGGAACATATTGAACAAGCTGGTATTCACTCTGGCGATTCCGCTTGTTCGCTACCAACGTATACATTAAGTCCTGAAATTCTAGCTGAACTGCGTAAACAAGCTAAACAGTTAGCATTCGAGTTAAACGTAAAAGGTTTAATGAATGGACAGTTTGCCGTAAAAGATAATCAAGTTTATCTGATTGAAATTAATCCTCGGGCTGCACGAACGGTACCTTTTGTCTCGAAAGCCACAGGGTTACCATTGGCCAAAATTGCAGCTCGGGTGATGACAGGAAAATTGCTGGCACAACAGAATGTGACTAAAGAAGTGCTGCCTCCTTATTACTCAGTTAAAGAAGTGGTATTACCATTTAATAAGTTTAGTGGTGTCGATCCTATTTTAGGCCCTGAAATGCGCTCAACCGGTGAAGTCATGGGAATTGGTAAAACGTTTGCCGAAGCTTTTGCTAAAGCACAACTTGGTAGTTTATCTAACATGAAAAAATCGGGTAAAGCATTACTTTCAGTTCGTGAACAAGATAAATCAAGACTATTAGAAGTAGCTAAACGTTTAATTGCGCATGGTTTTACGATTGATGCAACCTTGGGTACGGCCAAACTGTTACAACAAGCTGGTATCAGCTGTCAAATCGTTAAAAAAGAGAATGAAGGTCGGCCAAATATCCATGATCATATTAAAAATGGCGAGTACAGTTATATTCTTAACACAACCTCAGGTCGTGCAGCTATTGAAGCATCTAAAATCCTACGCCGTAGTGCTATCCAATATAAAGTCCATTACGATACGACTATGAATGCAGCTTATGCTACGACAGCAGCTTTGGATTACGATCCTGCTGATAGTGTGATACCGTTACAGGCACTTTATCAATAAGCAAAAAGACGAGCTATAGCTCGTCTTTTTTGATTGATCATAATTTATTTTTTAACTCTTGGCTTCAACCATCGCTAAGATATCCGCTTCGGTTAGTTTGTGAGTAGGATTAGCGAAAGCATAACAAATTGGTTTCTTATCGATAAACACTTCTGCAGTAAATTCTAAATCTTTAATATCATCAAAGATCCAAGCAGCAAAATAGTAATTTTGTGTATCTTTTAAACGATAATAAAGATGTGAACCACACTCTTTGCAAAATGTTCTTTCTGCCCATTGTGATGAATTAAAATGACTAATGTTCTCTTGCCCTTCTATCGTTATATCGCCACTATGTGCTAATGTCATTAATGGCCCAGCACTCCATTTACGGCAAGTTTGGCAATGACATGCACTTAAATGTGTATTAGCAAACGGAACCGCTAATTTTACTTTTCCGCATAAACAAGATCCATGATATTGAGTAGACATATTTTTTCCTTTTTCCAATTAATGATTTTGCTAATTGGTTAAATATTAGCATAATGAATAATCAACTAGAATAAGTTTGGCTGTAAAAAATATTGAGGAGTGTATACCGTCTAGTATATAAATTGTCTTTATTTGTTAAGGAATGTATAAAAAAAGGACAGTTAGACTAGTAAGGTATTGCTTTATTATTTTATTGATATAATATAGCCACCTCTTTGACGCGGGGTGGAGCAGCTTGGTAGCTCGTCGGGCTCATAACCCGAAGGTCGTTGGTTCAAATCCAGCCCCCGCAACCAATTTCTCCAAATCTTTCCCCACTTTTATTTATTACTAATCATTATGCAGATTTTGGCACAGCAAGTAATGTTGATACTGCTTCGCTAATACGTCTAGCAATGTAACTATTGTTCATTGTGTATAAATGGATGCCATCAACATTTTGTGAGACTAAATCAACAATCTGATCGATAGCATAAGCAATACCAGCATCACGAAATGCATCAGGGTGATGTTCATATTTTTCCATCATCTGTTTGAACTTTTTAGGTAAATTTACGCCACACATTGAAACCATGCGTTCAATCTGATTTTTATTGGTAACGGGCATAATACCTGCTTCAATTGGTACATTAATATCCATGTCATGTGCTTTATCTAAAAAAGCATAAAAATAATCATTATCAAAAAATAGTTGTGAAATTAGCTGATCGGTACCGGCATTTACTTTTTCTTTTAGATGGATTAAATCTTGTTTAAGCGTCGTTGCTTCAAGATGCCCTTCTGGATAGCATGCGCCAATAACATTAAAATCACCATTTTCTTTAATAAAGGTGACTAATTCGCTAGCAAAACGAAAATCATCTTTTGGTGGTACATTGGGACTGATATCACCACGTAATGCTAAAACATTATCAATTCCGGCACATTTGAGGTCATGAAGAATTTTTAGCATTTCGGCTTTGTCGAAGTTGATCCCTGGTAAATGGGCGACACTTTCAATACCATAAGTATGTTTAACCGCATGTGCAATATCAATTGTAGTTTGGCCATTTAAGCTACCACCGGCACCATAAGTGACACTAATAAAGTCAGGTTTAAAATAACCTAATTCGCGTAATGTGCTATAAATTGTCTCTAATGGTGACGTTTTTTTAGGTGGAAAAACCTCAAAGGAAAATACTGTTTTTTGGTTAAATAATAAATTTGTTTTCATTGGTACCATCCATTCTTGCTATCTTTTTTACTCTACTGACATTACCGCCGCCTATAAAGGCGGCGGTAATTAAGACAGACAAAGCTAATTAACTTTATAAAAAACAGTGTTAATTAAGTGTCTTTCTCACTTCTAAGGTTGCTTGAACTAGGTGTTCTAAGCTTTCAACTACTTCTTTTTCACCTCGAGTTTTTAAACCACAGTCTGGATTAATCCACAATTTTTGGTTATCAATTTTGGCTAATAATTTTTCAATAGTTGCTTTGATTTCAGCTACTGGTGGTACGCGTGGTGAGTGGATGTCATACACACCAGGTCCCACTTCTGTTTTAAAGTTATTAGCTTTAAGCACATCAATTAATTGTAGATTTGAGCGTGATGCTTCAAATGAGATAACATCAGCATCCATCGCATCGATATCTTTAATGATGTCAGCAAATTCGCTATAACACATATGAGTATGAATTTGTGTATCAGCTTGTACTTTGCTGTGAACCAATCTAAACGCTGGAATTGCCCAATCTAGATATTCACTATTCCAATCAGCTTTACGTAATGGTAATTTTTCTTTTAATGCTGCTTCATCAATTTGAATGACTTTGATACCAGCCGCTTCAAGATCTAATACTTCATCACTGATCGCTAAACCAATTTGGAATACCGATTCTTTTTGTGAGATATCTTCACGAGGGAATGACCAGTTTAAGATAGTCACAGGGCCGGTTAACATGCCTTTAACTGGTTTATCAGTTAAACTTTGTGCATATTTTGAATATTCAACAGTAATTGGTTTTGAACGTGAAATATCACCCCAAACAATTGGTGGCTTAACGCAACGTGTACCATAAGATTGTACCCACGCTTTTTCAGTAAATACGAATCCGTTTAAGCTTTCACCGAAGTATTCCACCATGTCATTACGTTCAAATTCACCGTGAACTAATACATCAATACCGATCTCTTCTTGCAGTTTGATACATTCAGCAATTTTTTGTTTATTAAATTCGGTATATTCATTTAAACAAATTTCACCCTTTTTAAATTTAGCTCGATTTAAACGAACATCTGGGGTTTGTGGGAATGAACCAATTGTTGTAGTCGGTAATAATGGCAGATTAAAGGCTTTTTTCTGCTCAGCTTCACGCACTGAAAACTCAGGTAAACGAGTAAAATCAGACTCTTTTAATGCTGCTACTTTTTGACGAACTACTTGGTTAGCTCCTTCACGCTCACGGGTAAAGAGTGTTTGGTTCGCTTTATAAGCAGCATTATTATCTGGATTTGCTTCATTAAGTAATTGGCCTAATTCAGCAAGCTCTTGTAGTTTTTCCTGAGCGAAAGCAAAATAAGCACGTTGTTGAATAGTTAATTTAGTCTCATTTTGTAATGTATAAGGTACATGCAATAATGAGCATGAAGTATTCACCACAACGTTTGCAGCTTTTTGTTTAATTTTAGCTAATAAAGTTAAAGTTTTTTTGTAATCATTTTTCCAAATATTTTTACCATTAACGACACCTGCAAATAATACTTTTTCAGCAGGGAAGCCATTATTTTCAAGTAAGGCTAAAGTTTGTTTACCTTCAACAAAATCAAGACCAACACCATCAAAAGGTAATGCAACAAGTTCTTTATAACAGTCACGTACATCACCAAAATAAGTTTGTAATACGACTTTAGTTTTACCTTTAACAGATAAAATAGCTTGATAAATTTCGTTAAATAACTCGATATCTTGTTGAGTAAGATCAGTCACTAAAATTGGTTCGTCAATTTGAATCCAATCAGTGCCAAGATCAGTGAATTTTTGAATGATTTCTTGATAAGCTTTAATAATATCAGCTTTAAAATCAACTAATTGCTTACTACCTAAGTATTGAGCTAATTTGAAAAAGGTTAAAGCACCAATGACAACAGGTTTAGTTTGAATGCCGAGTTCTTTTGCTTCTTGGTATTCATCAAATGGTTTGCTACTGGCAATTTTTATTTCTAGTGAATCTTCGATTTCAGGAACAAGATAGTGATAATTGGTATTGAACCATTTTTTCATAGCTAATGCGCGAACATCACCTTTATCGCCTTGATAACCACGAGCCATAGCAAAATAACGATCGAGTTCAGGTAAACCTAAATCTTGATAACGTTTTGGTACAACATTTAGTAAACATGCTGTGTCGAGAACTGCATCATAAAATGAGAAGTCATTTGATGATATAAATGCTATTTTTTGAGCAGCTTGTTGATTTAAATGTTCTGCACGTAGCGCTTTTGCTTCACTTAATAGTTCAGCTTGAGTTTTGTTTCCTTTAAAATAAGCTTCGGTAGCAAATTTTAATTCACGAAGCTTACCAACACGTGGATATCCAATAACAGCAGTATTCATTTTATTTTCCTTTCATTTCATCGCAGTTCTTTAGTAGATAAAAAGATAACAAAAAAAATTGTTATTGAATAATTATAGTTTTTTATGGATTGATATAGTTTTTAACTATAACAAAATAATCTAGCATTTTTATCTAAATTAAAATTAGATATATTTATTTAATAACGGCATATAAGATAATAATAAATTTTAGAACATGATCAATAATAGTTACTATGTGTATTATTCTTTATTTAATTTACTTTCTTGAACTTACATTGATCTGTCCATCATTAGGTAATGACCATCTTGGTGTTGTGACTGCTCAGTCGATTTTGAACTTTTTTATTATCGTTTTTTTCTTTTTTAACTGTAATGTCAATATTCTGTATTGCCTATTTAAGTCACGTAAACATTGGTTTGATTATCTTGCGGTTGGCTTATTGTATGCGGTTATTATTTTTATTCCGGTAAACAATTTCATGGTGGAAAAGACAAAGGAAGCTCGTCAATCACACTGGCTTGAGCGACAACTTAGTGATATAAAGGCGGAAAGAGTAGAGAAGATTAATCTAAATATTTTACAAATATGATTAATAATTAATTTATATAGTTAAGATTCAAAACCCTCCTATCTTGATTGGGATAGAAGGGGAGCAAACAATATTTATTTTTGCCATTCGCCTCGGATTGGTCTGGAAAAGTGCGCTAGAACTGCAATCATACAGATCTCGATAGAAACACCCCAATAAATATGGCCTAGAATTTCACTCCATAATTCATAGCCATTTAAATTCCACAACCAACCAATTGTTCCTTCTGGTGCGTAAGCAGGATGGCGGAAACCTAATAAAGGAATTAAAAATCCGTGCATGACAACGGTAATAATTAGACCATAAAACGCCCCATACCAAAGTCGGATTTTATTCCAAAAATAAGCAATAAATACATAAACAAAAGCAAAAGCGAAACTGAATAACCAGTGATAAAGAGTGACTGCACCTAAAACATTGGTTCCTTGATAAATATAATCAAGCGAGTGAGAATTGATGCCTAACCAACCAAGCCAAGCATCAATATGTGCCGCTGGTGGCGAAATTTCACCAGGAACTCGAGGGGGCATATTAACTTCAGATCCCCACTTTACTAATGAACTTATAAAACCACCAATAATTGTTGTCCAGATGATAATTTGACGATTTGTTTTATTTCCAAACATGTGACTTATTCCTTACTATATTAAATAGATTTTCAAACGAGAATAGACAATAATTTAGATCAGTTTACTGCCACTTAACACTGCTGATTGTTTTATAAAATAATCGGTTACCTAAAACGATATTATTTAGTTTTTTGATAACGATTTGGGATGGACTTCTGTATCTTTAATCAGTCATAATAGGCATAGCCATACCTATATAAACTAATCTTGAATAAATAATATACACGCTTAAATATAAATAATACACATTATCATCATAATTTTTAAAAATAACCATAAATGAGTTGTTATTAATTGATAATGATTCTCATTATCATGTATAATGCCGATATATCCATTTAGAGGTTTTAATTATGTTAAAAATATCTACAGTAAGTCTTGAAGAGATTAATAATACGGTTCATATTCCCAACCCTAATGCTGGTTTTTTTCGCAAACTGTGGGCTTTTTCTGGACCAGGGGCTTTAGTTGCTGTTGGTTATATGGATCCTGGGAATTGGATAACCTCAATTCAAGGTGGGGCTCTTTATAGTTATTTACTATTATCAGTAATATTAATTTCTAGCCTGATAGCCATGTTGTTACAAGCGATGTGTGTAAAAATAGGCATCGTTACAGGCATGGATCTTGCTCAAGCAACTAAATCGATGGTTGGTAGAAAAGTGGCTTTTTGTTTATGGATATCCACTGAATTAGCTATTATTGCCACAGAAATTGCAGAAGTAATTGGTAGTGCTGTTGCCTTAAACCTATTATTTGATATTCCATTATTAATTGGGGTTTTATTAACGGTATTTGATGTGGTTATTTTGTTAATTCTAATGCGTTTTGGTTTTAGAAAAATAGAAGCTATCGTTTTTTGTTTAATTGCGACAATATTTATTATCTTCACTTATGAAGTGTTAAGGGCATCTCCAGAATTCAGTGACATTATAAATGGTTTTATTCCTCGAACAGATATTTTTACTGCCTCAATCAAAGGCCATGATTCAGCATTGGTTATTGCGCTGGGCATTGTTGGTGCAACTGTTATGCCACATAATTTATATCTACACTCTTCTATCGTTCAAACCAGAAAATATGACAGAAAGAATCGAACTAGTCTAAAAGATGCAATTAAATATGCCACCATTGATTCCAATATACAGTTATCCTTTTCGTTCATCATCAATTGTCTATTATTGATTCTTGGTGCTGCCCTTTTTTATGGCAATAATCCCGATGATCTTGGTCGATTTACACAGCTATATGATGCTTTGAAAGACCCACATATGGTGGGGCCAGTAGCGAGTTCAGTTATGGCTACTTTATTTGCTGTGGCATTACTGGCATCCGGTCAAAATGCAACAATTACGGGTACATTGACAGGGCAAATCGTTATGGAGGGATTTATCAATTTATCGATTCCTCTTTGGGCAAGACGAATAATTAGTCGTGGATTGGCGGTGACTCCGGTTATTTTATGTATTTATATTTGGGGAGATAGAGAAAATATTGTCGAAAATTTATTAATTTATACTCAAGTATTTTTGAGCATCGCTTTACCGATATCCATGGTGCCTTTAATTTGGGTCACTTCAAATAAAAAAATTATGCAGGAGTTTGTTAACCGTAAGTTAACTACTATTTTAGGCTGGATAGCAACTATTTCGTTAGTGATATTAAATTTACAACTAATTTATGAAGTGATTAGTTCATTATATTAACTAACTATAACATCAACTTATATATAAACTAATGATTGGTCAAAACCATTGATTCAGTTGTTATCAATGGTTTATTTTTTTCTTATCAATTGACGACCCCCTTTTATCGATTTGCTTAATTATTAAGCGAAAGAATCAGTTTTGCAAGTAAGGTAAAATCAAGATAGCAACGTAATTCTAGTTAAAATAATAAAATTAAATCGTAATTTTATTTAAAAAGCTGTATTTATTTACAGTGTTTTTGTTGGTATACTTGTACTAATTTTAATCAGCTGCATGTGTTTATTTAATTATTATGATAACTCAACTTACTATTAATAATTTTGCTATTGTCGATCAGTTGTTAGTTGATTTTACAACAGGGATGACCGCAATTACAGGGGAAACTGGGGCCGGTAAATCGATTGCGATTGATGCTTTAGGACTATGTTTAGGTAATCGTTCAGATGCCTCTGCCATTCGTAATGGTGCAGAACGAGTAGATATTTCAGCTAGTTTTATCCTTGATGACACACCAGCGGCATATGCATGGTTAACTGAAAATCAACTTGATGAAGGTAATGACTGTATTTTACGACGAGTCATCAATCAAGATGGGCGTTCTAAAGCATTTATTAATGGGCGAGCTGTACCAATTTCACAATTAAAAGATTTAGGACAAATGCTAATTCAAATTCATGGCCAACATGAACATCAGCGTTTGTTAAAAAGTGATTATCAACAAATATTACTTAATCACTATATGCATGAACCGAACTTATTATCGCAAATGCAACAGGCCTATAAGCAATGGAAAACGGCTAGCCAAGCTTATCAACAATATCAATCCTCAAAACAAGAACGTGATGCACATGTTCAATTATTGCAATATCAGTTAAAAGAATTAAATGAATTTTCGCCGATTGAAGGGGAATATCAACAAATTGATGAGGAATATAAGAAGTTAGCCAATAGTGAACAGCTAATTAACCTTAGTCAACAATCGATAATGTTACTCGACGAAGCTGATGAGTACAATGTAAGTAATATGCTTAATAGTGTTAAACATATTATTAATGATTTAGCTGCATTAGATCCATCCTTAAATAATGTTTCGGCAATGCTAGAAGAAGCCACTATCCAAATTAAAGAAGCTTGCTATGAATTACGTCATTATAGTGAAAGTTTAGAGTTGGATCCGGCAAGAGTGATGCAACTTGAACAACGCTTATCAAAACAGATTGCTTTGGCACGTAAGCACCATGTGTCACCGGAAGCATTACCTGAATTACATCAGAGTTTACTTAATGAATTTAAACAGATTAATCAGCAAGATGAACAAGGTGAACAGTTAAAAGATCAGATCAAAAAATATCAACAAATTGCTGTAGAATTAGCAACTAAATTACACCAAAAACGCTTAACAGCTAGCAAAACACTAGCTAAAAAAGTATCGGCTACTATGCATGAACTATCTATGCCAAATGGTAATTTCAGTATTGATATAACATTCGATGAAAACCGCTTGAATGAAGATGGTGCAGATCAGGTGTCCTTTTTAGTTAGTACCAATGCAGGACAAATTGCACAACCTTTAGCAAAAGTCGCATCTGGCGGTGAATTATCTCGTATTGCTTTGGCTATACAAGTTTTAACAGCGCAAAAAATGGATACACCGGTACTGATTTTTGATGAAATTGATGTTGGTATTAGCGGACCTACTGCCGCTAAGGTGGGACAGTTATTAAGACAACTAGGTGAATCAACTCAAGTTATTACTGTGACACATTTGCCACAAGTAGCGGGTCAAGCTAATCAACATTACTTTGTAAGTAAACAAACCAATGGCAAACAGACAGCGACTGATATGCAAAGATTAGATAAAAATGGTCGCTTAAATGAGTTAGCTAGGTTATTGGGCGGCGATAAAATTACAGATGCGACATTAGCCAATGCGAAAGAGTTACTTATTATCTAATTTAATTATGGTAATATAACGACTTTAATTTTGGACTGAGGATAGCTAGAATTATGAGCTTATCTGGTAAAAATATTTTATTAGGCATAACGGGTGGCATTGCTGCTTATAAATGTCCAGATCTTGTCCGCCATTTAAAAAAGTCTGGTGCACAAGTACGAGTTGTGTTGACTGAGTCCGCTAGCCATTTTGTCGCACCAATGACTTTACAAGCGGTGTCTGGTAATGCAGTTTCAAAAGAGTTATTCGATCCTACTGCTGAACTCTCAATGAGCCATATTGAATTAGCTAAATGGGCTGATTTAGTATTAATTGCTCCGGCTACAGCGAATATCATTGCTAAGATGGCAAATGGTATTGCCGATGACCTGTTATCGACGATGTGCCTTGCAACGCCAGCCAAAATTGTCATCGCACCAGCGATGAATCAACAGATGTATAAAGCTGCCGCAACGCAGCAAAATTTAGCGACATTAGAATCACGCAATACATTAGTTTTAGGTCCAGATGAGGGTTTTCAAGCGTGTGGTGACATTGGTCCTGGTCGCATGGTTGAACCGACAACTATTGTTGAAAGTATTAATAACTATTTTTTAGCTAATTCTGAACTCGCGGGAACCACCATTACCGTCACAGCTGGTCCTACCATTGAAGAGCTTGATCCAGTCCGTTATATCAGTAATTATAGTTCTGGTAAAATGGGTTTTGCCATTGCAAAAGCGGCGGCCGAAATGGGGGCAACAGTAAACTTAATTAGTGGTCCAGTTAATTTAACAACACCTAACAATGTTAATCGCATTAATGTAAAAAGTGCTAAACAGATGTATGATGAAGCATTGGTTTTGGCAGAAAAATCTGCAATTTTTATCTCTTGTGCGGCTGTTGCCGATTATCGAGCAGAGACTATTGCTAAAAATAAAATTAAAAAAACTGATGATAGCAATGAACTTGTGATTAAATTAGTTAAAAATCCGGATATTGTTGCCAGTATAGCTGGATTAAAAGAACACCGTCCATTTGTCGTTGGTTTTGCCGCTGAAACGAATGATGTAAAGACCTATGCCCTTAAAAAATTAACTACAAAAAATTTAGATCTGATTTGTGCTAATGATGTATCGGACCATAATATAGGTTTTAACTCTGATCAAAATGCATTAACACTTTATTGGCAAAATGGCGAACAAACGTTACCATTAAGCAGTAAACAACAATTAGCAAAACAGTTACTTCAAGCAGTTATAACACGATATAAAGCGAGTCATGATGAAAAGAAAAATTGATATTAAAGTATTAGATAGACGTTTAGGTAATGAGTTTCCACTGCCAACTTATGCAACCGAAGGTTCAGCAGGTATCGATTTAAGAGCAATGTTTGATAAAACTACCGAAATCAAACCAGGCGAAACGATTTTAACTCCAACTGGTTTATCTATGCATATTGCTGATCCTAGCTTAGCTGCATTAGTGTTACCTCGTTCAGGACTTGGTTCAAAAAATGGTATAGTTCTTGGTAATTTAGTTGGTTTAATCGATTCTGATTATCAAGGTCAGCTATTTGTACCAGTTTGGAACCGTAGCCAAACTCCATTTATTATTGAAGCTGGTGATCGTATTGCGCAATTAATTATTGTACCTGTGGTACAAGCAGAATTTAATATTGTTGATGAATTTGTTGAATCAACACGCGGTGAAGGTGGATTTGGGCATTCAGGTAAGAAATAATCGTGAGTAGCAAAAATAAAAATCGTAAAGAAGATATTCTGCAAGCATTGGCAGCTATGCTTGAATCTAATGAAGGTACGCAACGAATAACAACAGCTAAGTTAGCCGCAACGGTTGGTGTTTCTGAAGCAGCATTGTATCGACATTTTCCTAGTAAGACGAAAATGTTTGAGAGCTTAATTGTTTATATTGAAGATATTTTGCTTTCTCGTATTAATGTGATTATGCAAGATGAACCAAATACCTTTGCTCGACTGCAACTTATTTTAGCCTTAATACTTGGTTTTTCTGAAAAAAATCCTGGCCTGACTCGTATCATGACTGGGCATGCCTTAATGTTTGAACAAGAACAGTTACAAGATCGAATTAGTCAATTATTTGAACGAATCGAAACTCAGATAAAGCAAGTCATACGAGAAAGAAAAATTCGCGAAGGTATTGCTTTTAATACTGATGAACGTATTTTAGCTAGTCAATTGCTTGCATTTTGTGAAGGAATGATGGCGCGTTATTCTCGTTCAGGTTTTAAGTATCTACCTACAACAAACTTTGAAACCCGTTGGGCTTTATTAGCAAAACAGTTAGTTTAACTCGACTTACTAACAATTATTGTTCTAACTATTTCTGTTATTATTACAGAGGATAATTTCATGAATTTTGAAAATATAACCAATCAGATTCTATTCTTTATAGAAAAATATGATGGGGTAGTATTAAGTTATGTAGCGCATTTTTGTTTTGCCATTCTTATTTTTATTATTGGCCGAACAATTGCTAAATTTGTTGCTCGTCAGCTAAGAAGAATATTAACTAATCGTCACGTTGATCCAACTGTAGTTAAATTTGTCAGTTCTTTATCCTATTACGCCATTATTGTAATGACTTTAGTTGCTGTACTGGGACAATTAGGTGTCCAAACAGCATCAATTGTTGCCGTGATAGGTGCTGCCGGATTAGCTGTCGGTTTAGCTTTACAAGGATCTTTATCAAATTTTGCTGCTGGCGTGATTTTAATTATTTTTCGTCCTTTCAAAGTCGGTGAGACAGTGGTTATTAATAACCAAAGAGGGGTGATTGATTCTATTCAAATTTTTTCAACGACTATTGTTACACCAACTAATGAAGTTGTTGTCATTCCAAATGGGCAAGTGGTTAGTGCTAATATTATTAACTATACCCGTTTGCCAGAAAGACGTTTAGATTTAGTCGTTAATGTTGGTTATGATTCAGATATTCAAAAGGTTTATCAAGTTTTAAATCAAGCAGTGAATAAAACGAATAATATCTTAACAAGTAAAGATTCAATTATCCGTTTGGATTTATTGGATGCTTCATCGATGAATTTTAATGTTTTAGTTTGGACTCTCAATGCCAATTATGGGTCAGTAAAAGCTGAACTGCTTGAAAATATTAAAAATGGCTTAACTGAAAATGGTATCAACATTCCATATCCAACGATGGATGTAAATGTAAACTCTCAATCATAATTTTCAACTATGGTATTCCGTTGTTGGTTAGCAACGGAATACAACACTTCTTTTTGTAGTTAGATATCTTGATCCATATTTAATGCTGGTTTATCACAGTCAGGACAACCAACGATTTTAGCTGGCACACCTGCCACCGTAGTATGTTTCGGTACAGGCTCTAGAACGACTGAACCGGCACCAATTTTAGCGCCTTTGCCAATTTCAATATTCCCTAATATTGTCGAATGGGCACCAATCATAACACCTTCACGAATTTTCGGATGACGATCGCCATTTTCTTTACCGGTGCCTCCTAAAGTAACTGATTGTAGGATAGAGACATCATTTTCAATCACTACCGTTTCACCAATGACAATACCTGTAGCATGGTCAAACATAACACCACAACCAATTTTGGCTGCCGGATGGATATCAACACCAAAAACAATGGCAATTTGACTCTGTAAGAAGGTTGCTAATGATTTACGATCTTGTTTCCAAAGCCAGTGTGCAATTCGATAAGCTTGTAATGAGAGAAAACCTTTATAATAGAGCAATGGCGTTGAATAGTAATTTGTGGCTGGGTCACGAACGTACACAGCAAGAATATCGGTAATGGCGGCATGGATAATATTATCATCAGCCTGATAAGCTTGTCTGGCTATCTCGCGGATTTCAATTGCAGGTACAACTTGAGTAGCAAGTTTATTGGCTAAAATGTAACTTAAGGCACTACCAAGATTTTCATGATTAAGTAGTGTTGCATGGAAATAACTCGCTAACATTGGTTCACTTTCAACCAGCTTCGATGCTTCTTGTCGAATTGTTTGCCACAACATAGCTGGTTTAACAATTTTTTTGCTTGTATTCACGCCAAATACCTATATAGATTTAAACATTAGTTATGATATTTGGTATTGTTTCGCAAACAATGGATAGACGCAAGCTTTAATAGACAAACCGCTGATAATTTGTGAAATGGGAACCGATTGTTCCCATTTTTTTATTCGATTATTGAATTGTTATTGATTATTTGCTTGTTTATTATCACTTAAAGTAAATATCGCGATGCATGAAATGATTAGCACGATACTAGCAAGTATATAAAAAGTGGATGAATATCCATGATTATCAAATAATTTACCCACAGGTTTTGACAACACAATAACCCCTAAATTTGACGAAATATTAAAACCAACCAAATAAAGTGTTGCTGAAAGTCTGGCATCAAAATTAGCTACAATATATTTGAACATAGCTAAAATAAACAGTGGAATTTCAATTGCATGAAATAGTTTGACCAAAGAGACTAAGTAGACATTATCTAAGCTTGCTGATAAACCTATTCGACAAATCATCACTAATGCCGCCACTAATAGTGATTTTTTAGCTCCTAATTTATTAATAAAATAAGGAGCAATAATCATACAACTTGCTTCAAGAAAAACTTGGAATGAATTTAAATAACCATAAATTTTATAACCGGTTTCCTCTTTTTCGAAAAAGCTGGTGTAAAAATTCGGGAATAGCTGCTGATCATAAATGGTATAAAAACTGAAAGTACCGATAATAAAGACAACAAATAGCCAAAATTTACGAAGAGCAAAAAGTGAAAATATTTCACTGATTGTTGGAATGTTAGGCTTCGGTACTATTATTTGCTGTGTGTTATTGCTTACCGATAATTTTTGTGTAGGTTTAAAAAATAAATTAATGATGAAATAGATAGCTGCGACGCCAGAAGCGAGCCAAAAGTTAATATGTGGATCAATGCCAAATGAAATACCGGCAACAAAAGTCGCAGCAGCATAGCCAAATGAGCCCCAAAATCTTGCTGGGCCAAATTCAAAGTTACATAAACGACTTATCCGCTCGATAAATGAATCAATTAAAGCACTGCCCGATATAAAGCCCGCACTTAATACCGGTGCGCCGATACAAACACCTAATATAAAATCCTGTCTTAATAGGGGTTCATAAACATAAATCAAAAAAGGGCCAATCAGTATCATCATGATACTTTGAAAAGTAACAACCGCTTTTCCTATCTGTAATTTATCTTGAATGATACCGTAAAAGATCATAAAAAACATGGCTGCAGCCGAATTAGCTGCATACACAACCCCTAATTGTTCTCCAGATAATCCAATTTTGCTTTTAAGCCAAATCGCATAAAAAGACCACCAAAGCGACCATGCAGCATAAAAGGTAATAAGATAGCCTGATGAGAACCAATAATTTTTATTTTTTATCATATCTATATTCATTTTTCATTCTCTTCTATTGGTTAGTTTAACGTTAACATGTTAATGTTAACATTATGGCCATAATTGAAATAAAATAGATAGAATCAGATTTCATAAATGTTACTTTCCTCACACTTTTTATCATTTTTATTTGTGGTATCATCACACTAACTAAATATTAATTGTTTTTATGCTGAGTAAAAGGATCCAACTATGGCTTCACTAAAGGATGTGGCTAAACTGGCATCTGTTTCATTAATGACAGTGTCTCGAGCGATCAATAATCCTGAAAAATTAAATAAACAAACTTATAAAAAAGTGAAGAAAGCTATTGAAGAATTAAATTATGTGCCTGACTTATCAGCACGTAAAATTCGAGGTGATAATTCAGGGCCACATGCTATTGGCGTGTTGGCCTTAGAAACAGCAACGACACCATTTTCAGTTGAATTACTTCAGGCAATAGAAAAAACGGCACAGCAACATGGTTGGAATACATTTATCGTCAATTTATTTGATGATAAAGATGCTGATCATGCGATTAATACGCTTTTATCTTATCGACCTAATGGTATTATTTATACCACAATGGGATTAAGAAAAGTTCAACTACCTGAAAAACTATTAGGTAAGAATCTAGTTTTAGCCAATTGTATTAGTGATTCAGAACAACTTGCTTGTTACATTCCTGATGATTATTCTGGTCAGTATCAAGCTATGCAAAACGTGATCAACAAAGGCTATAAAAAACCACTCTGCATCTATTTATCAGAAAATACCTTAGCCGGTAAAATTAGACGTAAAGCGGTTGAACAAGCATGGCTAGATGCAGGTAATGATTTAGCGGATATCAAAAGCTATCATACGTCTATATCCCCAGATAATCTTGCGTTAGAGTATATGATGACGGTAGAGATCTTAGCAAAACATTGTATTAAAAAACCTGATTTTGATGTATTGATCTGCGGTAATGACCGCATCGCTTTTGTTGCATATCAATTTTTACTTAGCAAAGGGTTTCATATACCGAAGGATATCGCCGTTCTTGGCTATGATAATATGGTTGGTACTGGTGAGCTTTTTTATCCTGCACTAACTACCGTGCAATTACCTCATTACGAAATAGGACAAGCCGCTGCCTTACATATCATTAATGGCCAAAGCGAGAAAAATGTCACGCATATCCCATCGCCTTATTTAGCACGAGAATCTGTCTAGAGTAAAAAAACCACCATATTATGGTGGTTTTTATTAGCAATTACTGATAAATAGATTTTAATTGCCAGCTTTCTAATTTGCTAATTCTTGCTTGTCCATTTTCAGCAAATAAATTAATTAAACGTGTAGCTGGTAATTTTGGATAAATACGGCTTGAAAGACTATATAAATCTTTGTTGACGAAAACCTCGACTGATGATGCATCCACAAAAATATGCAATGTTACTTTTTTGTTTCTTGGTAATGGTATGCTGCGATAACCTTTTAAATCAAGTCCAGAAAGGCTTCGATCAAGAACCAGTCGATTAGATTGCAAGTCAATATATAATAATGTTGCTTGTTTACCATCTGGGGTTGCCGCGAGTTGTAAGCCAAAACGTTCGGCATTACTATTGGCTAAATCAATTTCAACATTAAGTTCACAACTAATTGACTCTATATCGGTATTTTTTAATTCATTATTTAATGTGATATTGGTTAATGATTGCGGTTTTTCTCGCAACGCTTCAAGTTCTTTCACTGGTCGGTTACGAACTTTGTTTTGGCGGTCTAAGATTAATTCACGTGGTAAAGTAAATGCCCCCATCCATTTATCGTGTTTACTTGGCATTTTTGACTCCCACATATCCATCCATGCAAATACAATTCGGCGACCATCAGCGGCAAGAAATGATTGTGGTGCATAAAAATCATGACCAAAATCCATCTCTTGGAATGATTTAATGACGGTAAATTGTTTACCAGGTTGCCAATCGCCAACAATATAACCCGATTGGAATCGATTACGATATTGATAACCTTTAGCGTGCATGCCTTGCGGTGAAAACATCAAGATCCATTTATCACCCAATGGGAAAAAGTCAGGACATTCAAGCATATAAACATTAGGATCAATATCACTGATAAGTACTTGATCAAATATCCAATCTTTTAAGTCAGTAGAACGATAAAGCAATACTTGCCCAATGTCATTGGCTTCTCGTTGCCCAACCACCATCCACCATTTTCCTTGTTGTTGCCAAACTTTAGGATCACGAAAATGCATAATCCCTTCTTTTGGTGTCAGCACAGTACCATGTTTTTCAAAATGAATACCATCTTTACTGGTAGCAAGACATTGGGTTTCACGAATATGTTCATCATTACCTTGACCATTTAGCCAGATGTGACCAGTGTAAATTAAACACAGTTCACCATTATTATCTACGGCTGAACCAGAGAAACAACCGCTTTGGTCATAATCATGATCGGGTGCAATAGCAATAGGTAATCTTCGCCATGTAATCAGATCATCACTTACCGCATGACCCCAATGCATAGGCCCCCAATTTTCATCATAAGGATGATGTTGATAAAAGGCATGATATTGCCCTTTATAATAAACTAATCCATTGGGATCGTTCATCCAGCCCGCTAGTGGTGCTAAATGAAAATGAGGGTAATACTGTTTATTTATTTGTTGTTCTAGTTTTTCTACAGCTTGGTTTGCTTTATCAATTGCAGTATTCATAACATTACCTTCGTTCAAATTGAGTTAAGTTAATATAATTACATACTACCTCAAAATAGTTGTTAACGTTAACTTATAATAAAATAAACGTTATTTATGTGATACTAGTCACATATTTTTAACGTTAACAATGATTTTTTTTATCAATGATTTAGTTTATTATTAATATTGATTATCAGCATATCAATTAATTAGTTATTAATTAACTAATTTAATCGAAAAGTATAGTGCAATAACATTAATCGTGTTACATACATTCAATCCTTTTTAACAATAATATGAGTGACAAAATGAAAAATACAAAAGTATGGTCTCTTGGTGATGCCGTTATTGACTTATTGCCATTTGGTGAAATGAACTATCGAGCCTGTGCTGGCGGTGCTCCAGCGAATGTTGCCATTGCGATAGCTAAGTTAGGGCTACCATCGGCTTTTATTGGTCGAGTCGGTAATGATCCATTTGGCCACTTTATGGAAAAAACTTTTTGTGAACATCATGTTGATTGTCAAAGTCTTGAAAAGGACGATGAGCATAGAACGAGTACTGTGGTAGTTGATTTAGGAGATAATGGTGAACGCAGTTTCACTTTTCTTGTTTCGCCTTCAGCTGATCAATTTTTATCTGAACAAGCATTGCCGGATTTTAATCAGGACATTTTACATTTTTGTTCTTTGGCGCTAGTTGGCACAACCTGTCGACAAACATTAAAAACAGCTATTGAAAAACTGACTGCCAAAAATGGCTTAATTAGCTTTGATATTAATTTGCGCGAACAAATGTGGCAGGATAAAAATGAAATGCGCACTATTATTACCCAATTTTGTCACGATGCAGATATTCTTAAACTTTCCGATGAAGAGCTATTTTGGTTAACGGAAAGTCAAGATTGGCATGTAGCACTTAATAAACTGCAACAACATTATAATACACCGCTTAAATTAATCACTAAAGGTAAAGACGGTAGTATTGTGTTATGGCAAGGTAAAACGTTTAGTTTTGACTCTTTCCATGTTAATAGTATTGATACAACAGGTGCAGGCGATGCGTTTGTTGCTGGATTACTTAGTAGTATTGCCTCATCGGGAATGCCGGAAGATAAATTAATGTTAGAAAGTATGATGACGATAGCCAGCGCTTGTGGGGCATTGGCGACTACTAAAAAAGGCGCTTTAGCAGCATTACCGGATAGTGCATTTTTACAATCCTTTATTAGTGATAACCCAGCGCTAATTGCTAAACAAATGGTGTAAATAATGACAGAAAAACAAAAAATGCTAACAGGACTACTTTATGATCCTAGTATCGATGAACTTGAAAATGAACGACTTTATGCTCAAGATATCTGTTTTCAGTTAAATCAATTATCGCCAAGTTCTATTGATAAACGGCAACGATTATTCAAGACATTATTAGGAAAAACGAAACAGAAATTTACCATAATGCCCGGCTTTCAGTGTGATTACGGCTATAATATTGAAATCGGCGAGGATTTTTTTGCTAATTTTAACTGTATTATATTAGACGCAGCTAAAGTAACATTTGGTGATAATGTCCTTGTCGCGCCTAATTGTGGTTTTTATACTTCAGGTCATCCACTTGATAGCCAAACAAGGAGTAGTGGATTGGAGTTTGCTAAACCGATTACGGTTGGTAATAATGTTTGGATTGGCGGTAATGTTATTGTATTACTGGGTGTAACAATTGGTGATAATAGTGTTATTGCTGCCGGAAGCATTGTTGATCGTGATATACCTAGCAATGTTATTGCTATGGGCACCCCTTGTCGTGTACATAAAACATTAAAAGCGCATTAACTGCACTACCTGATAGCGCATTTTTGCAATCATTTATAAGCGATAATCCTGCTTTATACGCTAAACAAATGACTAATAAAATGAGAAAATATTAGCTAGTTTGTTGCTCGAGCCTTGTATCAATTTACTCGCGAATGAATAACTTTATGTGCAAGATATCTGTTTTCAGTTCAATAAACTTTTGTATAGCAAAATAGCTCTTTTAATGTAAACTATTTTATATTGAAATAGTTGACAATATAGGGTTATGTATTATGATGCATGCAGATTTATGTTGATTGTTAAAAGGATTTTCTATGTCATTAAATTGCATTCGTCATGACTGGGTATTGTCTGAAGTAATGGATACTTTTCAATTACCTTTCAATGATCTTATTTTCAAAGCACAAACCATACATCGACAATATTTTGATGCAAATACAGTACAGGTTTCTACCCTGTTATCAATAAAGACCGGTGCTTGTCCTGAAGATTGTAAATATTGTCCTCAGTCTATCCATCATGATACTGGCTTAGAAAAAGAAAAATTACTTGAAGTACAAAGAGTAGTAGAAGAAGCTAAAACAGCCAAAACTGTTGGGGCTACACGTTTTTGTATGGGCGCTGCTTGGAAGCATCCAACAAATCGCGATATGCCTTATCTCTTGGAGATGGTAAAAGGTGTTAAAGCTCTGGGAATGGAAACCTGCATGACTCTGGGGCAATTATCCCAGCTACAGGCTTACGCATTAGCCGATGCTGGTTTAGATTTTTATAATCATAATTTAGATACTTCACCTGAGTTTTATCAGCAAATAATTACTACTCGTACATACAGTGAGCGTTTACAAACATTGGCTTATGTAAGAGAAGCTGGTATTAAAATTTGCTCGGGTGGTATTTTGGGTATGGGGGAAACTTTAAGAGATCGAGCCAATTTATTGATACAACTTGCCAATTTAGACGAACACCCAGAAAGTGTTCCCATTAATAATTTAGTCAAGGTTAAAGGTACTCCGTTAGCAAATGAAAAAGATATTGAACCATTTGATTTTATTAGAATGCTAGCTGTCGCTCGTATTATGATGCCTAAATCTTATATACGCTTGTCAGCAGGAAGAGAACAAATGAATGAGCAAATGCAAGCACTGGCTTTTTTAGCCGGTGCTAATTCAATATTTTATGGTGATAAGTTATTAACTACATCTAATCCGCAAGTCGATAAAGATAATGCTTTATTTTTTAAATTAGGAATTAGTCCAGAAAAGAACCAAGATTATAGCGATGAGGTACATAAGGCAGCTATTGTGCAGGCAATTAGTGAGCAAGTGCAAAATAATCAATCTAGCGATAATTCTTAAGATTTAAATATAAGAACATTAATCTTAACTTTTTGGCCGTATTGCTATAATTTTGCGCAGGTTTGTCTTGCCCATAGATCGATAGCAAATACGTCTTCAATCGTGGTTGGTTCAGGAAAATCAAGTGCTTCTAAAACTGTTGATACCTGTTTAGCAATATCCATAAAGCCGATTTTGTTTTGAAGAAATGCCTCTACAGCAATTTCATTAGCCGCATTAAGTGCCGTAGTCGCGGCTTGTCCTTGATTAAATGCATCAATCGCTAATTTTAAACAAGGATAGCGATTAAAATCAGGTTGAGTAAAAGTGAGTGATGAAATTTTAGTAAAATCTAATGCTGGGACCGTTGAGGAAATTCTATCTGGATATGACATAGCATAGGCTATTGGTGTACACATATCAGGCATTCCGAGCTCGGCAATTACGCTACCATCTTGGTAACGAACCATTGAATGTATTATTGATTGTGGATGAATTATAATTTCCATCTCGTCAGCACTAGCATTAAATAGCCAACGGGCTTCAATATATTCTAGTCCTTTATTCATCATGGTAGCCGAATCGACAGAGATTTTCTTACCCATTGACCAGTTAGGATGAGCAATAGCTTGTTCGGGTGTGACACTAGATAATTGATTGAGTGGTAAATCTCTAAATGGTCCTCCAGAACCCGTTAGGACAATTTTAGTGATACCATAATCGGTTAAATTAGCAAATCCTAAATTTTGTTGGACTGTTGTTGGTAGGCTCTGAAAGATTGCATTGTGTTCACTATCAACAGGTAATAGCTGTGCACCATACTTTTTGACTGCCTGCATAAATAAATGACCACAAGTTACCAAAGATTCTTTATTTGCTAATAAAATTCGTTTGCCTTTCTTTATGGCGGAAAGTGTTGGTTTTAATCCTGCTGCCCCGACTATAGCTGCCATTACCATATCTACTTCGGTAAGCTCTGCTAAATCGCATATAGCTTGTTGACCATGTAATACTTCAATATTTAATTTTAGCTCAAGCAGATTTTTTCTAAGTTGCTGTGCCGCCTGTTCATCAGCCATTGCGACATAATTTGGTCTAAATTCTAAACATTGTTCAGTCATTTTGCCAACATTCTGCCCACCAGTTAAAGCAAATGCTTTAAATAAATCTGGATTTTGTCGAATAACGGCCAAAGTGCTGCAACCTATTGAACCAGTTGAGCCTAAAATTGTGATATTTTTCATATTAGTAAATTAAACTTATGTTATTTTCATTAAAAAAAGAGACAAATTGCTCATCGGGCAGTTTATCAGTAATTATCTGATCGAACAAAGTCAATTCACTAATAAATGCCGGCTTTATTTGATTAAATTTAGTATGATCGGCAATCAAGATTTTTTGCGCTGATTTTTTCATTGCTTGTTGCTTCATATCTAATTCTTCAAAATGATAACAAGTTACCCCTTGTTGCAAATCAATACCTGCTGCTGAAATAAAGGCTTTATTCGGACAGATAGAATCTAACTGGTTGGATTGATGTAAACTCGTAAAGATAGCATTATTTGATTGGAATTGACCACCGCATAAAATGATCTTACATTTAGGTTTATGTTGTAGTGCCAATAAACTATTTAATGAATAACAGATAGCAGTAAATGCAATATCATTATCTATTGCGTTAATGATAAAAGGCATGGTGGTGCCACAATCAAAAAATATTGTGTCGTTTTCATTGATAAATTGACTAACAAGTTTTGCAATATAAGCTTTTTCTTCAACTTGCTTATCCTGCTGATCTGAAACGAAATACTTTGCGATTGAATGACGGTCTTCATTGACAATATAGCCACCTAAGACAATTAATGAGGAGGGGCAATTGTTAAGATCACGCCTGATAGTCATTTCTGACACTGCTAATTTTTCAGCCGCTGCTTTTAGATGGATTTTGTCAGTGTTTTTTAGGATTTCAAGGAGTTCATTTATTCTTTTTTGTGGTTGAGTTTCCATTGTTTTTCCTAAATAACAATAAGCTACATAATATATATGTAACTTATTGTTATGATTGATTAGTAATTGCTAGATGATGTACTGCTACCTGAAACGATTGCAATACCAGCACTTGCGCCTAAACGATTTGCACCAGCTTGAACCATTTTTTCGGCAGTCATACGATCACGAATACCACCAGACGCTTTCACGCCCATATTTTCACCGACCGTTTCACGCATTAATTTTACATCTTCAACTGTTGCACCAGAAGTACTAAAGCCGGTAGATGTTTTGACAAAAGCAACGCCAATATCTTTACAAATTGTACAAACTTTAACAATTTCTTCTTTGGTTAATAAGCAAGTTTCTAAGATAACTTTTAATGGTACTGAACCGCAGGCTTTGAATACCGCTTCGATATCATTTTTAACTGCATTCCAATTATTGCTTTTTAGCCAACCGACATTGATTACCATATCAATTTCTTCTGCACCAGCTTTAACAGCCATTTCTGTTTCATAAGCTTTAGCTGACGTAAGCATAGCGCCAAGTGGAAAACCGACTACTGAACATACTTTTACATCACTACCTTTTAATAACTCTGCCACTAAAGGTACATAGCCAGAATTAACGCAGACAGAATAAAAATGATATTCTTTTGCTTCATCACAGAGTTTTCGAATCTGATCTTCAGTCGCATTCATCGCTAATAAAGTATGATCAATATACTTTGCATAATCCATAAAGGTTTCCTTAAATTTTTTATTAATGTTAAATCTAGTTAATGTTGTTAATTTGTAAAGAGTAATGTTATAAAAATAACAAATATAAACAAATAATGTTACTTTAATAACATTATATCGCTAATTTATGAGAATTTGAAATACAACAACTAGTATTAATATATTAAAGAAATAAATAAAAACGCCCAATTTAATAAAACTGGGCGTCAAAATGATATTTATGAATTTTTGAAATAGATTAGAATTCCATTAATTCTTTCTCTTTCTCAGCAAGTACTGCATCTAATTTTTTAATAGCAACATCGGTTGCTTTTTGAATTAAATCTTGTGATTTACGTTCATCATCTTCAGAAATTTCTTTATCTTTCAATAATGCTTTGATTTGATCATTGGCATCACGACGGATATTACGGATCGATACACGGCCTTGCTCTGCCTCACCACGAACAATTTTAGTTAAATCACGACGGCGCTCTTCAGTAAGCGGTGGCAGAGGAACTCGAATAACGGTACCCGCTGATGCCGGATTTAATCCTAAATCTGAAGTTAAAATTGCTTTTTCAATTAATGGTGTTAATGATTTATCAAATACTGTAATTGCAAGGGTTCTTGCATCTTCAGCAACGATATTGGCTAATTGACGAAGTGGTGTTGGGCTACCATAATACTCAACCATAATGCCATCTAATAAACTTGGCGATGCACGACCAGTTCTAATTTTAGAAATATGATTCTGAAACGCATCAATACTTTTTTCCATGCGCTCTTGCGCTTCTTTTTGAATCTCATTTAGCATAATAAAAAACCTTTTTAAATAAATAAGACTAGCAGCTAACTGTAGCCTGATTATTGATTAATGTTCCTTCTGATTCGCCTAGAATGACGCGACGTAATGCACCGGGTTTATTCATATTAAACACACAAATTGGTAGATTATGATCACGTGCTAATGTAAATGCGGCTAAATCCATCACTTTTAATTCATCATCTAACACTTTCTCGTAATTAAGTGTTTTATAAAGTGTTGCATTAGGATCTTTTACGGGATCGGCTGAATAAACACCATCAACTTTGGTTGCTTTTAAAACCACATCAGCTTCAATTTCAATACCTCGTAAACAGGCTGCTGAGTCAGTTGTGAAAAATGGGTTACCGGTTCCAGCCGAAAGGATAACGACCTTACCATGTTTAAGCAAGCTGATTGCTTCAGTCCAGCGATAATCATCACAAACGCCGTTTAATGGAATTGCCGACATCAAACGGGCATTAACTTCAATTCGGTGCAACGCATCACGCATAGCAAGACCGTTCATTACTGTGGCAAGCATACCCATATGGTCACCAACAACACGGTTCATACCTGCTTTAGCAAGTCCTGCACCACGAAATAGATTACCACCCCCAATAACAACAGCAACCTGAACTCCCATATCGATAAGTTCTTTAATTTCTTGTGCCATACGATCAAGAACGGTTGGATCAATACCAAAACCTTCATCACCTTGCAGCGCTTCACCACTAAGTTTAAGAAGGATACGTTTATAGAAAGGGGTTACCATATGAAGTCTCACTATTTCGTTATTTAATTACTTAAAAAGCTAGCATAACTAGCTGGCAATCATTTTAAAATATTTTGTGGATAAACAAAACCGCCATGAAGGCGGTTTTAATAAAACAATTAAGATTGTTTCGACATCGCAGCCACTTCTGCCGCAAAATCAACTTCGACTTTTTCGATACCTTCACCCACTTCAAAGCGGATAAATGATGCAACAGTCGCTTTTTTCTCAGCAAGTAAATCACCAACTGTTTTGCTTGGATCCATTACAAATGGTTGACCAGTAAGTGATACTTCACCAGTGAATTTACGCATACGGCCTTCAACCATTTTTTCTGCGATTTCACGAGGTTTACCAGATTGCATTGCAATATCAATTTGAATATTACGCTCATGCTCAACCACATCTGCAGGTACATCGCTAGGGTCAACATATTCTGGTTTGCTTGCTGCAATGTGCATTGCAATGTGTTTAACTAATTCTTCATCACAACCACTGTTAGCTGCAACTAAAACACCAATACGTGCACCGTGTTGATAACTACCAACTACATCGCCAGTGATTTGTTGAACACGACGGATACCGATGTTTTCACCAATTTTAGCAACTAATGCAGTACGTTCTTCTTCAAATTTTGCTTGTAAAGCTGCAATATCAGTGATTTGATCATTTAAAGCAGCTGTTGCTACTTTATCACTGAATTCTAAGAAACCAGCATCTTTAGCAACAAAGTCAGTTTCACAGTTAATTTCTAAAATAACACCAACTTTTTTATCTGCTGAAATTTTAGAAATAATTACACCTTCAGCTGCCACACGACCAGCTTTTTTAGCTGCTTTGGCTTGACCTGATTTACGCATGTTGTCGATAGCAAGATCGATATCACCATTTGCTTCAACTAATGCTTTTTTACATTCCATCATACCTGCGCCAGTTCTTTCGCGCAGTTCTTTTACCATAGAAGCGGTAACTTCAGCCATTTTAAAATCCTCTATTTAACCATTATGATGATTTTCATTAGAATGGGTCGACGATATTATCGACCCTGAAAATATTTGAGTTTATTATTCTGCTGCTGGAGCTTCTTCAACAAAGCTTTCTTCAGATACTGGAGATTGATTTTGTTCACGACCTGAACGTACTGCTTCAGCAACTGCATTTACATATAATTGAATTGCACGGATTGCGTCATCATTACCAGGAACAATGTAATCAATACCATCTGGATCTGAGTTAGTATCAACAACAGCAATGACTGGAATACCTAAATTGTTAGCTTCTTTGATTGCGATATGTTCATGGTCTGCACCAATAACAAAAATCACATCGGGTAAGCCACCCATATTTTTAATTCCACCCAAGCTATTTTCTAATTTAGCCATTTCACGAGCACGCATAAGTGCTTCTTTCTTGGTTAATTTATCAAATGTACCATCATTAGCTTGTGTTTCTAAATCTTTTAAACGTTTGATTGATTGACGTACTGTTTTCCAGTTAGTCAACATACCACCTAACCAACGGTGATTAACGTAGTATTGTCCACAGCTTTCAGCTGCTTGTTTAATTGCTTCACTTGCAGCACGTTTTGTACCAACAAATAAAATTTTACCTTTACGCGCAGCAACTTTGTTTAATTCAGCTAATGCTTCATTGAACATTGGTACTGTTTTTTCAAGATTGATGATGTGAACTTTGTTACGAGCACCAAAAATAAATGGTTTCATTTTTGGGTTCCAATAACGAGTTTGGTGTCCAAAGTGTACACCTGCTTGTAACATATCGCGCATTGATACTGTAGTCATGATTTCCTCATTTTTACGTTGGGGTTATGCCTCCACATATCCGCTTTATCCGACCTTATTATTTTAAGTAAAAGGCACCCCGGCAAAGAGTAATGATATGTGTGTGTTATAACGTTAATTAATTATTAAATTTTATGCTGATGTTTCATTATTATTTTCAATAAAAATAATCTGAAATATAGCGCGCGTTTTATACCACATTTAAATTAAGATTACCAGAAGTATTTATTTTTATAGGTGATGAAATATTGGTTTTGTATTAAAGGTTGCGGATTTGGTCTGGAAAAATAAAGATATAAGCTAACAAAGTCAATTTATTAGCTTATATTAAAAAAGTTGCATGTTGCTTTAAATCATTAAGCCTTTTTAACAAAACAGGCTTTAAGCATTACTTTCATGCCATCGATTTTACAATCAATTTCGTGATCACCGTCTACTAAACGAATGCCTTTAGCTTTAGCGCCTTTTTTGAGGACGGTTGATGAGCCTTTTAATTTTAAATCTTTAATCAAAATAATATCATCGCCATCAACTAACAAATTGCCATTGCTATCTTTAACTTGTAATTCATCGGTTGTCGAAGTTTCTTGATTTGGATCCCATTCGTGTGCACATTCCGGACAAACATAAAAAGTACCATCGTGGTAAGTGTGTTCAGATTGGCAAGCTGGGCAATTAGGTATAGATTCCATAGTTTTTCATTAATCCAAATTAAATAAAATGACGCCCACTATAGCAAAAAAAGACTGTTTAGTCATGATATTCAGCTATACCTAATTTTTTTATTATTTCGGTTTGACACTACAGATAGCAATGTAATTAAGGGATTTTTTATTTTTTCTAAATGTTTTAAACATTTGGATAAATTGTGGTCGATTTTGTTTATGTAATGCATTACCAACAATTTTGATTGCACCAAAAAATCCTTCATCGGTAATCATACCTCGTGGTGACATTAACGTCATAGCGGCATTTTCTGATTTTATATTGATAAATCCTATAGTTGAAAAAAGATTAATCCAATCATCATGACTCATAGGCTGAGCATTAACATTGATCGCATTATGAATCTGTGCCATTACGTCTTGAGAGTTTTCTGGATTGTCTAACATAATGTCATGCGTTAATAATTTTCCACCTGGTTTTAATACTCGAAAATATTCGTTGAGTAGGCGAGCTTTCGTTTTATCGGCATACATGGTTAACATCGCTTCATTAATTACAACATCAAAGCTGTTATCAGCGAAAGGTAATTTGGATGCGTCGGCTTGCTGTATATCGACTAACTGACTAACATTATTTTTTATAACATTTTGTTTGGCTTTTGCTAATGCCGATTTGTCCATATCAATACCAATAATATGGCAATTAAATCGTTTGGCAATATCAATAGATGTCGTAGCCATATTACATGCAATTTCTAAAACTCGACTTTGTGGCGTAAATTCTGCTTGTTTAAATAACCATTCCGTGGCTTTCTTTCCCCCTGGGCGTAACCTTGTTTTCCCTAAACGAGCAAGAAATTTATGGCCAGCTTCTTTTTTAATTTGTTCCATTGTCTATCCTTAGTTTAATTAGTCTTTAATGTGATTTCTCTCAACATAATTAATAGCATTTTTGCTGGTATTGGTGCTTCAACAGCATGAGGGATATTAGCTGGCATTTTTACTATCGTTCCTGATTCAGCTTTAACTAGTTTGCCATCAATAATTAAATTTAATTGCCCTTCTATGACCATAACGATCGCATCAAATGGTGCGCTATGTTCAGAGAGCCCTTGTCCTTTATCAAAAGCAAATAAGGTTAAGTTACCACCAGATGTTTTAGCCAACACTCGACTAGCAATACCTTGCTCTGTTTGTTTAATTAATGAAGCTAAATTGAGTTCTTGTGCTGGGGGAATAGTATTATTTGGCATAAGATTCTCCTGTTTTTCAGTAAGTGCAAAACAAAATATAATTGTTATTTTGGCCAATGCTTATGATATAGGTTATAAGTAGTTAAATTATTATTGTTAACAAAAAATATTATATTTCATATGGTTATTGGCAATTAATAATAAAGTTTTATTTATTGAAATAAGAATTATTATCAATTATATTGAAATCATTCTAAAGTTATCATTAGGCAATCCCTATGACATTTGTCAAAAATATACCAACGCAAGATGAGATTTTGATTTGGTTAAATAATGTAAAAATGTTTGATGGGCTAACCACTGATGCATTAATACCGATCCTTGAAAATGCTAGTTATATGGAATTTAGTACCGGTGAGCTAATTAGCTATGAAGGTATGCCATTTTCTGGTTGTTCTTTGGTTCTTGCTGGTGAAGTCGAGGTATTTAGAAATACTTATTTAGGTGAAGAAAAAGTTTTTGGAATTTTTTCACCTTATGAATTAGTTGCCATTGCGGCAGTGTTTATGCCACATAATCGCTTTCCGATGACAATTCGAGCAAAAACTAATTGCTCATTATTATTACTTGAAAAAAATAGCGTATTACAAGTTTGTATGAATAATCCTATTGTTATGCAACGCTTGTTAGTGCAATTTAGTAGTAAACTATACGAACAAATTAATAACATCGATTGGTTAACATCCAGTTCGGCAGAACAGCGTTTAGCGGCTTATATTTTATCGTTATCTTCTAAACAAGATATAAGTTTTGTGTTACCAATATCACGCAGTCAATTGGCAACTAAGCTTGGTATCCGTTATGAAACGTTAAGCCGACTAATTTCTAGTTGGCGTAAACAAAAAATAATTGAAATTAAATTGAATCAGGTAACAATTTTAAAGACAACCTATCTTCACCAACTTACACTTCCTTCACAACGTTCATTTTAAGTAGCACTATCTGACAGTAATATTATTACTGTCAGATAGCTTCAATAAATATTAAAACTGAAAAATAAATTTATTATTAGATTAAATCTAATTGTTAGAAATAATGTATCTTATTATTACTAAACAACTTAATAATCTCATTTGAAATAATAGCAATTTTTTATCCAGCAAGATATTTTTCTAACAAATATTAGCAATAATTGAAAAAATATTAAAGATGATTAATGTCAAAAAAAACCTTACAAATCCTTACAAATCCTTACAAAATTCTTGATATAGATATATAGAATGATTGTTTTTTATTCACTATACTAAATAAAAATGGATTTTCAATTATTTCATCGGATTGAGGTAATAATTAAATGGAA
The DNA here is from genome assembly GCF_016101145.1 of Gilliamella sp. W8145. Lineage (NCBI taxonomy): Bacteria > Pseudomonadati > Pseudomonadota > Gammaproteobacteria > Orbales > Orbaceae > Gilliamella > Gilliamella sp. W8145. The sequence goes on from NZ_JACFRC010000003.1 coordinate 206,725, forward strand.
CATAACAATATATTTGCTTATAAATATAGTATTATTTCAGATTATCATAGGGAAAAGTGCTTATTTTACACATTAAATTTGTTATTTTATTATGTAAAAACTGTCTTTATGTTTTCTAAGTTTCTCTTTTCAACGTTATTAGCTAAAATATTCTCAAAAGCTTTATTGGTATCAATTTTCCTATTTTATACCTTTGATTTGCAAGCATTATCAGCTATTAGCACTAATCTTATTTATGGATCTCCACCATATTTGACCTTCGATGATGGCAAAACTAAAGTAACCTCTACAGAAGAGTTATTAACTATTACATTATCAGATGGTCGAAAAATTACTCCTGAGACCGATAATTCAACATGGGAAAATCCAATTCAATTACCTTCTGCTGATAAAACCTTAGCTGATATTCATATAAATGTGCCTGCATCAGAAACGGGTGCACACGGTTATTTCGATGCTCCTTTATTAAGTTTCGATGAATTAGCTAAGAGTGGAAATTTGAGAGATGATGATGGTGATGAACCGATAATTGTCTCATCCGGAGGTATAAAGATTTCTATTGAAAATATATACCCAGAGAAAGTTAATCGTTATACTGCTCCTTTAGATATTTGTGCTGCACCATATAAAATAACTTTGTCGGGTTATCCAGGATCTATAAGTACCTTATATGGTCTTCCAAACCGTAGTGATTTTGATTTTGACTCTCACACCTTTTCGTTTGCTCCTAAACATCCTCCCAAATTATGTTTTCTTCAGCCCAGACTATACGTGGGAGGGATGGATTCAGCTGATCGTGTAGCTCCTATCAATATTTATAGGCAGTTTTGGGGATTTTTGCCCCAATCAACTGAACCTGAGTTATATAGTCATAATTGGCCAACTACTGGTATGGATAAATTATATTTCACTTTGCAGATAGGTGGTATCGATGGAACTACACTTACGTGGCCATCTGTTACTCATGATGGTATTACTGCTAAGATGACTTTCGATGATGGCCTCGTAAAGGTAACTTTAAATGGACCTGAAGCCTCAAATCAAGTATATAATGATAGAGTTCGAGGTATTCATGTTCCAAAATTACCACAAACTTTTGAAATAATAGGTTATGATAACAGTGGTAATGCAGTGATAAAATATGGTTTTGTCTTACGCCAATGGTTTGTTCATCGAGGATATAATTCGACCAATTATAGTAGTCACAAAAATTGGTGCCAACGTTTAGGTTATAGAGTGGCACAGATAAAAGATATTACTAATTCAAACTGTAAAGTTGCACAGTCGGAGGCACCAGAATGTCAAGGTGGTTTACCGGCGGCACCAGTTAACTTTTACCAACGTAATATTGGTGCAGGCTTAATGGCAGAATGGGGAGATGTTTCTTCGTATGGATTACCTCTTAGTTATCAACCAGGTATAATAGCAAGTGATTATGATGGAAGATTCTTAATAAATAATAATGGAAAAGTTGAATACTCTTCTACAGGTTTTAGGTTTTCAAATGCAATATGTGTCACCCCTTAGTTCTGTTTTTATTATGATGCTATGTTGTTGTATGATTTTTTAATGTTGATAATCATACATTGACAACCTTAATTGAAATTAAAACTATATCTGACAGTAATGTTATTACTGTCAGATAGCATCAATAAATATTAAAACTAAAAAATATGTTTATTATTAGATTAAATCTTATTATTAGAAGTAATGTATCTTATTGTTTTTAATTTATTCTTTCTTCTGGTGCTAATGTGGTAGTATGATAGTTGTGGAGTATCCGTAGTTTAAATATACTGATTAACCATCAGGTTTTTGATAATTAACTCTACGTTAATTATTTATCTCGATATTAAGCATTCATATTATTCGTACAATTAATCGTTGTATTGGCTGGTGACAAGTGGTTATTAGCGCTATTAGTTAGTTGTTGTATTTTTAGAGAATATGATTAGTTATTCTATTTCTCGCTATGCAAATAATGGCATACTTGTTTGTATTTTTAGCCAATAAAGAGCTAAAGATGATAATTTTCGCTAGCTAATTTGAGGAAATCAGTTAAGTTGTTTTAGTTATTCGAACAGTATTGATTAGATAGCAAATAAAAAAGGTGCACAAAGTGCACCTTTTTTGAACTGGTAAGAGCATTTAACATGCTCTTTAGTTAAGCTTAAATTATTTAATAACCTTAGCAACAACACCAGCACCAACAGTACGACCACCTTCACGAATAGCGAAACGTAAGCCGTCTGCCATTGCGATTGGGTGAATTAATGATACTGTCATTTTGATGTTATCACCTGGCATTACCATTTCTACGCCTTCTGGTAATTCAATAGTACCTGTTACGTCTGTTGTACGGAAGTAGAACTGTGGACGGTAACCTTTGAAGAATGGAGTATGACGACCACCTTCATCTTTACTTAGAATATACACTTCTGATTCGAAATCTGTATGTGGAGTGATTGAACCTGGTTTTGCTAATACTTGACCACGTTCGATTTCTTCACGTTTTGTACCACGTAATAATACACCCACGTTCTCACCAGCACGACCTTCGTCTAGTAATTTACGGAACATTTCAACACCAGTACAAGTTGTTTTAGTAGTCGGTTTGATACCAACGATTTCAACTTCTTCACCAACTTTGATTACACCGCGCTCTACACGACCTGTTACTACTGTACCACGACCTGAGATTGAGAATACGTCTTCGATTGGTAATAAGAATGGTTTATCAATGTCACGCTCTGGTTCTGGAATGTAGCTGTCTAATGCTTCTGCTAATTCTACAATTTTGTCTTCCCATGCTGCATCGCCTTCTAACGCTTTAAGCGCTGAACCACGAATTACTGGTGTATCGTCACCTGGGAAATCGTATTGAGATAGAAGTTCACGTACTTCCATTTCAACTAATTCTAATAATTCTTCATCATCAACCATATCACATTTGTTTAAGAATACGATGATGTAAGGTACACCTACTTGACGACCTAAAAGAATGTGCTCACGAGTTTGTGGCATTGGACCATCAGTTGCTGCTACTACTAAGATAGCGCCGTCCATTTGTGCCGCACCAGTGATCATGTTTTTAACATAGTCAGCATGGCCTGGGCAGTCTACGTGTGCGTAGTGACGAGTTGGTGTATCGTATTCAACGTGTGAAGTATTGATGGTGATACCACGTGCTTTTTCTTCTGGTGCGTTATCGATTTGATCGAATGCACGAGCTTGACCACCGTATTTTTTAGATAATACTGATGTGATCGCTGCAGTTAAAGTTGTTTTACCATGGTCAACGTGGCCGATTGTACCAACGTTAACGTGGGGTTTTGTACGTTCAAATTTTTCTTTAGACATCTTAATGTTCCTTTATTAAATCACTTCCCTAACAATAGGGAAGTGTTACTTATTTATATAAATAATTATTTCGCTTTACGAGCTTCAATAATTGCAGTTGCAATATTGGTTGGCGCTTCATTGTACTTCAAGAACTCCATTGAGTAAGAAGCACGACCTTGTGTTTGTGAACGAAGGTCAGTTGCATAACCAAACATTTCTGAAAGTGGAACTTGTGCTTTAACTGTTTTACCAGTTGCAGTATCTTCCATTCCTTCGATCATACCACGACGACGGTTTAAGTCACCGATAACGTCACCCATATAATCTTCAGGGGTTTCAACTTCTACTTTCATGATTGGTTCTAAAAGCACAGGTTTAGCTTTCATGAAGCCATCTTTAAACGCCATTGAACCGGCAATTTTAAATGCCATTTCTGATGAGTCGACATCATGGTAAGAACCATCAAAGATGGTAACTTCAACATCAACAATTGGGTAACCAGCAAGAACACCATTTTTCATTTGTTCTTGACAGCCTTTATCAACTGCAGGGATGTATTCTTTAGGAACCACACCACCAACAATTTCATTGTTGAATTTGTAGCCTTCGCCACCAGCTTCCAATGGTTTAATTCTTAACCATACATGACCATATTGACCACGACCACCAGACTGACGAACAAATTTACCTTCTTGTTCAACTTCATTGCGAATGGTTTCACGGTAAGCAACTTGCGGTTTACCAACATTTGCTTCGACTTTAAATTCACGTTTCATACGGTCAACGATGATTTCTAAGTGAAGCTCACCCATACCAGAAATAATGGTTTGACCTGATTCTTCATCGGTGTGAACACGGAATGAAGGATCTTCTTGTGCTAGTCGACCTAAAGCAAGTCCCATTTTTTCTTGGTCAGCTTTAGTTTTTGGTTCAACAGCAACAGAAATTACCGGCTCTGGGAACTCCATTCTTTCTAGAATAATTGGAGCACTTTCAGCACATAATGTATCACCAGTTGTTACCTCTTTAAGACCGATAGCTGCTGCAATGTCACCTGCGCGAACTTCTTTAATTTCTTCACGTTTGTTAGCGTGCATCTGAACGATACGACCAAAACGTTCTTTTTTATCTTTAACAGAGTTAAGAACAGTATCACCAGAATTTACTACACCAGAGTAAACACGGAAGAATGTTAAGTTACCAACAAATGGGTCAGTTGCAATTTTAAATGCTAATGATGAGAATGGTTCATCATCACTTGAATGACGCTCTGCTGCTTCACCATTTGGTAATTCACCTTTGATTGCTGGAACATCTGTTGGTGCTGGTAAATATTCAATTACTGCATCAAGCATGAATTGAACACCTTTGTTTTTAAAGGCACTACCACAAGTTACTAAGATGATTTCGTTAGCAAGCACACGTTCACGTAATGCTAATTTAACTTCTTCTTCAGTTAACTCTTCACCACCAAGGTATTTTTCCATTAACTCTTCATTTGCTTCAGCTGCTGCTTCCATTAAGTTTGCACGCCATTCTTCGACTTGCTCAACCATATCTGCAGGAACATCTTCATAAGTGAAACTTACACCTTGATCAGCATCATTCCAGTTAATTGCTTTACGTTTAAGTAAATCAACTACACCAGTAAAGCCTTCTTCAGCACCGATAGGTAATACTAATGGAACTGGTACAGCGGCTAAACGAGTTTTGATTTGATCAACAACACGTAAGAAGTTAGCACCCATACGGTCCATTTTGTTTACGAAAGCGATACGTGGAACTTTATATTTGTTTGCTTGACGCCATACTGTTTCTGATTGAGGTTGAACACCGCCAACCGCACAGTAAACCATTACCGCACCATCTAAAACACGCATAGAACGTTCAACTTCGATTGTGAAGTCAACGTGTCCCGGGGTGTCGATGATATTGATTCGGTGTGGTTCAAATTGTTGACCCATACCAGACCAGAATGCAGTAGTTGCCGCAGAAGTGATAGTGATACCACGTTCTTGTTCTTGTTCCATCCAGTCCATGGTAGCTGCACCATCATGAACCTCACCAATTTTGTGACTTACGCCAGTGTAAAACAAAATACGTTCAGTTGTCGTAGTTTTACCTGCGTCAATGTGTGCACTGATACCGATATTACGGTAGCGTGCTATAGGGGTTGTACGAGCCATATTAATCCTCTATTTAGAATCGTTTGCTTATAAAATATCTTTTGGGGGACTGATAATAACTATTAATTATCAGTCTAATTTCAAGCGTCTTATATAAGCGCTTAAATTACCAACGATAGTGTGCAAACGCTCTATTAGCTTCAGCCATACGATGAACATCTTCGCGTTTTTTCACAGCGGTACCTTTGTTTTCAAAAGCATCCATAAGTTCATTCGCTAGGCGTAATGCCATTGATTTATCGCCACGTTTACGTGCAGCATCTACAATCCAACGCATTGCAAGTGCATTACGACGAACAGGACGCACTTCAACAGGAACTTGGTATGTAGAACCACCAACGCGACGAGACTTAACTTCTACAGTTGGTCTTACGTTATCTAATGCAACTTCGAAAGCTGCTAAGTGGTCTTTTCCACTACGCTCAGCTAATTTATCAAGAGCTGAATATACGATTGATTCTGCGACAGATTTTTTACCATCTATCATTAAAATATTTACAAATTTCGCCAGCAAATCTGAACCGAATTTCGGATCAGGTAAAATTTTTCTTTGACCGACAACATGACGACGTGGCATTGGAATACTCCGTTTATATGTTACAAATTTTCAGGTTTACCCAAAACTCAAATGAGTTATATGGAATTTATATAGTTTGGCCTTACTTAACGGAGTTCCATTAAGCTTTAGGTCGTTTCACACCGTATTTAGAACGGCTTTGTTTGCGATCTTTAACACCTGCGCAGTCTAATGCACCACGAACAGTGTGATAACGAACACCAGGTAAATCTTTAACACGACCACCGCGGATTAAAATCACGCTATGTTCTTGTAAGTTATGACCTTCACCACCGATGTAAGAAGTTACTTCGAAACCGTTGGTTAAACGTACACGGCATACTTTACGTAATGCTGAGTTTGGTTTTTTAGGTGTAGTGGTGTAAACACGTGTACATACACCTCGTTTTTGCGGGCATGCTTCAAGTGCAGGAACGTTACTTTTCGCTTCCTTTAGTGCTCTTGGTTTGCGTACCAGCTGATTAATTGTTGCCATTAATAAGCTCCTGATTAATTAAAATAAATTTAAAAATTGCTTTTTAGATACGTAATTAATAACTGTAGCCCAAAGCCTATTTATATAAGTTTTGGGTCGCAAGATTCTAGACCTCAATAGCTATAATGTCAAGTATTAGCACAGGTTCTTTATGTTATTTATCAATAATTTTTATGTGTGAATAAATGCGAAATAAAAATACATTTTTTTTATTTTATTGGTGCTTTTTATCGCACTAGTTTATCCTAATAGATGGGATATAAATTAATACCAATATATAAATGTGACAATGAAAGATACACAGGTTGAAAGTTACAAAGTTGTTTTGCTATTTAATGCAAACAATATTTATGATCGACAAATCCTTAAAGGAATAGGTGATTTTCTAAAAGCAAATAATATTCACTGGAATATCTATATTTCCGAAACCATGCGTTATGACACAAATACAGCTTTCCATTTTGATTGCGATGGTATTATTGCTAATTTTGATGATCCAGATATTCAAGATCTACTAACCAATGTTGATATTCCAATAATTGGGGTAGGTAGTTCCCATCATGATAATTCAAGTTATCCAAAGGTTCCTTATGTTGCTGCGGATAATTTTGCGATTATTGAGAGTGCTTTTAATCATTTATGTTCTAAAGGCATTAATCAATTTGCCTTTTATGGCCTACCATCACATCGATCTTGTCGTTGGGCGGCAGTAAGAGAACAGTTTTTTGAGCAAATTGTAAGTCAAAAGGGGTATGAAGGGTTTATTTATCAAGGAACAACTACATCTCTTGATAATTGGCAAGATAGCTTAGATAAACTCTCTAAATGGTTATTATCTCTGCCAGTTAATACCGGCATTATTGCCGTAAATGATGCTAGAGCTCATCATATTTTACAAGCTTGTGATAGAGTTGAAATAAAAATACCTGAAGAGTTATGCTTAATTGGTATAGATAATGAAGAAGTAATCAATGATCTATCGATGGTTTCCTTATCTACTGTAAAACAAGGAACCGAGGAGATGGGATTTGAAGCCGCTAAATTATTGCAAAAAATATTTAATAAAGGAAAGGTCTCTACCTCACCACGGTTAATTTCACCGAAAAAAGTTATTGAACGTCGTTCGACCGATTACCGTTCAATACAAGATCCTTATGTTATACAAGCTATTCATTATATCCGTGATTATGCTTGTAAAGGTATTAAAGTAGATCAAGTGACTTCGGAATTGCAAATATCTCGTTCTAATTTAGAACTTCGCTTTAAAACATCATTAGGTAAAACCATTCACACGGTCATTCATGAAGAGAAGTTTAATCGAGCCAAATATCTATTAATTGAATCTTCATTATCGATTCAAGCAATATCTGAGCAATGTGGCTATCCATCAGTGCAATATTTTTACTTTTTATTTAAAAAGTTATATGGTATGACACCGAAGGATTTCAGAAATAAATTTACCAATCTTAATTTACTATAATCAAATTAACATAAAGTTAAAAAATAGATTTATTAACTGGCTAAAAAGCAGAAGAGTGTTACAAAAGATCTTCTGCTTTTTAATATCAAGACATTAGCGGCTTTAATTGTTGATAAATGTTTCTAAACATAGCACGCTGTTGTTGGTAATATTCATGTTTTTCCCTATCTGGCTGGTGAGTTTGAATGGTTGGTAATGGTGCTAACCATTGCCCTAAATCACTATCTGGGTTACAAGCGATTTGTGCCAGTTTAGCGGCGCCTAAAGCGGGACCAACTTCGCCACCCTCACAATAAACTATAGTATAACCAGATATATCACTAATTAATTGGCGCCAATATTTACTTCTAGCTCCGCCACCAATAACAATAATTTTATCAGGTGAAATGCCGCTTTGTTTTACCACATCTATACCATCTGCTAGGCCATAACTCACACCTAATAAGATTGCTTTAGCCAAATCGACTTTATTATGTTGATAGGTTAAGCCAAAAAATACGCCTTTAGCTTCAGGGTTATTATGCGGTGTTCTTTCACCTGATAGATAAGGTAAAAAATAGACTGGCGGTTTATCGTCAGATGGTTGTTCTTCTATTAAGCTAAATAATGTAGCAACATCTTTAATGTCTAACAATTGGCATCCCCAATCAAGACATGAAGCACAACTTAACATAACCGACATAAGATGCCAACGATTAGGTAATGCATGGCAAAAGCTATGAATTGCCTGTTCAGGTTGGCTGATAAACCGATCAGTAACGGCGAAATAAACCCCTGAAGTACCAAGTGAAAGCATTGCTTGTCCTGGTTGATAAAGACCAACACCGATAGCACCAGCAGCATTATCGCCACCACCGGCAATAACTGGAATTGAATTTATTTTCCAACGTTTAGCAATATCATCAGTAACATAACCCGTTATTTGATTGCCTTCAAATAAGGTTGGCATATGTCGTCGATTTAAACCACAAGCATTTAACAATTGATCGTTCCAATCACGTTTTTCAACATCTAACCACATGGTGCCAGCAGAATCAGACATATCTGATGCATATTCGCCTGTAATTTTAAAGCGTAAATAATCCTTTGGTAAAAGTACTTTATCTATTTTGGCAAATATTTCTGGCTCGTGTTTTTGCACCCATTTTATTTTGGGTGCAGTAAAACCTGCCATCATCAAATTGCCAGTAATTTTTCTAGAATTTGGCACTAACTGTTCTAATTCATGACATTCAATATCACAACGACCGTCATTCCATAAAATTGCAGGCCTTAATACTTGAGATGAACTATCTAATAGTACTGCTCCATGCATTTGTCCACTTAAGCCAATTGCTTTGACTCGTGTTAAGTCATGTTGATGGCTAAGTTCTTGTAGTGCTGAATCTGTTGCATGCCACCACTGCTGGGGATCTTGTTCTGACCATAATGGGTGGGGACGGGATACGGTGAGTGCCTTTGTATTTGACGCCATAATGCGTTGTTTTTCATCCATTAAAATTACTTTGACACCAGAGGTGCCTAAATCAATACCAATATACATATCTGCCTCCATTATGCAGCTATCAGAACTATAAATATAATAGTTCTGATAGATAAATACACAATGATTTTTTTAGCCAAAAATAGATTTATTAACAATATTTTCTAATTGCTCTTGTGCACCGCTACGCGCTTTAGGTTGCAGGTTGTTTGCAAGACTATATTGTGCAATTTCTTGTAGGGACATATTCCCTTGTAAAATATCTTTACCTAAATTTTTGTCCCAATCGGCATAACGCTCAGCCACTTTTTGATTTAATAGTTTATCTTCAATCATTTTCGCTGCACATTTTAATGATAATGCCATCGTATCGATAGCACCAATATGTCCATGAAATACATCATATTTATCAATGCTTTGCCGTCTTATTTTGGCATCAAAGTTAAGTCCACCAGTGGTAAATCCGCCTCTTTTTAATATTTCATACATAACTAGTGTGTTTTCCTCGACACTATTCGGAAATTGATCTGTATCCCATCCCAATTGTGGATCACCTCGATTAGCATCAAGTGAACCAAATATATCTAAGGCAATAGCTGAAGCTACCTCATGTTGAAATGAATGGCCGGCAAGTGTTGCATGATTTGCTTCAATATTGACCTTAATTTCCTTTTCTAAGCCGAATTGTTTTAAAAAGCCATAAATGGTTGCAACATCATAATCATATTGATGTTTGGTTGGCTCTTGTGGTTTTGGTTCAATCAATAATGCGCCATTGAAACCAATCTTGTGTTTGTTTTCGACAACTAATTGCATAAATTTACCGAGTTGTTCACGTTCTTGGCGTAAGTTAGTATTTAACAGCGTTTCATAACCTTCCCGACCACCCCATAATACATAATTTTGACCACCTAACTTATGAGTAGCATTCATTGCATGGACAACTTGAGTGGCAGCACAGGCAAAAACTTCCGGATCGGGATTGGTTGCCGCACCAGCTGCATATCTTGGATTTGTGAAACAGTTAGCGGTTCCCCATAATAAATTAACGCCGGTTTCTTGTTGCTTTTGTAACAGGATATCCGTCATCATGGATAAATTAGAGATGTATTCTTGAATTGAATTACCTTCTGGGGCAACATCGACATCATGAAATGCATAAAAAGGAACATTCATTTTATAAAAAAATTCAAAAGCAATATCTGCCTTTGCTTTGGCATTAGCTAGTGGATCAGCCCCTTTTTGCCACGGATAATTAAATGAATTTGCACCAAACATGTCGGTGCCAGCCCAACAAAAAGTGTGCCAATAACAGATAGAAAAGCGTAAGTGCTCAGCCATTGTTTTTCCTAAAATTATCTGCTCTGGATTGTAATGCCTGAACGCAAAAGGATTATTAGTTTGTGTTCCTTCGTATTTAACTCTTTCTATTTTTTCATAATATTGACTCATAATGTACCTCTAAATACCATTAATTAACTTAAAATCTATATATTGGTTACTAAGTTTTCTGGATAACTAAACGTTGCTAAATCAGGTAATCAATATGCATGAGTTTTAACAACAACAACAATTACTAAATTTTGTAGCGATTTTATGTTTTTTGTTTTTTGTGACGCAGATCAAATTCTATGAAGGGTTTAAAGAAGGTAAAATGATTGTTGTAGTCTGTTTGATATTTCAGATGAAATAATTTTATGGGGGGAAGAAGCTATTTCTACCATGTTAATGGTAGAAATAGTTTGATGAAATTAATGATGATCGATAAAGATGAATTTTAAAGCAAACAGTAGTGCAAAAACTATCACACAAAGATTTAATTCTTTAAATTTTCCAGTAAATGTTTTCAATATTACATAAGAGATAAAGCCAAGTGCGACTCCTTCAGTAATAGCAAAAGCAAATGGCATCATTAATGCGGTAATAAATGCTGGTGTTGCATCAGTTAAATCAGACCAGTTAACTTTCATTAAACTTGATACCATTAAGATACCAACAAAAATTAGTGCACCTGATGTGGCATAAGGCGGTACTAAATGTGCTAAAGGTGATAAGAAAGTCATCATTAAAAATAATAAGCCAACCACCACAGCAGTTAAGCCAGTACGTCCACCAACTGAAATGCCAGCGGAACTTTCAATGTAAGTTAATACAGATGAAGTACCAAATAACCCACCTAGTGAAGAGCTGAAACTATCAATTAATAAAGCTTGACGCATTTTAGGAAAACGACCTTTTTCGTCAGAAAGTCCTGCTTTATCGGTTAAAGCTAAAATAGTACCCGATGAATCAAACAAGCTGACAATCATTACTGAAAAGATTACCCCGAGGATACCAATATTCAGTGAACCAGCAAGGTTAACATGGCCAACAACGCTGCCAACACTCGGTGGAACGGCTGCAATTCCTTGATAACTAATATTTGGATCAAGCCATAGTGCTAGTAGGGTCACGACAAGAATAGAAACTAACACGGCAGCATGAAAATTGCGGGTAGCAAGGATAACGATAATAAAAAATCCAAGCGAACCTAATAAGACTTTAAGTGACAAAATATTGCCTAAGGTTAGTAATGTAGCTGGCGATGCGACCACAATACCCATATTTTGGAATCCCATAAAAGCAATAAATAAGCCAATACCAGCACTAATACCAGCGCGTAAACATTGTGGAATATGTTCAATTAACCAATGGCGGACTTTAAATAGTGATAATGCAAAAAAGACCAATGATCCCCAAAATATCGCTCCCATCCCAACTTGCCAAGAATAGCCCATTGCACCGCATATTCCATAAGCAAAAAAGACATTTAGCCCCATGGCAGGTGCTAAAGCAATCGGTAGATTGGCAAATAATCCCATCATAATTGTCGCAAAAGCGGTGACAACACAAGTTAGGACAAACACTGCTGATTTATCCATTCCTGTTGCAGATAAGATTGAAGGATTAACAAAGATGATATAAACCATGGTTAAAAAGGTGGTACAACCGGCGATAAATTCGGTACCAGGGGTGGTTTTTTTCTCTTTTAATTGAAAGATTTTTTCGAATAGTGAATTCATAAATTAAAGCCCAATTTAGGTTGATAGTGATCCATTTTGATATAATTTTATATCTTTATTTTTACCGAAGTGAATTTACGGTAAAAATAAAAAAGATATAAAGTGATTACTTCATATCTTTAAAAAACGTAAAAACACTGCGCTATTATTGCCTGTAATTTATTTTGGTCAAGCGTTATTCTAAATAACAAATAGCATTTTATTAGTGATCAATCATGCTTATAACTTAGCGTTAACGTAATTTATAGCCATTTAATGGTACACTGGATAAAATGCTGATTATCAATAGATTAGTTAGCCAAAATATCTAATTTATTTTTAGTAATTTTTACTTTTAAAATCCGATGACTTTCAATCTCGGCAACTTCAAATAGATAGTCACCAATCTGTATGGTTTCACCCACATTGAGTAGATGTTGGGCTTTTTCCATCAATAATCCCGCAAGGGTATGATATTCTCGCTTATCATCAATCGGAATCGGTACAAATCTTACTAATTCTTCTACTGGGATATAGCCATTTGCAATCCAACTATCATCATCTAAACATTGGATGTCATGTTTAGCATCGATCTCTTCTTCTTCAGTTGGAAAGTCACCGGCAATGGTTTCAATAACATCGGTCACTGACACCACACCTTGCATTGATCCAAATTCATCAACCACAAAAGCAAAGTGCGTTTTGGCTTTTTTGAATTGTTCCAGCGCTACAAGTAAAGATACTGTTTCAGGAAAAATTAATGGTTGTTTGATTAATGAATTAATATCAAAGGGTTGTTTATTTTGTAAAATATCTTTTAACAGATCATTAACTTGAATGATACCTAATGGTTCATCAATTGAAGCATTATCAGTCACTACTAAACGTGAATGAGGATTGTCAAAAATTTCTTTTAATATTACTTCTCGATCATCATTGATATTGACCATATCAACATCTAATCGAGATGTCATGATACTGCTTACTGAACGTTGAGCTAAACCTAATACTCGCTCAACCATGTTTAATTCTTGATGATTAAATACTGAAGTTTTTTTATTATTATCAGATACCACATCAATGGTATGGCTATCAGGATCTTCTTCAGCATCGCCTTTAAGTAAATGTAAAATAGCTTCGGCGGTGCGTTCGCGTAGAGGTTTTTTGTTTAATGCTTTTCGACGGTTAAATATGGCTAGTTGATTAAAGAATTCAATCATAATCGAGAAGCCGATAGCTGCATATAAATAGCCTTTTGGAATGACAAAACCGAAACCTTCGGCAACCAAACTAAAGCCAATCATCAATAAAAAGCTTAAACATAAAATAACAATCGTTGGATGGGAGTTAACAAAATAGGCTAATGGTTTACTTGCCACCATCATAATCGCAATGGCGATACAAACTGCGATAATCATAACGGGTATATGGTCAACCATTCCCACTGCAGTAATGACTGAATCAAGTGAGAATACGGCATCAAGTACCACGATTTGTGCAACAACAGTCCAAAAATGTGAGGTTTTTTTCGGTTTTCCATCCTCGTGTGATGCACCTTCTAAACGCTCATTGAGTTCCATTGTCGCTTTAAACAGCAAAAATATTCCGCCAAGCAACATAATTAATTGCCGAGCATTGAAACTAATACCTGATATAGAAAATAGTGGGGTGGTGAGAGTAACTAACCAGCCAGTAAACATTAATAACAATATTCGGGTTATTAATGCAAAAGCAAGGCCTGTAATGCGTGCTTTATCTCGTTGTTGAGGCGGAAGTTTCTCCGCAAGAATGGCAATAAAAACAATGTTATCAATGCCAAGGACGATTTCAAGTACAACTAGAGTGGATAAACCAATCCAGATTGTAGGATCCATGATCCATTCCATATGTCAGGTGATTACCTCTAATGATCACAGCACATGCTGCTTAGTAATTCTGTCTGTAATTAGCAAAATAATCAATAAAATATTTAAATTTTTGACCATTTTATGGAAAATTGTTGATTAAAAGCCTTTATTAGGCGTAAAAATTAACTTCGCCAGAATGTCGGCGTGAATAAAACTAATAAAGTAAATATTTCTAGTCGACCAAATAACATGTCAACGACCATGACCCATTTCACCATATCACTGACATGAGCAAAATTATCACTGACACTACCAAGGCCAACGCCTAAATTATTTAGCGATGAAGCAACGATATAAAATGAGTCAGTTGCATCAATTCCTGTTGCCATAATAATAAACAAACTCACTAAAAATACTAATGCATAGGCAGAAAAGAATCCCCATACCGCTTCAATGATACGTTCTGGTACAACACGATTATTGAGTTTTAAGGTATAAATTGCATTAGGGTGAATAAGTCGTTTTAACTCTCGTGAACCTTGCATAAATAGTAGTAGTACCCGAACAACTTTTAGTCCACCACCAGTAGAACCAGCACAGCCACCAATAAACGAAGCACATAATAAAAAGATGGGTAATGACGATGGCCAAGTATTAATATCGTCGACGGTAAAGCCTACTGTTGCTGAAACAGACACGACTTGTAAAACAATTTTGTCGACACTAAGATGGCGTTGTGGCTGATAAATATAGATCACTAAAGCGCAGATAATAATTAAGATAAGCAGAATAAAGATAAAGGTTCTAAATTCTTGATCACGCCAATACACTTTCACTGAGATACCATTTAACGCAGCAAAATGTAGAGCAAAATTACATCCTGACAAAATGAGGAACAAGGTAACAATATAGTTAATTGTTGCACTATTAAAATAAGCTAAATTGTTATCGTGGGTAGAAAAACCACCCATTGATATCGTTGAAAAGCTATGTGAAATAGCATCAAAGATATCCATTCCAGCACACCACAAACTTATTGCACATAAGGTAGTGAGTAAAATGTAAATCGACCAAAGTGTTTTTGCTGTTTCGGCAATACGTGGTCGCATTTTACTGTCTTTTTGAGGACCAGGAATTTCAGCACGATAGAGCTGCATACCCCCGACTCCTAATAATGGTAAAATTGCAACCGCAAGTACGATGATCCCCATACCGCCTAACCATTGCAGCATTTGACGATAGAAAAGTAGCGCTTTGGGTAAATGATCCAAATTGACAATCGTAGTGGCGCCAGTGGTTGTTAATCCAGAAAAAGACTCAAAAAAAGCTGTGGTTAAATTAAGATTGATATGATTATCAAATAGGAACGGGAATGCGCCAATAGTGCCTAAAACGACCCAAAATAATACAACAATGAAAAAGCCTTCTCGAGTACTTAATTCATGGCGTTGATGACGATTAGGAAACCACAATAACACACCTAAAATTAATGCTGCGAAAAATGAACGAACAAAAATAGCACCAGCACCGTCACGATATATTAACGCCACTAGTGCAGGTATTAACATGAATACTGACAATAGTGATATTAATAAACCGATAATTCTTATAATCGAGCGCCAATGCATCATATATAGTAATCTCTATTTAAAGCCACGTGATGATTTTATAAGATCGTAAGCAGCTTGAATTTCTTGTGCTCGCTTTTTGGCTGCTTCTAACATCTCTTTTGGTAAGCCTTTGGATACCAATTTGTCTGGATGATGTTCATTCATTAATTTACGATAGGCTCTTTTAATTTCAGAAATTTCAGCAGATGAATTTATTCCTAATATTTTATAAGCATTTGCTAAATCTGATTGCCGAGTACTGCTTTGGTAACCACTATAATTATGATTTTGTTGATATTGATGTTGACTGTTTTGTTGATTGTACTGATATTCTTGACGGAAATGAAAGCTTCCCATCATCATTTGAATATATATTGCCATTTGCGGCCGTGGAATACGAAACTCATCGGCAACAATGAAAAGAATCTCCGATTCTTTGTCATCTAAATGACCATCAACTAAAGCAGCTTGAATTAATTGTTCACAAAAGATATTTAAGACATTACGTCGATAACGATATTGGTGATATAACTCACTTAATCGTGATCGAAGTGGGTAATCACTCGCTTTACCACGATTGAATGATTCTTGCGCTAATTGACGACTTGTCGCATCAAGTTGGAGTCGATCCATAACTTGCCGAGCAAGATTAATATCATCACGAGTAACAACCCCTTTAGCTTTACTTAAATGTCCTAATACTTCAAAAACAACCGTTAAGTATAAGTTTGGATTAGATTGTGTCCTTTTCTCAGTCAATTTATTGCCAAATGCTTGATATAGCATTGGGCCAATAAATAATCCGAGTATAAATCCCCACCCAGATTTTAATACTGAACTCAGTATTAAACCGGTAATAACGGACCAGATCAAAGACATATTATTCGTTTACCTCAATTCGATCTATTTTTTGCAATCCACGTGGTAATGATGTGCCTTTACGAGCACGCTCCGCTCTAAATTTTTGTAAATCAGCTGGATAAAGTGTAAGTTTGCGTTTACCAACATATAGAGTTATAGATGTTTCTGGTGTTATCAACATCATATAAGCTAGGCTATCATCGCTACCAGAGAGTGAAATAATTTTATTGCCTTTACCTTTAGATAATTCTGGTAAATCTTTTACTGGGAATATCAGCATTCTTCCTGCTTTAGTAATTGATAACAGCAAGCTTTCTTCTGATAAAATCTCTATTGGTGCTAATACATCTGCATCTTTAGATAAATTAATCACTGCTTTACCATTACGGTTGCGGGTAATTAAATCATTAAATTGACAGATAAAACCGTATCCAGCACTCGATGCAAGTAAGAATTTTTGTTGTTCATTGCCTGACATCAATACATGTTCAATGGTTGCTCCAGCTGGTAATGCCAGTTTACCAGTAAGAGGTTCGCCTTGTCCTCTAGCTGATGGTAATGTACTTGGCTCAATAGCGTAACTGCGACCAGTTGAATCGATAAATACCACTGGTTGATTACTTTTACCTTTTGCTGCGGTTTTAAAACTATCACCTGCTTTATAACTTAATCCTACAGGATCGATATCATGGCCTTTAGCAGCTCTGACCCAACCCATTTCTGATAATACGATTGTAACTGGTTCAGAAGGGATTAACTCTTGTTCAGTAATTGCTTTGGCTTCACTGCGCTCGACAATTGGTGAACGACGTTCATCACCATATTTTTCAGCATCAGCTTGTAGCTCTTTTTTGATTAAATTACTTAACTTTCTTGGTGAAGCTAATAATGCTTGCAGTTGATCTCGCTCTTTAGCCAGTTCGGCTTGTTCACCTTTGATACGAATTTCTTCTAGTTTAGCTAAATGGCGGAGTTTTAATTCTAAGATAGCTTCAGCTTGTGTTTCGCTTAAGGCAAATCTCTGAATTAATTCTGCTTTTGGGTCATCTTCATGACGAATGATTTCAATTACTTCATCAATATTTAGGAAGGCAATTAATAAACCATCTAAAATATGTAGTCTTTTTAGTATTTTATCTAAGCGATAATTTAAGCGACGGGTTACGGTAATGCGTCGATATTCTAACCATTCAGTTAGGATTTCAACCAATCCTTTAACAGATGGACGATTATCTAGTCCAATCATGTTCATATTAACACGATAGCTTTTTTCTAGATCAGTAGTGGCAAATAGATGATTCATTACTTGCTCTAGATCTACACGATTAGAACGTGGCACAATAACCAGACGAGTCGGATTTTCGTGATCGGATTCGTCACGTAAGTCTTCAATTAACGGTAGTTTTTTAGCGCGCATTTGGCTAGCAATTTGCTCTAAAATTTTAGCACCAGAAACTTGATGTGGCAGATCAGTAATAACAATGTCGCCATCTTCTTTTTTCCAAACTGCTCGCATACGTATTGAGCCACGGCCAGTTTTATAAATTTTGGCGATATCTTCCGGAGAGGTAATAATCTCAGCTTCTGTTGGGAAGTCAGGGCCTTTTATGTGATCCATCACTTCGCTAAGTGTTGCTTTTGGATTATCAGCTAACATAATAGCTGCATTCGCCACTTCACGAATGTTATGTGGTGGAATATCGGTTGCCATACCTACCGCAATACCGGTAGTACCGTTTAATAAGATATTCGGCAATCGAGCTGGCAACATTTTTGGCTCTTGTAATGTACCATCAAAATTTGGCGTATAGTCAACAGTGCCTTGTCCTAACTCACCTAACAATAATTCGGCATATTTTGATAGACGTGATTCGGTATAACGCATTGCAGCAAATGATTTCGGATCATCGGGTGCCCCCCAGTTTCCTTGCCCATCAACTAATGGATATCGATAAGAAAACGGTTGCGCCATTAATACCATTGCTTCATAACAGGCACTATCACCATGAGGATGGTATTTACCTAAAACGTCACCGACAGTACGGGCTGATTTTTTAAATTTTGCTTGAGCATTTAGCCCTAATTCTGACATTGCATAAACAATGCGACGTTGTACTGGTTTTAAGCCATCGCCAATAAACGGCAATGCGCGATCCATAATGACATACATTGAGTAGTTTAAATAGGCGCTTTCGGTAAATGTTCGTAGCGACTGAACTTCTACTCCGTCATGAGTTATTTCACTCATTATTGTTCCTCTAAATTATTCTGTATATTAGACATCAAGTTCAACTTGGTCACCTTTTTCTTGTAACCATTCTCGGCGATCTTCGGCACGTTTTTTCGCCAGTAACATATCCATTAATGCCATTGTTTCTTCGGCATTATCTAGTGATAACTGAACTAATCTACGGGTGTTAGGATCCATTGTGGTTTCGCGAAGTTGTAATGGATTCATTTCACCCAACCCTTTGAAACGTTGAACATTTGGCTTACCTTTTTTACGTTTAAGCTGATCTAAAATCCCTTCTTTTTCTTCTTCATCAAGGGCGTAATGAACTTCTTTGCCTAAATCGATACGATACAGTGGTGGCATGGCGACAAAAATATGCCCATGTTCAACCATGGCTCGAAAGTGACGAACAAATAGTGCGCACAGTAACGTGGCAATATGCAATCCATCTGAGTCAGCATCGGCTAAAATACAGATTTTACCGTAGCGTAATTGACTTAAATCATCACTATCAGGATCAATACCAATAGCTACTGAAATATCATGAATTTCTTGCGATCCTAATACTTCGTCAGATGAGACTTCCCAAGTATTTAATATTTTGCCTTTCAACGGCATAATTGCTTGATATTCACGATCACGGGCTTGTTTAGCCGACCCACCAGCAGAATCACCTTCGACTAAAAATAGTTCGGTGCGACTTAAATCTTGTGATGCACAGTCAGCCAGTTTACCCGGTAAAGCTGGACCACTGGTTAGTTTTTTACGGATGACTTTTTTGGATGCTCTTAAGCGTTTTTGAGCACTGGAAATTACCATCTCAGCAAGTAATTCGGCAATTTGTACATTTTGATTCAACCACAGGCTAAATGCATCTTTAACAATAGCTGAAACAAAAGCTGCACTTTGTCTTGATGATAAACGTTCTTTGGTCTGACCGGCAAATTGCGGTTCTTGCATTTTTACTGATAACACATAGGCACAGCGTTCCCAAATATCATCGGCGGTTAATTTTAAACCACGCGGTAATAAATTACGAAACTCACAAAATTCACGCATGGCATCAAGTAATCCTTGACGTAAACCATTGACATGGGTACCACCTTGCACAGTAGGAATTAAGTTAACGTAACTTTCAGTTAACAATTCACCTCCTTCTGGTAACCAAAGTAATGCCCATTCAACCGCTTCTGTTTCACCTGTATGGCTACCAGTAAATGGTTGTTCTGGTAATAGTGTGTAACCACTAACTGACTCTATCAGATAATCTTTTAAACCGTCTTGATAACACCAGCGTTGCTCAGCACTGTTAATTTTGTCTTTAAAAATGATTTCCAGTCCCGGGCAAAGTACAGCTTTCGCTTTAAGCAAATGAGTTAGGCGAGGTACTGAGAAGCGTGGTGAATCAAAATATTTTTCATCCGGCCAAAAACGTACTTTTGTACCAGTATTTCGTCGGCCACAGGTGCCAATTACATGTAAATCTTCGACTTTATCACCATTTTCAAAGGCGATTTGGTAAACTTGTCCATCACGGTTTACGGTGACTTCTACGCGTTTGGATAAGGCATTGACAACAGAGATACCCACCCCATGTAAACCACCAGAAAATTGATAGTTTTTGTTGGAGAACTTACCACCAGCATGTAAGCGACAAAGTAATAGTTCAATAGCCGGTACGCCTTCTTCAGGATGGATATCAACAGGCATACCTCGACCATCATCAATAACCTCAAGTGAATTGTCTTCATAAAGGGTTACTTTCACTTGGCGAGCATGGCCAGCAATAGCCTCATCGACACTATTATCAATCACCTCTTGCCCTAAATGATTGGGGCGAGCTGTGTCAGTATACATTCCAGGACGATGACGAACAGGATCGAGCCCTTTTAAGACCTCAATATCAACTGCATTATAAGTGGATTGTGACATAACTTTTCTGTTTATTCGATTAAATGGGCTTATTATACCAATCTTTCCTTAAGATGCATGAAATTAAATTTATAATAAAAAGCAAAGCTATTTTTTTATTGATAATAATTCTTATTTCATTAATTTATTTTAAGTTAATTTCGATTTTAGTCTTTTTTCTGTTTTATAATTTTAACTGTAGTATTATGATAATGACATGCCAAATATAAATAAGCGAATAGGATGAGCAAGTCAGATAATCAGATAACTCGGCGCGATTTTTTACAAAAATCATTAGCAATCGGTAGTGTGGCCGCATTAACTAATGATTTACAATTACCTTTTGCTTATGCCTCGCCAGAGACAGATCTTGCCAACACCTCGGTACCTAATCCAACGAATCAAGAAAAGATTTTTTATAGTGCATGTTTAGTTAACTGTGGTAGTCGTTGCCCGTTAAAAGTACATGTTAAAAACGATATTATTACTAAAATATCTGCTGAAGATGGGATTAATGATGCGATCTTTGGTCAACATCAAATCCGTCCTTGTCTGCGAGGACGAGCTGTGCGTTGGCGTACTTATGATCCGGAACGGCTAAAATATCCAATGCTA
Organism: Gilliamella sp. W8145; assembly: GCF_016101145.1. Taxonomy (NCBI): domain Bacteria; kingdom Pseudomonadati; phylum Pseudomonadota; class Gammaproteobacteria; order Orbales; family Orbaceae; genus Gilliamella; species Gilliamella sp. W8145. The sequence continues at coordinate 228,386 of NZ_JACFRC010000003.1, forward strand.
AGAATCGGTAAACGAGGTGAAGGCAAATTTAAACGCATCTCGTGGGACGAAGCTATCGATCTATTAGCTGAGAAACTCAAATACACTATTAATCGCTATGGCAATGAAGCTATTTATTACCAATATGGTACAGGTACGACAGGGGCAAATATCTCAGGCCGTAATGCCTGTAAGCGATTTTTAAGTTGTATCGGTGGCCACCTTAATTATCATGGTGATTATTCAAGTGGACAGATCACCGCTATTCAACCTTTTATATATGGTAATGCTAAAGAGTCGTTGCTAGACCAAATCAAACATTCTGATCTAGTTGTGATGTTTGGACATAATGTTGCTGAAACTAGAATGTCGGGCGGTGGGCAGGTTGCTGAGTTATATACTGCATTAGCACAAAGTAAAGCAAGGGTAATTATTATTGATCCACGCCGTAGTGAAAGTGTCGTTGGTTATAATGCTGAGTGGCTGCCGATTATTCCTGGTACTGACGCTGCGTTAGTCGCTGCAATTATTTATGCGTTGCTTGAAGAAGATCGTGTTGATGAGGCGATGCTTAACCAATATTGTGTGGGTTGGAATGCTGATACATTACCTGATAGTGCTCCGCCTTTTAGCGATTACAAATCTTATATTTTGGGACTAGGGCACGACAGAACCGCAAAAACGCCTGAATGGGCAGCTAAAAAAACCGGCATTCCAGCCAAACAAATTCGGCAGTTGGCATTAGATATTGTTAATGCTAAAGCAGCATGGATTTCACAAGGTTGGGGGCCACAGCGCTGGCAAAATGGTGAGCATACTACAAGGGCGATTATGATCCTACCGGTTATCACCGGTCAGTTTGGTAAGCGTGGTACTAACATTGGTACTTGGGGTGGTAGCGTAACTTATCCTGTGCCTAGCTTGAATATGGTTAACCCTGTTAAAACGAGTATTCCTTTCTTTTTATGGACGAAGGCAATTGATGAACCGTTAAGCATGACTGCGAAAAATTCTTATATAAAAGGTAAAGATAAATTAGATGTGGGTATTAAATTTATCTGGAGCTATGCTAGCAATGTTATTGGTAATCAACACGCCGATCTCAATCGGACTCACCAAATTTTACAAGACGAATCGAAATGTGAATTTATTTTAGTTTGGGATACCCATATGACTGCTTCAGCAAAATATGCTGATCTACTGTTACCGGATGTTTCATCTGTAGAGAGTAATGATTTAATCAATAATTCATATGCATCAGGTGCTTATCATTATTTTATTCGTTTGCAACGAGCAATAAAACCACTTTGGGAAAATCGTCCTGCTTATGAGGTTTTGACAGAATTGTCAGCAAAAATGGCAGTTAAAGATAAATTTACTGAAGGTCGGAGTCAAGATGATTGGATTGCTTATAGTTATGAAAAAATGCGTAAGCTCAATCCTAATTTACCGACTTTTGCCGAAACAGATGGAATGGGGATTGTTGATCGTAAATTAGCTGATAGCGATGCACAGATCGGATTAAAAGCTTTTCGCGATGATCCAATAAAAAATCCATTAAATACGCCGTCAGGTAAAATCGAAATTTATTCAGAAGCATTAGCCAAAATTGCCAATGAATGGGAGTTTGATGACGATGATAAACTTTATCCTATACCGGCATATTTACCGGCAATAGAGGGCAGTGAAGACCTGCAAACACAAGCGAAATATCCATTACAATTAATCGGTTTTCATATCAAAGGGCATTGTCATTCAAGTTATAGTAATCTTCCGCAACTGCGAGAAGCGGTAGCTAGTAGTCTCTGGATTAATCCAGTGGACGCAGAACAAAGACAGATAAAGCATGGTCAATTGGTTGAAGTTTATAATGACCGCGGTCGACTTTACATTCCAGCTAAAGTGACACCACGGATACTACCGGGAATTATCGCTCTTCCGCAAGGATTATGGGCCAAGACTAATGCTGCTGGCATTGATATTGGTGGTTGCATTAATCGTTTAACCTCCTTACGACCCTCTGTGCTTGCTAAATCTAATCCTCAGCATACCAATTTGGTTGAAGTTAAACCAATAGCAGCTATGCCGTCGGCATCTTAATCGGAAGGAGATGGTTCAAATGCAATATGGTTTTTATATTAATTCTACCAAATGTACTGGTTGCAAAACTTGCCAAGTAAGTTGTAAAGATGAAAAAGATAATGCGCTTGGTGTCCATTTCCGCCGTGTTTATGAATATGGCGGTGGTACATGGAAGCAAGTAGATGGATGTTGGCAAAATGATACATTTACCTATTATTTGTCAATCTCTTGTAATCATTGTCAAGAGCCAACCTGTGTAAAAGGTTGCCCAACTGGCGCTATGCATAAACGCCAAGAAGATGGGGTAGTGGTAGTCAATCAAGATGTGTGTATTGGTTGTCGCTATTGTGAAATGCGTTGCCCTTACGGTGCACCACAATATGATCATCAAAAAAAGGTAATGTCTAAATGTGATGGTTGTTATGAACGTGTAGCGCAAGGTTTAAAACCTGTATGTGTTGAGTCTTGTCCTCAACGCGCTTTAGATTTTGATGACATTAATACCTTGCGTCAACGTTATGGTGATGAGTGCGATATTGCTCCATTACCTAGTTCAGATTTAACCAAACCAAGTATTGTGATAAAGCCACATGCGCAAGCTAAAATATCGGGTGACTCGCTTGGTAAAGTGCTTAATCCTGAGGAGGTCTAGTATGCATGAACTTCCACTGGTATTTTTTACGATATTTGGGCAATTATCCGCAGGAATGATCTTACTTAGTAGTTTGTTTTATCTTGTTTATCGTTCAAAAAACAAATTAGCTATCACTCAAAAAATTAATGCAGTAGCGTTAATTTTCATGGCGATTGGTATGGCGATTGCTTCATTTCATTTAGGTCAACCATTACGCGCATTCAATGTGATTTTTGGTATCGGCCGTTCACCAATGAGTAATGAAATTTTTACCTTTGGCTTATTATTTGCTATGACATTTGCTTTTGTATTGCTTAATTATTTTGTCTTGTATCCAAATAGTACCAAATTACAAATCATCAAACCTCTATGCCAAAAAATTAACCGTATACCACATTTAAACTATTTATTGGCGATGATCTTGGTTATTTTAAGCCTATTTTTTGTTTGGACCATCGTATTAACCTATATGTTAGCAACAATAAAAACGTGGGATAGTTGTTATACCGCGATACAAATGTATACTGCGATGTTGGTATTGGGAGGAATTGCTGTTACTTGGTTAGGACTATATCGAGCAGGTTATTGCGCTTTTTTTATTGGTAGTTTACTGATTCTGCTATTAAAAATGCCTTACTTAAAGTTAATGAGTGAAATTGCTCCAGACTTAACCTCTAATCAATATTGCTGGATAATAGCACAGTGCGCATTATTAATTATTTCTATCATATTGGTTTTATTTGCGATTTTAAGAAAGCAACATCAGGTAATGATTTATCTATTGGCTTTTATTGGCGTATTTATCGCAGAAATTTGCGGACGTATCACTTTTTATAATTTGTGGATGATAACCGTTTAATTGTGTGGTAATTGATGGTAATGGCATAATTAATTGGCTAATCAATATAGGATTGAATAATTTGGATAACCTGACTTCTATCACGTTGGCGAAATTATTAGGCGCTTTTTTTTATTATCCGCCTACCAGTAAACAAGTCACTGGTTTAATTGATGGATTATTACAGCTAGATCAGTTAGCAAAGTGGCCAAACCAACAATTAGTAACTGAACAATGCCAAATCTTAAGTACTCAGATACAGCATGCAGAAATAGAATATCAATTCTCACTATTATTTGAAGGGCAAGGCATTATGTCGGCGCCACCATGGGGTTCAGTCTATTTAGATCAAGAAAAACTACTAATGGGTGAATCACAAGAACGCTATCGGGAATTTTTACAGCAGCAAGGGTTGACGCTTGATACGGGTATGAATGAGCCAGAAGATCAGTTTGGATTGATGTTAATGGCATATGCGATACTACTAGAAAAGCAGCAATTTGCTGCTGCACAGCAATTAATGACCGAATACCTTTTAAATTGGGCACCAATGTATTTGGATTGCTTAAAACAAAATCAAGTCAGTCTATTTTATCAAGCATTAGCGATTATTGCTGAACAATATTTACAAATGGTATAACTCTGATTATATAGCAAATAAAGCGCTCACTTATTTAAGTCAAAATATGCATTGATAGCTGTTGTTTGCAGCTTTTTAATGAACAGGTATAATCCACCTATTATGATTCGGGACAATGACAACCTATGTTAGCTTATTTACAACTGATGCGATTAGACAAGCCAATTGGTTCCTTACTGCTACTTTGGCCAACATTGTGGGCGATTTGGCTTGCTACATCTACGCCATCTGTTCATGTTGTTGTTGTGTTTGTTGTTGGTGTGATTGTTATGCGCTCAGCTGGCTGTGTGGTTAATGATTACGCTGATCGGCATTTTGATGGTAAAGTCGAACGTACTAAGAATCGTCCTCTCGCCCGTGGTGCATTGAGCGAAAAAAATGCCTTATACACTTTATTCGTATTACTGCTTATTGCGCTTGGTTTATTGCTTACTTTGGATAAATTAACTTGGTTAATGGCTGGTTTTGCATTAATCACGGCAATGCTTTATCCATTTATGAAACGTTACACACATTTACCCCAGGTGACTTTAGGCATTGCCTTTAGCTGGGGAATTCCAATGGCCTATGCGGCAACAATAGCTCAATTTCCGATAACTTGTTGGTTACTGTGTCTAGCTAATGTATGTTGGACAATAGCTTATGATACCGAATATGCTATGGTCGATCGCGATGATGATCTTAAAATAGGCATCAAGTCCACTGCTATCCTATTTGGTGACTATGACAAGTTTATTATTGGATTACTGCAAATCATAACCTTAGTTTGCCTGACATTGATCGGCATAAACAATCATTTTCAGCAATTTTATTATATTGGTTTAATCATCGCCTTATTGCTATTTATTTATCAACAATGGTTAATCAAAGACCGTGATAGAAGCAATTGTTTTAAAGCGTTTATGAATAATAATTATATAGGATTGTTTATATTTATAGCGATCTTGGTTAGTTAAAAACACATTTACCATCATTATTTAACTTTCATCGCGAACATTAATCACTTTAAACGATATATCTTAAATTGTAAAAGCGTTGCTTAGTAAAAAAGTAAAATGGTGGTATAGACTCCTCAATATTTTTTACAAGATTATTCTCAACTGTTTAAATTATTAAATTTAATGCGCTAGCCTTATTAGTAAGCGGAATACTATTGTAATATAGGTAAAGTAGGCATTTGCCTACCTTTAAGGTTATTCGATTGCTAGTAATAAAACAGAAATATTATTTGCAAGTTAATGGTATAGATTCCTTAATATTTTTTACATATTTTAACCACAATTAAAAATTTTGAGGAAAGGCGTTTTTGATAACTCAACTTTTATATTTAATTAAAAATAATATTATTCAATATATTGTGCATTTTTATGTAATGGTTTTACTACATCAATACTACGTTCTAAATGAACTTTTGATTTTTCGTGATCTAAGACCACAATTGCGATAAATAATGTATCTAATAAAGTTAGTTGGATAATTCGAGCTGCAGCATTTTGCCCTAGTAATGGACCATTTTTAGCTGGACTAAAGATAGATAAGTCGGAAATTTCAGCTAGTTCAGATTGATGATTATTAGTAATACAAATAATCTTAGCTTTATTCTTTTTCGCAACCAATATTGCATTACATATTTCCGCTGTATTGCCTGATTGAGATATAGCAATAACTACATCGTTTTCTTTTAATTGACTCGCCACCATTACCATCAAATGGTGATCACTATAAGTATGGCTGTGAATCCCAATTCTCAATAATTTATGTTCAAAATCCTGACCAACAATAGCTGAACCACCGACACCAAGAATAACGATACGGTTAGCATGAAAAATCCATTCTGCTGCTTTTGATATTATTTTAGCATCAACAATAGATTGGGCTTCTTTTAAAGCTTGTACAGAGTTATTAAAAACTTTTTCAATAATATTTTCGACATTATCTTTTTCAGATAGTTCTTGTTCTTTATCAAAAGGTAAAGCATCAAAATAAGAAAGTAATGCTTTTCGAATTTCTCTAAAACCAGAGTAACCTAATTTTTTAGATACTTTTACTAATAATGGTTCCGAAACTGATAATTCTTCTGCCACTTCTTTAATACTTGTTCTAGGCTTTAAATTTCCTTTAGTCATCATCCATTCAATAATTCGTTGTTCAGTATTACTTAAACTAGAAAGTGAAATACGAATCATTGCTCCAATTGCTAAAGCATTAGAATTTTCTGGATCATGTGTTTGTTTCATGGTTTCTCTCCATAACATTTTTCGGGTAATTTTAACCCAATTTCAATTTAAGCACATTGTAAAAAAAGATTTTTTTATTTTTGCTGGTAACTTTACAAAAAAATAAATTAACGTTAATATTTTTAAGTGTGAAGTTAATTGTGTTTTTTTTAGTCAGAAAGGTGGGAATATATGAAAATTGCAATTGGTTATGATCATGTTGGATATATTTTAAGAAAAGATATCATTGATTATTTGGAGACTAAGAATATTACAGTGATTGATCTTGGTGCGCCATCAACAGAAAGAACCGATTATCCGATTTATGCCAATAAAGTGGCAAGGGCTGTCAATTCAAAAGAAGCCGATTTAGGAATATTAATATGTGGCACTGGTATTGGTATTTCAATTGCGGCAAATAAATGTTCAGGAATAAGAGCGGTTGTTTGTAGTGATCCTTATTCTGCAAAATTATCACGTGAACATAATAATACTAATATTCTTGCTTTTGGTTCCCGTGTAGTGGGAAGTGAACTTGCAAAAATGATTGTTGAACAATGGTTAATGGCGAAATTTGAAGGCGGCCGTCACCAAAATAGAATAGATCAAATCGATGCTATTCAAAAAGGAGAATTTCATGAGTAAATTTTGTCCTTCGCTTATGTGTGTTGACTTTTCCAAGTTAGAAGTTGAATTGAAGTCATTAGAAGAATCTGGTGTAGACATGTTTCACATTGATGTGATGGACGGTAACTTTGTACCTAATTTCGCATTAGGTATAGAAGATATTAAAGCGGTGAGTAAGTTGTCAAAAATTCCTTATGATGTTCATTTAATGGTAACTAATCCATCACCATATATAGAAAAATTTGCTCAACTTGGCTGCGATATTATTTATGTTCATGTTGAAACATTAACCCACATACATCGAACTCTAAATCAAATTAAATCAACAGGTAAGAAAGTAGGCGTTGCTATTAATCCAGGAACACCATTATGTGTGTTAGAAGATGTTTTAGATCTAATTGATGTTGTTTTGATAATGTCAGTAAATCCAGGTTTTGCCGGACAACCTTTTATCGCTAACTCTATCGATAGAATAAAGCGATTAAGTGATATGATTAAAGATAGAAATCTCAATACTTCTATTGCCATTGATGGTGCGATAAGCCCAAATATCATCGAACAGCTATCGCCTTATGTTGAATATTTTATACTGGGAACTGCTGGGTTGTTTAATAAAGATAAATCCTATAAACAGACGCTAAATGAACTCCGTAATCTCTCCTAACTTTTAAGGCCTTTATTGCGATGAAGGTCTTAATTCACAAAATTAAACATTATAGATAATTTATACTCTATTTTTTGTTGTTTTTCCGTTAATAAAGCTATATAAATTAATTTTTTATTAAAATTATGTGAACTAGATCTCTTTAAATTAAATTTGTTTACATATAAAATTATTTTTGTGAACTATTTGAGGCGTTCACTGTGTCTTTTAATAAAAAATAGGGTTAACTACAATGAAAAGTACTTTTTTTAGTGTATTGCAACGGGTTGGTCGTTCTTTTATGTTACCTATTGCTCTTCTTCCTGTGGCTGGATTAATGTTAGGTATAGGAGCGTCATTTACCAATGAAACAACAATTGTGTCCTATGGATTACAAAGCTTTTTAGGCGAAGGAACTTTGTTACATGCTTTTTTAACCATCATGAAAAATGCGGGTAGTGTAATATTTTCTAATCTGCCTATTCTTTTTGCTATTGGGGTAGCAATGGGAATGGCAAAACAAGAAAAAGAGGTTGCAGCAATATCTGGTGCGGTAGGCTTTTTTATTATGCATTCAACTATTCATGCGCTATTAGAGCTAAAAGGGCTTTTAAAAGAAGGTGCCTTACCAGATGGTTCTTTAGGTGATGCGGTTGGTATTCAGACTCTACAAATGGGCGTTTTTGGTGGTGTTATTGTTGGATTAGGTGTCGCTGCTTTACATAATCGGTATTATCGAATTGAGTTACCTGCTATTTTATCATTCTTTGGTGGTTCGCGCTTTGTTCCTATTGTTACAGCATTCGTTTATTTATTTGTCGGTATTTTAATGTTTTATATTTGGCCTTCTATCCAATATGGAATTTTATTATTAGGCAAATTAGTCAATGAATCGGGCTATGCAGGTACATTTATTTATGGATTTATTGAGCGAGCTTTAATTCCATTTGGTTTGCATCATGTATTTTATATGCCATTCTGGCAGACTGGAGTTGGTGGTACGGCAATGATTGATGGCAATCTTATTGCTGGAGCACAAAATATTTTCTTTGCTCAACTTGCTAGTCCAAATACAACTGAATTTTCAGTTGAAGCCACACGCTTTATGGCGGGTAAATTTCCATTTTATTTATTTGGTATTCCTGGTGCTGCATTGGCTATTTATCGTACAGCTAAACCACAAAATCGCAAAATGGTCTTAGGTCTACTAGTTTCTGCAACTTTAACGGCTATTTTGACTGGGATTACTGAACCAATTGAGTTTTCTTTCTTATTTGCTGGTCCTTTACTCTACTTTATTCATTGTTTGTATGCTGGTTTATCTTTTATGCTTTGTCATATTTTCGATGTTGGTGTAGGGCAAACATTCTCTGGAAGTTTAATTGATTTTGTATTATTTGGTGTTTTACAAGGAAATAGTAAAACACATTGGGTTAATGTTATTCTGATTGGTCTTCCATTGTTCCCAATATACTACTTTACATTTAGTTACTTGATCAAAAAATTTAATTTTAAAACTCCAGGTCGAGAAGACGATAACGAGGAAACTAAATTATATACCAAAAAAGATGTTGAAAACGCGAAGAAAGCTAAAAATAACAATGAGTTATCAAGTGTTATATTAGATGGATTAGGTGGCAAAGAAAACATTACTTATGTAGATTGTTGTGCAACAAGATTAAGAATTTCTGTACATGATAATCAATTAGTTGATAAAGATATTTTAAAATCAACGGGTGCAAAAGGTGTAATTATTAATGGCCAAGGTATTCAAGTTATTTATGGTCCTCATGTGACAGTAATTAAATCACACTTAGAAGAATATATGGCAACCCTAAAATAATATAACTTTTGTATTACTCGTTCATTTCGGAGTAGTTTAACCAATCTAAATAGTTAGCCGTTTTAGACAATCTTTAACGGCTAGCTATTTAAATAACAATAAGAAGAAATTCTACAGACTAAAATGATTGTTCTGCTAATGTGGCTTGCACTATTCGCATGGCATCGAAGGTTTCTTTGACATCATGAACACGGATAATTTGCGCTCCTTTCATTGCTGCAATAACTGCACAAGAAACACTACCTAATACACGTTCTTTAGGGGGAACATTTAGCACTTGCCCGACCATCGATTTTCTTGACATGCCAACCAAAATAGGCAAATTGAAGTGATGGAATTTTTCCAGTGTAGCCAATAGACGATAGTTATGGGCTAACGTTTTGCCAAATCCGAAGCCTGGATCAAGGATGATTTTTTCCCGAGCAATGCCAGCAGTTACACATCGTTGAATATGTTCAGTAAAAAATGAATCGACTTCTTGATAGATATCTTGTTGGTAATGAGGTGCATTTTGCATCGTTTTGGGATCACCTTGCATATGCATAATACATACTGGTAATTCCGTTTTTTGTGCTGCTTGTAATGCTCCAGGTAAAGTTAATGCCCGAATATCATTAATTAAATGTGCACCAGCTTTAGCCGCTTCTGTGATGACCTCTGGTTTTGATGTATCAACTGAAATCCAAACGTCAAAATAACGAGCAATTTTTTCCACTAACGGTATAACCCGATCAAGTTCTTCACTGGTTGAAACATCAGCAGCACCAGATCGAGTTGATTCTCCGCCAACATCAATAAAGGTTGCCCCAGCTTGAATCATATTATCAACTCGCCGCATAGCATCATCAAGATTGTTGTAATTACCGCCATCAGAAAAAGAATCTGGCGTCATATTAACAATTCCCATTACTTGAGGAAAAGAGAGATCCATTACGTGATTTTGAAAACGAATTTCCATGATTTTAGGCCTTATTTTATTAATATTTTTAATGCTAATTGCACTGTTGCAATGCTGAAGTATGATTGTTAGTACTGGTTTATTATTTTACAAAATTAATTGCTGTTGGATGATAAAAAACGCGCCGAAGCGCGTTTTAGATTTAGTCGTAATTAATTTTCTGATTGAGGTGGTATGTCTGTTCCCTCATTTGGTATCTCTTTTGCTGCTTGTTCATCACTTTCAGTCCAATCTTCTGGAGCAGTAATTGGTCTACGAGCAATCAAATCAGCAACTTGTTTTGCGCCAATGGTTTCGTATTTCATTAATGCATCTTTCATCGCATGAAGTACGTCCATATTTTCAGTTAAAATTTTACGTGCTCGTTCAAAGTTACGATCGATAATTTTTTTAACTTCTTCATCAATAATTCGCGCTGTTTCATCAGAGATATCTTTTGGTCGTCCATAAGATGAATTATCATCCATTTCATAAAATAACGGACCTAAACGATCAGAAAAGCCCCATTGGGTAACCATTGCTCTGGCATATTGAGTGGCAACTTTAATATCGTTTGATGCTCCTGTTGAAACTTTATCAACACCATAAATCAGTTCTTCGGCAAGACGTCCACCATATAGTGTGGCGATATCACCTTCTAATTTTTCTCGGCTTTCACTAACCCGATCACCTTCAGGTAAGAAGAACGTTACCCCTAATGCTCGGCCACGCGGGATGATAGTTACTTTATGAATTGGATCATGATCAGGCATTAAATAACCGATAATGGCGTGCCCAGCCTCATGATAAGCGGTTGAGATAAGTTGCTCTTGTGTCATGGTTAACGAACGTCGTTCTGTACCCATGTTGATCTTATCTTTAGCTTCTTCAAATTCGTCCATAGTGACTAAACGTTTGTTACGACGAGCTGCAAATAGTGCGGCCTCATTGACTAGGTTTGCCAATTCTGCACCAGAATAACCTGGGGTACCACGAGCAAGCACCGATAAATTAACATCAGAACCAAGTGGTACTTTTTGCACATGAACAGCTAGAATTTGTTCACGACCTTTCATATCCGGTAAGCCAATTTGTACTTGGCGATCAAAACGACCAGGACGAAGTAAGGCTGGATCTAGAATATCAACACGGTTGGTTGCCGCAATAATGATAATGCCACTATTAGCTTCGAAACCATCCATTTCAACTAACATTTGGTTAAGAGTTTGTTCGCGTTCGTCATGGCCACCCATTGAGCCGGCACCACGTTTACGACCAACAGCATCGATTTCATCAATAAAGATAATACATGGTGAATGTTTACGTGCTTGTTCAAATAGATCACGGACACGTGAAGCACCCACCCCAACAAACATTTCTACAAAGTCTGAGCCAGAAATACTAAAGAAAGGAACATTTGCTTCACCAGCGATGGCTTTAGCTAGTAATGTTTTACCGGTACCTGGCGGTCCAACCATTAAAATACCTTTTGGAATACGACCACCAAGTTTTTGATATTTTCCAGGATCTCTTAAAAAATCGACAACTTCGGTAACTTCTTGTTTCGCTTCTTCACTACCTGCAACATCGCTAAATTTAGTCTTAACTTGGTCAGGCGTTAACATTTTAGCTTTACTTTTGCCTACCGACATTGGCCCACCTTTACCACCGCCTTGCATCTGGCGCATGATAAAGAACCAGAAACCAAGTAGTAAAATAATCGGGAACCAAGAGATTAAAATGTTAACTAATAAGCTTGGTTTTTCGTCTGGGCTACCATAGACCGCAACATCATTTAATACCAAATTATCAACTAACTTTTCATCAAAATAAGGTATATAGGTAACATAACTATTGCTACCTTTAGTAGTAGCAACAATTTCGCGACCATTTATATGCACTTCTTTAAGTTTGCCACCCGTTACATCCGCATTAAATTTGGTGTAATCGACTTGAGGGCCGCTATTGGATATTGAGCTGAATTGACTGAAGACAGCAATCAATACGACGGCGATAACACCCCAGATCAGTAAATTCTTTACCATGTCGTTCAAAAGAAAAACCTCTCATAAAATTAATAGTTACGACTAAAATTAACCAAGTATGGTACTACAAAATTGTACGGCTGGCTACTTCATCCCCATTGCTACAATATATACTTCTCGAGACCTAGCTCGCGAAGCTTCAGGCTTACGAATTTTGACTGTTTTAAACAGTGATCTTACTGTTTTTAGATACTCTTCAAAACCTTCGCCTTGGAATACTTTAACGATAAAACTCCCATTTGGAGCAAGAACGTCTTTACACATATCTAATGCCAGTTCAACTAAATACATAGCTCTTGGTATATCAACGGCAGGTTGTCCACTCATATTTGGTGCCATGTCAGACATAACAACTTGTACTTTTTCTTCACCAACTCGCTCAAGTAGGGCATTTAATACCGCTTCATCACGAAAATCACCTTGCAGAAAGTCAACGCCAACGATGGGATCCATCGGTAATAAATCACAGGCAATAATTCGTCCTTTATTTCCAATGAGTGATGCAACATATTGTGACCATCCTCCCGGCGCAGCGCCTAAATCCACCACAGTAATTCCCGGTTTGAATAATTTGTCACTTTTTTGTATTTCTTCTAATTTAAACCATGCTCTGGATCTCAGGCCTTTTTTTTGTGCTTGTTGCACAAAACGATCGTTAAAATGTTCATTAAGCCAACGAGTAGAGCTTGCTGAGCGTTTTTTGTTACTCACAGAGAATAAATCCTTAATGTAATGAGGTCACTTCAATTGATTACAAATATATATAAGGGTAGAATAGCAAAATTACAACTTAATGTGATAAAAAATTAATGAATTTATCGAATAAACAAAAACAGTATTTAAAAAGTGAAGCTCATCATTTAAAACCGATAGTGATGATTGGGGCTAATGGATTTACCGAAGGTGTGCTAGCAGAAATTGAAAATGCCTTAAATTTCCATGAGTTAATAAAAGTTAAAGTATCCGCTGAAGATCGTGAAACTAAAAAGTTAATTTGTGAAGCAATCATCCGCGAAACCAAAGCTTTAGCAGTTCAACAGGTGGGTTCTATTTTTACGATATACAGACCGAGTGAAGATAAAAAAATTACACTACCAAAATAAAAAATAGGGCTAATCGCCCTATTTTTTTGCAACAGTTTAATTAAATATATTCAACTTTAACAATATCGAATTCAACATCACCGCCTGGTGTTTTAATTTGTACTGTATCACCATCTTCCTTGCCAATAAGTCCACGAGCAATCGGTGAATTAACTGAAATTAGATTCTGTTTATAATCTGCTTCATCGTCGCCAACAATTCGGTAGGTTGTTTCTTCATCAGTATCAATATTCACAACGGTGACTGTGGCACCAAATATAATGCGACCAGTATTTTTAACTTTAGTGATATCGATAATTTGTGCTTGCGACAATTTACCTTCGATTTCTTGAATACGACCTTCACAAAATCCTTGTTGTTCTCTTGCTGCATGATATTCAGCGTTTTCTTTCAAATCACCGTGTGCTCTAGCTTCAGCAATAGCGGCAGTAATTTGAGGTCTTTTTACATTTTTAAGTTCTTCAAGTTCTGCACGTAATAATTCGGCTCCCTTTACTGTCATTGGGATCTGTTTCATCTCGGTTTTTTCCTATTTATATAGTAAATAAAAAGAATAACAAATGTTCATCTTAATCAAAAGAGAGATAAATTATTAATTTGGTTTGTTATTCTAATGTTACAATTGGCTTTAGTTATATATTAACTTCAAAACTGGTTTAACAACAAATCATTTATAGCAAAATCAAGTGCTATTTTAACCAAAATCAGGTATCGTAATACAAATTCAACCCTTCATTCTAACTATTTAGCTTATTTATGAGACGATTACGATTTAGTTTAATCATCCTCTTTTCGATTTTCTGGTTGTTAATTGTAGTTGGCTATTTTTTGTTACAGACCAATTTTGGTGCCAAAATAGTAAGCCAACAATTATCAAAGCTGGGTGCCTATTCTATTACAATTGGCAAAATAAATCATTCCTTTGCTAATTTTTATGAGTTAAGCGTTGATAATTTATTGGTAAAAAAAGATCAGCAAGAAGTTGCTAATATTGGCAAATTAATCGTTGGGTTCGATAAGCAAAATTTGTGGCAATTCCATCATTTTAATTATATTAATGTCATTGATGGCACGCTAGATGGTTCTCAAATCAGCCAATCGATATTTACGGCCAATATGTTACGGTTTTACAACACAACCTTAAAATTTTCATTGAATAATGCTCAAGAACCATTGTTATTACAACAAATTAATGGTGGTATAAAGCCGTTTGATTTGTCAAGTAAACAACCATATCAATTCGATTTAACTGCCCAGCAAGTATTATTTAAGCAAATGGCTGTAAATAGTGTGTTACTGCAAGGATATTATCGTGATGGTATCACTTCACTTACTAATTTAGGTGGTAATATTGGTAATGGTTTTTTTGTTAGTAAATTAAAAATGCTAGCAGATGATAGTTTGGATATAGCACAATTAAAATTAAACAATATACATTTTAACGTCAATAATGAGACTGATTTAAACAGATATTTGTCTGAATTGCCAAAATTCAAATTACAAGAATTTTCAATCTTTGATAGTAATATTCAATTGCCTAATTTAACTATTGAAAAGGGTAATATAGACATAACCAATATTGATTATGATGATAATCAATGGCAGTTAAAACAAAGTAATTTTGTTATTAGTGCTGATAATGTTGTATGGTTTGATGAAAAACTTTCATCATTATTACTACAACTATCTTGTAAAGACGATGAAGTAGACATTTTAAAAGCGATCGCGGAGTGGAATGACGGTAATATCCGTTTAACTGGTAGCTGGAGAAATAATGTATTACATCTAAAAACATTATTATTAGCCAGTGTTAATTATCAGTTACCTGATAACTTCAAACAACGGTTATTACCGAGTATATTTAATCAAGTCGATATTGATCAGTTAACTGTTATGCCAAGTACGTTAATCAGCACTAAGTCAGATTATCCATTTAATCTCGCTAGCTTTAATGTTTCTGGAACCAATGTTAGGCTAGTGGAAGATAAAAGGATTGGTATATATTCAGGTTCGTTATTTTTTAAAGCTAATGATGCAACAATTAATAAAATTGCGGTTAAATATCCTAATTTATCACTGAGTTTTGATAGTCAGCATCGAGCGTTATTAAGTTTTAGCGCATTAATTAATAGCGGTAAACTTGACGCAATTGCAACGATAAATCCTTTGCAAACTGAGTTTGAATCATTGCATATTATTGCTAAAGGTATTACTAGTGAATTGCTAAATCAATGGCAGCTAGTCCAAACGCCACCAGAATCATCAAATTATCGTGTTGATTTACATGGTGAAATTTCACCGTTTAGTCTATCGGGAACATTTTTTACTAACGATAATGAGTATTCTATTTATTCACAGCATTGATTTTAATAAAATTATCCTTATATCTGTTTTAAGATGTATTAAGTTTTAAATGAGGAAACGATGTATCTAGTAAGATTAGATAAATGGTTATGGGCGGCTCGGTTTTATAAAACTCGTTCCATCGCTCGTGATATGATTGATGGTGGCAAAGTCCACTATAATGGTCAACGAGCAAAGCCAAGTAAAATTGTTGAAGTTGGTGCTATATTAACCCTTAGACAGGGCAATGAACAAAAAACAATTCGTGTTTTAGCTATTAGTGATCAACGTAGGCCTGCTAGAGAAGCTGAATATCTTTACCAAGAGACCTTAGAAAGCATCACCAAACGAGAAAATATCGCTGAAGCTCGAAAACTTAATGCATTAACTATGCCGCATCCTGATCGACGACCAGATAAAAAAGAGCGGCGAACATTAATTAAATTTAAATATGATAGACAACAAGGCGACAAGAATTAATATGGATACTTTAAATCGGTTTTTATTTGATAATCATTCGGTTCGAGGTGAGATTACTCGACTTGAAAATACTTACCAAGCAATTTTAGAAAACCATACTTATCCTATAGCGGTACAAAATTTATTAGGTGAATTGTTAGTAGCAACCAGTTTGTTAACTGCTACTTTAAAATTTGATGGTGATATCGCGGTTCAATTGCAAGGTGATGGCCCGCTGACATTAGCAGTAGTAAATGGTAATAATGAACAGCAATTACGTGGAGTTGCTCGAGTTAATGGTGAAATAGCGGATAATGCCACACTTAAAGAGATGGTGGGTAACGGCTATATCGTCATTACCATTACACCTAAAAAAGGGGAGCGTTATCAAGGTATTGTTGGCCTTGAAAAAGACACTTTAATTGGTTGTATTGAAAATTACTTTATGCAATCTGAACAACTTCCTACCCGTTTATTTGTCAAAACGGGGGGTCATAATAATAAACCTATGGCGGCAGGTATTTTATTACAAGTATTACCAGCTAATGAAGATATTGAACAATCATTTGAACATCTCTGTGCATTGACGGAGACTATCACTAGTGATGAGTTATTCCAATTGCCAACTGATGAGATATTATATCGTCTTTATAATCAAGAAGAAGTTCGTTTATTTGAGACGCACGATATTGTGTTTAAGTGTGGTTGTTCGCGACAACGTTGTGAAGATAGTTTAATGACATTACCAGATAACGAAGTTGATGATATTCTCAATGAAGATGGTGGTAAGATTGATATTCATTGTGATTACTGCGGTAAACATTATCTGTTCGATGCTATTGATATAGCAGAGTTAAGAAACAAGAAAAGTAATAATTATCATTGAGTTATAAAAGAGCCACTAAGATTATTAAATTTTAGTGGCAAAGTCAAATATAAGGAATTAAACCCACAGCTAATTTATCAGAATAATTTCAACACACCAAATAAATATTATCGGTTTCGCATAACTTTTTTTTGAAATTATCTTTACAAACTGTCCGATTAATTCCTGAATATATTAAATCGATAATTTATTATTTTTTATTAGTGTATTTGTACGACTAACTAATTATCTGAATATTTTCTACAATGGCTGCATCCCCTAATACTTTCCACATTATATTGAAATGATATAGGGTAATCGCATAACTTTGTTCATGAAGACTTTTTTGTTTATAAGCCGGTCTCGGATCTTGAGAAATAACTTGTTCGATTAGTTCGCTTAGTTGTGGATAATGCTGTAGTTGGCTTTGTAAAAATATGTCAGCTTCAGATGAAAATGTTACCTTAAGTTTTTGTGTTGGAAGAAGTTGCGCATAACCAGCTATTGCCTCTGGATGGCTATCACAATAAGGTAAGTAGGGTTTTATATCAATTATTGGTGTACCATTTACTAGATCCAAACCACCTAGTTTTAATATGACCTGCTTATTTTCAATAATAATATCTAGTAATTCAACGACTGAGAGCCCAATATTATTGGGTCTAAATGGTGATCTTGTCGCAAATACACCTAAACTTTTATTGCCACCTAAACGAGGCGGACGGACAGTTAATTTCTGTTTATTAGCATCAATATGATGAAAATGAAATAATAACCATATATGTGAAAACTGTTCTAATCCCTTAATACTCATAGGATCATTAAATCTATCTAGCAAATGTAGTTCACCTTCAGCTGCTGTTACAAGATTAGGTTGGCGTGGTACAGCAAATTTTTCAGTATAGGGTGAGTGAATGATGCCAATCGGCTCAAATTGAGATGTCATTATTGAATTATTGTGTAATTGTTATAAATGTGCTCCCATCGACAATAGTCGATGGGAGTAAGTTAATCATAGTTTGCGAATGTACTATTACCAACCACGAATAGCGCCACCTTTGAAAATTTCATCGGCTTTTTTAGCTACAGCATCAGATTGATAAGCTTTAACAAAGTTTTTAACTCTTTCATCGTCCTTATTCTCTTCACGAGAAACAATAACATTGACATATGGTGATTCTTTATCTTCAACAAAAATACCATTTTTGCTTGGGATTAAATTTGCAGGAGCTGCAAACGTGTTATTAATTATTGCTAAATCAACTTGTGAGTCGTCTAAAGAACGTGGCAACATTGGTGCCTCAAGTTCAACAATTTTATAGTTATATGGATTGCTGGTGATATCTAATACAGTAGGTAATAAACCTTTAGCTTTATCAACCGTTAACATTCCTTCATGTTGTAATAAAAGTAAAGCACGGCCTAAATTAGTAGGGTCATTAGGTATAGCAATGGTTGAATTAGCTGGAATGAAGTATGTTTCACCACGAGGTGAAGTTACTTTGACACCTTCTCCAACTTGCTCATCGGCTGCAATTGGTTTTAGTTTTTTTGAATAAGAAGAAATTGGGAAAACAAAAGTATTACCAACTACTGCTAATTTATAGCCTTGTTCTTTCATTTGTTCGTCTAAATATGGTTTATGTTGAAACACATTAACATCAATTAAACCATCGTTTAAGGCTCTATTAGGCGTGACATAATCATTAAAAATAACTAGTTCGATATCAAGATTAAATCGTTCTTTTGCTTGTTGTTGCGCTATTTCTGCTTCTTCTTGGTCTGCTCCAGCAATTACTCCAACTTTTAAAGGACTAACTTTTGCTGGTTCTGCAGGTTTGTTATCAGTTGCAGTTGTTTGTTTGTTATCACAACCAGTTAAGAAAAATGCACTGACCAGTGTGGTTATTAGTGCTAATTTTTTTATAGACATAACTCTCTCCATGATTAATGATGGGTAACACGTTTAACTATAGTATTACCTAAAAATTGAATAAAAAATACAAAAATTATTAATATAAACACTACTAAATTTGTTATTGCTGGTTTATGGCTGATGTATCCATACTGTATTGCAAGTTGACCTAGGCCTCCGGCACCTACAGCACCTGCCATAGCAATATATCCTGTTAATGTGATGAGTGTAATGGTCATACTATTTACAATGACAGGTAATGCTTCTGGTAATAAAACTTTATAGATAATTTGTAATGGTGTCGCCCCCATAGAGCGCGCTGCTTCTATTAAACCTTTCGGTACTTCTAATAATGCATTTTCAATCATCCGAGCTATTAATGGTGCTACTCCTATACTTAATGGTACAACTGCCGCTTGTTTACCAATAAATGTACCCATTAATAAAGCAGTAAAAGGAACAATCCATACAATTAATATAATAAATGGTATTGAACGAAAGAAATTTGCAATAAATGAAATAACATTATTTAAAATAGTACAATCTAATATCTGTCCCTTACGTGTGGTATAAAGCAATATACCTATAGGTAAACCAATAAGCAGACCAAAGAAGGCTGACAAGGTAACCATATAAATAGTATCGTCAGTAGATTGCGCTATTTTTATTATCATCGCTTCACTAAATCCTTCAAAAGAAGAGGCGAAAGCAATAAAATCTGACCAAAAATCAAAATGAGATAAATATAATATTAATGATTCAAATGGTTTAAATGATGGAAGAAAATCAAACATAACCTAACACCTCAACTTTAGTATTATTCTTTTCTAAAAACGCAATTGCCGATGCAGTACTTTTTTGTTTGCCTTTCATTTCTGTCAACATTAAACCAAATTTAACACCGCCAGCATAGTCCATCTGAGCGCTAATAATATTACTATCAACTTCAAACTCTTTTGCTATTTGCGATAGTAGTGGTAAATCAACCGAAACTCCTGTGAACTCCATGCGAACCAGCGGATTAAGTCCTTCTTTATGTTCTGGTGTCAGTCTTGCTAAATAGTCATCTGGAATTGTGAGATGCAATGTTGATTGAATGAATTGTCTTGCAATATCCGTTTTTGCATGTGAAAACATCTCGCCAACTGAAGATTGTTCAACTAACTCACCATCACTAATTACTGCTACTTGGTCACAAATCTGTTTAACTACATCCATCTCGTGAGTGATTAATAAAATGGTTAAGCCTAGTTTCTGGTTGATATCTTTTAATAATTCTAAAATAGAACGGGTTGTCTCTGGGTCAAGAGCACTCGTTGCTTCATCACATAATAATACTTTTGGATCACTGGCTAGCGCTCTAGCAATAGCGACGCGTTGTTTTTGCCCACCAGATAAATTAGCTGGATAAACATTCGCTTTTTCACTTAAACCAACAAGATCAATAAGTTCATTTACTTTTTGTTTAATGACTGCTTTAGGTGTTCTATTGAGTTCAAGAGGAAAGGCAATATTATCAAATACCGTTCTAGAAGAAAGCAAATTGAAATGTTGAAAAATCATGCTAATTTTTCGACGAACTTCAATTAACTTTCGATTAGATAAATGGGTGATATCTTGGCTATCAAAAAATATTTTTCCACTTGTTGGTTTTTCTAACAAGTTAACGCAACGTATTAATGTACTTTTACCTGCGCCGGATTTGCCAATCACACCATAAATTTTACCTTCTGGAACATGAAGTGAAATGTCCTTTAAGGCATGAATAGTGGTTTTATTTTGCTCAAATGTCTTTGAGATATGTTCTAATTTTATCATGATATATAACAACAAAAATCTGAATAGATAAATATTAAGACGTCTAGACATCTAAGTCAATCAATAATATCCTATATATAGTTAGAAAAGAATCCATATAAAAGGAAGATGATTAAACATGAAACCTGCTATATTTTTAGATCGAGATGGGACAATTAATATAGATTATAATTATGTACACACTATTGATAAATTTCACTTTATTGATGGTGTGATTGACGCAATGCAAGAATTGAAAAAGATGGGGTTTCTATTAGTTATTACCACTAATCAATCAGGAATTGCTAGAAATAAATTTACTCAAGAGCAGTTTGATACCTTAACTGAATGGATGGATTGGTCACTACAAGATCGTGGTGTTGATTTAGATGGTGTCTATTATTGTCCTCATGATCCACTAGTGGATGAATGCGACTGTCGCAAACCAAGTCCTGGTATGATTCAATCTGCGGCTAAAGAACTCAATATCGATATAGCAAATTCTTATATGGTTGGTGATAGGGTTTCTGACTTGTTATCAGGGAAACGAGCTGGGGTTAAAAAAACAGTATTAGTTAAAACCGGCGATGAAATAACCGAAGAGGCGTTAGCACAAGCAGATTGGTTAATTGATAGTTTAGCTGATTTACCGAAAAAGATTAAAGCAGAATTATAATAGAACCACAGCGTTTAATTTAAACGCTTTATATTTTTAATAATGGTGAATGATGTGAATGTTAATTCGCAAAATAGCACATTAATTAATAATACTACTATTATTCGCTATTCTATTTATGATGAGAGAATAACGAAAACAATAAAAAAGTAAGACTATATAGCAGGATGTTCAAAAGCAAATGGTTATGGATATCGTTATTTAGGCGATAGTTATTTTAAATTTTGCCATCTGATTTTTCTTTTATTAAAGAATTTAACTAACAAAATAAAAATTAAAAAGGTGAAATTGCTACAAAATGTATCATTTTAGTTTGATTTTAGCTCATCTTGTGTAAAAAAAAGACAAACAAAAATAAATTTGCAATAATCACTTGCCAAAAAAAATGAAGTGCCTATAATGCGCATCCACTGACACGGCGTCAGCGACAAGCAGACAAAACCAGTGTTAGTGAGCAAGGTCAAAAATTTTAAAAAAAGATCTTGACGAATGAAAAGGTGTAGCGTAGTATACGCAGCCCTTGAGACAGCAAACTGAAACAAGAAATTGTGAAGTAAATTAAAAAGCTGTCAGCTCTTTAAAAAGAAGAAACAGACAATCTGTGTGGGCACTTGCGAGACG
>NZ_JACFRC010000004.1:0-158438 GCF_016101145.1 Gilliamella sp. W8145
GGTTTTGTCTGCTTGTCGCTGACGCCGTGTCAGTGGATGCGCATTATAGGCACTTCTTTTTTTTTGGCAAGTGAAAAATTGCAATCACGATTCCGTTTGTTTTTTATTTGTTCAATACTCATATTGGTATATTTATAATATTTCCCCAGCAATTATTATAAACATAATAAAAAACAAAACTTTGCTATAAGTCACATTATTCAACATCCAAAAAATAAAAAAACTATTTTTTCTCTTTCAATAGCAATTTTATTTTAACGATTACCGCCAATTAAATATTTTGCTTTATCTTTAAATACCCATTTTATCAGATTAGCTATAATGATACTTATCGTTAATGTAGATATTAAAAAGCTAATTGCACCAAGTGAAGCTAATTGTCCGTCATCAGTTCTAATTACATCTGCTATTGGTGAATTAAATACTTGTTGTTCCAAAAGTAACACGATAATTTCATGAATAAAGTAAATTGGAAAACTTATATTGGCCATATATGAAAAAAACTTATATGTTCTTCCATGTTCATTCTTATGGTTTAAACCATCTAAAAAATAAAGCGCTAAAATAAATAAAATAATTTTTTGTAATGTATCATAATAAAGTTTTTCAACACCTAAATAGTCAACATAACGATAAGCAAATGGAATACAAAAACATAAACCAAAAAAGAAAATTACTAGCAATAGATTATCTTTAACTAATTGCATAATTTTTTCATAATTCTGTTTTATCATCATACCCGTTAAATAAACCGGTCCATAATGCAACAAATTTAATAACGGCCGGGTATAATCAGGTTTAGTGAACATAACTACCCAAAACATTGATATCAGACCAATAACAATCAAACTTTTTTGAGACCAGGAATATAGTAAAGGACTGATTGCAAAAATCATGATAATCATCGGCATAAACCACAATGGTAACAGTTGCGTGCCAGTCAACATCATCTTGACAATAGAACCAAGCGCACTCGGTTCAGTAGATGAAAAAAAAGGTAAGCTAGATAAAGACTGATAGTGAAAGTATAAAAAACAGAATATTGATACTGATATATATGGACATACAACTGTTTTGAATTTAGATAAATAATATTCCTTTACCTTATATTTGTATGTTAAATGTTGAAATAAAAAACCCGCAATTAAAACAAAAAAAGTGGTGAAGTTAAAAGCAAATAAATTCAAAAAAGAAAATAAATAACTATTAGCGATTAAATTACTATTTTTAAAAACACCTAAGCAATGGCTAAAGACGATCATAATGATAGCTACGCCACGTAATACATGGATAGAGTGGATTTTTTGAGGTTTGACTGTTGCCATTTTAACACACTAAATTTAACGAAGAAAATTTAGCATACATTAGCATAAAATCTGCTAATAAAAACTAGGATTATTATAGAAAAACAATAAAATATTTCTTGACAAAAGCTGGAGAGAATTACAAAAGATCTATATATAAAACTGATTTTAATTAATTATTTAATTTATTTTTAGCAAACGAACATAAAGGTATAATTTCACGCTTTTCTTGCTGTAATTTTTTAACGACAAGTTCAAGTAACTTGTCTGCAATACCATGCCCTCGATAAGCAGGATCAGTATATGTATGATTAATCGTTGCCTTATCATCACCAATTCGAGTAAATGTCATTTCAGCTATTTCTTGATTATTATCATTACAAACATAAAAACGGTCATCTTCTTGCTTATATTGTAATGTCATAAAAACCTCAAAATTTTATCGAAATTAATGAACCATGACTAGAAAATTATAGAAATTTATTAATAAAAAAATCTTTATAAGATCAATAGGGTGGATAATTGATATATCTATTTAAAACCTTAATCTTATCAATTATCCACATCTTATTTGATTATTAATAGAGCAATTTTTAGAATAAACGTTTTGCAGTATTATAAAGATCCATATCAAATGGTCTTTTCATATTATTAATCGCATCGATAATATCATGATGCACTAATTTACCATTTTGGATGCCTACACAACGTCCAGCATGACCATTAATAAGTAATTCAACAGCATAAGCCCCCATGCGCGAACCTAAAATTCGGTCATAAGGTACTGGTGAACCACCACGTTGTACATGTCCCAAAATCGTTGCTCGAGTTTCATGATGAACAGCAGCTTCAATATCCTTTGCCAATTGGTTTACATCACACATATTTTCAGTCACAGTAACTATCGCATGTTTTTTACCTTTAGCAAAACCTAATTTTATCTCTTCAATTAAGTCTTCTTTAGTATAAGAAACCTCAGGAATAATCATAAACTCACAACCACCAGCAACTGCCGCATTTAGTGTCAAATCTCCGCAATCACGGCCCATGATTTCAATCACAGAGATTCGATGATGTGAAGAACAAGTATCTCTTAATCTATCGATAGATTCTACAGCGGTGCCTAAAGCAGTAAAATAACCAATAGTATAGTCAGTTCCACGAATATCGTTATCAATGGTGCCAGGTAAACCAATACATGGAAAACCTTCTTCAGTTAAACGCATGGCCCCCATATAAGAACCATCACCGCCAATTACAACTAATGCATCGATTTGATGTTTCTTTAAATTAGCGATCGCTTTTTTTCTAACTTCTTGGTCTTTAAATTCAGGAAATCTAGCTGATCCTAAGAATGTACCGCCACGAGTGATAATATCGGAAACGCTAGAACGATCTAACTGAACGATTCGATCTTCACACAGACCTAAATAACCATCATAAATGCCAAAAACATCTAATCCTTCAGTTAATGCGGTTCTCACAACACCTCGAATAGCTGCATTCATCCCTGGCGCATCACCACCACTGGTTAAAATACCTATTTTTTTTATCATACAAAATAACTCCAATATATAAACCTTCGGCTATTATAAGGTCATAATAATTAACTAACAATAAAAGTTTAGAGGCTATTTTGATTAGTTTATCTACTTATTCATTTCTAAGGGGACAACAGAAACAGGATCTTGATGAATAATCACTGTTGCAGGCGCAAATTCTTGAGCAATATGTTTTTCAACTGCATCAGCGACAGCATGCGCTTTGATTAAAGGCATATCATCGTCTAATTCAAGATGCAATTGTATAAATTTTAATGGCCCAGCTTGTCGAGTTTTCAGATCATGAAAACCATGTACATTTGAGTATGAAGTAACAATTTGACTAATTTTTTGGTTATCACTTTCTGGTAAGGCTTTATCTAATAAGTCTTGAATTGCACTATAAGCTATTTGATAAGCATTATAAAAAATATATAGCGCAATAAAAAAGGCAAAACAGGCATCAGCATAAGTAATACCATACCAACTTAAAAAGAGAGCCACAATAACCGCAATATTCATAAACATATCAGAAGAATAGTGCAACATATCAGCTTCAATTGCTTTGCTTTTAGTCTGTTTTATTACATGTTTTTGGTATAAAACTAATACCCCTGTCACAATAACTGAAATCACAGAGACAGCAATACCTAATAAAGGTGAAGCTATTGCTTCTGGATGAATAATAGATTTAATACTTGAAAGTAATAAAATAGTTGCAGAACCAATAATAAAGGTGCTTTGTGCTAATGCAGCCAACGATTCGGCTTTTCCGTGACCAAAAGTATGATCATCATCAGCCGGTTTTAATGCATAACGAACTAAGAAAAAGTTAAGTCCAGATGCCAATAAATCAATACTCGAATCTAAAAGAGAGGCAAATAAACTCATCGAGCCAGTAAACCAGCACGTAAGTAATTTTATAATAATTAGGAAAACAGAAATTAAAACGGCACTTAATGTTGCCCTTTTAATTAACTTTTCGTACAAATGTGATTTTGACATTTGTTACCTATTTATTGGTAGGATGCGATCCCTTGTGGTAGAACCAGTTGCGCAGCAACTTGAGCTGCAGCTTTTTTATCTAATAGAATTTCAATAATTTTCAATGCAAAATCAATAGACGTTGCAGGACCTTGACTGGTAATGATTCTATTTTGTGCATCAAAATAAACTCTATCCGATTTCCAATGTTTAAAAGCATCTCTCGTTTCTGGATAACCGGTCATATATGCATCTGGAAATAAATTATGATGTTGCAGAACCATTGCCGGAGATGCACAAATAGCAGCAATTATATTGCCAGCTTGATGTGCTTGTTTTAATTTTTCAATTAATTGTTGGGAGTCGCGAAAGTTTTCCGCTCCTTTTAATCCACCAGGTAAAATAATCACATCAAAATCAAGATTACTAACTTCTGAAAATACCTTTTGGGCTAAGATAGTTACTCCACGAGAACATTTAATTTGTCTATCTTCGGTGATGCTAGCGTAAGTGACATTTATTCCGGCTCGAGTTAATAAGTCAATAGTTGTAACAGCTTCGGTTTCCTCACAGCCATTCGATAAAAATACTAATGCTTGCTTTGCCATATTACACTCCTTCTTATCTAATAGCTGTGTTTAAACAGCGTCAAAAATTAAAACTATTTTACTCGTTCGATATTAGCGCCCAATTTTCTAAGCTTCTCTTCAATATTATCATATCCACGATCAATATGGTAAATACGATCAACAACTGTCGAACCTTCAGCGATACATCCTGCTAAAACTAAACTTGCTGAAGCTCGTAAATCAGTCGCCATAACTTGAGTACCACTAAGTTTTTCGACACCATGAGTAATTAATGTATTACCTTCGATTTCGCCATGAGCCCCCATACGAATAAGCTCTGGTACATGCATAAAGCGATTTTCAAAAATCGTTTCTTTGATAATTCCAGTTCCTTCTGCCACCATGTTTAATAATGAAAATTGGGCTTGCATATCAGTTGGAAAACCTGGATGTGGTGCAGTATGAATATTTACAGCTTTTGCTCGTTTGCCTTGCATATCTAAACAGATCCAATCATCACCTGTTTCAATATTAGCACCAGCTTCCTTCAATTTTGATAGCACAGCATCTAATAAATTTGGATCAGTTTTACGACAAGTTATTTTACCTCTTGAAATAGCAGCTGCAACCAAAAATGTTCCTGTTTCAATACGATCAGAAACAACTTCGTGTACGCCACCACCCAGACTAGTGACACCTTCAATTTCAATACGCATAGTGCCAACACCGGTAATTTTAGCGCCCAGCATATTTAAGAATTTTGCGGTATCAACAATTTCAGGCTCACAAGCTGCATTTTCTATTATAGTTTTACCTTCGGCCAAGGTTGCTGCGCACATAATTGTTACTGTCGCCCCAACACTCACCTTATCCATAACAATATGAGCACCTTTCAAACGACCATTAACTGATGCTTTAACATATCCTTCATCTAACGTGATTGTCGCACCTAACTGTTGTAAACCTGTAATATGCAAATCTACAGGTCTTGCACCTATAGCACATCCGCCCGGTAATGAAACTTGCCCTTGTCCAAATCGAGCAACCAGTGGACCTAAAGCCCAAATTGATGCACGCATGGTTTTGACAAGTTCATAAGGTGCACAATAATTGTCAATTTGGCCAGCATCAAGATGAATAGAACCGTTACGTTGGTATTTCACGCCTAATTGCGCAAGCAATTCGAGTGTTGTATCGATATCTTTTAATTTGGGAACATTTTGCAACTCAACTGGCTTTTCAGCCAAAATTGCAGCAAATAAAATAGGTAGCGCAGCATTTTTAGCGCCAGAAATGACAACTTCCCCATTTAAAGAAGTAGGGCCAGTAACGTGAAACTTTTCCATTGTTAACTCTTATTCATTTTAAATGGCCGTTATTATAGAAGTTATTTATCAATAGATAAATGAATTTTACCAAAATATAATCACTAATTTATCTTCACTAAAGCAACTCAACACGATTTCAATTATTTGATATATCTCTTTTATTTATCCTAAATTTTATTTAATAAATTAGATTAAAATTATTGTTAATCGGAGATTGACTCACTTCACATCGGCATTTATAGTGAGATTGATATTTTTGAAAAGATCAATTAATTAAAAAATAAAATAATCTTAACTGCTTTATTTAATAAAAAGAGATAAATATGTTTGACTCAATCGCTAAAGCTGGAAAATATTTAGGTCAAGCCGCCAAACTAATGGTTGGAATTCCCGATTACGATACGTATGTACAACATATGAAACTAACTCATCCAGAACAAACTCCTATGACTTATGAAGAGTTTTTTAAAGAACGACAAGATGCTCGTTATAGCGGCAAAGGTGGCTTTAAGTGTTGTTAAATAGAAAGGAATAGTTTATGACACAAGATATTAGTACTTCCTTATTACCAGTCACCTTATTAACTGGATTTCTCGGTTCAGGAAAAACAACACTCATCAATTACCTGCTTGAAAATAATCACAATGAAAAAATAATGATTATTGAAAATGAATTTGGTCCAGTAAATCTTGATAGCAATTTACTTACACCGAATCAGGATATTCAAATTGTTGAAATGACCAATGGTTGCATTTGTTGCACTGTACAAGGTGAACTGACCAAAACTCTCCATCAATTGCACGCAGAAAGACAAGCTGGAAAATTGCAATTTGATAGACTTATTATCGAAACCACAGGGCTTGCCGACCCGGCACCTATTATTCAAACTTTTTTTATTGATGAGCTAATTAGAGAAACAATTAGACTTGATGCAATTATTACGATTGTTGATTCTCAACATATTTTGCAACATTTAAATGAACATCGAGTTGCTGTTTCTCAAATTGGTTTTGCCGATCGTATTATTTTATCTAAAACCGACTGCATCACCGAACAACAACAAATTGAAATTCTAAATCGCATTCAGAAAATTAATAGTAAAGCAACTATCTATCAAGCGATTAATGGTAAAATTGCAAAATCACAATGGTTAGATATCCATGCTTTTGATTTAGATGAGGAATTAGTTCTTAATAAAGGTTTTTTTATTGTTAATCCGTCCAAACAGTTAGAAACTAATTTTAAAATAATTCCATATCAAACCTCATCCTGGAATGATGATATCTGTTCCTATCTTTTTGAAGCTGGAGAACTTGATCTTAAAAAGATTGGCTCATTTATGGAAAATCTAGTTGATAAATACGGTAATGATATGCTGCGCTATAAAGGGATACTTGCAATTAAAGACAATAACCAAAGGCTCATTGTTCAAGGAGTCCATAAAATTGTCGGTTTTGATTACGGTTCTCCATGGCAACAAGCTTCCGAAAAAATATCTCGCTTAGTTGTGATTAGTCGAACTTTACCATTTGATGAATTAAATAAGGAATTTTTACAGACGGTAGCAAATTAACTGATCACAATTAATTAAAATCGACTAAAAAACCCCTTTCCTCAAAATTTTTTAGTAAAATCGACTAAATCTTCGATTTTACTATTAACTGCCTTTTTATCGAATATGGTAAAATGGTCAGCTTTCAACCAAATAAAACAGATAACACAAGAATATGGATTACGATATTGCCATCATTGGACTTGGACCTGCCGGTAGCACGCTCGCTCGGTTACTTAGCTCATCTTTTAAGATCATTGCATTAGATAAAAAACATCAAGCTGGTGATGAAGGTTTTCAAAAACCATGTGGTGGCTTATTGGCTAATGATGCACAAAAAGCGTTTGTAAGACAAAAGCTAAATTTACCATTGGATATATTAACTGATCCGCAAATTTTCAGCGTAAAAACCATCGATCTGCAAACGAAACTGATCCGTAATTATCAACGCAGTTATGTCAGTTTTGATCGACATAAATTCGACCTATGGTTAAAGTCGCTTATACCAAATAGTGTCAATGTGTTACATGATACGCTATGCAAAGAAATCAGAAGAGTCATTGATGGATATCAAGTCACTTATATTGATGAAAATAAAATTGAACATAAGATTACCGCTAGATATGTAGTTGGCGCTGATGGCGCAAATTCAGTTGTTCGACGTATGCGCTATCCTAATCATTCTATTAGACAATATGTTGCTATCCAACAATGGTTTACAGACAACCATAAAATTCCTTTTTATTCTTGTATTTTTGATAATAAAACCACAAATTGTTATGCGTGGAGCATTTCCAAAAATAAACATTTCATTTTTGGTGGAGCCTTCCCTAAAAAGACAGCCAATCAACATTTCGAGTTATTAAAAGAAAAATTAGCTCAACAAGGTTTTATTTTTGGCGAACCTTTAAAAACCGAAAAGTGTCTTGTTGTTTACCCAAATCGATTCCGAGATTTTTATACTGGTAATGAAAATATATTTTTAATTGGTGAAGCAGCTGGTTTTATTAGTGCTAGCTCGCTAGAAGGTATCAGTTATGCACTTGATAGCGCTGAAATTCTTAGCAAAATATTAAATAGTGGCGTAGCAAAACCTAATAAACATTATTATCAAAAAACAATGCCTTTACGCTTTAAACTATATAGCAAAATTATTAAAGCAAAAATTCTTACTACGCCAATATGGCGAAAGTTAATAATGAAAAGTAAAATTCAGCATATAAAAACAATTTAGTTAATACCAAATTAGCAAATGTTTCTAACAATGAAATATAACAAGGAATAGACATTATGTTTGATGTTAGCGATCTTATTCGCTTTAATCACGAATGGTCAGAAAAAATAGAACAAGAAGATCCTGATTTTTTTAAACAGCTTGCCGTTGCTCAGAACCCAAAATTTTTATGGATTGGCTGTTCTGATAGTCGAGTGCCCGCTGAAAAATTGATTAAATTAAAACCCGGAGAATTATTTGTTCACCGTAATGTTGGTAATTTGGTTATCCATACCGATCTTAACTGTTTATCTGTCGTGCAATATGCCGTTGATGTACTTGAGATAGAAGATATTATCATTTGTGGACACTTAGGTTGTGGTGGAATTAAAGCTGCAGTCGAAAACCCCGATCTAGGTCTAATTAACAATTGGTTATTACATATTCGCGACTTATGGTTCCGTTATAGTTCTTTAATCGGTGAGTTTCCTGCCGATATTCGTTTAGATATTTTATGTGAGCTTAATGTTATTGAACAAGTTTATAATCTAGGACATTCAACCGTTATTCAATCCGCATGGCAAAGAGGCAAAAAAGTTAATTTACATGGTTGGGTTTATGGGATTGATAATGGCAAGATTACTGACTTACATATTACATCATCAAGTAGTGAAAACCTTGAAATCAATTATCGAGAAGCAATTTCTTATCTATTAAATTTGCATAAATCACAATAATTTTACTTAAATCGATGGATAATTTGATTACTGCTGCCTCGCCATAATAGTTTGGGATCAGCCAGTTCTTGCACAAATTTTCCATCAATCAAAACATCTATATAGGGAACTACAGCTTGTTGAGCATCGGTTAATTCATCAAGCTTATAGCCTGTCCATAACCAAATATCTTTATTATCACACTCATTTTTTACTCGTTTGACCAGTTTTAAAATGGCAGGGACATTTTGTGGGTGCAAAGGATCACCACCAGAAAGCGATAATCCTTGGCGTTTTATTTCAGTATCTTGTAAATCTTTAATAATTTGATCTTCAAGTGATTGTGTAAATGGCTTACCAGAGTTTATTCCCCATGTGCTTTTGTTATAACAGCCAGGACATTGATGTATACAGCCTGCAACAAAAAGTGCACAACGAGTCCCTTCACCATTAACCACATCAACAGGATAATAACGATGATAATTCATAATGATAAAATAATTTATTAGCCTATTTGCCCATTATCTAAATGTTTAACTCGGCGTTTGACTTCTTCTTGTTTACCTGCATTAAATGGACGAGCATCGGGACTGCCTAAATATCCACAAACACGACGAGTAACAGAAACTTTAGCTGAATCATGATTACCACAGCTAGGACAAACAAAACCTTTGCTAGTACATGAAAATTCACCGGTATAACCACATTCATAACATTCATCAATTGGCGTATTGGTACCATAATAAGGTACACGCGTATAGCTGTAGTCCCACACATCTTCTAATGCTTTAACATTATTAATCATGTTAGGGTATTCGCCGTAACAGATGAAACCACCGCTTGCTATTGCTGGATAAGGTTTTTCAAATTCGATTTTTTCATATGGGTTCACTTTTTTCTCAACATCAAGGTGGAAACTATTAGTATAATAACCTTTATCTGTTACTCCAGGAATAATACCAAATTCAGAAGTATCTAAACGGCAGAATCGGTCGCATAAGTTTTCACTCGGTGTACTATATAAGCTAAATCCATAACCAGTCTCTTTTTTCCATTGTTCAACCGCTTTAGCTAAATGTTCAACGATTGCTACACCTTTATTACGTAAGGTTTCACTATCGAATGGATGAGTTTGGTTACCATAAAGTGCATTTAAAGTTTCATGCAGACCAATATAACCTAAAGAGATTGATGCACGGCCATTTTTAAAGATTTCAGAAACATTATCATCTTCTTTTAAGCGAACACCACAAGCACCTTCCATATATAAAATCGGAGCAACACGAGCTTTGACACCATCGAGACGAGCAATACGAGTCATCAATGCCTTTTTACAAAGTGCTAAACGTTTGTCTAAAATTTCCCAGAAACGAGCTTCATCACCTTTAGCTTCAATAGCGATACGAGGTAAGTTAAGACTAATGACACCTAAATTATTCCGACCATCATGAATTTGTTGACCATCTTCTTCATAAACACCTAAAAAGCTACGGCATCCCATTGGCGTTTTAAATGATCCAGTTACTTCAACAACTTTATCGTAGTTTAAAATATCTGGATACATACGTTTACTTGCACACTCTAACGCTAACTGTTTAATATCATAATTAGCATCACCTTGTTTGTGATTAATACCATCTTTAATGGCAAACACTAATTTAGGGAATACCGCCGTTTTATGATTTTTACCTAACCCTTTTATGCGCACTTTTAAAATTGATTCTTGAATTAACCTTGATTCCCAGCTTGTTCCTAAACCAAACCCAAATGTAACAAATGGAGTTTGTCCATTAGCAGTATGCAAAGTATTTACTTCATATTCTAAAGATTGAAATGCATCATAACACTCTTTTTGGGTACGACTTTCTGCATAAGCCTCTGGATTTGGGATATTCCATTCTTCAGCAACTTGCTTATGTTTTTGATAACTAATAGTGACAAATTTTGCTAAAATTTCATCAATACGATTAATGGTGGTACCACCATAAATATGACTAGCAACTTGCGCAATAATTTGAGCCGTTACTGCTGTTGCTGTGGCAATAGATTTTGGCGGTTCAATTTCAGCATTACCCATTTTAAAACCATTAGTTAACATGCCATCTAAATCAATTAACATACAGTTAAACATTGGGAAAAATGGAGCATAATCAAGGTCATGATAATGTATTTCACCACTATCATGCGCGCGCGAAATATCCTTTGGTAATAAATATTGTTTCGCATAATGCCGAGCAACAATACCTGCTAATAAATCGCGTTGAGTAGGAATGACTTTACTATCTTTATTCGCATTTTCGTTCAAAATAGCGACATTACTTTGTTCTATTAGCCCACGAATATCTTGATTTAAACGGCTACGTTCTTCACGAGCACGATCACGATCATGTCGATATTCAATATAGGTTCTCGCTAATTTTTTATAAGGGCCTGACATTAGTTGATTTTCAACAACATTTTGAATTTCATTAATATCGACACTTTCACGATCCATCATTTGATTAGTCACTACGCGAGCCACCGCTGCACAATAATCTGGATCATTAACATTAGCCGCAACAGCTGCTCTTATAATAGCATCCTTAATACGAGTCTCATTAAATGCAGTCTGACAACCATCACGTTTGATTACTACGGGCATATATACTCCTCAATATTCATTAATAGTTAGCGCTTAGCATGAGTTTTTATCGACCTTAATAGTTAATGTACTTATTCAAAACTATTGATTTTTTATTAAAATATGAGGCTTTTGGATATAAACTCGGATTTTCACATCGCTTTAGAAAACACTATATGTAGTAAATATGTTTGAATTATACGCCATATATTGTGTTTTTCTAGTTTTTTAAAAAAATAATTTACTTGACAAAGCAAACGCCAATAATCACAAGTCTTCCGGTGAATAGCATTAAAAAAATTTGGATAAATAGGATATAAAAGGTGAATAAATTTTGTTAGAGTGCAAATTAATTTTGCACTCTTATATAAGAAAAAGTATAGATATTTATCAAAATTAAGATTCAATATTTAACCAATCAGTATGGAACACACCCTCTTTATCGATTCGTTTATAAGTGTGCGCACCAAAATAATCTCGTTGGGCTTGAATCAAATTTGCGGGTAACACTGCTGAACGATAACTGTCATAATATGCGATTGCAGCCGACAGTGTAGGAACAGCAATACCTTGCGAAACAGCTAAACAAATTACATCACGCAATGATTGTTGATAGACTTCAACGGTTTTAGAAAAATATGGTGCTAAAAGTAAATTATCAATATTATTATTTTCACTATAAGCATCAGTAATTTTTTGTAAAAATTGTGCGCGAATAATACAACCTGCTCTAAAAATCTTAGCGATTTCACCATAATTTAGTTGCCAATTATAATGTTCTGATGCAGCTTTTAATTGAGCAAACCCTTGTGCATAAGAGATAATTTTCCCCATATAAAGCGCTTTACGAACTTTTTCAATTAATACTTGCTTATCTCCTATAAATACCTCTTTACTAGGGCCTTTTAGTACTTTTGAAGCAGCAACACGTTGATCCTTAATCGCTGAAATATAACGTGCAAATACCGATTCAGTAATTAAAGATAATGGTTCGCCTAAATCTAATGCACTTTGGCTTGTCCATTTGCCAGTACCTTTATTACCTGCTGCATCCAGAATCTTATCAACCAAATAATCGCCATTTTCATCTTTATATTTAAAAATATCTGCGGTAATTTCGGTTAAATAACTATCTAACTCGCCTTTATTCCAATCAGAAAAAACGTCAGAAAGTTCATCATTAGTTAATCCACCTACATGTTTTAATACACTATAGCTTTCAGCGATTAATTGCATATCACCATATTCAATGCCGTTGTGAGCCATTTTGACATAATGTCCGGCTCCATCAGGGCCTATATAAGCTACACAAGGTTCCCCATTTGCTTTTGCAGCAATTTTTTCTAAAATTGGCGCAACAAGTTCATAAGCTTCTTTTTGACCGCCAGGCATAATTGATGGCCCTTTTAATGCGCCTTCTTCTCCACCAGAGACTCCTGTCCCAATAAAATTAAAGCCTTCATCGGATAACATTTTATTACGACGAATTGTATCCTCAAAATAAGCATTACCACCATCAATAATAATATCACCTTTATCTAACAAGGGTCTGAGTTCATCAATGACAGCATCAGTACCTTTACCTGCTTGCACCATAATTAGGATACGGCGAGGTTTTTCCAAAGAATTAACAAAATCTTCAATACTATAATAAGGAACCAATCGTTTATCAGAATGTTCAGCTATAACCTCTTCTGTTTTATCTCTAGAGCGATTGTAAATTGATACTGAAAATCCACGACTTTCAATATTCAGTGCTAGGTTTCGCCCCATAACGGCCATTCCGATGACACCGATTTGTTGTTTAGACATAATTTGGCTCCTCTACTTTACTTGATTTAATCTTTATAACCTTACAAGATTTGATATTACTGCGCTAACACAATTATTTAGTCGCAATTAGATTACATTCTGCCATAAAAAAAGCCGTATCAATACTTAATACGGCTTTTTTTCATAACTTTAATTAAATTGCTTTAAACAAAGCAAATTATGAGCGTTTCATCATTTCAAAAAACTCGTCATTAGTTTTAGTCATGGCAAGTTTGTCGATTAAGAATTCCATTGCGTCAATTTCGCCCATTGGATTGAGAATTTTACGTAAAATCCACATTTTTTGTAATTCGTCAGGAGAAGTCATTAAATCTTCTTTACGAGTACCTGAACGGTTAAAGTCAATAGCAGGAAATACGCGACGTTCAGCAATTTTACGCGATAAATGTACTTCCATATTACCAGTACCTTTAAACTCTTCGTAAATAACTTCATCCATTTTAGAACCGGTATCAATTAGAGCCGTCGCTATAATGGTTAAACTACCACCTTCTTCCACATTACGAGCAGCGCCAAAAAAGCGCTTAGGACGATGTAAGGCATTAGCATCAACACCACCTGTTAATACTTTGCCTGATGATGGGATAACAGTATTGTATGCACGCGCTAAACGAGTAATTGAATCCAATAAAATAATGACATCTTTTTTGTGCTCGACCAAACGTTTTGCACGTTCAATTACCATTTCGGCGACTTGAACATGTCTTGCCGCTGGTTCATCAAACGTAGAAGCCACGACTTCACCTTTAACTAGGCGTTGCATTTCAGTCACTTCTTCTGGTCGCTCATCGATCATCAATACGACTAATTCACACTCAGGGTGATTAACCGCTAAACTTTGAGCAATGTTTTGTAGTAACATGGTTTTACCCGCTTTAGGTGGCGCAACAATCAAACCACGTTGACCTTTACCAATTGGAGAGGCTAAATCAAGTACTCTTGCGGTAATATCTTCGGTTGAGCCATTGCCACGTTCCATACGTAAGCGAGAATTTGGATGTAGAGGAGTTAAGTTTTCAAAAAGGATCTTATTGCGAGCATCTTCAGGTTTATCGTGGTTAACTTCATTTACTTTTAATAAAGCAAAATAACGCTCGCCTTCTTTTGGCGGTCTAATTTTACCAGCTATAGTATCGCCAGTTCTTAAATTAAAGCGCCTAATTTGACTTGGTGAAACATATATATCATCAGGCCCTGCTAAATAAGAACTATCAGCAGAACGTAAAAAGCCAAAACCATCTTGCAAAATCTCTAGAACACCGTCGCCAAAAATATCTTCACCACTTTTAGCGTGCTGTTTTAAGATTGCAAAGATAATATCTTGTTTTCTAAGACGGGCAAGATTTTCAAGCCCCATTTTTTTCTCACCAAGCGCTACAAGCTCGGCAACAGATGTGTTTTTTAATTCAGTTAAATTCATAGTTTTAAAAATTCTTGAGGATAAAATTGATATGTTTGCAATTACTGCTTTTGTTGTATATTTCTTTCATTTACTTATAAAAATTTCTCTTTCTAGCAATGTATAAAATTAATTATTACTTAGCTTTTGATGATAATTACGCGATTGGATATTGAATTTCACCACTTTATCAAGAAAAACAATGGATTGCTGAAAGGGGTTTCTGTAAGAATTTTAGCAATTTACACTAAAATTATAAGGCTGTCTATATTTTTAATTATATTTTATGGAAATAAAAATAATAAGCGCCATTATAAACGCTTATTATTTATATTTATTGAACAAATTAAAGTTGTGGATCGATAAATGCTTTAAGTTGTGCTTTTGATAATGCACCCACTTGAGTAGCTACTACTTCACCATTTTTAAAAATTAATAATGTTGGAATACCACGAATACCAAATTTTGGCGCTATATTTGGATTTTGTTCTACGTTTAATTTAGCAATAATAATTTTATCACCATACTCTTGAGCGATTTCCTCTAAAATAGGGGCAACCATTTTACAAGGTCCACACCATTCAGCCCAAAAATCAACTAATACAGGTTTTGTTGATTCGTTAATTGTATTATCAAATGTAGCTTCAGAAAGTGAAACAATGCTATGACTCATTTAATTATCTCCTAAGGAATTTATCTGAAATTATATTAGGATATTTTCATATCTACTGCTAGTAATTATTATAATAGGATATAATTATTAGTGAAGTTGTTATATTTAGTATGTTACAATTAACAAATTCTGATAATTATACTTTAAACAATAATGATTCAATCATATCTTACAAAAACAACTTTCAATCAATTTTCCCTGCATCCATTAATTATAAAAGCATTGGAGAAAAAAGGTTTCGTTTACTGTACCCCAATTCAAGAACAAACATTACCATTAACCTCAAAAGGAATTGACATTGCAGGACAAGGACAAACTGGTACGGGTAAAACGATTGCGTTTTTGGCTTCAACATTTAATCATTTATTGAATAATGATCCATTAGCCGATCATAAGCCGAATCAGCCACGAGCTATCATTATTGCGCCAACACGTGAATTAGTGGTACAAATTTATCATGATGCACAAACACTTTCAGAACAAACTGGCTTCAAATTAGGCTTAGCTTATGGAGGTGATGGTTATGATAAACAATTAAAAATGTTGTCTGCTGGTGTTGATATATTAATTGCTACCACTGGTCGACTAATTGATTATGCAAAACAAGATTATATTAACTTAGAGGCAATTCAGGTTGCCGTTCTTGATGAAGCAGATCGTATGTTTGATTTAGGTTTTATCCGTGATATTCGTTGGATATTTAAACATATGACATCGCCTAAAAAACGCCTCACTATGTTATTTTCAGCAACGTTAACCCATAATGTTCGTGAACTTGCTTTTGAATATATGAATGAACCACAATATATTGAAGTTGAACCTGAACAAAAAATTGGTCATAGAATTAAAGAAGAACTATTTTTCCCATCAAATGAGGATAAATTAGCTTTACTACAAACGTTAATTGAAGAAGAATGGCCAGATCGCTGTATTGTATTTGCAAATACTAAAGTTGCTTGTGAAAAAATTTGGCGCCATTTAGTGGCTGACGGTCATCGTGTCGGCTTATTGACGGGAGATATAGCACAAAAAAAACGTTTATCTATTCTTGATAAATTCACTCAAGGTGATCTTGATATATTAGTCGCAACGGATGTTGCTGCACGAGGTTTACATATTCCAAATGTAACTCACGTTTTTAATTATGATCTGCCTGATGATTGTGATGATTATCGACATCGAATTGGTCGTACTGGCCGTGCTGGTGCTGAAGGTTATTCAATTTCATTAGCTTGTGAGCGTTACTCTCAAAACCTACCAGCTATTGAAAAAGCGATTGATCACGCTATTCCGGTTAGTCAATATGATCCTCAAGCATTACTCACCGATCTACCGACACCAAGACCTTTCAAAAGAACAACTCGTAGAAAGCCATCATAACAAGGTAGCTGCTATCTGCTTAAATAAGAGTTAATTCATTACCATCATTAAGTTAATAACTTTAATGATGGTATTGAACTTATAAGATAAACAGACAACTAATCAATATGTTGCTTAGTTTGCAAAAACTCCTGATAAGCTAATTTTATTTCTTTTTTTAATTCTTGAGATAATAATGCCATATGTTGGCCAGATAATGCGCCATATAACCCAAATAAAATATTAAGCGAAAGTTTCGGATTCTTATGCTTAATTCGGTAATAAGTTTCCAAATAACCTATTCTTTTAAAGCTCTGAATATCAGTAATATCAACACTTATCATTAGTTTTTCTAAGGATACCGTCATATTCGGTAACGCTTTTAAACGATTTTGTGTTTTTGCTAATTTTTCGTTTTGATCTTGTTTAGCATACTCAATAACTATTTTCACAATATCATGTAACTTCTTACGATCTGTCAACAGATCGTCACCAACTTTATAATAATCAAGTAATTTATTTGAACCATCAAAAACTAAATTAAGAGGCTTCATCCCTAGATCAATAAAAAGAGATCGATAATTAGGATGAGCTCTTAAATAAAAATTTTTTTGATCAACCCACCCAAACATAGTTGACTCACTATTAAGACTAAATCCGCCAAAAAACGATCTTATCGAAACGTCTTTAAAACCAGAAAACTCTTGTTTTATTTTTTCCGCTAATTTTCTACGCATAATAAGTTCCTTTTTAACTTACTCGTTTAAGTAATTTTAGTGGGAGTGTTTTTATGTTAAACTATAGCAATTTCTTTGATATTTAAATGATTATTTGATATAAA
Source organism: Gilliamella sp. W8145 (assembly GCF_016101145.1). Taxonomy (NCBI): domain Bacteria; kingdom Pseudomonadati; phylum Pseudomonadota; class Gammaproteobacteria; order Orbales; family Orbaceae; genus Gilliamella; species Gilliamella sp. W8145. The sequence continues at coordinate 17,933 of NZ_JACFRC010000004.1, forward strand.
TTGATAAATATGGGATCTGCCTTCCATAAATGAACATTAATAATATTTATACTTGATTAATTATATTTTTTTGTTCTAAAAAATTATGACTTTTTTAATCGTTTAAATTTGCAGCATCTCTTAATATTTCTTTAAAAAAGAAAAGCTGTTTTTACATTGTTATTATGTTGTAATAATTATACAATCAATAATAGTTAATTTAATGGTAGATATTTTTGTCAAGATGAATCAACATGTTTAAAAACGTTTTTATATTACTGTTTTTGTTTCTTGCATCAACCGCATCAGCCGACAAATTAGCTCTGATAGAAGCATTAACATCTTGTAATCCTGATTTTTTTAAACATGTATATGATTACAAAGATGAGCTAAAAAATCACACTAACGTTGAAACTTTTAATCAGAACCAAGCCTATATTCCGGTTGAAAACCGTAGTGATCCGACAAAAAACTTCATCTATTTTCAAAGCCCTATCGCATATAAAAATCTTAAGCTTATTGGTTACTATGATAGTGCTATGGATTTAAAAAAAATGGGGAAATATTATTTTTGGGGTTTCATTATTGAAAATGATATCAACCAAATCCGCGATAGCTTAGATTTTTTAGAATGGAAAAATATGGAAGATAACCTACTCTATATCGCTAATCCAAAAATTCGAAGTATTAATGATGATATTCAAGTTTGGCATAAAAATACCGGCTCTGTTGTTGGTGTAAAAACAATTCCCGCACCAAATACAACTGAAAAATTATTATTAATTGAAAAAGGTGAGAATATGCATCTTTTGATTTGTTCAATTCAAGGCGTTGTTACTAATAATCTACTTAAGCAAGAACGCCCTGATATTTATGCAAATAAAGTTATTAAATAGCCGATTCATCCATCTCGCCAGTACGAATACGAATCACCTGTTCTACGTTATAAACGAATATTTTACCATCACCAATTTTACCTGTTTGCGCTGTTTTCATGATAGTTTCAATACAGGTTTCTAAAATATCATCAGGTACAACAAGTTCTATTTTTACTTTAGGTAAAAAATCAACCATATATTCTGCACCACGATAAAGTTCAGTATGTCCTTTTTGACGGCCAAAACCTTTCACTTCAGTCACTGTCATACCTGTAATACCTTGATCAGCGAGTGCTTCTCGAATATCATCTAATTTAAAAGGTTTGATGATTGCCTCAATTTTTTTCATATCTCTTTACCCTTAATTCGAGATTACCAATTCTTAAATCCAAAAGCAGAAGTAATTGGATAGCGTCTGCCTTTACCAAAGTTACGAGCAGTAATTTTTGGACCTACTGCTGATTGTCGTCTTTTATATTCATTAATATCAACTAATCTAATAACACGTCTTATTGTCTCTTCATCATAACCTTGTGCAACTAGTTGTTCAATCGAAAAATCCTTTTCAACATAACCCTTTAATATTCCATCTAAAATATCATAAGGTGGTAAGCTGTCTTCATCTTTTTGATCTGGAGCAAGCTCAGCTGATGGAGGACGAGTAATCACACGTTCTGGAATAACATAAGAGCGACTATTTCGATATTTAGACAATGCAAATACCATAGTTTTAGGTACATCTTTAAGTACATCAAAACCACCCGCCATATCACCATAAAGTGTTGCATATCCGACAGACATTTCACTTTTATTACCTGTTGTTAATACGAGCCTACGACGTTTATTTGACAAAGCCATTAAAATAACACCCCGACAACGTGCTTGTAAGTTTTCTTCGGTAGTATCTTTTGCAGTACCTAAAAACATCGGTGTTAAAGAGGTCATGAAGGCATCAAACATCGGTTCAATTGAAATAATATCAAACTCAACCCCCAATATTTCCGCCTCTTCCTTTGCATCAGCGATACTAATATCAGCCGTATAACGAAATGGCATCATAACAGCCTGTACTTTATCTTTACCCAACGCATCAACCGCAATAGCTAAAGTTAACGCTGAATCAATGCCACCTGATAACCCTAATACCGCACCTTGGAAACCATTTTTAGTAATATAATCACGCGTTGCAAGTACTAACGCATCATAAACAGCCGCTAATGGATCGTCTTTAAGGCTAGGTATTGGTTTATAATTATCATTGAGCAGAAAAATAGAAATTTGCTCTTCAAACGAATTTAATCGATGGACGATATCACCCTTTTCGTTACAGACAAATGAACTACCATCAAAAACAAGCTCATCTTGACCACCAATTTGATTCACATACACAATTGGTAATGCGGTTCTTACTGCATGTTGTTTAATAAGTTCTTGACGATACTGCGGTTTTTCATAAGCATACGGTGAAGCATTAATCGAAATAACCAAGTCGGCACTGTTTGCTGCAATTCGATCAATCGGTTCACATTGCCAAAGATCTTCACAGATTAATAAGCCAACTTTTTTACCTTTAAAATCAACCACACAAGTTTGCTCACCAGCAGCAAAATAGCGTTTTTCATCAAATACATCATAATTAGGTAATTGCTGTTTGTGATAACACGCTAATTGTTGTCCATCGAAAAATAGTGACAATGAGTTATAAACCAAACCATCTTGCCAATGAGGATGACCAACAATTACTCCACATTGTCGACTAGCTTGTTTGATGGCCGATAGCGCTTGTTGGCAACGATTTTTAAAGTCATCACGATAAATTAGATCTTCTGGAGGATAACCACAAATTGCAAGTTCAGAGAAAATAATAAGATCATGAGATGAATGGCGTTGCATCAATTCAATGATTTGCTGAGTATTACCTTCAATATCACCTACACGCCAATTTTTTTGTGCTAATACGAAAGATAAGGACATATAAATTCAACATTACAGATAAAAATTGGCAGTAAGTTTAAATGATTCTAAGTTGCGCTGCCACTTTTTTATCGTTAACATGCAATATTAAATTGGCATAAACTTGTTGGGAAATAATTATGCAAAAGATCCTAAATGTAGCATTAGAAAATCGCAGTTACCCTATTACTATTGGCGAAAACTTACTTAGTCAATTCGAACATTTCAAACTACACAGCGGCCAGCGAGTACTTATTGCCACAAATGACACAATTGCTCCGCTTTATCTACAGCATTTGATAGATATGTTTGAAGCTCATGGGATAAAAACAGATTTTGTTATAGTCCCTGATGGTGAACAATATAAAACCATGGAAACATGGAATCAAATTCTAACCGCTCTACTTGCCAACAATCATACTCGAAATAGCATCCTTATAGCGTTAGGTGGAGGTGTTATTGGTGATGTCGCTGGTTTTGCTGCTTCTGCTTATCAACGAGGAATTAAATTTATACAAGTACCAACAACATTATTATCACAAGTAGATTCCTCCGTTGGAGGAAAAACAGCTATTAATCATCCTCTTGGTAAAAATATGATTGGTGCATTTTATCAACCACAAGCTGTTGTCATTGATATTAATTGTCTTAAAACTCTGCCACCACGAGAGCTTTCAGCCGGTTTGGCCGAAGTAATTAAATATGGCATCATTATGGATTCTGAGTTTTTTAATTGGTTAGAAACACATATCGATGATCTACTTAATTTAGATGTAGATGCCTTGAGTTATTGTATTTATCACTGCTGTAAACTAAAAGCACAAGTCGTTGCTGCCGATGAAACAGAACAAGACATGCGCGCTATTTTGAATCTTGGTCATACTTATGGTCATGCTATTGAAGCGGAACTTGGTTATGGTAATTGGTTACATGGTGAAGCAGTTAGTGTTGGTATGTTAATGGCTGCACAAACAGCTAAATTGCTTGGTAAGTTGACAGATAAAGATATTCAACGAATAAAAAATCTTTTAATTAAAGCTAAACTACCAGTTAAAAGACCGGAACAAATGACAATTGAATCCTATATTCCACATATGCTACGAGATAAAAAAGTTCTGTCAGGACAAATTAGATTGGTCTTACCAACTAAAATAGGTGCAGTTGAAGTCATTGATGTTGTAGATAAACAATTGATATTAGAAGCAATCTCATCTATTTAAATTCTTCTTTTTTACATAACCTGCCATATTCAATATACGGATGCATACAATTCTCTCACCGCATCCGTATATATTTATTTACATTCATGCAAGTTTAATTATGAATTTTTGTAAACATTAATTTACATGCCATCAATTAATCTAACAATATGTTAATTTTTTATTTACTATTCCGTAATTTTGTGTTTACATATTGCCTGTTTATGTAATTAATATTTTACATATAAAAATATGAATGATTTTAACAAGGAAAACCAAATGTTAAAAGACACACTAAATAATGTTCGAATCAGAGATGAGCATATGTTAATCACACCAGAAGAAATAAAAAAACTTTATCCATTATCATCTGAATTAGAAAATCAAATTGCTTCATCCCGACAAACCATTGTTGATATTTTAGAACGTCGAGATCACCGATTACTTATAGTTTGTGGTCCTTGTTCTATTCATGATCCTGATGCAGCTATTGAATATGCACATAAACTAAAAAAACTTTCTGATGAAGTGAAAGATAACTTATTTATTGTTATGCGAGTTTATTTTGAAAAACCAAGAACTACTGTTGGTTGGAAAGGTATGATTAATGACCCGCATATGGATAGCTCGTTTGATATTGAACATGGCTTAAAAAAAGCACGTAAATTGTTACTTGATATCACTAAGATTGGATTACCAATTGCAACAGAAGCATTAGATCCAAACACACCGCAATACATTGGTGATTTAATTAGCTGGTCAGCTATTGGAGCGAGAACAACTGAATCACAAACCCATCGAGAAATGGCTTCTGGACTATCAATGCCTGTTGGTTTCAAAAATGGTACAGATGGAAGTTTAGACGTAGCAATTAATGCAATGAAATCAGCTTCAATGGCGCATCGATTTGTTGGTATTAATCAAAAAGGGCAAGTTACAGTATTACAAACTTTAGGTAATCCGCACGGTCACGTGATTCTAAGAGGCGGAAAAACACCTAATTATGATGCTGAAAATGTTGCTTTATGTGAACAGCAAATGGATAAGGCTAAATTAGTCCCTAACTTAATGATAGATTGTAGTCATGCTAATTCCAACAAAGATTACCGCAATCAACCTATCGTTGCAGACTCGATTATTGAGCAAATTAAGCAAGGCAATAACTCAATTATTGGAGTAATGATAGAGAGTAATTTATTTGAAGGTAATCAATCATCTGAACAACCAAAAGAAAATTTCAAATATGGAGTATCCGTTACTGATGCTTGTATTAACTTTGAAACGACTGAGCAATTATTGCGAAGAATGGATAGTGATTTAGCTAAACCACTACTTAGTCGACAAAAGCAGACTATCTAAATTTAGCCTATTTTCTATAACAGTAAGTAAATTCGCCGACTAATGGTCGGCGAATTTTTTTTAACCGAGTTGTTTACGTGCATTACGGAAAATTCGCATCCACGGGCTATCTTCTCCCCAATTATCAGGATGCCATGAGTTGGTTACGGTTCTAAATACTCGTTCAGGATGTGGCATCATGATTGTTGCACGCCCATCATTAGATGTTACCGCAGTAATACCGTTTGGCGATCCATTTGGATTAGCAGGATACGCTTCTGTCACTTGACCAAAGTGGTTAATATAACGTGCGGCAACCAAACCTGAATTTTCTAAATTAGTTAAATGCGCTAAATCATAGGTTTCAACTTGACCTTCACCATGTGAAACAGCAATCGGCATATGCGATCCAGCCATATCAGTAAAAAGTAATGAAGGGCTAGACTGAATTTGAACTAGACTAAATCGAGCCTCAAAACGTTCCGATACATTACGAACAAAACGAGGCCATAACTCAGCACCAGGTATCAGTTCTTTTAAATTCGACATCATCTGGCAGCCATTACAAACACCTAACGATAAAGTATCATTGCGCTGGAAGAATTGCTCAAACTCATGACGAACCTGTTCATTAAATAAAATAGACTTAGCCCAACCTTCACCAGCCCCTAATACATCGCCATAAGAAAAACCGCCACAAGCAACTAAAGTATTAAATTGATTCAAAGTCACTTGACCTGATAATAAATCCGTCATATGAACATCAATTGACTCAAAACCTGCTCGAGCAAATGCTGCTGCCATTTCAACATGTGAATTGACACCTTGTTCACGTAAAACTGCAACCTTAGGCTTTACGCCTTTGACTATGTAAGGTGCAGCAATATCTTGCGCAATATCAAAAGTAAGATGAACACTTAAACCTGGATCTTCATCATTTTGCTTAGCTTGGTGTTCTTGATCTGCACATTGTGGGTTATCACGTAAGCGTTGCATCTGCCAAGTGGTTTCTGCCCACCATGTTCTTAATGTCAATCGCGATTCGCTATACACCACAGCGCTATTATTACGAATAATAAATTGCTGTCCTGTTTTAGCTATTCCTAATGTATGAATCGCTTGAGATAAACCAAACTGCTTAAAGCATGTCATGACTTTTGCTAAATCACTATTACGAATTTGAATAACTGCGCCGAGTTCTTCATTAAATAGTGAGGCAAGAACATCGCTACCAAGTGAATTAATATCAATATCTATACCACAATGTCCTGCAAATGCCATTTCTGCTAAGGTTACCAATAAACCACCATCAGAACGATCGTGGTAAGCAAGTAAGGTATTTTGCGCAACTAAACTTTGGATAGCCTGATAAAAAGCGGCTAATTCTTTAGCATCATGAACATCAGCTGTTCTTTGTCCTAGATGACGATAAACTTGTGCTAATGCTGTTGCGCCTAATGCTTGATGACCTCTAGATAAATCAATAAATAGTAATAGATTATCCTCATTTGTACAAAGTTGGGGGGTAACTGTTTTACGCACATCTTCAACTCGAGCAAATGCGGAAATCACCAATGATAACGGTGAAGTTACCGTTTTTTGTTCACCATCTTGTTGCCATGTTGTTTTCATTGACATGGAGTCTTTACCAACCGGAATGGCTAATCCTAAAGCAGGACATAACTCTTCACCAATGGCTTTAACGGCTTGATAAAGACCAGCATCTTCACCAGGATGACCAGCTGCAGCCATCCAGTTAGCGGAAAGCTTAATACGTTTTATGTCGCCAATATTTGTCGCAGCAATATTGGTAATTGCTTCACCAACCGCTAATCTAGCTGATGCCGCAAAATTAAGCAGGGCAACAGGAGCTCGTTCCCCCATTGACATAGCTTCACCGTAATAACTGTCTAAACTTGCTGTTGTCACCGCGCAATCGGCAACCGGCACTTGCCAAGGTCCAACCATCTGATCACGAGCAACCATACCTGTTACCGAACGGTCACCAATAGTAATTAAGAAAGTTTTTTCCGCCACAACAGGCAAATGCAATACTCGTTTCACCGCATCATATAAATTGATATCGGATGTTGAAAAATGATCACCTTGTGCTTGGCTAGATTTAACATCTCGGAACATTTTTGGCGTTTTACCCAATAGCACATCTAACGGTAAATCTATTGGATTATTATTAAAATGTTCATCATGTAACACCACTGCTTTATTAATTGTAGCTTCACCAATTACTGCATAAGGTGTACGTTCACGCTTACAAAGCTCATCAAACAATTCTAAGCTTTCTGGGTGAATAGCCAGTACATAGCGCTCTTGTGATTCATTACACCAGATTTCTAACGGTGACATTCCGGGTTCATCACTTAGTATTTTGCGCAATTCAAATTGACCGCCACAACCACCATCACTAACTAGTTCAGGCATTGCATTGGACAAACCTCCCGCACCAACATCATGAATAAATAAAATTGGGTTTTTATCGCCAAGTTGCCAACAACGATCTATCACTTCCTGGCAACGACGCTCCATTTCTGGGTTATCACGTTGAACTGAAGCAAAATCAAGATCAGCATCTGATTGTCCTGATGTCATAGATGAGGCGGCACCACCACCTAGACCAATATTCATGGCAGGCCCACCTAATACAATTAATTTAGAGCCGATAGGAAATTCACCTTTTTGAATATGTTCACGACGAATATTGCCCATACCACCAGCTAACATAATCGGTTTGTGGTAACCTCTGACTTCATCACCATTATAACTGTTTACTTTCTCTTCATAAGTACGAAAATAACCAAGTAAAGCTGGACGACCAAATTCATTATTAAATGCCGCACCACCTAAGGGCCCATCCATCATGATGTCAAATGCACTAACAATTCGATCGGGTTTACCAAAATCTTGTTCCCAAGGTTGTTCAAAATTTGGAATTCGTAAGTTCGAAACAGAAAAACCAACTAATCCTGCTTTTGGTTTAGCTCCTTTTCCTGTCGCTCCTTCATCTCGAATCTCACCGCCACTACCGGTTGCCGCACCCGGCCAAGGTGATATTGCCGTTGGGTGATTATGGGTTTCCACCTTCATTAAAATATCAGCATATTCTTGATGATAATCATAGCTTCGATTATCATAATCAGCAAAGAATCGTCCAACTTTCGAACCATCCATAACAGCGGCATTATCCTTATAAGCGGATGACACATAATCTGGCGTATGTTCAAAAGTATTTTTGATCATTTTAAATAATGATTTTGGTTGTTTAACACCATCAATAATCCAATCAGCATTAAATATTTTATGACGACAATGTTCAGAGTTTGCTTGACCAAACATATAAAGCTCAATGTCAGTCGGATTACGGTTTAATTTCTGAAAATTCTCAACCAAATAGTCAATTTCATCTGGTGCTAAAGCCAAACCTAATTTTAGATTAGCTTCCTCTAATGCTTGACGACCGTGTCCTAACAAATCAATAGTTGTTACTGGTTTGGGTTGGTCAGCCTTAAATAATTGTTCTGCTTGCTCAAAACTGCTTAATACGGTCTCCATCATTCGGTCATGAATCAATCCTAGAAAAGCATTTTTTTGACAATCAGTTAACAGAGAACTAGCTTGCACATAATAAGCAATACCTCGTTCTATTCGATGGATTTGTGATAATCCACAATTATGTGCAATATCAGTAGCTTTAGATGACCATGGCGAAATAGTACCTTCGCGTGGAGTAACTAAAAAGAGTATTTTACTGGTTTTATCTTCGACATTTATTTGCGCACTTTTGGGACCATATTGTAACAACTTATCTAAGGTTAATTGTTGTTGAATGGTTAATTTATCACTTAAATCAATAAAGTGAATGTATTGGGCTTCAATATTTGTTATAGGGATAGATTGTTCACGACAAGAGGATAAAATTTTATTAATACGAAATGCAGATAGAGCAGAAGAACCAGCTAAAATTTTCATGCTAAGAGTACTCTTTTTAAGCCAAAATAGGAAAAAAATAGAACAACATTATAAAATAAACTGAACAAAGAGGCTATCTTAAAAATCATAATATAATGTAATTAAAGAATTTTGAGGAAAGGGGTTTTTTAATGTTCAATTCGGCTTTTTATGATTATTTAAAACACTACAATTTTTTAAAATAAATCTTTAATGTTTATTATTAAATTAAGAAAATTTTTAATTACAATCTGTTAGTAATCATTATTATTGAGGATTATATTCATACTGCAAAAGCAAGCCAAACTAAGCTTCTGACGATGATATCAATAAAAATATTAAGTAGAGTGGATTAATACGCCAACCAAAGTTAGCGTATTGATTATGATTAAGCTTCGTTCCAACTGTCTCTTAATCCCACTGTTCGATTAAATACTAAATTATCTTCAGTGGCATATTTACTATCAAGACAAAAATAACCTTCACGTTCAAATTGATAAGCGTGTTCTGCTTCAGCTTTTTGCAAACTAGGCTCAACAAACCCATGTTTAATAATTAATGAATTTGGATTGATAGTTGATAAAAAGTCCTCTGCACTACCTGGATTTGGAGTATTAAATAGCCGATCATAAAGACGAATTTCAGCTGGCTTTGCAAATTTAGCTGACACCCAGTGAATAACGCCTTTAACTTTACGTCCATCTTCAGGATTTTTATTTAATGTAGCAGGATCATAACTACAATAAATAGTTTGAATATTACCGTCCACATCTTTTTCAACACGCTCTGCTCGTATCACATAAGCATTACGCAAACGAACTTCTTTACCTAATACTAAACGCTTATAATTTTTATTTGCTTCTTCCCTAAAATCAGCTCGATCAATATAAATTTCACGCGTGAATGTCACTTCTCGATGACCTAATTCTGGGCGATTAGGGTGATTTGGCATGCTAAGTACTTCATCAAGTGTTTCCGAAAAGTTTTCAATGACAACTTTAACAGGATCAAGTACCGCCATTGCTCGTGGCGCATTTTCATTAAGATCTTCACGAATACAGAACTCAAGTGTACTCATTTCAACCGTATTTTCTTGTTTAGTTACACCAATTCGACGACAAAATTCACGAATTGATGCCGGTGTATAACCACGGCGACGCAAACCCGATACGGTAGGCATCCGAGGGTCATTCCAACCGTCAACAATTTGTTCAGAAACTAACTGGGTTAATTTTCGTTTAGAAGTAATAGCATATTCAAGATTTAGTCTCGAAAACTCATACTGATGTGGTCTTGCTTCAATAGTAATATTATCTAAAACCCAATCGTACAAACGACGATTATCTTGAAACTCAAGTGTACAAAGTGAATGAGTTATATTTTCAATAGCATCCGAGATACAATGTGTAAAATCATACATTGGGTAAATACACCATTTATTGCCAGTTTGGTGATGCTCAGCAAATTTTATACGATATAATACGGGATCACGCATAACAATAAATGGTGAAGCCATATCAATTTTTGCTCTTAAGCAGGCTTTACCTTCTGCAAATTTACCTTCTTTCATTTGAATGAATAATGCTAGGTTTTCTTCAATGCTTCGATCACGATAAGGGCTATTTTTACCTGCTTGTGTTAATGTTCCACGATATTCGCGTATTTCATCAGCAGACAACTCATCAACATAAGCAAGACCTTTATTAATCAGTTCAATTGCATATTCATATAAACGGTCAAAATAGTCAGATGAGTAACAAATTTCACCATCCCATTGGAATCCTAACCAACGAACATCTTCTTTTATAGATTCAACGTATTCGATATCTTCTTTGGCTGGATTGGTATCATCAAAGCGTAAATTACATTTACCCTGATAATCTTGCGCAATTCCGAAATTTAAACAGATAGATTTTGCATGACCAATATGTAGATAGCCATTAGGTTCAGGTGGAAAACGGGTATGGGTTGTTTTATATTTTCCAGCCGCAAGATCTGCATCAATAATTTGACGTATAAAGTTAGTTGGACGAGTTTCGTTCTCTGCCGGTAATACACCGCTCATAAAAAACCTCTAATTATATATGTTTACTCATGACCAATTTAGAAATGAGATTTTTCACTTTTATCATTTTGAGCAAAGAATATAACAAATTTTTTGTTTTTTCGAAACGTTAAAACGAGAGTTTTAAGTTATCTGAAAAAATATTCTTATTCAAATCCATATCTTTCTTAATAGTTTTTAATTAAATTTTATAAAATCTAGATTGATTATTCATCACCTGATTTTATCGAAACCACAAATCTAGCACCCCCTAATGGACTAGTCACCACAAATGCTTTACCGTCATGAAATTCAGCCATTAATTTTACATAAGCAAGTCCTAACCCATATCCGCCGGTTGAACGTGTGCGGCTAGTATCAAGTCGAGCAAAAGGCATAAAAATTTTTTCACGAGCATCAAAAGGAATACCAGTCCCATCATCATCAATCTCTAAAATCACTCGATGATCCTGTTTCGTGATATTCAACACAGCTTTATGTGTAGCATATTTAAATGCATTAAGTAGTAAATTCTTGACAATGGTTTCAGCCAAATTAATATCAATTTTGGCTTCTACATCTTGACTATTACAAACTAGCTCAAACCCTTCTGGTTTAAATAGTGCTAATGATTGACAAACTTTTTCTCCCCACTCTTTCAACGATACATTAGTAAGATTTAATTCGATATTACTCTGCTGCATTTTGAAATAATTCAAACTGGCATTTATCAGCGTTTCAAGTTCATTAATATCATCGCTCATTCCTTTTTGCAGTAATGCTTTTTCATGCTCATCGCTGGACTCTTCAAGCATACTTAACTCAAATCGCATCCGTGCAAGTGGCGTGCGTAGTTCATGAGCCATCGCATGTGAAATCGTTTGATTGGTACTAACTAAATGTTCTATGTGAGTCCCCATGTTATTAAGTACATTAGCTAATGGTTTAAATAACCAACCTTTTACATTTTCAGTACGAGCTTTTAAATTTCCTTGTCCCAATTGCTCTGCGGTTTGGCGAATATTAACCAAATCTTTCCAAACGGCACTAAAAGCAAAATAGATTAAAATAAAAAAGATAATGGCACTAAACAAGGCCCAAATAATAAGAAATACACTCAACGACATGGTATTCGATTCTAATATATCTCGCATTAAAATCGGACCTAGTTGTAATAGATGTCCATCCTTTAAATCAATATAGACAACCTCGTCATCACCATCATAAGCAAAACCGAGTTTTTCTAACTCTTTTTTAACGGAATGAGACAAGATAGTCTGTTCTGGTAAAACGTTTATTGGATAACCAAAAGAAGGCTGTAATTCATTAACTACATCTTGCAATGGACGTTGCTTATTTTCATCAATGTGTTTACGAATTAAGTTGACAGTTCCGCGTTGTGATTCACGAAAAACAAGATGATCATCGGGCATATCAGTTAATGACGAAGGTAATGAGTCAAACACCAATAATGCACCATAAGCAATAATACATTGTAACGAAAGCAAAATAACAAGGTAAAAGACGATGCGGCGATTGAAAAATAGCGGTTTAGCTAATAATTGTTTCAATGATTTTCCCCTTCACGCATAAATAAATAGCCTTTTCCACGCACTGTTTTAATCCGTGATGAGTTGTCAGGATCATCTAGTAATTTGCGCCGTAATCGAGAAATGCGCGCATCAATTGAGCGATCGCTACCGTCAAAATCAATACCTCTTACTTGAGAGAATATATCGTCTCGCGATAAAATCTTACCAGCGTTATTTGCTAATAACCAAAGTAAATCAAATTCTGCCGTAGTCAAATCGATATCTTGCCCATCTAATAAGACCTTTCGATTTTCGCTATCAATGACTAAATTATCAAAGACCAGTGTATTATTATTAAACGTAGCTACTAGTTCCTTATAGCTTTCTTTATCGGTTTCGATCTGTTTTCGTCGCAACAATGCACGAATACGAGCAAGTAATAACCGCGGTTCTACAGGTTTAGCTAAATAATCATCTGCACCTAATTCTAAACCAACAATTTCATCAATATTGTCTTCACTCGCAGTCATAATCAAAATATAGTTTGTAAACCACGAACGTATATCTCGACATATATCGAATCCAGATTTTTCTGGTAGCATGACATCTAAAATAACTAGATCTGGGTTGATCTGTTGTATTTTTTCCTCGGCGCCGGCACCACTATTATGCCAATCAACCATATATCCTTGACGGATTAAATAAACTTGGATTAAATTGGCTAATCTTTCATCATCTTCGATGATTAATATACGTTCACTCATTTTCGGTTCTCTTTACCGTATAATGTGTACTTCAAAATACCTTATTATACAGGTAAATGTAGCCTCGTTACAAAAGATATACAAAGAGCCTACAAAGTTTACGACCGCTATATGAGAGAATTGGTGCCAATATCTATAACTAAGCAATTTTTACGTTAACTATGAATACTTTTTCATCAATTACTAATCATCTTTTTCAGCCATCTTATACTCACCACCAAAACCCTATTATTTTATGTGATTTTGATGGCACAATTAGTGTTAAAGATGTTACTGATACTTTACTTAGCCAATTCGGTCAAGATGGTTGTGACGAACTTGAAGAGTTATGGGTTAGTGGCAAAATCGGCTCTCAAGAATGTATGAGTAAACAGATTGCATTAATGGATGCTAGTCTGGAGGAACTCAATCAAGCATTAGCAAAAATTGAAATTGATGATAATTTTAAAGCATTTATTGATTACACCGAAAAAAATCATATTCCAGTTCATGTAGTTAGTGATGGCTTAGATTATGCTATTCAGTTTGTGTTAAAACACCATGGTATTGAGCATCTACCTATTTATGCCAATAAGTTAATGCATAATAATCAACGAAGTTGGCGCCTGGAGTTCCCATTTGCCAATAAAGATTGTATTAAACAAAGCGGTAACTGCAAATGCAATCATGTTAAACAACAGCAACATTTTCCTCAGATACTATATGTTGGTGATGGTACGTCCGATTTTTGCGTTTCTCATCATGTCGATCTTGTTTTCGCCAAAGATAAGTTGATTAATTATTGTGAAAAAAACAATATTAAACACAGTGCTATTGAGAGTTTTGCTGATGTAACCGAAGCATTAAAACAAATGCAACAAACACTAATTCCAGTCATGGCGGTAAAATAAAGGAATAATAATGAGTACAATTGAAGATTTATCTTATTTTTTACCTGGTAATAAAAATGGTGTGCTATTAATTCACGGTTTAACTGGCACACCAAATGAAATGCGTATTTTAGCCAATGGTTTACATAAAGCTGGATTTACTGTGTATGCAATACAGTTAGCTGGTCACTGTGGTACAGAAGCAGATCTATGTAAAACAACTTGGCAAGATTGGTATAAAAGTGTTCAAGATGGTGCTGATTATTTAGCTCAACATGTTGATAATCTGTTTGTCGCAGGTTTATCTATGGGCGCATTATTAGCGTTAAAATTAGCTGCTGATCGTCCCAATCAAGTGAAAGGTGTTGGTGTTTTAGCGCCTACTTTTTCTTATGATGGCTGGAGCATGCCATTTTGGGCTAAAAAATTCTTCTTTCTATTAGTCTATTTCAAAAAACTTGGTATTTTTCAAAAAGTATCTTTTATTGAAAAACCACCTTATGGCCTCAAGGATGAGCGGATTCGGGCTGTTGTGTCTGAAAGCATGTTAAGTGGTGACGCCGCCTCTGCAGGACTGGCAGGTAACCCTTTCCCAGCTTTAGCTGAAATGCAGTTATTGGCTAAACATATGCGTCAGGAGTTACCTAAAGTTACCTCACCGTGTTTAATTATGCATTCAGGCAATGATGACATTGCCAATATTGAAACAAATGCAAAATTAGTTGAAAAACACGTTTCCGGCCCAAAACAGTTAATAGTATTAAATGATAGTTATCATTTAATTACCATTGATAGCCAACGCCGAGAAGTGATTAAAGAATGTGCTTCATTCTTTAATCATATTGTAGAAGGAAATCAAGCATAATGTCATCCTTAGTTATTTTTCTTTGGGTTAGTAATATCTGTTTTGATACTTTAGGACAAGTTGCCTTTAAATATGCTGCAATATCACCGACCAATCGAGATGGTTGGTATTACTGGTTGGATTTGGCTAAAAATCATTGGATTTGGGTAGGAATAGCATCTTACATTGCTGAATTTTTATTGTGGCTAGCCTTTTTAACTTTAGTGCCACTATCTCAAGGAGTATTACTGGCCTCATTTAATATTATTACTATTATGTTAGTTGGTCGAATTCTTTTCAAAGAATTACTCACTCTTTATCGCATTATTGGTATGTTATTAATAACTGCTGGTGTTATTTTTGTGGGAATGTCTTAATATGGCTAAGTTTTATTTGATTGGTTTCACCGTATTATTAATGTTTGATACCATTGCCCAGTGCAGCTTCAAATTGGCTGCTGAGCATGCACAACCTCTTGCGATGAGTGTTGAATGGATTATTAGGGTTTTTTCTGGCCATTGGATCTATGTATCAATTGCAGGTTATATTTTTACTTTCTTCACTTGGATGACTTTATTAAAAAAAGCGCCTGTCGGACCAGCTTTTGCGGCATCTCATTTCGAAGTCGTCACGGTAATGATTGCATCAGTTTGGTTATTTAATGAACCAATAACGTTATTTAAGTTAATTGGAACAATATTGATTGTTTCAGGAATTATGTTTCTGGCATTAGCGGAAAGTAAACTAACCAACAAAAACAGTCATAACAGTTATTAATCAAAACTAAAGTCAAGCCTAGCTGTATTTTATTAAAAGAATAATAGATTAATAATACTAGGCTTTTAAAGCGTTTAATAATGTTAAATTGAGTTGATATTGTTCTTGTTGCCAACCATTTAAGTTCTCTAAGGATATTTCTGGTTGTTTATCTAATGAACTAAGCAATCGTTTAAACCAACTTTTCGGTTGCCATATTGATAATTCACCAGTGATATCACTACCAATAATTCGTGGTTTAATTGAGGAAATAGTATCCAATAAGTGATAAGTTTGCAGTTTTCCTTGATCCCAATTAGTATGAATAACCTCTTCACTTAATACGTCTTTATCTATCGATAAATATATTGGTTTAGTATTACGATATTGTTCAGATAGAAACTGGGTAACCAACTCATCAGGCGAATCAAAATGACGAAAAGCATGATTCAAGCCAATTCTTTTCGCCCAATAAACATTGACATCTAAGCTCCAATAAGTCAATTTTTTATGAAATAGCGGTGACCATCTATTTTCCCAAAAATGCCATAATCCAATATCATTAGAAGTTATGCCTAACACATGAACATGGCTTACGAACGGTAAACTTGCTACATAGCTCACCCATGAGCCACAGTGAACACCAAATAGATAACGCATATTGTCTGGATGATTATCAAAAATAATCACTTCAATTGGATTATCTGCTGAATATTGCTTAGCAAGTTGCTCAATTAGTAATAGCGAAATATGATGATAATCACCGCTCCCCATCAACACTGTGCCATAGTTTTCTGGTAATGATTGTTGTAATTGCATTTTAAATTTTTGGAAATTTTTTTCATTACAACCAAAGCGAATTACATCTTGCCACTGCGTGAAATCAATCGTTTTAGCGTCATTAATTTCACCTACGCTTTGATCAAAATTAAGGATAACCGGCAATGTCATGCTACTTTCTCCTTATCGGTTTCAAAATGGCCTATTAATTTACGTAAAATTATTCTTAACAGAGGATTTCGAATATAAACTAGATGTTTGGTTAAAGTAAAACTAGCACCTAACGAAGCTTTAACTTCGGGATCTGTCCAACCTGCGACATAACTACTTAGTTTCTGTTGTAACGCATATTCAAGATTAACAAACCAGCTAACAAAATAGAGATTCAACTCCCGTGCCTGCGGATAAACCATACCAATATACTTATCAATTAGAACATTATTCACCACAAAACAGATGTTATAACCAATTAATTGGCCATTATAGTGATAAGTGAAAATACGCCCATTTGCTGCTTTACTTTGCAGTAATTGGATAAAAAATGGTTTGGTTAATAAATCAAAATGTATTTCACTTTGTTCATATACATTAAGATAAAGCTGATAATATAAATCAAGATTGGCGTCATCAAAAAAACAGTTATCACCAGTTTGTAAGATATTAATCTCTAATTTTTCACGAGATTTCAGCTTTCTTCTTAAATTCTTTCGACGGCTATATGATAATTTTGCCAAAAAGTCATTTATCGATTCGAAATCGATTGGAACCCACGCTAAAGCTTGTCCTTCAACTTCAATAAAACCGTTATCTTTTAAAGACCCAATAACCTGTTTAGAATATTGATTATCCTGCTTACTTAGTAAAGGCGAATCGGAAGGTAAATCTTTCACAATAGTAAAAGGATATTTCTTTGCGTACGCTGTTTTAACATTATCAGCTAATTGCTGTGCATTCACTTTATCAGTTAACAAACTGTATTCTGAAACTGTCGTTCCGACAAAACATGTTTTTGGTTGTAACCAATGTCGCCATTTGCTATAAAAAGGTAATTTATGAACTTTATGTTTAAAATCATCATCGGCAGTTGTGAGCAAATCAAACTTAGCAGAAAAAGCAGGTACACCATCTTCACTCATCCAGCTCGTAAATTCCTGTGGTGGATGAGAAATAAAATTATTGATTAATTCATTTGGTTCTAGTTGATTGATATATCGCATAACTTTCTATAAAGGATCGGGTATAACTAGAATCCCGCTAACACATATTAGCGGGATTATTTTGCTTTAAGACTTAAAGTTCTTTTTTAGCTCGAGTAATTAATTGGTCAAGTAATTCAATACCTTGATCGATTTCTTGACGAGTAATATGTAATGAAGGAGCAAAAGTGATAACATTTTTATAATAACCACCAATATCAAGCACCAAGCCCATTTTATTACCTTTCCAATCAAGATCACCTGACATACCAATATCAACCATTTTATCAACTAATGCTTTATTAGCTGTAAAACCGTCATCGGTACAAATCTCAGCACGTAGTGCAAGACCTAAGCCATCAACCTCACCAATTTCTTTATGTTTCTTCTCAAGTGTTTTTAATCCTTCAAGGAAGTATGCACCACTTTCCATCACCATTTTTTCGTAATCGGTTTCTGAAGTCATTTTTAATACTTCTAAGCCAACCGCAGTACCTAATGGATTTGAAGCAAAAGTTGAATGTGTTGAACCAACAGGAAATACTTCAGGATTAATTAACTCTTCACGAGCCCATAACCCACCTAGTGGATTTAAACCATTAGTTAATGCTTTGGCAAATACCACTACATCAGGTTTAACATCAAAGTGTTCGATTGACCATAGTTTACCTGTACGATAAAAGCCCATTTGGATTTCATCAACGACTAATAAAATACCATATTGATCTAAAACTTTTTTCAAACCTTTAAAGTAGTTACGAGGAGGGACAATATAACCGCCTGTTGCTTGTAAAGGTTCGGCATAGAAAGCAGCATATTCAGCTTGACCTACTTTAGGATCCCAAACACCGTGATATTCTGTTTCAAATAAACGAGCAAATTCAGCAACTAAATGTTCACCATACTCTTCTGAAGTCATTCCTTTAGGGCGACGGAATGGATATGGGAAAGGAACAAACATTGCACGATCACCAAAATGACCATAACGACGGCGATAACGATAACTTGAAGTAATTGATGATGCACCAAGAGTACGACCATGGTAGCCACCTTGGAAAGCAAACATTAAAGATTTACCACCAGTCGCATTACGAACTACTTTTAATGAATCTTCAATACATTGTGAACCACCAACATTAAAATGCACACGGCCTTGGTAACCAAATCGTTTTTCCATACCTTGAGCAATAGTTTTGGCTAGTTCAATTTTAGTTGGATGAAGATACTGACTCGCACATTGCGGTAAAGTATCGATTTGTTTTTTAAGTACGTTATTTAGACGCTCATTGGCATAACCAAAGTTACAAGCTGAGTACCACATTTGTAAATCAAGAAAAGCTTTACCTTCTTTATCATACATGTAGCTACCTTCACAGCCATCAAAAATCTTTGGTGGTTCAACGTAATGCACAGTATCGCCAAATGAGCAATATTTTGCTTCATCAGCTAATAATACTGCGTCGTCAGGGCGACTGTTAATCATTTCTTTAGTTGGTTTACTCATAATTTATCTCACTAATCCATATTCAAATATGACAAAATGTGGCATTATTATCGGAGAAAAGTGATTGTAACAATGTACAATTACTGTATAGATTTTGTGACGACAGACTTGAGATAAAGAAATCACAATAACTCTTGTAAACCATATCACTATGAATAGGTATCCAAATGAAAAGAATAAGCTGTATAATTTCGCTATTATCAATGTGTTCTCTAGGATATACGCAAATTGTATCAGCAGAACCTACCTCATTGGGAATCGGTTTAGGTTGGTCAACTTCACCATATAAAAGTTATAGTTCAAACTACTATCCTATACCACACATTGATTATGACAATGGCTCGTTTTTTATTGATGATCTTTCTGCTGGAGTTTATGCACTCAATGATGAGAATCAAAGCCTATCCTTTGGCGCTCGCTATTTAGCGAATGAATTTAAACCTCACGATTCTGATAATCATAAACTAAAACAGCTCGATAGTCGCCACTCAACCCTACTGGCTGATATTGAATATTCACTTAATACCAATTGGGGGATTTTTTCTAGTAGTATTGGCGCTGATATCCTTGATAATAGTAATAGTATTTTAGTTAATGCTGATTATACTGTGCCTTATATTGAAGATAATTTGATAGTTGCACCTGCTATCGGTATAAATTGGGCAAATCGTAAACATAATGACTATTATTATGGAATCTCGCACAAAGAATCTGCACGTTCAGGCTTAGGTTATTTCAATGCTGATAGCTCTTTTACGCCTTACTTTGAAATTGCTGCTCAATATTCGTTAACAGATAATATTGCAACCTTTGGTGGAGTCCATATTGATAAACTAACAGGTGATGCAGCCGATAGCCCAATGGTTGATGATAGTACGGTAACATCGATTTATATGGGTGTATCTTATAAATTTTAAAGAATTTCTTATCAAATATTATTACTAAGGCGATAATAAATCATCGTCTATGAAATTTTTATTATAAATCGTTATAATAAAATAAACTTCATAAAGCAAATTTTTGGAAATATAACACTATGCTTTGGTTTAAAAACGCAATTATTTACCAACTTAATAATGACAATTTACTTAATAAACAAACTATTGAACAAGCGCTTAAATCGGCTTCATTTTCGCCGTGCGGTAATTTAGATACCACTAAGATGGGATGGGTTTCGCCTTATAATGATAATAACTTAGATGATTTCATTATTGATATGCAAGGACATTTACTGTTACGGATTAAAAAAGAAACTAAAATATTACCCGCGCCAGTAATTAAACAAGCACTTATTGATAAAATTGACAAACAAGAGAAAATATTAAGTCGAAAACTCAGCAAAAATGAAAAAGCGACATTAAAAGATGAGGTGATGATCGATTTAATGCCTAGAGCATTTAGTAAATATAACCATTATTGGTTATGGATCGATACTGAAAATAAAAGAATTATTATTGATTGTAGTAGTTTTAAACTAGCTGAAGATATTTTAGCAATCTTACGTAAAGAGCTAGGATCTTTAGCATTAACTCCATTATCAATTGATAAACCACTTGAAAAGATAATGACTACTTGGGTTAAAGAAAAGTTAAATTTTCCTCCTTTTATATTAGGTGATGAAGCTGAATTAAAAGATCCACTGGAAGGTAATGGAATTATTAACTGCAAAAAACAAGATATCACTAGTGACGAAATGTTAGTTCACTTAGATTCTGGTAAGTGGGTAACTAAACTTAAAATTATTGATGAACGTGGTATCAATTTTATTATCAACCCAGACTTAACATTGAAAAAAGTAAAATTTGATTCTATTATAATGGACGAAAATGAAGATATTGGTTCTGATGAGTTTGATAAACGACTCGAAGCGGATTTTTGCATTATGGCCAATACGTTATCTAACTCTATAAATGATTTATATATTACAATTAATAAAATTAATTAATGCAATTTAAGCTATTTAATTTATACAATGTAAAATTATTCTATCTAGCTTTGCGCAATTTATGTGCTATAATTAAAGTTAGATTATGTGTAACATAATTATTAGTAATATCTATTTATAAGAAGTAAATTTAAACAATAAAATCAAATTAAACAACGTCTATAACAACAAATAAGTTGAGGCAAAAAATGAAAAAAACAACTCTAGCTCTAGCAATTGCAGTTGCAAGTTTAACCGCTACTGCCGCTAATGCAGCATATGAAGACAACACTTTTTATACAGGTGCTAAATTAGGTTGGTCAGAACTTTATAAATTAGATGCAAAAAAAGTTCGTGCTTTTGATGATGTCAGCATCAAAACTTCTAATCGCAGTAATATTGCTGGCGGTGCATTCTTAGGTTTCCAAGCTAATCCTTACTTAGCATTTGAATTAGGTTATGACTGGTTAGGTTCTGCAAAATATAAAAGAACTGACCTATATGATCATAGCAAAGCAGGTAATAGCAAAATTTCAGCTCAAGGCGTTTCTTTAACTGGTAAATTAAGCTATCCATTATCATTTATCTCTGACGATTTAGATATCTATGGCCGCGCGGGTGGAATGGTAACTATTGCTAAATGGAAAAATGGTGGTGATGTTAAAGAAGCATACGGTAAAGGCGGAACAAAAACAGATTTATCACCTGTTTATGCTTTAGGTCTTGATTATCGTTTTGCTGAAAACTTCTCAACTCGTTTAGAATATCAATATGTTCAACATATTCATACTAAAACTGATGCATCTCCAGACGCAGGTACTGTGAGCTTAGGTATCACTTACCGTTTAGGTTCACCAGCGGTTGCAGCTCCTGTTGAAATCAAAACTGAAGTAAACCGTTATGTTTTAAATGAAGATGTGTTATTTGCTTATGCAAAAGCTGACTTAAAAGCAGAAGGTCGCCAAGCACTTGATAACTTATTAGCAACGCTTGTTAAAATTAACCCATCTCAAAGTGCTATCGTAGTAATTGGTCATACTGACCGTATTGGTTCAGATAACTACAACCAAAAACTATCAGAACGTCGAGCTCAAACTGTATTAAACTACTTAGTACAAAAAGGTGTGCCTGCTGAAATTATCACTTCACGTGGTATGGGTAAATCACAACCAGTTACTGGTACTAAATGTAATGCACTTCGTGGCGCTAACTTAAAAGCATGTTTAGCACCAGATCGTCGCGTTGAAATTGAAGTTAAAGCACGTAACGTTCAAGAAGTTCAAGTAATTGATCAAACAAAATAATAATTGTTGATTAATGATATCTCCTAAAACCCAGCTTTAAGCTGGGTTTTCTATTTATATATTTTGTTAATTAATAAATTATATCTTGCTTTTAAGCTATAAATTATCCACAAAAAAGATTATAATCAACACAATATTGTTAGTATCCTAGTTAAAGGAGTAGCCGTGCCTACTGCGATTTGGCAAGATTGTCTTTCTCAATTACAAGAAGCCCTTCCAACAACAGAATTCAACTTGTGGATTCGCCCGTTGCAAGCAGAAATGATTGAGAATAAGCTATATATTTATGCGCCTAATAGATTTGTATTAGATTGGGTCAAAAATAAATATTTAACGACTATTTCACAGTTATTGAACACACTTTTAGGTAATGATTCATTAAAATTATACCTTGAAGTCGGCTCCACTCTATCTGTAGAAAAAAAATCCGAAGTTAACCAATCTAAATCTGATGTTGTTCCAGCTTGGAAAACAACCAAAGAAAGCAATAGTAACCATACTTACTATTCAGGGATTAATCATAAACATACATTTAATAGTTTTGTTGAAGGTAAATCTAACCAACTAGCTGTAGCAGCTGCAAAACAAGTAGCGGAAAATCCAGGAAAAGCTTATAACCCGTTATTTTTATATGGTTCAACCGGTTTAGGTAAAACCCATTTATTACATGCAGTTGGCAATGGGATTATGGCTGGTAAAGCAAATGCCAAAGTGGTTTATATGCACTCAGAACGCTTTGTGCAAGACATGGTAAAAGCACTACAAAATAATGCTATTGAAGAATTCAAAAATTATTATCGTTCTGTTGATGCTCTACTTATTGACGATATACAATTTTTTGCTAATAAAGAACGATCTCAAGAAGAATTTTTTCATACCTTCAACTCGTTATTAGAAGGTAATCAACAAATTATCTTAACTTCTGATCGTTATCCAAAAGAAATTAATGGCGTTGAAGATCGTTTAAAATCAAGATTTGGCTGGGGTTTAACCATTGCTATCGAGCCACCGGAGCTGGAAACTCGCGTTGCAATTCTAATGAAAAAAGCAGAAGAAAATAATATAAAACTACCTGAAGAAGTTGCATTTTTCATTGCTAAACGCTTACGTTCAAATGTACGTGAATTAGAAGGCGCATTGAATCGAGTGATTGCCAATGCCAATTTTACAGGCAAATCTATCACTATTGATTTTGTGAAAGATGCTTTGAAAGATTTACTTGCCTTGCAAGAAAAATTGATTACTATTGAAAATATTCAAAAAACGGTTGCTGAATATTATAAAATCAAAGTTTCTGATTTATTATCAAAACGTCGCTCCCGTTCAGTTGCAAGACCAAGACAGGTCGCGATGGCGTTAGCAAAAGAGTTGACGAATAAGAGCCTTCCAGAGATTGGAGATGGTTTCGGCGGTAGAGATCACACAACTGTATTACATGCATGCCGAAAAATTGCAGAATTGAAAGAAGAAAGCAATGATATTAAAGAGGATTATTCCAATTTAATTAGAACATTATCAACTTAAAAAAGAATTAACACTATGAAATTTATTATAGATCGTGAAAAACTTATTAAGCCCTTACAGCTTGTTAGCGCACCATTAAGCAGTCGCCCTACTTTACCTATTTTAGGTAATTTATTATTACAAGTCATCGATAATACACTATCTATGACCGGAACCGATTTAGAGATTGAGATGATATCCCATCTTCCTTTAACCGAGCCTTGTGAGCCTGGGGCAACAACAGTTCCGGCAAGAAAGTTCCTCGATATTTGCCGAAATCTGCCAAGTAATGCCCAAATTTCGATAAGCGTTGACGATAATCGATTAATCATTCAATCTGGACGTAGCAAATTTTCGTTAGCCACATTACCGGCTACAGATTTTCCTAATTTAGAAAATTGGCAAAGTGATGTTGATCTATCTATACCACAAAAGACAATCAAGCGACTTATTGATGCTGTCCAATTTTCAATGGCTAATCAAGATGTCAGATATTATTTAAATGGTATGCTATTTGAGATCGAAGATGGATTATTAAAAACTGTTGCGACAGATGGTCACCGTTTAGCTGTGTGTGCTCAACCTGTAGGTCAAAATATCTCCGAATCCTGTTCAGTTATTTTACCTAGAAAAGGGGTAATAGAACTCGCTAAACTGGTTAGTGACAACGATGAACTGGTAAATATGCAGATTGGTAATAATAATTTGCGTGTTAATCTTGGTGATTTTACCTTTACCTCAAAACTTATTGATGGAAGATTTCCTGATTATAAACGAGTAATGCCGCGTAATCCGGATAAACCACTTGAAGTTTCATGCGAAGAACTTAGAAATGCGTTATCACGAGTAGCAATTCTTTCAAACGAAAAATTCCGCGGTATAAGATTATATGTACATAATAACCAAATAAAAATCACAGCAAATAATCCTGAACAAGAAGAAGCGGAAGAAGTGATTGATGTGAAATATGAGTCACAAGAGCTTGAAATTGGCTTTAATGTGACTTATTTATTAGATATATTAAACACACTAAAATGTGATAGTGTACAATTATTATTAACAGATGCAACATCCAGTGTGCAAATTGAAGATATCAATAATCAATCGGCTACTTATGTTGTTATGCCAATGCGCTTATAATAACTATCTATCAAACTTCCGGCTTCGGCCGGAAATTTTACCAACATGACTCTTTCACAAATCAAAATCCATAATTTTCGCAACATTGATTATGCTGAATTATCATTATCAAATCATTTCAACTATATAGTTGGTGATAATGGTAGTGGAAAAACTAGTCTACTTGAGGCTATTTATATGCTCGGACATGGCCGTGCATTTAGACATATTCAATCGAATAGAATCATACAACATGAAAAACCTCAGTTAGTTTTATTCAGCCAAATAGAGTCATCGCAACAAATTCGTACAATAGGATTATCAAAAACAAGAAATAATGATAATACGATAAAAATTGACGGTGATGAGGGATTTCGATTAACTGACTTAGCTAAACTATTACCTATTCAACTAATTACTCCAGAAGGATTTGATTTACTTACTGGTGGTCCAAAATATCGTCGATCGTTTATAGACTGGGGATGTTTTCACCATTACCCAGAATTTGTATCACTATGGAACAATTTAAAACGGTTATTTAAACAAAGAAATGCATTATTAAAACAATCGTCTAACTATAATCAATTATTACCTTGGGATAAAGAACTAACACCAATTGCCGAAAAAATCAGTCAAATTAGAGCTGATTATAGTCAAAATATATTTCCGCAAATTATAGAAACTTGTCGGCATTTTTTACCCGAGTATCAACTTAATTGCCAATATTATCAAGGCTGGGAATATGGGATGAATTATTCTGATATTTTATATAAACAATTTGAGAGAGATAAATTCATTAACTATACCTCATTAGGCCCACATAAAGCCGATATAAAATTACGTATAGATAATATTCCAGTAGAAGATCTACTATCTCGTGGGCAACTAAAATTACTTATGTGTGCATTACGTTTATCACAAGGGGAATATTTTTCAGAAAAAACTGGATTATCATGTATTTATTTAATAGATGACTTTGCTTCTGAACTTGATCAAAATAAACGTAATCTATTAGCTAAACGATTAAAATCAGCCAAATCTCAAGTTTTTATTACGGCGGTTAATCAAGAGCAAATTACCCATATGATCGATGAAAATGATAAGATTTTTCACATAAAATCTGGTATAATTTCTTAAATATATAGAATGATATAAATAATTAAACAAGTCGAGAAATCCATGTCTAACTCTTATGATTCTTCAAGCATTAAAGTACTTAAAGGACTTGATGCGGTTCGAAAACGTCCAGGAATGTATATTGGTGATACTGATGATGGTACAGGCCTTCATCATATGGTTTTTGAAGTGGTAGATAATGCCATTGACGAAGCATTAGCGGGTTATTGTCACCATATTGAAGTTACTATCCATCCTGATAATTCTGTTTCAGTACGAGATGATGGTCGAGGAATACCTACCGGCATCCATGAAGAAGAAGGTATTTCTGCTGCAGAAGTTATTATGACCGTTTTACATGCTGGTGGTAAATTTGATGATAACTCATATAAAGTTTCTGGTGGCTTACATGGTGTTGGTGTCTCGGTTGTAAATGCATTATCGGATAAATTAGAATTAGTTATTTACCGTGAAGGTAAAATTCATAAACAGACTTATCATTTAGGTGTACCAGAAGAACCGCTAAAAGTAATTGGTGAAACAACCGAATCTGGTACTTATGTTCGCTTCTGGCCAAGCCCAGAAACTTTTTCTAATATCGAGTTTGTCTACGATCATTTAGCTAAAAGATTACGTGAATTATCATTTTTAAATTCTGGTGTTTCAATAAAACTTACAGATGAAAGAACCGGTAAAAGTGAACACTACCATTATGAAGGTGGTATTCAAGCATTTGTTGAATATTTAAATAAAAATAAAAATCCAATCCATCCGAAGATTTTTTATTTTAGTACTGAGAAAGATAATATTGGTGTCGAAGTTGCTTTACAATGGAACGACGGCTATCAAGAAAATATCTATTGTTTTACCAATAATATTCCTCAACGTGATGGCGGTACCCACTTAGCTGGCTTCCGTGGAGCAATGACGCGTACATTAAATAACTACATGGAAGCTGAAGGATATAGCAAAAAAGCTAAAATCAGTGCTACTGGTGATGATGCACGTGAAGGACTAATTGCAGTAGTATCAGTAAAAGTACCAGATCCTAAATTTTCATCACAAACCAAAGATAAATTGGTTTCGTCTGAAGTAAAATCAGCAGTTGAATCAGTAATGGGTGAAAAATTAGCCGAGTATTTACTGGAAAATCCATCGGATGCCAAAATTGTGGTTGGCAAAATTATTGATGCTGCTAGAGCTCGCGAAGCAGCACGAAAAGCGCGAGAAATGACACGCCGTAAGGGTGCTTTAGATTTAGGTGGCTTACCAGGTAAACTAGCTGACTGTCAGGAAAAAGACCCTGCATTATCAGAACTTTACTTAGTGGAAGGGGACTCTGCGGGTGGTTCTGCAAAACAGGGCCGTAACCGTAGGAATCAAGCAATTTTACCGTTAAAAGGTAAAATCCTTAATGTTGAAAAAGCCCGTTTTGACAAAATGCTTTCATCTCAAGAAGTCGCAACTTTAATTACTGCTTTAGGTTGTGGTATTGGTCGTGATGAATATAATCCAGATAAAATGCGTTATCACAGCATTATCATCATGACCGATGCGGATGTGGATGGTTCACATATTAGGACTTTATTGTTAACCTTCTTCTACCGTCAGATGCCTGAAATTATTGAACGAGGTTATGTTTATATTGCACAACCACCACTTTATAAAGTTAAAAAAGGCAAACAAGAACAATATATTAAAGATGATGATGCAATGACTCAATTTCAAATTGCTCTAGCTTTGGAAGATGCATCACTACATGTTAATGATCATGCCCCTGCTTTAGCTGGTGAAGCTTTAGAAAAATTAATTGCTGAATACCAAAAAGTTGAAAAACTAATTACTAAAATGGAACGTCGCTATCCTCGCGCGTTGTTATCAGAATTAGTCTATCAAGAAGTATTAGATGAAGATATTTTAAAAGACCAACAAAAATCTGAATACTGGGCAAAATCAATTGTTGAAAAATTATCAAATAAAGAACAACATGGCAGTAGCTACCATTATAGTGCGGATTACAATGAAAAAGCAGAGTTATATATACCTGTAATCAAAGTAAGAACACATGGAGTTGATACCTGTTATGCTTTAGATCAAGTATTTATTCATAGTAATGAATACCGAAATATTTGCCATTTAGGCTCACAATTGAAAGATTTACTTGAAGAAAGTGCATTTATACAACGAGGCGAACGAAAACAACCAGTAAGCTCATTCGAAGAGGCTGTTGATTGGTTAATTCGAGAATCTCGTCGTGGATTAACAATCCAACGTTATAAAGGTTTAGGTGAAATGAACCCCGAACAATTATGGGAAACAACCATGGATCCAACCAGTCGTCGTATGTTGCAAGTTACCATTAAAGATGCAATTGAAGCAGATCAATTGTTTACCACATTGATGGGAGATGAAGTCGAACCTCGCCGACTATTTATTGAGGAAAATGCATTAAAAGCAGCTAACTTAGACTTCTAATAACAATTGTTTAATAAATAAAAAAACCAGATATTTTGTCTGGTTTTTTACTATTTTTAATTGTTATTTTTATTAAAAATAACTATTGAGTAAAATCTAGTACTAATCATTTGGTATTATCAATTTTATTTATCTGTTTACTGACAAACAGGACGATTAATTTTTAAATCAGATACCGCTTTATTCATCTGTCTAATCATATCCTTAGGACTTTGTGCGATATAAACTTTGCCTCGAGTAGCATTAGCTACACAATCTATTTTATGTTCACCCGCTATATCAACGATATTTATCTTGAGTCGAGGTTTTTGAGCTGCAATATAATTAGCTAGAGTACAAATATTACTTCTTGTGCAGTTATCATCGCCATCACTAATTATAAGGATATAATCATCTCGTTTTACACCATCAAGCATTTTACTTGCTTTCTCTAATCCACTATAAAGTGGTGTACCTCCGCCACCAGCTGCACTTGGTGTTAATCGATTAATTTTACTTTTTAAAGCGCCTCTGCCGGAATAATTATAAAATGGTGTTGTATCTGCCGCTGAACAACTATTTAATGCCACTAATGCTATATTAATATTTTGTTGAATTTTATCGATACTAGTCAATGCTACTTTTTTACTGGTTGATAAACGAGTCGGTAGTCGAGACATCCTTTTTTCATACGCAATTCTTTCTGATGCAGGCATATAGCTAGGGTAGCCATGGGTTAAATAATTAAAATATTGCTGAACTTGTGAAGGAGGCTCTGCTAATGTTACCGTCATTGATAAAGAATTATCAAAGATCAACGCCATCTTGGATGGATTAGAGTTTTTTACCAATTCTTCCTTAGTAATACAATTTGGTGGATTTTTTACTTTTGGCGCTGGTTTAGGTTCTGATTTGCTAACCGACTCTGGTGTTGGGTCAGGTACAACTACAGGTTGTGGCTCTGAAACCTGTGGTTCTGGTTTTAATTCAGGTTTAGGTTTAATGACAAGTTCTGGTTGTTTTGCAAATTCAACGGTTAGTTCCGTTTTTTTCGGTTCAATTGGTTGTGTAATCGCTGGTTCGACGATTGGTTCCACCTTGCTAGTCTTTTTGAAAGGATTAAAAAAGAACCATATCAAACCTAAAATTAATAATAAAAGTAAAACTAAAATTAAGGTATACCACCATCGCCAAAAACTTTTTGGTGCGACAATTGGCGGTTCAGGTAATACAATTGGCTCAAAAGTATCAATAATAACTGGTTCATTATTAATTACATAAATTTGATTATTTGGATTTTTAATTCTTGATAACCATGAAGACACTAAAGCTTTTTGTTGATGATCTAAGGGAATTAATTTGACTGTAGTCTCAATATCATTGATTCGAGTATGTAAGGCGTCTTCAATTACTGCTTTTTGCGACGAGTCACTTATATCATTAAGCAATACAGGTTGGCCTTCAAGATCAGTATACCAGGCAATATATTGGTTGTTTTCTATTAATCTTGATGAAGCAAAAATTGAAAATGTTCTTGCGGTCAAATGAGGTTTAAGTATTGAAAGTAAAGAATTATACTGTTCCAGTAACTGCATCTTGTCTATGTTACTATGATCAAAAGCAATACGAGTTATTCTTTGCATCTCTCAACTTATTCCTTGTTACTTAAAAAGTCTTTATAAAAGTCTATTAGTTAGCTAAATATTTAATTTATAAATTGTCAATTAAATCAAAATTATTATATCTTATTTACAAATAGGTTTACTAATATTCATATCTGAAACGGCATTACTCATTTGTTTAATAAGCTCGGTTGGATTTTGAGCTATATAAACGTTACCACCAGTGCTTTTTGCTACACAATCTATTTTATGCTGTCCGGCAATATCAACAATATTAATTTTTAAACGAGGTTGCGCTGTGGCTATTTCATTAGCAAGAGTACATATATTACTTTTAGTACAATTATCCTCACCATCACTAATAATTAATATATAATCATCACGATTAATACCATCAAGCATTTTACTTGCCTGTTTAACACCACTATATAATGGCGTAGCACTATTATATTCTAATGGCTGCAACCGTTTAATTTTACTTTTTAATTTTTCTCTATCTTCATAAGGATAGAATGATGTAGTTTGCGCAGCCGGACAACTTGTTAACGTGACAAGAGAAATATCTATATTTTGCTGTATTTTATCAATACTGGTTAATGCTACTTCTTTACTACTTGATAAACGATTAGGTAATCTGGTCATTTTTCTTTCATAAGCTTCGGCTTCTTTTTCTGTCATCGAATAAAAATTACTTTTTAAATATTTATCGATACTTTCTTGTGATTCCATCAAGGTTAAAGTCATTGAGGCTGAATTATCAAATATTATCACCATTTTAGAAGCCGATATCTTATTAGTAGCTTCTTCTTTAGTTATACAATTCTTAACTTCTGTTACAGTTTCGTTTTTTGGTTCTAAAACATTAGTTTGTTTAACTACTGGGGTTGATTCAACTCTATTTTTCTCTGTATTTTGTGCCATTATTGATGGAGAATCTGATGCTTTTTCTTTGCCATAAGGACAAAAAAAGAACCAAATAAAACCAATCAATACAATTAAAAACAGTGCGAGTAATAAAAAATACCACCAACGCCAAAATGATTTTGATGTAGGTGGTATTGCTGTAGGTTCAGGTAAAATCGGAGCTTTAAATGAATTAACAATAACAGGTTCATCATTAATTACATAAATGGTATTTCCTGAGTTTTTTATTCTCGGTAACCATGCAGATATTAAAGCTTGTTCCTCTCTTGTCAATGACATTGATTTGATTACGAGTTCAAGGTCATTAATTCGTGTATTCAGCGTTTTTTCTATCTGTTTTTTATGTTCTTCATTTTCAATATCATTGAGTAAAATAGGTTGCCCTTCTAAATTACTATACCAACCAATATATTGATTATTATCAATTAACTTTGGCTGACCTAAAATTGAAAATGTTCGCTCAGTTAAATTATTCTTTAGCAATACTAACAAAGAATTATATTCTTTTAACAAAGAAATCTTATCAGATTCACCCTGATCAAATATAACTCTTGTTATACGTTGCATTGCTAAATTATTTACCTAAATTTAAAGCTTTTTGTAGCTGTTGAAGTTTTTTATTTAACTTATCTAATTCAACTTGTTTTTCAAGTTCAGATGAATTGGAATTGTTAACTTTCTTCAACTGTTGCTCAATATCATTAACTTGTGCTTGTAAATCATCACGATTTTTAGCATTTTGTTTTACTTCATTAGTTAATTGAGTCAATTCTTTTTTTAACTTTTGCAACTGTGCTTGCTTTTGTTTAACACTTGATGAAGTCGAATTTTTTTGTCTTTCAATCGTTGCATAAATTTCTCTGAATTGTGCATTAGCTCGTTTTTCATTCTCTAAAATTTGCTCTTTTTTATCAATACGAGCTTGATAGTTACCTGAATAATTGCAACTAATTTTATCCATAATACCTATGTTAGTATTAGTTGGGTCACATTGTTCTGGCGTTGTCGAACACCCAGTTATAAGTAACAATGGACTAAGTAAAAATAGAACAGATATCTTTTTCATAATTAGCTTACCCTTACAGCTGAACGTTGTTGAGTAACAAGATTAATTTGTTTTTCAAGTACCGCAATTTGTTTATGTAACTGATTAATTTCTTTATCAAGTTTTGACACATTTACACCCGATTGTCGTTCTTGTGATGAAATTGAAACCCAATCATTTTCAACTTTTTTCATGCGTGATAATTTATCTTTCAAATAAGCAATATTGGCGTCTATTTGAGTCAGATCTTTTTGGGCCTGTGTTTTAGTAACGGATTGAGAATTAATTTGTTTATTTAATGATTTTAATGTTGCCAAGTTTTTATCTAAAACAGCTTTTGCACTTTCAGTAACTGCTTGGACTTCATAAGTATTTTGCTGAACATCTTGAATATAAACATCAAGTCGCATTTCAGCATCAGCATATTCAGCTCGTTTATTATCAAGATAATAATTGGCCCCCATCATTACACCACAACCAACCGCCGCTGAGGCAAGACATGTGCCAGTTTTACCGCCCAATAATACACAACCAATACCACCGATACCAGCCCCTATAGCACAAGACTGCCATGCTGATTTACTAAAAAATTTGGCACTATTACTTTTGCTTAAAGCTGGATCAACATCTTTTGAACTTGCACCACCTGATGTTTGACAACCTGATAGAATCAAGGAGATACACAAAGTTATTGTTACTATTAATTTATTCATTATTACTTTCCTTTTATTTCATTACACGTTTCAAGCCAATTTGTTCGGTCGATCTTCCCTGATTCAATATATTTATTGATATGTTTGAAATAGAGTTTTAAGTAATCGCTCATATTAGCTTTACCACTATTTTCAAGTATAAATTGCGTAGGCTTAGATTGATTGTTAATGGTATCCTTCTCATAATTTGTTGCAGTATTTACAATAGTATCTGAATAATATTTTAGTATAAAATCACGTGCATTCTTAGATTCATCTAGGACATTTTTTAAATCATTTAGCTTCACTTTGGAACACATATTATCTTCATTCAATGTTTCTATTTCATTTGGATCACATACCTCATTAGTCATTATTTCGTATAAATTATTATTATATTCAAATTTAGCATTCAAATCGGAAACGTTAGCACATAAAAAAGCGCCCAATTGTAATGCTGATTGAATTGAGCGATCTCTCTGTTCATCACGAGCTTGATTAGCGCTACGTAAAAGAGCATTAAGTTGATTTAATTCTTTTTTAGTTTTTTCATCATCAACTTGCTTGGTAATTTTTTCTAACTCACTAACCACATTATCATCTTTTGAAAGACCCACTTGGTTACCCAGTTCATTCCATTCTTTATCCAGTTCTTTTACTAGCTCATTCGATTGCATAATTTCAGTTGTATAAACTAACCGAAATCCAACATCTTTGCTTCTATAAGCACTTTGAAGATCATAATAAGGTTTTTCTATTTTGAATGCAGTAGTTATCGATGCTTCTGGCGTTAAATAACTTCCTCCACGAACAGTAATACCTCCTTGCTGACCATGATAACGATCAAGTTTATTCATGCGAAATGAATCGAACATCATTTCATTCGCATTACCCAAAATGTCGTAAAGACCAAGCGGATTAGCATCTAACCGACCAATAAGTTGCAGTTTACCATTGGCTGATTTTGCACCAGAAAACCAAGCATAATTTTCTAAACTATTCACCATAGGAAATTTTGATTCACGGAATTCTGATTCGCTAACTTTAGAACCACCTCTTGCCGCATATTCCCATTCAGTATTAGTTGGTAGACGAACATACCCTTTGGGTAAGTCTTTTGATCTATTTTTTGCTTGTTCAATTAGCCAACGATTATATTTATCAGTAAAAGCTACAGCATCAAACCAACTGATATCAGTAATAGGAAAAGCAAGATTAGTTTTGGCTGTTGGGCAATTATCATTCATAACTGATTGATACTGAAGAGCGGTAATTTCATATTTACCAATAAGATAATATCTTTCTGCACCATCATCAGAAAAACTACCTGAGATATAATTAGGTGTTGCATACTCAGCGAAACCAAGTTCTTTTTGGTTATTACCTAAAACAATTTTAACATCATCCAATGGTTTACGTGTTGGTGTAAAAACTTTTCTCATCACCAAACTACCTTCACACGGCATAGGCAGAATAACATCATCATTGGCCGGTTTAGGATTATAAAATTTACTATCCCATGACTGAGCATATCCCATACTAGGAATAAAACCGAAAATAATCCCCAAAAAAATAGGCTTAAACTTACGCTTCACGTAGGCTTTCGGCTGGTTGAATACTGATAGCACCTCGTCCTCCTATCGCAACAACAACAAATGATATTAATAGTGTTGATATAAATGCGATAATGAAATGATAAAATTGTAATTGACTAACGATTGGTTGTGAAACTAAATTTTTACCTAAAACCAGATTAAATGCACAATTTCCTAATAAAAATAGCAAACATGATACGATAAAAGCTAAAAAGCTTAACGTCATTGCTTGTATCAGTAAATAGAACATAACTTGCTTAGACTTAAATCCTATAAGCCTCATAAAAGCAATATCTTTACGTTTTCGCTCGATATTAGATAAAAATGAGCCACTGAAAGATAATATACATCCAAAAATTGCGGTAATAGCAATCACACTAAAAATAAAACCTAAGACTCGATCAATAGCTTGCATATTTTCAATCGCATTAGCCTGAGTTCGCGTTTCTATATTTTTTTCACGCAATTTAAATGCTAAAGGAGCAACATTATCAAGCGAATTAGCATAAATTCGCGCTCTTGCAAATGAGTTAGGGTAGGAAGAATCAGTTAAACCTGTTCCGGTTAGAAAAATTTCACTTTGATAACCATCATAAAAATGTTCCATTTCAATTAAAAGATCTAAGCTTATAAAACCTGCTACGCGACTATAATATGCTTCAGGAATGATGCCTATAACCTCTAATTCAGTTCTTCCTTTTTCCAATTTACCATCTAGTTGTCTAGTAATAACCATTTTTATTCGGCTACCAATTGCTGCTTGCATTTTCTCGGCCGCCAAAGAACTCAATAGAATTTGATTTTTATGAGGAAGATAAGGCATATCTTGAGTTATTGGATCACCTTTAGCGGTCGGAATAACTTCAGCATTATTAACAAAATGACTTGAATCATTAAGCAAATCAGCTTGTGTATTCAAAGAACGAGTAAGAGGAATAACAAATGCCGTCTCAGGTTGCTTTGCAATCCAATCGAACATCTGTTGATCAAGTTGTAGATTACCAACAATTTTTATCTCTAAATTTTGTGGATCATTAAGTAATTGATGGCGTAGCTGAGCGACAACACCATACTTCAAACTAAATAATAGCAACAATGGTGTAATGACTGATATTATAGATGCGATAATACAAAATGATACTTTCTTATCATAACATAAATCGGCTAATGATAACCGAATAATAAATCGCCATTTTGAGGTTACATTATCCATCTTCTATACCTTACTTGATAACGGTAAAAATTCTGATGATTGTGTAGAAGTTAATTTTGCCGATAAAGTAAACAATCCTTTATTTTCAATTTTCTGCCAATCATGAGTGACAATCATAGCCGCAATATTATCTTGCTGGGCTTGCTCTATAATTAGATCAAATAATAAATTAGCATTATAAGGATCAAGTGCGGAAGTTGGTTCATCAGCTAACAGTAACGCAGGTCTATGAATAATCGAACGAATGAAAGATGCTCGTTGTCTTTCACCTATTGATAACTGTTTAGGATATTTATTCAACAAATGACCTATATTCAATTTATCAATTAAGTAATCAAATCTGGTTGGTTCAATATTTTTTTGTAATAACTTCGCTGATAATAAAATATTATCTTTAATATTTAAAAAAGGTAATAATCCACCCGTTTGTAACATAAATCCCAAATATTTTGCGCGTATAGTCGCTAATTCATTTACATCATTGCGTTGAATCACATCAGCAATATCGTAATTTTGATTATCAATTATAAGATGATAATGGCTAATTTCATCAGGTTGAAGAATCATACCAATCATTTCTAGTAAAGTACTTTTACCACAACCACTATCACCTTTAATGACAACAACTTGACCAGCTTTAACCGAAAGCTCTGGTAGGCAAACTTTAAAAAAAGATTTGCCTATCGGTCTGGAAATTACCAGATTATTAATAGTTAACATTTTTTATGGCAACATTTCTAATGGTACAGGATAGACATTTTCGCGCGGATCACTACCTTCAGATAATGAAATCCAACGATCAACATCAGCATTACATTTTTGATAATAACGAACTTTACTATTTAGATTACGGATAAACTTTTCTTGTTCAATTCCACTCATACTCTTCCATGTTTCTTGATCAAGACCGGTTACATCACTTTTATAAGGAATATTATCTAAATACTCGCCGAGTAAACCTAAATCAGCAATCTTAGTGACAGAATCTGATTTTAATTTATTTGGATCTTGTCCCATTGCCGCAGCAACCGAACGTAGTTGTGAAAACATATCATCAGCTGAAATTAATCCATCATTAGCTGCATTAGCAATCTTAGTCACAATATCACTCAAATCACTTAATTGTGATTTAGTTAACAAAATTCGTGGTTCCGCAGTTGGAATAGTCGGTTTAACAAAATCTTTATCAGCAATCCATGCTTTAAAAACAGTTGGCGCTTTAGTTCCTTTAGTATCGCCTAGATAAGCTAATTGCATCGCCTTACTCAATAGTAAAGCATCTTTTAACATATCGGCATCATCATCTTTAGCATTAAGCGCATTACCAACTGATGATTCCCCTTTATAAGCTAATTTAACTTGTTCTGATAAAGCTTGTGCTAATGAATCGACTTTCTTACCAAATTCATTAACATCGCCAGCATTAACGGGATAATACAATGATTTATGAATAAAATCGTTATAAGTCAAATCAGAATATTGGGCAGCGGCTACTTGATGATCCTTTTCACCACTTGGTGTTTTTAAATGTAAAGCATAAATTGCAACACCTTTATGCTGTGCTTCAAGTCGCAATTGGGCTGCATCCATACCAGTACTTGAAAGCTTATCATCACCAGGAATAGCACTTGCATCAGTAATCAAAATCATATATCGAGCACCAAAGCTATTCCAATTAATATCATTTAATGCTTGAGATACACCTGCATAAGAGTCCTCGGCAAAATAAGCGGTGGATACAGATGCTTGTTTGAGTGAAGCACTTAATTTTTTAAAATCATCTTTATTTTTTACTTTATTTGGATCTGCAAAAATTTTACTGACAAATTCTAATTTATCCGAGGCTTTTAAACTTGAGCGAAATGAAATCAAGCCAAATTTAACCTGATCTTGTAAATGTTCTTTTTCAATATGTTGATAAACTCTTTCCACGGCCTCTTTGGTTCTAGAAATATAAGGATCCATTGAAATAGTTGAATCGATAACAAACACAATAGCGGCCTTAAATGGAGCAACTTGATTAATACTATCATCAGAAGACTGATTGGTCGACTTGTTATTATTTTTAACAACTGTTTCTTGTTTACTAACCGAAGCAACCTCTAAAATTCTTTCATAAAAGCCTTGGCCATTCATTACTTCTTCCCCCTGTAAGATAGGTAATAAATAGAAATTACTTTTAAAATCAATAAATTCTTTAGGTTCTTGTGCCACTACTTGTGGTGCGGTTTTATTCTCTTTTAGTGCATCACGAATAGGTTTTATTAATGTTTCTGGTTTATCAGCATCAACAATTGTTGCTAAAGAGGTTTTATCTTTGAAAAATAATAAAGGATCACGTTCAACAGGATTAGTAAAAACTAAAGTCAGTTGCATATTCCAAGCAACAGCACAGGAATTATTAATCCAACCAACAGTTTTACCATATGAATCAGGCCCAACATTCAACCATTCTTGATTATTTTCATTTTTCCGTTCATACACATAATAACGCGAAAAGGCAGGTACTGATTGACCAGTAGCATCATTAATATTTTTTTTTAACTCACAAGTTGGTGTACTCAAGACTCGCTGATAAAGCGTTGTTTTACCGGCTTGCTTTAACGGTTCTAAAGCCGAACTAACCAAAGGTAAGCAAGTCAGGCTAAATCCGAAAATCAATATTGAAATTACTGTTTTTTTCATACCTGCACCTTAATTATTTTTGTAATTCAGCTAACCGTTCTTTAGCCAGCTCGTTATTTGGATCATTATTTAATGACGTTTCATACCAATAAATTGCCGTTTCTTTATCTGCCTTGAAGCACTGGTTATCTTGATAAAACTTCACATCGTATTCTTTCGCATAAAGTAAGGCCACTTTGGCATTCAATAAAGATTGATTGGCATATAACCGTTGTGCGATATTACATTTATTAGCTTGTTTAGCCTGATTTATGACATCAATTACTGCATCAGCATCTGGTTTACTCTGTAAACATTGTTGAATAAAAGATAAATCATCAGTTGTTGCATTAGCAATATTACATTGACTATTACTTTGAGTTAGAGAAGTTAAAGGATTTTTATCTTGAGAAAATAAAAAATACCATACTGCAAAGCCAATCCCAGCTAAAGTCAGTAGAATGACAAAAATGATAATAATCAACCCTAATTTACTTTTTGCTTTAGTGGGTTGTGAAGCTGACACCTCTTGTTGTGTTATCGTTGGTGTTGGCGTTACCTCTATTTCAGATTCCATTTCAGGTTCTACTATTACCTCATTTTCCATCCCAATTGTTTGTTCTTCGGTTTCAGGTTCTACAGGTTGAGAATCATCAGATTCAACAAGATTAGAAGCTACTTTATCCGACTCAAAGGTATTTTGTTTAGTCTCATCAGATATTGATAATTGGGTATTTAAAGCAGATGAAGGGAATACTGTTTCAGCAATATTTACCACTCCTCTATCAATATAGCTTTGATTTTGTTTATCACGAATTTCAGCAAGAAATCTAACACTATTTTCTTGAGATAACAAAGAATCAACTAGCCATTCATCAACGAGACCACTTAATTGCTCATTCTCGACAGACATGCTAGTTACAGTATGCCAATTTTTTTCTGGTCCCCATTGATTAAGACCGGACAAAAAATAACCATCTTGGTTGCGTTGAATAAGTATATCAATATCTGCACTACCACTCCATTTTTGCGCCAAAAACTTAGCAACACCCGGTTTATCGCCTTCTAATTCAATTCTTAATGCCATGATATCCTCTATTTCATCACTATGATTGTATTAATATTATTTTATGGATATTTCATATATGTAAGGTAGTTTTAAAAACCACCTTATTGTTATTAATAATTATTAAATTGTTGTTATTAAATATATTCACAATAATACTATTATATTTGTGATTCCTTAAAACAAGTTAAAATTTCACCAAGACGAGAGTTTTGTTCTTGGCTTATTTCACGACCAGCATGATGACCAACATTTTCTTGAGCAAGCGTCGCAAAGGCAATAAACCAATCAAATATAGCAAATTGAGAATAATTTTTGGTCTTATCATCAAGTACTGGCAATGGATGTGATAATTGACTTGAAAATTGAGTCAATGGCGATGAAAATATCGGCTTACCTTGATTAACTCGGCTATCAGGAATATCGTTTGTTTGCCCAGGAATAAAACCAAGCCATGCAATAAAGTCAGCCAATAACATATTAATAGAGCTAATCTGCCGAGACTCAAGCTCATCACGCTTACTGCCTACATTTTCATTAGCTAAAACTTTTTCAGTTAAGCTAGTTTCAAGTTTCAAACGGTTAGCACCAGTAATCAACTCTTCAACAATAAAAGAGAGTGCTTTCTGATCAATACTGAAAAATTGTAGAATATGTTTATCTAATACAATATTTCTTAAATGTTCTAGCCATGCAGTAAACACATTTTTAGCAAATTTTGATTCGCTTGCGATATTAGCAACTACCTGAGGTTGTAAAGGCGAATTTACTTCCGGAAAAAGTTCAAAATCGGTATTTAAGCCAAAATCATTTGAAGAATTATCGATTACGTCATCACCGCTAGTATTGCTGATATCATTATCCATATGGCTAGAATGATACAAAGCTCGAATAGTTTGATCCGGCAATTCTAAAACTTTAAGTAATTCACCTAATAATAATGCTTTTCCTTGTAGTTCTTTTACAACATTATTAATTATCTGTTTTTTCTTACCTAATTCTTCATCGCTACCAGCTTGATACCAAGTATCAAAACGTATATTGATAATATAATCAATTTGTTCATTAAGTTGTTCAACAATCCGCTGTTGTTTAACTTCAGTAATGGCGACTTGTTCTAAATACTGGCTAATTCGACCAATGCCACCATCATTTAATTGTAACATCGCATCCCACGCTTGATCAGGAGCGTTGACATACTCTTGAATATCCGGATTTTCAACAAATGTATTTTTCAACATTAACATTTCTTGTTGATAATTATCATTGTAGGATAATTCAACGTTTGCTTTAGCATCGACATTTAAAAATGGCACGTCAAATCCTGGTTTACGTACCAAGAATACATTGTTAAATTTACCATCATTTGACCAATTGGATAGCCAATCATAACTACCAAAACGTTCTAAAATGGTCTGCTGTAATAAGCCACCTTTACCCCAAGTATTTCTTAAATTGTCTTGGGACAGTGACAATGATGCGCCAATACGCTTATCAAACATTGTTATAGCCCATAGCAATCCGGCTTTCTTTGTTGCTCTTTTCTCAGCTGTTTCGCCTTGGGTTTTATCAATCCATCTTTCTAATACTGGACCAACATCATTAACATCTGATTGTTTATCCGATGGAGTACAAACCACCAAAACATTCATCTCTTGGCTATCAGTGTATTTCTCAAAAAGATAAGCAACTTTACCACGTAATAAAAGTTGAGCGATAGGATTACCCTCTTTGACATCAGAAATAGAAATTAAATTTAATCGACCTCGATATCCTGGAAAATCAAGCAGATCGACATTCTCAAAAGTAGGTACACGAGTTTTATTCACTAATGGGAAGATTAATTCTGCTGTTAAAAAGGCTAATTGCGCTAATGATATTGAAGTTGGCACTCCATTAAATGGCGTAACGGTTACCGATGAATCATTTTCAGTATTTAACCTTTCAAGCATATCAACATTCATGATGCTATCAATCTGCGACTTGGTACCATCACCATTGTCCTTGACTAACACGTTAAGGGGCGCATAAACGGTATTTACATGATTTAAGCTTGATAAGGTTGTTGCCAATTGAATATAAATTGCCGTAAGTTCACTGATACCACCCCATAACACAGAAAATAAAGTACCACGGTCGGTAATTGAAAGATAAGGTAGCAATGACATGGCTTTTTCCCAATAACCACCTTTCAATCCTTCAAGTGAATTGCCAAAATTTTCAGATAAATAATCATACAAATCAACGATATCATCTTCAGTTATACCGCCGGTATAATCGACTTGCTTTTTACTTTCGATACGTTGAATAAGTTGATTTAGCTCAGAAAACTCAACTTTATTGATAACTTTTTGCTGATCAAAATCTTTAAAATAGGCGTTAATCAGGATTTTAACAATTTCTATTTCTTGAAATAGTTTTAGCTCTAGTGGATAGTTGGCAATACCACCTTTAGCAGTACGACTAAATCTAGTAACAAGACCAGTTGCCTCTTTACCCCCGCCGACAGGATTGACGTGATCAATAAAATCTAAGATTTCATTATCAACCACTGTTTCAAGTTTTCCATTTTCACCTGCAGCTAATGCTGAAATAAGGTAAGATTTACCTGCTTGTGACAAACCAAAAAAACCGACCGCAACTGACTTAGTCGACACATCACCTAAACGTTTAGCACTATTACGTAATCGGCGTAGATCAAGAATTAAATTATCAGCTTCATTATGCAAACGCTTTGATGAGTCTCGGGTTTGATTGACCCATTCAATTGCCTGTGCTGATGCTTGATAAATCTGCTCCCAAGATTTAGGAAGTTGTTCGTTTAAATTTTTCATCGTTTTATCATTCCACTATCAAGCCAATATTGTGTGCTAATTAAGCCAGAATTTACCATTGTATTCAGACTAAGCTTTATATCCTTGGTTTTACTGCAAGCACGTCCATCTGAAGCTTTAACATCTTTAATATAGAAATTCTCAACTGTTTTTTGTCGATTTTTTATTCCTAATGTTACTTCTAAAACAACCCCTTCAGCACTCAATCTTTTAGCTACATCACTATTTTCGATCGTTAAAATATAAATTGGTGAAGCAGGCCAACGGTCAATTTCTAACTGTTTAAAACCAAGTCTTGTCGTGCCTCGAATTTCAAAAGAGACTTCAGGAAAATCATAATCAGGATTATCTAAATCGATATCTTGATAATAGATATTTTCTTTTTTTATCATATTTAGATTATCTAATAGACCAATGTATTTAACTGTTGAGTACAACTCCATATTTGCTGATCTAAAATAAAAATTCGCTAATCTTAGATTTTTACTTAAGAAACATAACATAGCACCAACTGCAGCGGTTGTTTTAGGATCATCAATGCGCTCTTGTTTATGGAAAGGATACCAACCACCAGTATAATAACCATGTAGCGGCAAAACACGTCCTGCAGGGATAGATAAACGAGAACGGAAGTAACTTTGTACACCAGGTAAACGAGATGGTCGTCCGGTCAATAACAGCACATCACATTGGTAACAGCTAATAATTTCAGATAAAGCATCGAACGTTTTACAAATATTATAATAATCACCACGAATAAATAAGTGATGAATACGTTTAAGATTTATTTCAACATTTAAATCAAGAACGGAAAATTCAGGATTATTTAGAGTTCGGCGAACTGGTTCATTAATAAAATTCAGAACATTATCTGTCATCACATTATTTTGTAATAACTCACCAAAAGTCATATTATAAACATGTTTTTCAGCATGTAATGGTTCATAAAGCTCATAAAGTTTTAATACTTGTAATCCGACAGGTGTAAATAACTGTAAAGTTAATTGTTGTCGTAGTACTGCGTCTTGAATTGATACCTGTTGTGAACCAATAATTGTCGATAAAATCGGATTAGGATCAACAAGTCCAACCTGTTTTAATCCATTAGTTAATGAAGTCAAAACAGTATCTTGGATGATATCAAGCAAAATATCATCACCTGCAACTTTAAATCCATCACGAAAACGTTGAGTTGGAACAAGATAAGCATTACTACTATTAAGTTGTTTATTGGCACCATAATCAAGTTCGTAATCATTGATGACCAAATCTGTTGTTCCACCTCCAATATCAACAGTGGCAATTGTTAGTTTCTGTTTATTGGTTTTGTCTGGTCGTACCATTGAAGCAATAAATTCTTCTGAACGGCCATTATAATTGTTCTGCGTTTCGTTAAAGAGATAAACAACTTGTCCGCAGGTTGCTTCATCCCATTGAATATAAACTTCAGGAATATTTGGCCAGATACTTTTTAATTGTTCAGGATTACTAAAATCAATATTATCATCAGAATTATCCCAACCTAAGCTTTTCCAAACTAAGCCAATAGCTTGATAAACACAGCTTTTGAATATCGCTTGTTCTGGTTTAGGCATTGCCGGTGGAATGGTAAGAATAATAGAACGCAAATTACGTGGTGTTCTTGCGTGTTCAAGCTTATTACGCTGAGCGACACTATTGATTTGCATTAGAGCATGCATCAATACTTCACATAGCATAAATGTCATTAATGAACTACGTGAATATTTTGGGTGAAAAACGGGCATTTTTCGGTCAAACTCTTCCTCAATTTCATTACTGAGGATATGCAGAGCTTCACCATACTCG
Organism: Gilliamella sp. W8145; assembly: GCF_016101145.1. Taxonomy (NCBI): domain Bacteria; kingdom Pseudomonadati; phylum Pseudomonadota; class Gammaproteobacteria; order Orbales; family Orbaceae; genus Gilliamella; species Gilliamella sp. W8145. The sequence continues at coordinate 62,434 of NZ_JACFRC010000004.1, forward strand.
TTGATTAGACTAGAAAACGGCTCTGCGGTTGCAAATGGTTCATGATCACTTTTGACATAATGTGAATTAAAGCGCCAGCCTTGCTCATACTTTTCTTGATCCCATAAATAACGTTTCGGGCTTGAAAGTCCGGTTGCCCCTTCATTTCCTTCGCGGCGACTAGCTAGACGGCTCGCTTCTTTTCCGACCCGAACAATACTTGGCCAGCGGAATGTATCTCGTCTTCCACTTTGAAGCGAAAAATGTTCTTTACCAAAAAAAGTTTGTGCAAATTCTACTCGACTCTCAAATGGTTCATTATAAATATGTTCGGGCTGAGTTAAATCCCGAATTTCAAGCTCATAACGACGATTTAAACTATCTTTATCTTGAACGTGATCTTCAATTAATATGCCACAAGTTCTTGAATTACCAACATCTAAAATCATATCAACAGGAATTGATTTAATCACATCATCTCGATTATTTGAAACAATTTTAATTTTTGGTAACTGTAATGAATCAGCTAACAAATTGAGAATATTTAAATAATGTCCATAATAAGCTTTATTAGCTATTTCTAAATTAATATCATCTTTATGTACTTTTAAACGTTCAGCTTGAGGGGCTAATTCTTGAAATAAATCAATTAACCAACTGGTTATCCATTTTTGCTCTAAATACCATGAGACTTGATCTGAACGATGAGCTAAACTAAATACTGCTCCAGTTTTCACATCATTTTCCGTTGGTGCCAAATAAGCAACATCCTGCATATTGGTAAAAATTTTTGTATCAAAGGCAAAGGTAATACGATGAGTATTGCCATCTGGGTCTTCACCTTCTGGAATATTAACAATTCGCACTCGACTCCAGTTATGAGGTCCTTTATCAAAACGCTCTGGTGGAATAGATCTTAAAATTGGAATAGGCAACCAAATACCATCATATAGTTTTAAGGATTGCTCAACACTAATCTCTTGAGTAGGTGTGACAGCAAAAGAGAGATTATCTGGTGCAAAAAATTTACCATTATCGATATCTTCAATTAATCTAACTAACGCTCCACTTTCTGATGGATCAATAAAACAACCATTAACTTTACTGCGCCATTGATTATCTTTCCAATCTATTTTCAATGCAAAATCAAGAAATTGAATTCCACTATTCATGATCAGTGTAACTTCTTGACCATAGTTGCGTATTTCTGGAAGCATATACAATCCTATTGTTTTTTCATCGTAATTGGGAACGAAGTCCCGTTATCATAAATTCCCTGACAATCAGCTTGATTGTCTTTACCTGATTTACACTGAATTTTAGGTAATTGATATTTAGTATTATCACTGCAAATGGCTTCAGAATTGCCAGTAATATTTAAATTAGAATTCTGGATCCCAGTACCCACGTTACCAACACATTTAACACCATCACTGCGAGTAACCGTTACTTCACCATTGCCTTGATTAAAATTATAACTTAACTGCAATGGCTTACCTGTTGCTTTATCTTGAATACCAGCACCAACTGACCATTGACCATTTAAGAAATTCGTTGATCCCTGTTTTAACACGTCAGCAGGTAAGGCTAAATTATTTGCTTGGCTAGCATTTACATTAGGTTGATTACCTTGATCAGAATTACTATTCGTTACGTCAGATTTACTATCTAAATTAGGTGTTGGAGGTACTTGTCCATTTTGATTATCTTTTTTATCATCAGATGGATTTGTATTACTGCCTTTATCATCTTTATCAACCTGATTTCCCTGTTCACCTTGCTCTCCATTATTTCCTTTATCATCAGGTGAAGACGTAGGTTGTGGTTGATCTGTAACACCATCTGGATTTACATTATTAGCCATTCCTTGATCTGGTGCGGTAGCTGCCGAATTATCTACTACAGCTGGATCTGTAGCAATACCATTAACAGGTAGTGCGTTAGGATCTACTGCAACTTTTCCATTTGGTACTACGCCATTAACGATAGTAACAGGTTTATTATTAACCTCTTTGATTTCTGGCTCAGGCTCTTTTTTCTCTTGTTTGTCCTCTTTATCATTTACAACTGTTGGCTCAGGAATATCAACTTTACCATCTAATGATATTTTGGGATCGATAGATATACTTGGGTTCCAGCTACAACCTTTTAACCAAAAAATTGCTAATAATAGTAGTAATAACAAAGGTAATAATCCTAACAACCATATCCACCAGCGCTTCCACCAAGGTTTTTTAACAATAACAGGGGCTTGTACTGGAGCAGTGGCTGCAACCTTTGGAGCAGCTTTTCGAAATGCTTCTAAACAGTAGAAAGGTGAAGTTGCTTGTGGCGTCTGAGGGTTAACAAATCCCCAAAAAGTGATAACAGGTTTACCATTAACAATATAAACAAATTGATTGCTAGGGAAACGTATCGCCATCAAATTCGGTTCAAGACTATTTTCGTTTTGTTTTGGATCGTAAATCAATCGACTAAAAAGTAATTGATCGCCTTCTAGATTAGGATTACTAGCTAATTTTTGGCCTAACTCAATAACTTTACTTTCGAATTCTTTCAGTAAGCCTAATGCAGACTTTTGTTCATCTTCACTAGCTGAAGTCCACGGGATAATATCATATTGACCATCAGGTTGTTCTGAGTCGAAGGGAATGTACCAATCAACAATATTACCTTGATCATTACGTTGAGGTATCGCTAAACAATCAGAGTATTGGCGACCTAATTTAACTCGAAACATTTCACGAATTTGCGAAGCGACAAGATAAGCAGCTTTACCGTCATGTCCGAGCATTTTAAAATCTTTAATATCGCCACTGCGCAATAATGTATTTGCCATATATCCTGATATTCCTTTATTTTAATTATATTTTTTATAATTATTATTTGTATTAAATCAATTCTATCAAAAAAACTAGGTTATTGTCATTGTCAATCAAATAGATATAATATTTTTAGTTATTTTTAATAAGATAAAGATAACTTAATTAGCTATGTTTAATTAAATAACAAAACTCACCATCTGTCATTGATAAATTGAATAATCAATTTGGCAAATTATGCTTAAAAAACCCCTTTCCTCAACTTTTTTTGTAAAGTTGTTTAATAAATTCTTCATCAGTTAATACTCGCAAAGGCTGCATATCACTTTCTCCCTTGATGACTAAAGAGTGATCAGAGCGTAAACAAGCACCTCCATAATGGCCACCAACGGTAAATGTACAAATTTGTAAATAACGATCATCAACTTTAGGTAAACACCATAGCTCTTGATAAATGTTTTCTTGTTTAGCAAATCGGCCAACCGTTTTATCCAATATTTGCTCATGACAACCAACTAACTCTATATCGCTACCTCTACGCCCAGCAATCGGTTTAATTGCGTAACCTTTTTTAATTAAATTGTCATTGAGTTCAAATGAAGATTCAAGTAAATAGCGGTGGTTAGGAAATAATGACCATAGCACTGGCAAAATAGCTTTATTACTTGGAATCACCGTCCATAAAGGCTCAAAAACCGATACCTCAGGTCTAAGTAATACATCTATTAATCTAACCGAATTTTCCGGATGCCATGTTCTAATTGGTAACCCAGCCACTTGAGCTTCACTTTCTTGGCGAAGTTGTTCAAGTACAGTTTCCCATGCCCAAGTCTTCCATACACAGGTGACCTGGCGTTGCTCATCATCTACTAATCGTCCTCGTTTATCCCAACTGAGTCCCGATAGTCCGCGTAAAATTTTGCTTTCAAATCCGGCTTGAGTTAGTGCTTTTTGCATAAATAATGCATGATAGTTTTCTTCACTATCATTATCTTGCATGATATGTACAAACGCTTTTGCATCACTATGTTTCCAACAGTCGGCTAATGCATTAAGTAAACCCGCACTAGGATTAACACCAGCATTTAATTCGGCTTGTATTGCCCAACTTTGCAAAATTTGCCCTGCTTCGGTATGGCATGAGGCTGAATCAGCATTATATTCATAAACTTTAAAGCCCCTTTCATCCATACAAAAATCTAACCGTCCGGTGATCATCTGATAACGGCGTTGTTGCCATGATAATCTAAGCCGTGGCCAAAGAATTTCAGGAATATTGAAATTACACAATAAATTATCATTTTTTAAAACTTTATCGGTAGCATGCAAATACATCAAATGAAGTTCGTTTGTTGCACGAATAAGCTCCAGCTCAGCGCTTTCCGAAATAGAAAAATAATGATACTGATCATCATGGCTGATGGCGTGTCCAGTTGCTGACACATAGGCACTTTCTAATGTATCACTTTCGTTCAACCATTTCTTATCAAATTGACCATGATTTTCGATATGGACACTATGAATATCAAGTAAATGCTTAGCAACATTCGGTTGTGGTAAGCTATGAAGAGTATTCTCAGTTTGAATCATCCAGCCTAAAATTTTGGTATCATCGAAAGTATCGTGTAAATAGTAGCCATCATTGGATACCGTCATTTTTAATTCTCGAGTCCATTGTTGACCAATGGGGAGCCGAGTATGGACAACATTTTGTTCGGCAATTCTAATTTTATTATCAAAAACTTCAGTAATAATCGCTACATGGCCTGTCCTATCGAACATACCGCCATCATCCCATATTAACAATGCTCCCGCTTCTGGCATTTTTTTGCTACCATTAGCAAATGCTTGCAATGGTAAAATGGCTTCATTAATCACTTGACGAAGAAATCTTAATGAAAATATTTCATGTGCCATACCGACATCGGTAAAGACTATCCCATAATTTAGAAATAAAAATCTTCTAGCAAATTCGACACATTGCCACTTATAACCCATATACTCATGACCTGAATAACTTCGAAATGATGCATCATTAGGGTATTGTTCAGGATCCAATGTTTCATAATCAGAAGAGTAAATAGCAACACCACCCGGCGCATAGCCAAGTAATGTACCAAAAGGTTCTTTGTTAGCTGATTGGGATAACATGTTATTTTAGCCTTTTAAAATAATAGTAAGGTAGGTTTTACTAAGCTATGTTAGAATTTGACTATCATAGATCAAATTATAGGCTTTAAAAAGTAATGTTTATTATTCTGAACTTGAAGAATAATAAACTGACTATATATATGCAATATATTTAATAGCTATACTGATAAAACGAGAAAAAGACTATTATGCAACAAACAAAATTAAATGAATTATTAGATTTCCCTTGTTCTTTCACTTATAAAGTAATGGGTGAAGCAAAACCAGAATTAGTTGATAAAGTTGTATCCGTGATTCAACGTCATGCACCAGGGGATTATACGCCGTCGATCAAACCAAGTAGTAAAGGTAATTATCATTCAGTATCCATTACCATTAATGCAACCCATATTGATCAGGTAGAAAATCTATACAAAGAATTAGGTGAAATCGATATCGTAAGAATGGTTTTATAATCCTTTACTTTTTAGTAATTCTTTGCACAAAATAAGAGCCTTATAATTGAAAAATAGTTATAAATATGAGGCTCTAACATGAAACCAGAAACGATTGCTTTACACGCAGGCTATACCCCTGAACCAACAACCCATGCCGTCGCTGTTCCGATCTATCAAACCACATCTTATGCATTCGATGATACCCAACATGGCGCCGATTTATTTGATTTAAAAGTTGCTGGAAACATCTATACACGGATAACCAATCCAACTAATGCTGTACTTGAAGCGCGTATTGCCGCACTAGAAGGCGGTATAGGAGCATTAGCGGTAGCTTCTGGAATGGCAGCAATTACTTATGCTATACAAGCCATTACATTTGCTGGTGAAAATATTGTATCGGTTTCCAAACTCTATGGTGGCACCTATAACTTATTGGCTCATACCCTGCCTAATTTCGGTATCACAACAAAATTTGCACCACACAATGACTTAAATGCGATTGAAAAGCAAATTGATGACAAAACTAAAGCCATTTACTGTGAAAGTATCGGTAATCCAGCAGGTAATATTGTTGATTTATCAGTACTGGCTGATATTGCCCATCGCCATGGTATACCGCTAATTGTTGATAATACAGTTGCCAGCCCTGCGCTTTGCCGACCATTTGAATTTGGAGCTGATATAGTAGTACATTCATTAACTAAATATATTGGTGGGCATGGTAATAGCTTAGGCGGAATGATTGTTGACTCAGGTAAATTTCCTTGGAAAGATCATGCAGATAAGTATCCAATGCTCAATCAACCTGATCCTTCTTATCATGGTGTTTCATATACTGAAAGCTTTGGAGACGCAGCTTATATTGCTCGTTGCCGAGTAATACCACTGCGTAACATGGGAGCAGCTTTATCACCATTTAATACTTTTTTATTACTACAAGGTCTTGAAACACTCTCTTTACGCATTGAGCGACACTGCCAGAATACGATTAAAGTAGCCAATTATTTGGCTTCACATCCTCAAGTTGAATGGGTCAATTATGCAGGTCTGGCTAATCATCCTGAGCATCATTTAGCGGTAAAACAGATGGACAATGGTTTACCTGCTGGTATTTTATCCTTTGGTATCAAAGGAGGTAAACAAGCTGGAGCCAAATTTATCGATGCTTTAAAATTGATTATCCGTTTAGTTAATATCGGTGATACCCGTTCATTAGCTTGTCATCCGGCATCAACTACCCATCGACAACTTAATGATGAGGAATTGCAAAAGGCTGGAGTAAGTCAAGAAATGATACGCCTCTCAATTGGTATTGAACATATTGATGATATTATTGCTGATTTAGAACAAGCGCTTAAGTTAGCGAAATAATTGATTGGTTAAGATGAGGGATGAAAAAGTCTATCATCCCTCTTAAATAGCAATTAGCCTAAAATTTTAGTCAATTCATTGGTCACAGCTGAAACAGCTTGTGTCCCATCAATGCGGAAATATTGAGTTCGGCCTTCTTTGGCTTCATGTTGATAATATTTGACTAATGGTTTAGTCAAATCATGATATTCAACAAGACGTTTACGGACGATTTCTTCACTATCATCTTTACGAATAGTTAATGGTTCACCAGTTACATCATCAATATTTTCAACTTTTGGTGGATTATGACGAACATGGTATACACGTCCTGAGCTTGCATGAATACGACGACCACTCATACGATCAATAATCACTTCATCTGGTACATCAAACTCAAGTACATAATCAACATTGATACCCGCTTCTTTCATTGCATCTGCTTGTGGCACAGTACGAGGAAAACCATCTAATAAAAAGCCATTCTTACAATCGCTTTGCGCGATACGCTCTTTGACTAATGCGATAACTAACTCATCAGTGACAAGCTTACCATTATCCATTAGCTCTTTTGCTTGTAAACCTAATGGACTCGCTGCTTTTACTGCTGCACGCAACATATCGCCAGTTGAAATTTGCGGAATTCCGTATTGTTGCATAATAAATTGTGCTTGAGTTCCTTTTCCTGCTCCCGGTGCGCCTAATAAAATAATTCGCATAAAATAACCTCTTATGGCTTTAAATATAGATACAATTTTTTATTCTGGTAAATAATGAAATATCACTTTACTGCTGGAAATTAAGCCATCAGTGTGACAAATATAGTTAATAGCGCCACAGCCTTTAACCATTTGCACATTTTGTCGGCAAATTGGGCAAATATACTGTTCTTGATAATGCTGTTGGCAATGAGGACAATCATAATGTTGTGGCGAAACAATACTCATTCTATTATGACACTTAGGACAAATACCTTCTTGCCCACCATCGATTATTTTTGTTTCTGTCATAAGTTATTTACGACCTCGTACATGTTTCATTAAACGACGACGTTTACGTTGTTGCGAAGCAGTCAAACTATTTTTTCGACCTTCGAATGGATTAGCGCCTTCTTTGAATTGAATTCGTATTGGCGACCCCATAATTTTTAATGAACGTCTAAAGTAGTTCATTAAATAACGTTTATAAGAATCAGGTAAATCTTCAACTTGATTACCATGAATAACCACAATTGGAGGATTATAACCTCCTGCATGGGCATATTTTAATTTAACCCGACGTCCTCTGACCAATGGTGGTTGATGGTCATCTTGTGCCATTTGCATTATTTTAGTTAATAATGCGGTATTAACACGGCGTGTAGCGCAATCATATGCTTCTTGAATTGAATCAAATAGGTTTCCTACGCCACTACCATGAAGCGCAGAGATAAAGTGTAAACGAGCAAAATCGATAAAATCGAGTCGATCATCTAACGTAGTTTTCACTTGTTCTTTAATATCTTGTGATAATCCATCCCACTTATTAACAGCAATAACCAGTGAGCGCCCACTATTAATAATAAAACCAAGCAAAGACAAATCTTGATCAGAAATACCTTCTCGGGCATCAATAACCAAAATTACGACGTTAGCATCTTCTATTGCTTGTAACGTTTTAATAACCGAAAATTTCTCAACGGTTTCCGTTACCTTACCTCGCTTACGAACACCAGCTGTATCAATCATGATGTATTCACGATCATCTCGTGTCATTGGTATATAAATACTGTCACGAGTTGTACCTGGCATATCATAAACTACAACCCTTTCTTCACCTAAAATCCGATTGGTTAGTGTTGACTTACCAACATTTGGTCTACCAACAATAGCAACTTTTATTGGCTGATTAATCAGCGATTCTGCATCATCTGCGTCATCTTCAAAATCTTCATAAGATTCATCAAGCATCTCATTTTGAAGATCTGCTGTTGAAGTATCAATTTTGTCACTTTCAAAATGAAAAATAGGATCTAAAACTGTCTCGATTAGTACGTTGACACCACGACCATGACTCGCTGCAATCGGATGAATATCACCTAATCCTAAACTATAAAAGTCAGAAATTGCACTATCTGCATCAATACCATCAATTTTATTAGCAACTAAAAACGTTGCTTTTTGGCGAGATCGAAGATGTTTAGCAATTGCATGATCTGCAGGCATAGCACCGGCTCTCGCATCAACAAGAAAGAGCACAATATCCGCTTCTTCTATTGCTTGTAAGGATTGTTCCGCCATAAAGCTTTCAACCCCATCTTCAGTGCCATCAATACCACCAGTATCAATGACTATATATTCATGCCCTTTGATTTCAGCTCGGCCATACTTACGATCACGAGTTAATCCAGGAAAATCAGCCACTAAGGCGTCTCGAGTTCGAGTTAATCGATTAAATAGAGTCGATTTTCCTACATTCGGACGACCAACTAGTGCGACAACAGGTACCATATTTATTCTCTAATTACCTTAATTTTTTGCAAATGCGTAAATATCACCATTTTTAGCTTGGACAATAATTTTATTATCGACAACTAATGGTTTCGAAATCAATCCACTGCTACTTACTTGTGTTTTTGCAACTACCTCACCATTATCTTTATTTAACCAATAAAGATAACCCTCGAAATCACCAACCACAATGTAATTTTGATAAATAACCGGATCGGTTAATTGACGATGTAACAAACCTGTCTGAGTCCAATTCACTGCACCACCATTTTTAGTCACAGCTTGAACATTGTCATCTTGATCCACAATGAATAACTGCTGTGAATCAACCGCAAAGCTATGTGTAGATCCCATTTCTTTACGCCACACAATTTGACCATTACTTAAGTCAAGTGCAACAACATTACCATTATAGCCAATTGCATAAGCTAAATTACCTTCAATAACTGGGGTTGAATCAACATCATTCAATTTGTCAATTTCAGTCGATCCACTTGGTTGAGATATTCGTTGCTGCCAAATAAGTTGTCCATCATTAAGATAGTAAGCATTCACATGACCAGTATCATCGCCAAGTATAGCCGCACCATGAGCAATAGTTGGTGTAGAATTACCTCTCAATGAAAGTGTTGGCACTTCAAGCACTACATCCCATACATCTTCACCTGTGTTACGATTCAAAGCTTGTAAATTACCACTAGCGGTATGGATTATGACTTTATCATCAGAAGAAACTGGACGAGCAAGTACTTCACCATGTACCGATTTTTCCCAAACCACATTACCATCATTACGGTCTAATGCATAAACAACCGCACGTTCGCTACCGACATAAACATATCTATCATCAGCGCTTACACCGCCAGAAAATAACGCTGTTTTACTGCTAAATAATGTACTTTGTGATAAATTTTTGTCCCATATAGTATGGCCAGTTGATAAATCAATTGCTTTAACTTGCCCACTACGGCTAGCAGCATAAATAGCATTATCGTAATTAATCGGCCCCAATAATGAATAAACATTTGTATTGCCTGCTGTGCTATTTCGCCATATTTCTTGAATTGGAAATTGGTTATCCACTTTTGGTGAAGGTGAAATCTGGACAATTTCTTCTTCTCCACCAAACAATGAACACCCTGCAAGTGATAACATAAAAACACTCATAGACAGACATTTTGATAACTTCATTGTATAGATCCTTATATCAGGATAAATTAATCTTCATTTTCGTGAGCTGCATTTTTTTTGGCTTCAGCTTCTTGCTTAGCTTTTTCCTTGACGGCAGCTTCTTCTTGTTTAGCTTTTTCAGCTTGTTGTTTATCTTTAAGATATTGAGCTTGATTTAACTTCATTTTGATATTTTGCTCTAATGCTTGAGTCGGTGATGAACTTAATGCAACATTGTAAGCAGCCACTGCTTCATCATAATTATTCATTTTCACCGATATATCGCCACGAATATCATTAACTACTGGCGCCCAACTTTTTTCGGTTACTTTATTTAAAGTAGCCAAACTTTCTTGATAATGTTCAAGTTGATATTGTATTTTTGCAATACGAATATAACTTATTGATTTAATAACATCTGAATCAGTTTTACTTAACGTATCTGTAAGTAATTTTTCTGCTCCAGCATAATCTTTTAATTGTTCAACATAAAATTTTGCTGCTCTAAAATTAGCAAAAACACTATAAATAGTATTATTATCTTTAGCAAAAGAGACTAATTCATTAACTGAATCAGGATTGTTGTTATCTAATTTAGCAATTAATTGTTCATAACGATCTGAAGATTCTATCGCTTTTTCTAATTTGTAAGATTGCCAATAACGCCAGCCATAAAAAGCCAGTAATCCAATTACAATAACCGCAACAATAATTTTCCACTTTTTAGCAAGAAATTCTTTTATCTCTGAAAATTGTTCTTCGCCAGATAACTGATAACTCACGTTTTTCTCCTATTTCCTTTAATTTACAATATCGCCAAACAAGTTTGAACAATCTCTTTTTCTGCAACTTCAACTTGTTCGCCTGTTTGTAAATTTTTAATTGTAACTGATTGATTAATAATTTCGTTTTCACCAATAATTACAGCTATTTTAGCACCTAATTTGTCCGCTTTGGCAAATTGTTTTTTAAAATTACTACTACCATAATTAGTCACAATTCGCTTATCAGATAACCCATCACGGAGTACTTCTGCCATTTTTTGGGCTGCAGCTGTCGTTTTTTCATCACCCGAAGATATCATATAAATATCAATTGAACTATCTCGATTTAATGAAGGATTAACCGCCTGCACTAATAATACTAAACGTTCTACCCCCATAGCAAAACCAACGGCTGGTGTTGGTTGTCCACCAAGTTGGCTAACTAGACCGTCATAACGACCTCCGCCACAAACTGTACCTTGAGCGCCTAAACTACTTGTTACCCACTCAAAAACAGTACGGTTATAATAATCTAAACCACGCACCAATCTTTGGTTAATATTATATTTTATTCCTGCGCTATCTAATAATTGACACAAGCCATCAAAATGAAGTTTAGATTCTTTATCTAAATAATCAAATAATTTCGGTGCTTGATTAAGTAATTCTTGAATAACAGGATTTTTCGAATCTAACACCCGTAATGGGTTAGTATACATTCTACGTAAACAGTCTTCATCTAATTTATCTTTATGTTGCTCAAGAAAACTGACTAAAGCATTACGGTAATTTGCTCTTGCTTCAACTGAACCGATAGAATTAAGTTCAAGTGTCGTATGCTCTTCAATACCAAGTGCTTTCCAAAAACGTGCAGTTAATAAGATAAGCTCGGCATCAATATTAGGCCCTTCAAGGCCAAAAACTTCAACACCAAATTGATGAAATTGACGATAACGCCCTTTTTGCGGTTTTTCATAACGAAATGCCGGCCCTAAATACCATAGTCGTTGTTCTTGGTTGTAAAATAGACCGTGTTCAATACCTGCACGGACACAACCAGCTGTAATTTCAGGGCGAAGAGTAATACTTTCATCATTACGGTCATTAAAAGTATACATCTCTTTTTCAACAATATCGGTAACTTCACCAACTGCACGTTTAAATAGTGCAGTATCTTCAACGATTGGTGTTCTAATTTCATTATAACCATAACTATTTAGTACACCTTTAACAATTTTTTCAATTTGTTGCCATGTAGCACTATCATTAGGGAGTAAATCATTCATTCCCCGTATTGATTGGATTTTTTTCTCTGCCATTTGTTTATTCGCTATCTAATAAGGTTATAGTTCAGTTGTTGCAATTCTATTTTTTAAAATTGATGCCTTAGCACGAATTTTAGCTTCCAACTCATCTATCATTTGTTCATTATCAATACGCCCTATGCGCACACCATCTTCATAAAAACCGCTTTTGTTGTGACCACCAGCAACACCCATTGTAGAAGCTAAAGCCTCACCAGGTCCATTTACAACACAACCAATAATTGATACATCCATTGGTGTTATTATATCTTCTAATCGCTGTTCTAATGTATTAACGGTACTAATTACATCAAACTCTTGCCTTGAACAGGTTGGGCAAGCAATAAAATTAATACCTCTTGCTCGAATGCGTAACGATTTTAAAATATCAAATCCAACTTTAACTTCTTCCGTTGGATCAGCTGCTAGTGAAACTCTTAATGTATCACCAATCCCTTCCGATAATAATAAGCCAAGCCCAATCGCTGATTTTACCGCTCCACTACGCACTCCACCAGCTTCGGTTATACCTAAATGTAAAGGTTGCTTAATTTGTTTTGCTAATAATCGGTATGAATCAACCGCAGTAAAAACGTCTGACGCTTTTACACTTACCTTAAATTGGTCAAAACCTAGCCTATCAAGTATATCGACATGTCGCATAGCTGATTCGACTATAGCCTCTGGTGTCGGCTCGCCATATTTTTCTTGGATATCTTTTTCTAGCGAACCAGAGTTTACGCCGATTCGGATAGGAATATTTTTATCCTTGGCACAATCAACAACCGAGCGAATCCGTGATTCATTACCAATATTACCAGGATTAATCCGTAAACAATTCACTCCATATTCAGCAACCTTTAAAGCAATGCGATAATCAAAATGAATATCAGCAATAAGGGGGACTTTTGCTTGTTGCTTAATTATTTTAAACGCCTCAGCAGCATCCATAGTTGGAATAGAAACTCGGACAATATCAGCCCCTACACGCTCAAGGGCTTGAATTTGAGCTACTGTTTTTTCCACATCTGTTGTTCGAGTATTTGTCATCGATTGCACAGCAATCGGCGCACCACCACCGATTGGCACATTACCAACATAAATTCGGGTTGATTCTCGCCTAATAATTGGTGACTCTTGATGACTCATAAGATGCCTAATCATATTACAAAATAACTAGGACGCAATCTTAACAAGATTTAAGACAAATGTCTGTATGTGAATGAGAAAATTTGCTAACTGTTAACGCGATCTGAAGGCTGTGGAGAAATATAATGACTAACTTCAATAAAGTTACTTTTATTTTGAGAATTGACATAGTATAAGCCACCACCTAATGCACAAATTAAAGCAAACAAACCAAAAAAGAACGGTTTCTTACTACGATTTGTTTTACTATATATTGGTTTAGGTTTTTTAGTTTCTTTTACTAAATATTGTTCAGCTAAAATTTCGAGATAAGGTTGATATTCATCAGCTGATAAACCAACAATATTGGCATACGAACGAATATAACCTTTAACAAAAACAAAAGGGGCATGAAGTAGCTGATCATTTTCAATTTCAGAAATGACAGCTGTTCTAACATGAATTTGTTCAGCAATATCTTTTTGCGATAAACCCATATTACTTCTTAAATCGGAAAGAATCTTACCCAATGAAATATTTTCTTCCATACCCCCCCTCATTGTCTTACTATCCGCAATTTTTTGTTATTTTTACATATTTTCGCAATTAATCAATTTTTTTCGCATTAAACCACTGTTTAGGGGTTTCTATTTCATTTTGTGCGGCAACTAATTGCAATTCATATTCATTTTGTCTTAATGTTTCAAGCATAACCGCATAAACCGCCGATGTAGTATGCTCAAATGCTTCAACAATGGATTTACCAAGCATGATATTTGCTAAAAACAGCCCACTAGTCATATCACCAACACCAACTGGTTGTTTGACGCCAAAATCAACTAACGGGCGATCAATATGCCAAGCTTCATTTTCTGTTACTAACAACATTTCAAAACGATCTTGTTGATAGCCAGCTCGACTTAAATGTTTAACTAAAATGACTTTAGGCCCTTTTTCACAAATTGAACGGCATGCTGAGATTGCTTGATTGACATTATTAATCGGCTGTTTACCGTTAAGTTCTTCTAATTCTAAAATATTTGGTGCCATCATATCAGATATGGGCAAGGCTGTATTACATAAAAATTCTGCTACACCAGGAGCGACAAAGCATCCTTTTTCGGGATGCCCCATTACAGGATCACAAAGATAAATTGCTTCAGGATTCTCAGCTTTTACTTTTTTCACAATTTCAATAATTGCATTACCTTGTTCTGGTGACCCCATATAGCCACTTAATACGGCATTACATCGTTGTAATTCGCCAATAGCATTAATTCCATCAGCGATATCGGTTAAATGAGATGCTGGCATTACCGTTCCAGTCCATTGCCGATATTGGGTATGGTTTGAAAATTGTACCGTATTTAATGGCCAAACATTCACACCTAAACGACGCATTGGAAATACAGCAGCACTATTACCTGCATGACCAAATACAACATGAGACTGAATCGATAAAATATTTTTCATGAAATCATCTCCAAATAAGTAAGCAATAGTATTTTTTACCTCGACGCAGTAATGTGTAACGATTAAATAACTTATCACTATCAGAAAAACGATAATCTGTTGTTGAGTTACGTTCACCATTAACAGAAATAGCATTGGAATCAATCATTGTTCTTGCTTGCCCTCTTGATGGTGCAAACTCAGCATTAACAATAGCTTGTTGTAGATCTACATCACCTTCAATGCTGGCTGTAGGCATGCCATCTTGAGCTAATTGTTCAAAATCAGCTTCAGATAAATCAGTTAATTTACCAGAAAATAGACTTTCAGTAATACGTTTTGCAGCCGTTAGTCCTTCTTCACCATGAACTAATCGCGTCACCTGTTCGGCAAGGACATACTGAGCTCTCGGTGCAACGCCACTGTTTTTATCTTCTTCTTCCAAGGCATCAATGTCTTCCAATGACATGAAGGTAAAGAATTTAAGGAATCGATAAACATCAGCATCAGCAGTGTTAATCCAAAATTGATAAAATTTATATGGACTGGTTTTTTTCGGATCTAACCATACTGCACCACTTTCAGTTTTACCAAATTTAGTTCCATCAGATTTAGTAATTAATGGTACAGTTAAACCATATACTTGCTTCTGGTGTAAACGACGCGTTAAATCGATACCAGCAGTAATATTACCCCATTGATCAGAACCACCAATTTGTAATACAACATTATGAGCTTTATTAAGACTTGCAAAGTCATAAGACTGTAACAAACTATAAGAAAATTCAGTAAAAGATATACCTGATTCATCACGGTCAATACGTTGTTTAACGGATTCTTTGTTAATCATTGCATTAACAGAAAAATATTTTCCAATATCTCGTAAAAAAGATAAAACATTCATGCCACCAAACCAATCATAGTTGTTAGCAACAATAGCGGCGTTATCACCACATTCAAAATCTAAAAATGGCGATACTTGTTGTTTAATCTTTTCACTCCATTCAATTACCGTATCTTCAGTATTGAGTTTACGTTCAACAGCTTTAAAACTTGGATCGCCAATTAATCCTGTCGCACCTCCAACTAAAGCTATTGGTTTATGACCAGCCAATTGAAAACGTTTCAAACAAAGCAATGGAACTAAATGACCAAGATGCAAACTATCAGCGGTTGGATCAAAACCACAATATAGTGCAATAGGATTTTGCTCAATCAGTTCCATTAACGCTTTTTCATCAGTAAGTTGAGCAATCAGTCCACGCTCTTGCAGTTGTTTGATCACATTTTTTGTCATGATATTTTACCTATTAAATTTGTTACGTTTATATTCTACTTAATTAAATTCTATACTGTTTTATTGTGGTATTTTTTATACGCTTGTTTGAAATGGTCTTCAACTATTTCGTTCGGTTTTTTATCTAATAAGCTAAAAATAATGATTGCTATTGACGCAAATAAAAAGCCAGGAATTAGTGAATATAAATTAAGCCAATTAAAATTAATCCAAAGCAAGACGGTGATTGCACCAGTTATCATTCCTGCTAATGCACCATTGCGAGTCATTCGAGCCCAAAACACCGAGAATACAACAATCGGACCGAACGCAGCACCAAAACCAGCCCAAGCATGGCTAACTAAATCAAGCACACTGTTATTAGGATTGATCGCTAATAAAATAGCAATAACAGAAACTAATAGCACCATTACACGGCCAACCCAAACTAATTCTCGTTGCTTAGCCTTAGGTCGGATAAAAGCACGATAAAAATCTTCTGTTAATGCACTTGAACAAACCAATAATTGACAACTTAAGGTGCTCATTACTGCGGCTAGAATAGCCGCAAGCAAAATACCAGCAACCCATGGGTTAAATAGTAATTTAGATAATTCGATAAAAATACGTTCATGTTTCCCATTATCAATTAGATAAGCTAAGTTAGGATTATTGGCAAAGAAAGCAATACCAAAGAAACCAACTGTAATTGCGCCAGCTAAACATAAAATCATCCATGTCATACTAATTCGACGAGCATTTTTCATTACTTCATGAGAATCAGCAGCCATAAATCTAGCTAAAATATGTGGTTGACCAAAATAACCAAGTCCCCAACCTAATAATGAAATAATGGCAATCAAATCCATATGAGCAAAGATATTTGTATAATCAGGATTTAATGATTGAATGTTAGCCATTGCATCAGTGAAACCACCTGCATTAATCATTACCATAATTGGCGTTAAGATTAGAGCAAACATCATTAAACTAGCTTGAATTGTATCGGTCCAACTTACCGCTAAAAAACCACCAATAAAAGTATAAGCAATTGTCGCGCCAGCACCTGCTAGCATTGCCCAGCCATAACTAAGCCCAAATGTACTTTCAAATAATTTAGCGCCAGCAACTACACCTGAAGCACAATAAATGGTAAAAAAGATTAAAATTATTACAGCTGAAATAATTCTTAATAGCGAACTATTGTCATCAAATCGTCGAGCAAAATAGTCAGGTAAAGTTAATGAATTATGGTTTATCTCTGTGAATACTCTTAATCTACCGGCAATTAGCAACCAATTTAGATAAGCGCCAATTATTAATCCTATAGCAATCCAGCTTTGCGAGATACCAAATAAGAATACTGCACCCGGTAGTCCCATTAATAACCAACCACTCATATCTGAAGCACCAGCAGAAAGTGCAGTAACTACACTGCCTATGCGACGTCCACCTAATATATAATCACCAAAGTTTCGTGTTGCACGAAATGCAAAGAAACCAATCGCAATCATTCCTAATATGTAAACAGCAAAGGTGACAATCATTGGTAATGACATTTTTATAATAAACCTTGATCGATGAAATTAAAAATAGTTGGCTAGCTTATCATAAAAAGCCCCTGCTAAAAAGCAGGCGATTTTGCTATATCTATCTTAGCTATAAAAGCTAGTATTACAATTCAATCCATAAAATAAAAATATCTTCAATTTTTTAAATAGATACATTGTTAATAGTTTCAACCTATATAAAAACTCAATATATCCTAAGGTTAAATATCATATAATGTATATAATATTAATTAACTTTTTTTATTTATAAAATATTGTGAAACAATCAACTCGAATTGAAATTTTAGAAAGATTAAAAGAGCATATTAAAGATCCTACAACTGAATTGGTATATAAAACACCATTCGAGTTACTTATAGCTGTTGTACTATCCGCTCAAGCCACCGATGTTAGTGTGAATAAAGCAACTAAACCATTATTTGCTATCGCAAATACCGCAGAGCAAATTCTGGCACTAGGAGTCAATAAATTAAAAGACTATATTCGGACAATTGGTTTATATAATAGCAAAGCAGAAAATATTATTAAAACCTGTCAGATTCTCGTAGATAAATACCAAGGTGAAGTACCAGAAAATTTTGACTCATTAATTGCGCTACCTGGCGTAGGAAGAAAAACAGCTAACGTAGTTTTAAATACCGCATTTGGCTGGCCAACTATTGCTGTAGATACCCATATATTTAGAGTAAGTAATCGAACAGGATTTGCACCAGGCAAAACAGTTGAAGCTGTCGAAGAAAAACTACTTAAAGTGGTTCCAGATGATTATAAAATAAATTGTCATCATTGGTTAATATTACATGGTCGATATACCTGTATAGCTAGGAAGCCGCGCTGCGGATCTTGCGTTATTGAAGATTTGTGTGAATATAAAGAAAAAATTTATCCAGAGTAAAAAATCAATGCCAAATAAATTTAAATTAGAAGATGAAGATATCAACTTGTTTAAAAGTAGTATTGGAAATACCAAACAACTTAAACAAGATACCGTTATTCATAAACCAGTAAAACGATCCCAAAAGCTAATTGATAATCAAAAGCTTCAACATGAAAAAGTAAATAATGAATTTTATTTTTCCGATGATTACCAACCACTTCTACAAGAAGATCCTATTCGTTACATTCGTGAAAATGCGGATTGCAATGAGTTAAAAAAATTGCGACGAGGATTTTATTCACCCGAGTTTTTTTTAGACCTACATGGATTAACCCAGCAAGAAGCAAAAAAAGAAATTGCAGCACTTATTGCTGCTTGTTTACGTGAAAATGCTAATTGTGCTTGTATTATGTATGGTCATGGTAAAAACATATTAAAAAAACAAACTCCAATGTGGTTAGCCCAACACCCACATGTAATGTGTTTCCATCAAGCACCAAAGGAATTTGGCGGTAATGCTGCATTATTAGTTTTATTTGATATCAATAATCCATCTGTTAACCTAAGATAATTACTAATAAATATACACTAATAATAAAAAAGCCAGCTTAGTTTTACTAGGCTGGCAAACATTGGAAGCAATGTGAGCAATGTCATACTTTTTTAGAAGTCTTTCGACGCTCTAACAAAGCACAATTGAATGATAATCATTCTCATTATTAAAAGCAAGTTATTTTTTGACTATTTTCAAAAAAAAGACAAAATTTTGTCAATTTAACATGTGTTTTTATATTAAAATTTTGTTTTTATAAAAAATATAATTGAGAGGAGCAGGGTAATTTGCCCCTGCTTTTTGGAAAACTTAACTATAAACAAACCATTATAATTAACTTTTGGGAAATAGTTTTATTTTTGATAGATAAACTCAACACCCTCTTCATCACTCTCATCCCAATCATCAAAATCATCGTCGTCGTCATCAAATGCATCATCCATTGCTTGTTGATGATAATCATCCCACATAAATTCGACTTTTTCAGGCGATGTTTCCTCTTGTTCTGCCTCTCGAGGATGAGCCGTAATATAATCCATTAAATCCCAACATAATGCTTTTACGCCTTCGTGATTCACCGCTGAAATAAGATAATATTTCTCATCCCAATTTAAGGCTTTCGCAATTTCAGCTGCACGTTTTTCACTTTCATCAGGACCTAATACATCCATCTTATTAAAAACTAACCAACGCGGTTTATTTGCTAATTTATCACTATACTGATGCAATTCTTGAATAATAACTTTCGCATTTTCAATTGGATCAGAACCATCTATTGGCGCTATATCAATTAAATGCACTAATACGCGACAACGTTCAAGATGTTTTAGAAAGCGAATACCAAGCCCTGCACCATCAGATGCCCCTTCAATCAATCCAGGGATATCTGCAACAACAAAACTTTGTTCATTATCCATTCGCACAACACCCAAGCTAGGTACTAATGTTGTAAATGGATAATCAGCGACTTTAGGTTTAGCAGCTGAAACACTGCGAATAAATGTTGATTTACCAGCATTAGGTAAACCCAACATACCCACATCAGCTAGCAATAATAATTCCAATAACACATCGCGTTTTTCACCAGGCGTACCATCGGTTTTTTGTCGTGGAGCACGATTCACTGATGATTTAAAACGGGCATTACCAAGTCCATGAAAACCACCTTTAGCAACCAGAACTTTTTGTTGATGATGTGTTAAATCACCAATAATTTCACCAGTATATTTATCAGTTATACGAGTTCCTACTGGCACTTTAACGGTAATATCTTTACCTCGTTTCCCCGTACAATCAGAACCTTGTCCATTTTGACCACGTTCTGCTCGGTAGTTTTTTTCAAATTGAAAATCAACCAATGTATTTAAGTTTTCATCAGCAATAAAAAATACATCACCACCGTCTCCACCATCGCCACCATCAGGGCCACCTTTAGGTATATATTTTTCTCGGCGGAAACCAACACAACCATTTCCGCCATCTCCGGCTTCGACACGAATTGAAGCTTCATCTACAAATTTCATTATTTGTCCTCTTTCTTTCGGTTAATTAGCCAGCCCTTTCGTGGTTGCCACAAGTAGTGTCCAACCGTTGCAAACATTGCACCAGCGACCACTGATACTGCGCCAATATAACCTAAAATATTTAAATATTGCATTGCAAACTTTTCTGGCCATAGTAAAGCAAATAAATCTGAAAAAATCAGTGCAAAAAGTGGTGTTAATGTGGTTATTGCACTTACTTGTGCCGCTTGCCAACGTTCCATTGCCATAACCAAAGCACCATAAGCAATAATAGTATTAAGTCCGCAAAAAATAATGGCAAACAGTTGGCTAAAATCAGCACTGGCTATTTTCGTTGGTGATGCTAAAGGCCATAAAAAAATACTACAAATAAGATAAATCAACCAAAGTAGCTGTTCTGCTCGTAATTTTTTTAATAATACTTTTTGCGCTAACGCATAACATGCCCATGAGATTGAAGCCAGCAAAGCCAGCCAAACACCTATGCCATATGAAGACATATTAGCAAAAAGATCGGCTAGATTTTCATTAAAAAACAATCCTAATCCAATTAATAATATGGTAATACCAATAATTTGCGTTGGTCTTAATCTTTCTTTGAAAATAATTGCACTAGAAATCATAAATATTATAATTCCGGTTTGTCCAACAACTTGAGCAGTAGTTGCAGATAAATACTGAACAGCTGTAGCAAAAAGTGCAAAATTACCGAGTAAACCAAACCCAGCAATCATCAATAAGATAAAACGGCGACGTTTTTTGAACATAGCTAAATTAGGAAACTGTTTTTTATAAGCCAGCCATAGTGTAATACCGATAGCTGAGATACTTAATCGTGACCAAGCTAATGTTAATGGATCAATAACAACTAATGCATATTTCATAGCAATTGGCACTAGTCCCCACATAACGGCTGTTAACATGGCTAATGCAAAACCTAATTTAACATTTTGCTGTTTTATCATAATGAATTATATAAATTTTCAAGAAATGAAAAAAGCCCCACAATGACTGTGAGGCTTCTATAACTTATTAAACCGCTGGTTTATTAGCTGTTAGCAACTACACTAACATAACGGCGGTTTTTAGGTCCTTTAACTTCGAACTTAACTTGTCCATCAACTAAAGCAAATAGGGTATGATCACGACCACAACCTACGTTAGTACCTGGGTGGAATTGAGTTCCACGTTGACGAACTAAAATGTTACCCGCAAGAACTTCTTGAGAACCATAACGTTTAACACCTAAACGTTTACTCTGGGAATCACGACCATTACGTGATGAACCACCAGCCTTCTTATGTGCCATTGTTCGATACTCCTATTAAGCGATTGCAGTGATCTTCACATCAGTGAACCACTGACGGTGACCTTGTTGTTTACGATAGTGTTTACGACGACGGAATTTAACAATTTTCACTTTCTCGCCACGACCGTGCTCAACAATTTCTGCTTTAATTGTTGCACCTTCAACAAACGGAGCACCAACTTTGATGTCTTCACCATTTGCTACCATTAAAACTTTATCGAAAACAACTTCTGAACCTGTTTCGACTTCAATTTTTTCCAAGCGAACGACTTGTCCTTCGCTAACTCGGTGTTGTTTACCACCACTTTGGAAAACTGCGTACATACTTAACTCCGCAATAAAAAGCAGACGATTCCTGATTAAAAATATATGTCTGCATTGATTAATCTTATAGGGCGTGAATTTTACGCAAAATTTATGCTTGTTGCAAGCGCTGTTTAATAAAAGATCGCAAAAAGTCACAAAAAAGATCTTAGACCAGCTATTTTCACGCTACAATATAGTTAAATTATTATTTATTTGCATAATATTTAACGCAAAAATATTGAGTACCTATATGCTAAAAAGAAAATTTCGCTACAGTGCTTCTATTATTAATCGTTTAACACTTTTAATGCTCTTTTTAGGCGCTATGGCATTATTGGCGCTATTTTTGTCAATACAAGTCGCTAATGATACTAAAGGTAGCGCTTATATGATTAATCAATTAGGGTTAATCAGAATGAAGAGCTATCAACTTTTAGCAATGACACCTATAGAAAAAAAGGATATTTATCGACTTAACATTTTTAATGATATCCCATCATCACAACAATTAAAATTATTTGAACGTTATCAGTTAATTGATGATTTTAATCAATTACAGTCGCAGTGGTTCAAGCATATTGTTCCGAAACTTCAACAAGCAAACAATATAAATGAGATAAAAAATGAAATTGATAATTTTGTTGCTCATACCGATAAACTGGTTCATCAAATTGATCAAAAGACAGAAAATCAAATCCATTATCTTTCACAATTACAACTCGTTTTTATCATTCTAATTGCACTATTTCTTCTGGCACAAATTTACTATTTACGTCGTTATCTTCTTGCGCCATGGCGTAAATTAATTCATATGGCAGAATCGATTTCGCAACAGAATTTTAGTCAACGCTTTAATAGTAAAACAACCAAAAGTGAGTTTGATTTACTGGGGCAAGCCTTTGATAAAATGGCGGAACAAATTGAACAACAGTATCTATTGTTAGAAGAGCGCGTCACAGAAAAAACAGCTGAATTACAACAAATCAATAAAATTGTGTCATTTCAATATCAAGCCATCAAGCAACTTCATACCTCAGACCCCTTATGTGAGCGTTTTTTAATTATACTTCGTGGACTAGAAGAATTAGTACCATTAACACAGTTTCAAATCCGATTTTATGAATCAGATAACATAGAACATTTTCAACAATTCAGCTATGACAACCAACAAAAACTCCCTTATTGCCAAAATTCAGAATGTAATGCTTGTCTTATTCCATCAAAATCTTATCAAGAAAATGGTTTTCAGCGCTATTGGTATCTGCAAGAAAAAGGAGAAAAATTTGGCATTTTATTTGCAATACAGCCATCAAAAGTACAACTAGGAACAGAACAAGAAAATTTAATTACTGCTTTAGTTGAACAAATGACTACAGCACTAATGCTTGATAGGCAAATAGAACAACAAAAACAATATCTATTAATGAAAGAACGTTCAGCAATGGCTAGGGAACTACATGACTCGATAGCGCAATCACTTTCTTGTTTAAAAATACATCTTAGTTGCTTACAGATGCAATCGGATTTAACTTCCCAAACCAGTATCGATTTGCTGACGACTATGCGTAAAGAGGTTAATATAACCTACTCTCAATTAAGAGAGTTAATTACCTCGTTTCGCTTACGTCTTAACCAAACCGGTTTTTATGCCAGTTTCATGGAGTTAATTGATGAGTTTAATCAAAAATTGAAATTTACAATTCAGATTGAATATCAATTACCTCTCAATATCATCAATAGCAAATATGCCTTTCATTTACTGCAATGTGTCCGGGAATCTTTAAATAATATCTATAAACACGCCAATGCCACCCAAGTCAAAATAAGCTTAACGATTGATGAGAATCAAATTATTACCGTTAGCATAAAAGATAATGGTATTGGTTTACAAAATAATACACATCAAGATAATCACTATGGTTTAATTATTATGCGTGATAGAGTTGGCGTATTAAACGGCAATCTAATCATTAATAGTAAGCCTAATATGGGAACAGAAATTGTGGTAACATTTAAAGCAACAAACACAATTCCTTGCAAGATGATAAAAGAGTAACCAATGGATCAAGTTAAAAGTTCAATATTACTTATTGATGATCATCCCATGTTAAGAAATGGGGTAAAGCAACTTATTAACACCATCAATAATTTTGAAATTATCGGTGAAACTGGTTCAGGGATAGAAGGAGTTAAGCTGGCTGAAACACTTGATCCTGATATTATTTTGTTAGATATCAATATGAATGATGTCAGTGGACTAGAAATTCTACGCTATTTACGCGAGAAAAACATTTCAAGCAGAATCATTATGTTTACTGTCTCAGACGCAAAAGAAGATATTATTACCTCGCTCAAAACTGGTGCTGATGGTTATTTGTTAAAAGATATGGAACCGGAAGATTTTCTTAAAGCCTTAAAGGATATTTCGGAAGGGAAAGTCATTATGGATGAAGCTATTTCACATATCATTCTTAATTATATGCGTGATGATAAAAACCAGACAACCAACCAATCCCATGATATCAATTTACTTACCCCAAGAGAACATGAAACATTTAACTTATTAGTGCAAGGATTATCGAATAAACTTATCGCAAAAGAGTTAGATATAGTTGAAAGTACAGTAAAAGTTCATATTAAAAGTATTTTTAAAAAACTCAACTTTAAGTCACGTATGGAAATGACTGTATGGTATTTGCAGAGTAAAGAATAACCTTGGCAATGTATTAATGCCGATTTATATCATATATCCGCTTACACTTTTAATTGGATAGAATATCTAATCCTAATCATTAAAAATTTTCTATAACAACCGTTTTCTTCTACTTGATTCAATTGAAAAACAATATTTATAATTAGTTCAATCAATTAAATTGATTTATTGAACAAAATTAGAAAACAAAAAATTAAAAAATAGGATGAAGTTTTAAATGTCTCTATTAGTCAATGCTTACTCTACACTCACAAATCCAACAGCAATTAATTTTAGTTGTAAAAAATTAAATCAACGTGGATTGAACTCACTCAATTTTACAGATCATCTTAATGGTTTTATTGGCTATGTTATGCAAGCAGGTGACGGTGAAATGAATTCCCGCCGTTATGAACTTTATCGACATATTCAAAAAACTAAACATCAGTTTACGTTTGAAATAGAAGAAAATCAATTTAATGAACTAGCGCATTGGGCTGAGCTGGCTAATGTTATTTTATTTATCCCCGATGGTACGATTCGCAATCCTAAGATGGATGTTTTACAAGATCCAGATGGAAAATTTGATATAAATGTTAAAATGCCTTATCCGTCAGAAGCATTACAACGCAAAGCAAAAACTGAGCAGTATTTAGCAACGTTAGGATTACATCCGCTTGTAAGCTTACCTCCTGTCGTTGCTGAATCTGAAGTAATACTTAGAACACCCGATGAAGTAAAAAAACGAGCCTTAGCCCTGATGTTAACAGGAATTCAAGCCGAAAGCTTTCGAGAAAATGCCCCATTAGATCCTGAGGAATTCAAAGCGCGTTGTCCGTTAGGGTTTGCTGCTTTATCAAATATTGAATATGATTTTATTCACGCACCTCAACCGCAAGAACAAGATGTTATGAATATGAGTTGGCGCTATGAAGCCTTATTACCACTACAATGGGCACTAAATTGGCAATCAAAATTACCTTTTGCGGATACTTTTTGTAATGTATCTTCATTAGTTGAAACTGGTTTAGAAAATAGTAATCCCGAACTATCTACTTTAACCTTAAGACCAACAAGTGAACTGCTAGATGCATTAGATTTAAATTACCGATTACATTGGCTAGCAAGAGATTGTCGGCTTAATAATAAAACACTACCTGTAGAAATAATGGAAGGCGTTATTCAAGAAAGACAACATGCTTTAAATTGGCTAACAAACTTTGAAAATGCCGATTGGGATGATGTCGATACGCCTTCTTAAATTTTGATAAAAAAAGCAAAGTCGATATTGTTATAAAACACTTTGTAACAATATTTTTTAGTCAAATTGTTTGGAAACAAAAGGCAAGAAAATAAAGAATATTATAAAATATCCTATCATTTCCTTGCCAATTTATACTAATTCTGTGAAAACCAGTTAAGTTTTTCTCGTAATGCCACCACCGGACCAACGATAATTAAACTAGGGCTACGAGCTTGTAAAGCTAGCTGACCAAGTTCGGATAATAAACCATTGATGACTTTTTGCTTAGTAGTGGTACCCTCTTCAACAATAGCAATAGGAGTCTGACCATCCATACCGTGTTTAATTAAATTCGTTTTAATATTTTCTGCTTGCGATAGCCCCATATAAAAAACCAAAGTCTGCTTTTCAGCCGCTAAACTTCGCCAATCAAGATGAGATCCATCTTTTAGATGACCAGTTATTAAACGTACACTATGTGCGTAATCACGATGAGTTAGAGGTATTCCACTATACGCCGAGCATCCAGAAGCCGCAGTAATGCCAGGTACTACCGAAAAAGGAATATTAGCATTGAATAATGTTTCAAGCTCTTCTCCTCCTCGACCAAAAATGAAAGGATCACCACCTTTAAGTCGTACCACTCGCAGACCCTTTTGTGCTTGTTCCAATAATATTTGATTAATTTGTTCTTGCGGAACACAATGAAAACCGGGGTGTTTACCAACAAAAATTCGTTGCGCGTCTCGTCGAGTTAAATTCATTATTTCTTTTGAGACTAATCTATCATAAACAATAATATCCGCTTGTTGAATTTGCTGGAGACCTTTTAAAGTTAACAATCCTGGATCACCAGGACCGGCACCTACTAAGACCACTTCGCCACGACAATCCAACGAATCATCAAATAATTCATTAGTTAATGTATCGACATTTTCTGAATCATTATTCGCTATTGCTTGCGCTAATCTATCATGAGAAAACAATTTCTCCCAAAATCGTCGACGTTCAGTCATACTTCGGTAAGTCGCTTTTACTTTATTGCGTAAATAACCGGCATATATGGCTAATTTACCAATATGTTGTGGCAATATTGCTTCAAATTTTTCACGTAACAAGCGAGCTAATACAGGAGCATGCCCTTCTGAAGAGATGGCGACCATAATAGGGGAACGATCAATAATTGAAGGCATAATAAAACTTGCATCTTTGGGAGAGTCGACCACATTACAAAAGATACGACGGTTTTCTGCGGCGCTACTAACTTGTTGATTGGTTTTTTGACAGTTAGTTGCAGCAATAACTAACCATTTATTATCTAGCAGTTGCTCGTTAAACTCACTTTTTATTAAAACTAACTGCTTTTGTTGCTGCCAACAGATAAATTGTGGGTTAAATTCAAGTGCATTGACAGTTAATTTTGCACCAGCTTCAAGTAATAATCGAGCTTTACGCTCAGCTATTTCGCCACCACCAACTAATAAACAATCACGATTTTCTAATTTGCAAAATAAAGGTAAATAATCCATACAATTTCAAAACAACCATTAATATATTTTTGATTTAAGAGCAATTTACTGATTGCTAATTACCATACCAATCAGTAAATTGAACAATAAAAACTTCTGTTATTTATAATTAAGGTCGCTCTGATTTAGGTGTTGAAAACCAATATCCTAACCCCATAAATAGTGCGCCGGATACTAAATTTCCTAATGAAACCCATAACAAATTATGACCAATGCCGGCTAATGTGTAAGAATCAGAATGATTACCAAACCAAGAAAGTGAAAATAACGTCATATTGGCAACACTATGTTCATAACCACAAGCAATAAAGGCTAATAAACACCACCATATTGCAATAAATTTTGCTGACCCCTCTACTCGGTTTGCCATCCAAATAGCTAAGCAAACTAACCAGTTACATAAAATTCCCCGAAAGAACAATGCTGTTGCTGGCGCAGATGTTTTTGCCAATGCAGCGGTATGCACAAGCGAAGTATCTGTTGCCAATAATGGACTTGCAGCCCAATAAAACAAAGCGGCCACAAAAATTGATCCAAGCAAATTGCCTAACCATGTTTGTGGCAATACACACCACATTTGACAATGAGTAATTTTTTTAGCCTGCACGCCAAAAGTTAAAAACATGGTATGGCCAGTAAATAATTCTGAGCCGGCAATTACCACTAAAGTTAATGCTATACCAAAGGTTGCCCCCATAACTAAAGGCCTAACGGATGGATCAAGCAAATTACCTAGTGTGAAAATTAATATAATTCCTAAACCAACGTAAGCACCTGCCATAGCAGAACTTAACCAAAATCCAATTGGATTGGTTTTAGCTAGTCGAACGATCCGCGCAGCATTAGCTGCACATTTGTTAATTGTTTCTGTATACATTTTGTATTCCTAATGCGATTAATTAATTAGATTTTATTTGCACAAATTCATCATTATCTACTTTGACTTCATAATGAGTAACAGAATAATCTTCATTTTCAAGGCAATAACCATCCTTTAAACGAAAACGCTGTTTTTTAAGAGGACTTGCGACCCATAGCTCATTTTCATGTTCAGCAATAATGCCACGAGAAAGGACGCTGGCATTCGCAAAAGGGTCAATATTACTAATCGCATAAAGCTCATTAGTATTGTAGGGACGAAAAACTGCAACATGTTCTTTGCCGACTAGAGCACATATTCCTGTTTCAGGTAAAATATCTTGTAATTTACAAATAGTAATCCATTGGCTCATGATCTATTCTCCTAACATAGTTTGACGTTCTTCAAGAGTTGCTGGGCGATGTTGATCGCGTTCAGGCACAAATTGAACATTATCATCACGCTTAGAACTATTAACAAAATGGGCAAAACGGATTTGTGCTGCTGGGTTATCCACTGTTTCTTTCCATTCGCAGACTACTAATTGTCGAACTCGATCCATCTCTTTTTCTAGTTCGGCATTAATACCTAACTTGTCATCAATAATCACACTACGTAAATAATCGATTCCTCCTTCAAGATTCTCAAACCAAACGGAAGTTCGTTGTAATTTATCAGCTGTGCGAATATAGAACATGATAAAACGATCCAAATAACGTATAAGCGTCTCTTTATCTAAATCCGCAGCAAGTAAATCAGCATGACGAGGCTTCATACCTCCATTACCACAAACATATAGATTCCAACCTTTTTCAGTAGCAATAACACCAATATCTTTACCTTGCGCCTCCGCACACTCCCGAGTACAACCTGAAACACCAAGTTTAAATTTATGAGGTGCTCTAATACCTTTATAACGATTTTCTAATTCAACGCCAAAACCGACACTATCGCCAACACCAAAACGACACCAAGTACTACCCACACATGTTTTAGCCATACGTAACGCCTTCGCATAGGCATGACCACTTTCAAAACCAGCGGCTATGAGCTCTTTCCAGATAGCTGGAAGATCGTCTTTTTGTGCACCGAATAAACCAATTCGCTGAGATCCGGTGATTTTCGAATACAGATTATATTTCCTTGCAATCTGGCCTATCGCAATTAAGCCTTCTGGTGTAATTTCACCACCAGCACTACGTGGGATAATGGAATAAGTACCATTTTTTTGGATGTTACCTAAAAAAATGTCATTACTATCCTGCAAAGGGACAAGATCTGGTTTAAGAATATAATTATTCCAACATGATGCTAATATTGACCCTATTGCTGGTTTACAGACTTCACAACCATAACCAGTACCATGTTTTGTAATCACTTCACTGAAAGAAGTTAATCCTTCAACTCGAATAAGATGGAAAAGCTCTTGACGAGAATATTTAAAATGTTCACAAAGGGCATGACTGACTTCAATACCTTGCTTAGCTAATTCTAAATTAAGGATTTGTGTTACTAATGGAATACAGCCACCACAGCCAGTACCTGCTTTCGTTTCGGCTTTAATTGCTGCCACCGTATGACAACCAGCATGAATAGCTTGCACAATTTTTGCTTTTGTTACATCAAAACAGGAACATATTTGTGCATTATCCGGCAAAGCATCAGCGCCTAATACAGGTTTAGCTCCGGCATGAGAAGGTAAAATTAAGCTATCAGGATGCTCTGGCAGATCCATATTATTAAGCATTAATTGTAATAAATTACTATAGTCTGCTGTATCACCAACTAATACAGCACCAAGCAATTTGCGATTATCATTTGAAACCACTAATTTTTTATAAACTGGGATATTTTCGTCTAAGTAAACATAACTCCGACAACCGAGCGTCTTAGCTTTGGCATCACCAATACTACCGACATCAACTCCCATTAACTTGAGTTTAGCACTCATATCAGCGCCTTCAAATTTAGCATTTTCGCCGATTAAATGGGCTAACGCGACCTGCGCCATTTTGTATCCAGGGGCAACAAGACCATAAACTTTACCTTGCCAACAAGCACATTCCCCAATCGCATAAATATCGGGATCTGATGTTTGACAATAATCGTTAACAACAATCCCACCACGAGGGCCAATATCAAGCTCACATGCTTTAGCTAATTGATCGCTAGGTCGAATGCCTGTTGAAAAAACAATAAAATCAATTTTAAGTGATGAACCATCAGCAAATTGCATAATTTTACCTGATGGTGTATGAATAATTTCTTGGGTATTTTTACTGGTATGAACACCAACCCCCATCTCCTCAATTTTTCGACGTAACTGTTCCCCCCCCATAGAATCAAGTTGCTCTGCCATTAACACTGGCGCAAATTCAACGACATGAGTTTCAATGCCTAAATTCTTTAGCGCCCCGGCAGCTTCAAGGCCAAGCAAACCGCCACCCACTACTGCGCCAGTTTTACAATTGCTGGCACAATTACGAATAGCATCAAGATCCTCAATAGTACGATAAACAAAACAATTTGTACCATCAGCACCTTTAATTGGTGGTACCCATGGATAAGATCCCGTTGCAATAATCAATTTATCATAAGAGATTATTCGTCCTGTTTGTGAATGCACTTCTTTACGTTGTCGGTTGATTAATATAACCCGCTCATTAAGTAGAATATTTATATCATTTTCTTGATATAAACCCTCTCTAACTAAAGATAATGCTTCTGCGGTATGTCCTGAAAAATAGGATGAAAGATGAACACGATCGTAAGCAACTCTAGGTTCTTGGCAAAAAATAGTGATGTTGAACTTATCAGCCTGCATTTTATCAATAATTTCTTCAACAAAACGATGGCCAACCATCCCATTGCCAATAATAACGAGATTGGTTTTACTCATAAAAAGCTCCAAATTTATTTTTAATTCAATTATTTAATTTTTATCTAATTGATATTTTAAGGAACTTTAAACAGAATATAATTATCCTCAAGGATTACCTCTTTAGTAGTAGATAAAATAATAATTTTGAAAACAATGAGTTATCATTTTTCACGATTTAAGTATCAAGTAACATTAGAATATTATTATGATAAACATCACAAATTACGAATAAAAAAAGATTGCCAATTAGGGTTAAATAAGTATAATTAGCCGACTAAATAAATTAGGTAATGACAATTGAATTACAATTCAAGAATACTTCCTTCTCGCGAGACTTTAGCAAAAGCACAAAGATTTAATGATGAAATTATTGAGGTTTCAGGCGTTGATCTTGTCTTAAGTTTAATCACTACCGCCGATTTAATTCGATCAAATATTTATGCACAACTAGCCAAAGATTATGATGTATCTGAAGGAAAATTTGCCTTGCTAATGTCATTGTATAGTGAAGGAGAAACTTGCGCTAGCGAGTTAGCATTAAGAGTTGGCGTAACACCAGCAACCGTTTCGGTAATGGTGAAACGAATGTTAGCAGCACGCGATCCTTTAATATCAATGACCAAAAGTGGAGAAGATGGCCGTTCTCGACTAATCACCCTTACTGCAACTGGGGTAAATCTTATCCAAAAAGCATTACCTAATCACTTGAAATCGATTCGTGCTTTTGCTCAAGTCTTAAATCCACAAGAGCAGGAATCTTTAATTGCAATGTTACGCAAATTATTGCGTAAATAATTGCCAATAATTATTCATAATCATGATATTTTAACAATATACTTAGCTGACTAAATAAATGAAAAATAAATTAAACTTAGATTTACCCAAAAACATTAAAATTCCTGCTATATTTTTATTGCTACTTCTATTTGGATCTACATTAATTTGTCTTGGTTCAAGAAATGATGCAGTAACTGTTGCTAAAAGTATCAAATCAGGGGTATTAACCGCTGATGAAATCAATGTTGCCTTTCAAAATGTAGGTGGAAAAGTGATTAAACGATTTGTCCAAGAATCACAATTCGTTAAAAAAGGCGACCCATTAATGCAACTTGAAGATATTGATACCAAGCTATCAGTTGATCGCTTGCAAGCACTAGTTGATAGTCAAACTGCTGCTGTTAATCAAGAACAAGCAGCAATCGAAATCACTGAAAATGAAATCAATCTTAATGAGTTATCAACATGGCGAAAAATTGAGGAAGTTAAAGCTAATCTTGAAGCGGCAAAGTCTGCTCGTGATCTAGCTAATACTGAGTTTCAACGCCATACTCAATTAAGAAAAACGGGCGGTACTTCTCAATCACAACTTGACGCTGCACGAAATGTCTACATTAGTACAAAAATGCAAGTGGTACA
The DNA here is from genome assembly GCF_016101145.1 of Gilliamella sp. W8145. Lineage (NCBI taxonomy): Bacteria > Pseudomonadati > Pseudomonadota > Gammaproteobacteria > Orbales > Orbaceae > Gilliamella > Gilliamella sp. W8145. The sequence goes on from NZ_JACFRC010000004.1 coordinate 95,518, forward strand.
GATTGAAAGCCAATTATCAACCTTAATGATTGGAGCAACTCAAGACCAAATTAACCAGTTTGAACAAACTAGAAATGCTACGGGTATGACATTACAATCGATCACTATTGATCGACAAAAACTACAAAATCGTCAAAATCAGCTTGCTCAGATTAAAGCGCAATTAGCACAAGCTCAAGCTGATTTAAAACAATTACAAGTCAATTACGATCGACTAACATTAGTTGCGCCAGAAGATGGCAAAGTACTAAAGCTGATGTTTGAAGATGGTGAGATGGCACCTGCTGGAGCACCTGCTGTATTATTAGAAACTGATCGCAAATATGTCGATATCTATGTTAATGAAAAAATGGTCAATGATTATCAACCAGGCACAAAGGTGAAGGCGAATGTTATCGCATTAGATAAAACCGTAAAAGGCACCGTTCGATTTGCAACTGCTGCGCCATCATTTGCTGACTTACGCATGACGCGAGAACGTGGACAGGCCGATTTAACATCTTACCAAGTCAGAATTTATATGGAATCTATTCCACAACTATTAACCGGTATGACAATTGAGGTTGATCAATGATGCGACAAAACATCATTAAATCTATGCTTGAAGAGCTTGACGCTATGTTGTCAGGCCACTTCATTCCTTATTATAAAGTGTGCCTAGGTTTAGCAGCCATCGTATCACTTATTTTTTCAATTGTTCTGAGTCATGGTTCAGTTTTTGAAGGAAAAATTGCCGTTATAGATCTTGATGGTTCTAATTATTCAACTGAATTAATCAGTAAGGTAAATACATCACCATTTATTGAAATAACAGAAGTGATTCGATCGCCAGTTAATCCAATTACCTTGGTTTCACATGATCGTAATTTAGGCGTGTTATATATCCCTAAAGGGCTAGAAAAATCATTAAAGAAAGGGGACCGTACGGTTAAATTAGGTTATTTTGCTGATGACTCAAATGATGCCCAAAATGCTAAAGTAATGCAAAGCCTTAATGAAATTATCCCTGAATCAGGTGCAGAATTAAGTGTTGGTAAAGTCGCAGCATTAGGACTAGGTCGAGAAGCAACAGAAGCGACCTTATCACCAATGCAATTAAAAACGAGAACCATGTTTAATCCGGCTAGTTCATCAACAATATCCACTATTATCTATTTTGTTTACTTCTTTTCATCATTAACTTATGGATTAACCTCATTAATGATTATTGGTCGATTAAAAACCATGGGGATGTGGAATACAGTAATTGAACGTGGTTTTTTACCATTATTAGCCCGAACAGTGCCTTATGCCCTATTCTATACCACTGCTTTAACCTTGATTACGGCAATATTGGTAATATTCGGTCAACTACGTTTTGATGGTAACTATTTTACTTTCGTACCAAGCATTTTTATGACTGGTTTAGCTTTTGGTTGGTTAGGTTTACTACTATCTTGGAAAACTAACCATCCCGGCGAAGGAGCAAGTAAAATGATTTTCCTTGTTCCTCCCGGCTTTATTATGGGCGGTTCAACCATGGCAGTAGGCATTATGCCTATATGGGCCTTTTATGTTAGTCATGCCTTTCCATTAGTTTGGTTATTTCGCTTCTTCCGTGACATAGGTATACGCGGACGTTCATTTGTCGATATGTTATCAACATATGGTATCTTCATTATCTATTTAACCGTTATTGCTTTTGCCGTGATGATGTTTGTTAAGCGCAGTAAAAATAGCCAACCAGAATGAAAAAATAACCACAATTAAGTTATTGAAACACCAATCGGTGTTTCAATATCTATATCAACCTCTATATTCTCTTAGTTATAATTTTCGATTAACAATCTTATAAGCAATGAAATTTACAAATTTGTGACATAGATCACTCTAAACAATGAAAGCGGATATTTTTTTATTGTTTAGCTGTCTTTCTTTTATATGATTTCTCTTTTAAGTTAAAAATTTGAAAAATAACATTAATATTCTTTTTACTGCTTATCTTTCACATTGAAAGCTTTCGTTTTATTTTAAATGGAAATAATATTTCAATTTTTCCTTACCTAACCAATTTTGTGACCTATCTATCATTTTTCGATCCCTTATCTATGTTTAAATTTAATAAAGAAACGAAAGTCAAATGAGTGGTAGAAAATGAATAAAGAAATAATCAATACTTTACAACGTAGAGAAAAAATTATTCATTTACTTGATACAGAGAATACCGTATCAGTTAACAAATTAAGTAAATTATTTAAAGTATCAAGCGTTACCATCCGAAACGATTTAAGACACCTTGAAGAAAAAGGTTGTATATTGCGCTGTTATGGTGGAGCAATGTTAAATAAATCCTTTGCTTTAGATAAACCATTATTAGACAAAAGCCGTATCAATTCGAACATTAAAAATAAAATTGCTCAGCAAGCAGCTGAAATGGTTAATGATGGAGACCGAATCATTCTCGATTCAGGATCGACAACAGCAGCTATGGTTCCCTATTTACGTAACAAAAAAAACTTAATTGTTTTTACTAATGCAGTAAATATTGCCTATGAATTATCAAATAATAATGACATAGAAGTAATTATTGCTGGAGGGAACATCAGAAAAAAAGCTTACTCTATTTCCGGCCCTACAGTAGAACAACAATTAAGAATGTACCATTTTGACAAGCTTTTTTTAGGTGTTGATGGTTTTGATCTAAATGCTGGCATTACTACACCAAATTTCGGTGAAGCTAATGTCAACAAGGTAATGTGTCAAGTTTCAGAGCAAATTATCGCAATGACTGACTCAACAAAGTTCGGTCGTAAAAGTTTCTGTACGATTGAAAAAATTAATCTAATTAACACTATCATTACTGACACAAAAATTCCACAGGATTATCTAGAACAATTACATCAACTAGGAATAAATGTAGTCATTGTAGATTATTAAACTTTATAAATTTATTGGAATGATTAAAAAGGATATAGATTATGCAAAAATATTTGAATTATTCGTTAGATTGGTTAGAACAACACGGCGCTCAACATACTGCGAAAGAGATTTGTCAGCAACCACAAATTTGGCGAAATTTATTACAAATCATTTCACAACAGCAAAGTCAATTACAATCATTTTTACAACCTTTACTTTCCGATCCAAACTTAGAAATAATATTGACAGGTGCTGGCTCGTCCGCTTTTGGCGGTGTAGCTCTGGCACCATGGCTAAGAGAACAGACTCATCGTAACGTTCACGCTTATGCGACAACAGAGATTGTCACTAATCCTCAGCAATATTTATCACCAAATAAAAAAACGTTAATTGTCTCATTTGCGCGATCAGGAAATAGTCCAGAAAGTGTTGCTGCAGTCAAATTAGCAGATCAAATAGTTTCTGACTGTTATCATCTATTTTTAACCTGTAACCCAACCTGCGCATTAACAGAGTATGCGGCAAAAGAAAACGATTCTAAGCGTATTTTTCATCTAGTCATGCCTGAAGGAACTCATGACTTAAGCTTTGCAATGACGTCAAGTATAAGTAGTATGATGCTTGCCACCCTTCTACTACTAGACAAGCTTGATCTTGAAAAAGCACACAATGCTGTAATGGAAATTGCTAGTATTTGTGAAGACAAACTATCAAGCTGGCAATCAATAACTAAACAATTAGCTAGTAAAGAACATGATCGCGTTATCTATGTTGGTAGTAGCTGCTTCACAGGTATTGCACAAGAATCTGCATTAAAAATTTTAGAACTAACCGCCGGTAAAGTAGCAACCCGCTTTGATTCAATATTAGGGCTACGTCATGGCCCAAAATTTATGGTTGATACAAAAAGTTTAGTTGTCTGTTTTTTCTCAAGCGAACCATATGTTCACCAATACGATATTGACCTATTTAATGAACTTGTTCATGACAAAATTGCTGCCGACGTCATAGCTCTGACAAGTCAAGAGAGTACTAATCAACAGATATTATCGGTAGATTGCAAACTCCCTGATTGTTGGTTGATATTTCCTTATCTAGTTTTCGCACAAATGTTAGCGTTTGAAAAATCACTTTATCTTGGATTGACTCCAGATAACCCTTGTCCAACAGGAGAAGTAAATCGAGTAGTAAAAGGCGTTAATATTTATCCATTTAATAAAAACTAATTACCTGAATCTGTTAAACAAATAAACAAAAGGACTTAATAGCAATGAGCACACCTAATATTCTTATGACACGTATAGACAATCGTTTAGTTCATGGTCAAGTTGGCGTAACTTGGGTTAATGCACTTGGTGCGAATCTATTATTAGTCGCCAATGACAGTGCTTCGCAAGATCCAGTCCAACAAAATCTAATGGACATGGTTATTGCTGAAGGCATTCAAACTCGTTATTTTACCTTACAAAAAACTATCGACATTATTGGCAAAGCCGCTGAAAGACAAAAGATTTTTATTGTCTGTAAAACACCACAAGATGTATTAACCCTCGTTAAAGGTGGCGTACCAATCAAATTTGTCAATGTTGGTAATATGCATTTTTCCGAAGGTAAAAAACAAATTCATAAAACAGTTTCTGTCGATGAATCAGATATCGCAGCATTTAAAGAACTTGAACAATTAGGTGTAACTTGCGAAATCCGCCGAGTACCTGATGAAGCTGGCGAAAAAATTGCGGATTTAATCAATCTATCTTAACTTGAGGGAGCATACTATGTTAATGGATGCATTATTAATTGGACTTCTAGCTGGTATAGCTGGCGTAGATTTATTTGATGGCCTGACTCATTTACACAGACCTATCGTAATAGGGCCGTTAGTTGGATTAATTTTAGGCGATGTTACAACCGGTTTATATGTTGGAGGATCATTAGAACTGGTATGGATGGGAATGGTACCGCTAGCAGGAGCACAACCACCTAATGTGGTTATTGGTGGTGTGATTGGTACCAGTTTTGCAATCTTAACTCATGCAGATCCTAAAGTTGCAATAGGTATTGCCGTACCATTTGCTATTGCAGTACAAGGATGTATCACTATTTTATTCACCATATACTCACCAATGATGCATAAATGTGATCGCTTCGTTGATCAACTCAATTTTAAAGGAATTGAATGGGTAAACTATCTTGGCATGATTATTCTTTTTTGTTTCTATTTTATTGTTGCTTTCTTACCTATCTACTTTGGTGCTGACGCAGCAACAGCACTAGTTAAAAAATCACCACAATGGTTGCTTGATGGACTTAGTGTTGCTGGTGGTATGATGCCGGCCATCGGTTTTGCAATGTTAATGAAAATTATGATGAAGAAAACCTATATTGCTTATTTCATTTTAGGTTTTCTTGGTGTGACTTTCCTTAATTTACCAATTTTAGCGATTGCATTAGGCGCTCTAGCTATAGCAATGATTGATTTCTTTAATTATGGCCGTGAAAACAACGATAGTAACAAGCCAGTAAGCTCAGATTCAATGGAGGTGGAAGATGGAATTTAATAACGATCACGATAAAAAAATGGCCGAGAAAGAAGCAAAACGTATGGAACAAGCATTAGCGACAAGTAAAGCCACAGCCGATACTTTTTATGATCAAAGCCAAGATGTAACACTAACCAAAGGTGATATTAACCGAATGGCGTTTCGTTCCCTTGCTTTACAAGCGTCATTCAACTATGAACGTATGCAAGCTGGAGGTTGGCTTTATACTATCTTGCCAGCATTACGTAAAATACATAAAAACCAAGATGACCTTAAAAATTCGATGCATATGCATATGGAATTTATTAATGTCCATCCTTTTGATGCCACTTTCCTTTCAGGATTAGTTCTTGCCATGGAAAAAGGCAAAGAAAATATTTCAACTATACGCGCGGTGAAAGTCGCTTTAATGGGACCTTTAGGTGGAATAGGAGACGCATTATTTTGGTTAACTTTACTGCCAATATGCGCTGGAATTGGTGCATCATTAGCCTTAGAAGGTAGTTTTTTTGGGCCAATAATTTTCCTACTAATGTTTAATATTGTACATTTTGGCTTACGTTTTGGTTTAGCTCATTATGGCTATCATGCTGGTACCAGTGCTTTACCTTTATTAAAAACGCATACTAAACGTATCTCACATGCTGCATCTATAATCGGTATGACAGTAATAGGAGCATTAGTTGCCTCATATGTACATTTATCTACGCCATTAGAAATAAATGCAGGACAGGCTCATGTTGCGCTACAAGCTGATGTATTAGATAAATTGATGCCAAATATATTACCACTTGGCTTTACCTTAATTGTTTATAGTTTGATGAAACGTAATTTCTCACCAGTAAAACTAATTGGTTTAACGGTTATTATTGGTGTTGTAGGTAAATTAGTCGGATTTTTATAGAGGGAATTATGTTAGGAATAATATTAACCGGCCACGGTAGCTTTGCTACCGGGCTTTACGAAGCCGCCACACAAATTATTGGTAAACAACCACAATTTACGGCTATAAATTTTCCTGATGGTATGAGTAGCGAACAATTAGAGGAACAATTGCACCAAGCATTTCAGGAAACTAATTGTGGTGACGGCGTTTTATTTTTAACTGATATTGTCGGTGGTTCACCATTTCGATTAGCGGCGGTCCTAAGTTATCAACACAAAAATATTGAAGTAATTAGCGGTGTTAATATGCCACTGTTACTTGAAATTTTGTTACTACGTGAAAATTTAGATATCACAACCATTCGTCAAGAAACTATTGAAAATGGTAGACAAACAATAACTAGCTTATGGCATGAACATCAAAAACAATCAACTATTGATAAGGAATGTTCTGATGGAATTTAAACAAATTTGCGCTCAAAAGGTTTTAACACCTGTTGGTTGGATTGATAATGCAATTATCAGTATTAATAATGGAAAAATTATTGATATTCAGCCTAATGATAAGCCTTGTACGAACCAAATAAAACTGTTACCAGCGCTCATAGATACCCATATTCATGGTGTCATGGGCGCTGACACTATGGATGCTACTCATGAATCATTAAATACCATAAGCTGTTTTTTAGCAAAACACGGAGTGGGTGCTTTTTTAGCAACAACAGTAACTGAAAGTTATGAAAAGATTGAAGCAGCATTAATACAAGTCAAAAACAGTATAAAAAAAGGCGTTTCAGGCGCAACAATATTAGGTTCGTATTTAGAAGGACCTTTTTTTAGTGATATACATAAGGGCGCTCATCCTGAAGAGTTTCTATGCGCACCGGATCGAGCAATAATTGAAAAATGGTTATCATTGGCTGAAGGGACATTAAAATGCATTGCTCTAGCACCAGAATACCCAAATGCCCTCGCTATTATCAAATGGCTAAATGAACAAAATATCCGTGTTATGTTAGGTCATACTAATGCCGACTATCAAACAACTAAAGATGCAATATTAGCTGGTGCCAGCGGCGTGGTACATTGCTATAACGGTATGTCCGGATTACATCATAGACAACCAGGAGTTGTTGGTGCAGCATTAAGTATCGATAACTGTCAAACCGAAATTATTGCCGATGGACATCATGTTCATCCAGCTGCGATTAACATCGCCCATAAATGTTGTGGAAAAAATCTGTTACTAATTACTGATGCGATGCAAGCAACGGGAATGCCAAATGGCGATTATTATCTAGGTAAATTACAAGTACATATGCAAGATGGTGTTGTTCGGACTAACAATGGTGGTTTAGCTGGTAGCACATTGACCCTTGAGAATGCGGTAACTAATTTTGCTGATTATACTAATATGCCTTTCGAACAAGCTTGGTTGCATGGTAGTTATTATCCAGCTAAAGCATTAGGAATTGACGATATTTTAGGTAGTATTGCACCGAACAAATTAGCCAATTTAGTATTATTAAATGATGATAATCAAATTGTTGCAACCATTATAAACGGTAATGTTGTTTATCAAACATCAGCTGATCTTAGCAATATTTTGATTTAAAAATCTATACACTTTTTTAACAAAATTAAGAGGTATAAAGGTTAATCGTGTAGACGTTTATATGTCTATTAAATCTATTTTCTTTCCTCTTATTATATTAGGATCGATAAGTAATATAGAGTAAAAATATACTATTTAATTGAAGTAATTATTGGTGTTTACCTCCTACTTATCACAAGCAATATCATGGTGATCTTATCTCCTCGAACGTTACTTAAGAGGTTATTTATGCGAAAATTAAAATTAATATTAGGCCTATCTTTTGCTTTATCTTTCTCAACACAAGCATTAGAAACAATAGATAATTATACATTAGAACAAGTGGTGGTTTTCAGCCGTCATGGATTGCGAGCTCCATTAGCTAGCCCAAATAGTACTTTAGGTAAAGTAACTCCTAATCAATGGCCACAATGGGATACACCTGCTAGTTATTTAACTACCCGAGGTGGAGTATTAGAAAGTTATTTTGGACATTATTTTAGTGAATGGTTAGTTGATAATAAATTATTAAGCGAAAATACATGTCCAACAGAAAAAGAAGTATATATTTATACTAATAGCTTACAACGAACTATCGCAACTGGTCAGTACTTTGCGGTTGGCGCTTTTCCTGGTTGCATTGTTCCAATTGTTCATAAAGAAAAATTAGGGACTATGGATCCTACATTCTTTCCTGTAATTAAAGATGATAGCCCAACATTTAAAGAGTCTGCCATTGCATCAATCAATCAAATTGCTGATGCAAATGGTATTGAAGGATTAAATAAAAAATTGGATAACGCCTATAATGACATGTCCAAAATAATCAATTATGCAAATTCGGCAAATTGTCTAAATGATAAACAATGTGATTTTACTGCGTTACCAACCAAACTCATTATTGAAAAAGGCAAAGAACCCGGTATAACAGGCCCGCTTCGTACTGGAACATCAATTGCGGATGCCTTTATATTACAATATTACGAAGGGGCACCATTAACAGATATAGCCTGGGGTAAAATAAAGAATAACGAGCAGTTTGAGAAATTAGTCGCTATCAAAGAAAATTATAATACCGTATTATTTGGTTCGCCTGTTGTAGCCAAACAAATCGCAGCCAATTTAGTTAATTATATCAATCAAACATTTTCAGAAAAAAACAACAAAAGCAAATTTACGTTTTTAGTCGGCCATGACTCAAATGTTGCATCACTATTTTCCGCCATAAAAATTAAGTCGTATACACTGGCAAATCAATTTGAAACTACGCCAATTGGTGGAAAAGTTGTATTTCAAAAATGGCGCGATAACAAGACTGGTGAAGAATTAATGAAAATTGAATATTTTTATCAGTCAACCGATCAAATTCGTAATTTGACCCAATTAAATAGGAAAACTCCTCCACAAAAAATTGTATTAGAAATGGAAAATTGTCCAATTAATAAAGATGGTTTTTGTTCATTTTCTGCATTTAAACAAATCATGAATGATGTTACTAAATAATGCTTGATATATTGATTGTATGCTTAGGTTTTTGGGCATACAATCAAAAAGTTATTATTTAATCGTTATATTAGTAATTTATACTTAAATCATGACTTATCAAAGTCGACACACTATCTAAAAAGTTACCACAACTTTAATAACTAATTTAATCAATATAGATGTAACATTTTGATTATAAAAATTATTTTCAAATCGTTAACTAGCAACTAGTTTCATATCTACAAGCCCCAGTACATTCACTTTAACTTGGTTGCCAAAAATGGCTATAAATAATAGCGAAAACAACAAAACAAAGAAAAATAGCTACATGAATATTTTTTGATCGCAAATAAAAATATGATCTAGGTCACAAAAGAAACTTTTTTATATTGCAATAAAAGATTATAGTGACAAAATGTTACCCGTAACAGAATGGTTTAGAGAATCAGCTAATGACCGAAAAAAAGAAAAATATTTTCATTTTTATGGGAGTATCTGGGAGTGGTAAATCAGTTGTTGCTAAACAAATTGCCGATAACCTAAATGCGGCTTTTTTAGATGGCGACTTTCTACATCCCAAAGCCAATATATTAAAAATGCGTAGTGGTATTCCGCTAAATGATGAAGATAGGCTGCCGTGGCTAAATCTAATTAGTAACGCCGCATTTGCGATGAGTAACGTCAATGATGTTTCGATCATAATTTGTTCCGCATTAAAACAACAATATCGAGATATTATTCGTGGCGAAAATGAAAATATTCACTTTATTTACCTAAAAGGAAGTTTTGCGGTTATTGAACAGCGTCTAGCTGAACGTAAAGGACATTACCAAAAATCTGGCATGTTACAGTCACAATTTGACACCTTAGAAGAACCTACTGCCGATGAAAAAGATGTCTATGCCATCAATATTGAACAATCGCTAATTGATGTTATTAATGAAACTACGCAGGTTATTAATTCAATATGTAATTGTGAATAAATTTATAATAATAAAAAATAAAAAGATCGGAGAGGTTAATGTGAATTCCACTATTTTAGCTGTAACGCAGCGAATTATTAATCGTTCTAAAGCATCACGTGAGGCTTATTTACAAAAAATAGAACACGCTATGTTAAAAAAAGTCACTCGTGCAAGTTTACCTTGTAGCAACTTAGCACATGGCTTTGCTGCTTGTTGTTTAGATGATAAAAATGATCTTAAAAATATACTAAAAAGTAATATCGGCATTATCAGTTCTTATAATGACATGTTATCTGCACATAAACCTTATGAATATTACCCCGAACAAATTCGCAAAGTATTACATGAAATAGGTGCTGTTGGTCAAATGGCCGGTGGCGTACCCGCCATGTGTGATGGAGTAACACAAGGTGAACCAGGGATGGAAATTTCCCTTATGAGCCGAGATGTCATTGCAATGTCAGTTGCTGTTGGCTTGTCGCATAATATGTTTGATGGTGCTCTTTATCTTGGTGTTTGCGATAAAATTTTACCAGGGTTATTTATTGGCGCTCTATCTTTTGGGCATTTACCGGCTATCTTTGTCCCTTCAGGACCAATGCCTTCAGGCCTATCGAATAAAGAAAAAGTCCGTATTCGCCAACTTTATTCAGAAGGAAAAGCATCACGTGAAGATCTATTAGAATCTGAATCTGCATCATACCATTCTAGCGGAACCTGTACTTTCTATGGTACCGCGAATAGTAACCAAATGGTCATTGAATTAATGGGTTTACATTTACCTGGCGCAGCCTTTGTACATCCAGAAACAGCATTACGTTACGAATTAACAAATGCAGCAGCAAAACAGATTACGCGCTTAACAAACCAATCAGGTAATTATATGCCTGTCGGTAAAATGGTTGATGAAAAAGTCATTGTTAATGGCTTAGTTGCTCTATTAGCAACAGGTGGGTCAACCAACCTAACCATGCATATTGTTGCTATGGCTAAAGCTGCTGGTATTATTATTAATTGGGATGATATTTCTGATTTATCAACTGTTGTACCGCTACTTAGTCGAATATACCCAAATGGACCAGCTGATATCAATTATTTCCAAGCGGCTGGTGGAACGTCATTACTAGTAAGAGAATTATTAGCTGGAGGCTTATTACATGAAGATGTTGAAACAGTTGTGGGGCGTGGATTAAGCCGTTATACCAAAGAACCAATTTTAGAAAATGGCAAACTCATCTTCCGTGAAGGCCCAACCAAATCTTTAGATGAAAATGTGATTGCTTCAATTAAAAAACCTTTCAATTCCCATGGTGGACTAAAGGTCATGTCGGGCAATTTAGGTCGAGCCATAATGAAAACGTCTGCTGTTACTGCTGAGCATCAAATTATTGAAGCACCTGCAGTAGTTTTTAACAGTCAATATGATTTAGATGCAGAGTATAAAGCTGGCAATCTCAATAAAGATTGTGTTGTAGTTGTACGTTATCAAGGTCCAAAAGCAATCGGTATGCCTGAACTGCATAAATTAATAACACCATTGGGTGTGTTACAAGATCGCGGTTATAAAGTTGCCTTATTAACTGATGGCCGCTTATCTGGCGCCTCAGGTAAAGTACCAGCGGCAATTCATGTCACCCCTGAAGCTTATGCTGGAGGATTATTGAGCAAAGTACAACAAGGTGACATGATTCGAGTCAACGGTCAAACTGGCGAAATCACATTATTGGTCGACGAAGCTGAACTAGCAATGCGACAAGCAGAACCAATCGATCTAACTGATTCACATCAAGGTTTTGGTCGAGAACTTTATTCGGTTATTAGAGAGAATCTTACTTCAGCGGAAGAAGGCGCCGTTAGCTTTTAATTCAACTTATCTGCCGCTATATGCGGCAGATATCGTTAAAGTTAGGCTAAAAAACCCCTTTCCTCAAAATTTTTTTAGATAATACTTAATTGTTAACTTAATGATTTATTTTTTAACAAAATTATCAATTAACAAATTAACCACATCTTTCATTTTGCCATGTAATGATGCTTTTACACTATAAAGCGCCATTCCCATCACTTGTGAACTATGTATTTCTGGCGGCATGACTAATTCATACTCACTAGTTTTAACATCTAATAAAGCTGGACCAGGATGAGCTAAGAATGATTGTACAGCCACTTCTAGCAAATCGGAATTATCAACTCTAATTGAATACAAACCCATTGCATTGGCAACTTTTGCAAAGTCAGGATTTTTTAAATCTGTATAGTGATCGACAAGCCCTTCCGATTTTTGCTCTAATTCAACAAAATTAAGTGAACTATTATTTAGAACGATAACTTTGATGGGTAGATCCTCCTGAATTGTGGTCAATAAATCACCTAACAGCATACTAATACCTCCATCCCCTGATAAGGTAATAACTTGACGATGAGGAAAGGCCTTTTGCACACCCAATGCTTGTGGCATCGCATTGGCCATAGTGCCGTGTTTTAGACTAATAACGGTACGTCTTTTACCATTGGTTGAAAAATGGCGACATGCCCAAACCATTGCCGAACCAACATCAGCACACAGTACTGCATCATCATTAGCATACTTATCAATCAATTCGGTTAAATATTGCGGGTGAATGACGGTTTTTGATGGTATCGCTTTTTTATTTAATTTATCGATTGCTTTAGTGTGTAATTCACGACATTTATCTAAAAATGTCGTATCTGTTTTGTCATCAACTAGTGGTAATAAGGCCGCTAAAGTTGGTTTGCTTGCCCCGACTACACCAACCTCTACACTATGACGGTGGCCAAGATGAGTAGCATCGATATCGACCTGAATAATTATTGCATTATCTGGATAAAACTGAGACCATGCAAAATCAACACCCAACATTAAAAGCACATCACACTCTTTAATAGCCGTGGTACCTGATTCCATACCAAACATCCCCGTCATACCAACATTATAAGGGTTATCATATTCAACAAAATCTTTAGCTCTTGATGTATGGACTATCGGTGATTTTAATTTATTGGCTAGAGCAACTAACTCATCATGAGCATCTGACACTCCATGCCCAGCAAAAATTGTCACTCTACTATTTTTATTTAAAATTTCAGAAATTTTAGCCAATTCATCATCAGATGGACGAATTATTGGTTTGGGATGATAGATTTTATGTCCACTGTTATCCTCAACTTTGGTTAAACTAATATTGTAAGGAATAACTAAAACAGCAACCCCACGCTGATTAATCGCAGCTTGAACCGCAGCAGTTGTAATTCGTCTTGCTTGGGTTGGGTCAGTAATTTGCTGACAAAAAACAGAACAGTTTTTATAAACAGCCTCAAAGTCAACTTCTTGCGGAAAGTCCGTTCCCTGTTGAGAAGTAACCAACTGACTAGCCAATAAAATAAGCGGTACTTTATTTCGTTGTGCTTCATAAATACCATTAATAAAATGTAAACTTCCCGGTCCACAAGAACCAGCACATGCAGTTATTTGATCGGTCAAATAGGCTTCAGCGCCAGCAGCAAAAGCACCAACTTCTTCATGACGAACATGTACCCACTCAATATCATCACTTTTTTTAATAGCTGAAGTAATCTGATTTAACGTATCGCCAACAATACCATAACAATGTTTCACACCGGCTTGAGCTAAAACATCAACAATAATCTGTGCAACTGATTTTTTTGATGACATATGGTCTCCTCAACATGGTTTAGATTTAAACAATTCAAGTTGACTAACTTACACCTAGTTTTATGAATACGGATAGTCGAAAAATAAAACAGCAGAAAATGTCAAAAATGTCATAATGGTAAAGGATTGCCGCAATAATCTTTATTTGAAGATATTCCCTATTACAATGAATCAAGGTATTATGTCGAAAATCTACTCAATACTATAGAGCTACTTTTTGTGGAACATTTGTCATCTGGACATAGTTTTGTATCATCAATGTCGGCTTTTTTGCCTAATTATATAATCGAATATTATCCTCTTATTACTGTTTGTTTGTTACTTTTTATTGCTATTTTACTGTTTTCATTCAGTAAATTAAGAATGGATATTATTGCACTTCTCATTATAACTGCAATCACCGTTACCGGTGTCTTAACACCTGCTGAAGCACTTTCAGGATTTAGCGATCCAAACATTATTTTAATCGCATTACTATTTGTTATTGGAGAAAGCTTAGTAAGAACCGGTATCTCTTACAAAATGAGTGAATACATATTAAAAGCCGCCGGTCAAAATGATATACGTATTATAACATTTATTATGTTAGGTGTAGCATTATTAGGATCGGTGATGAGCTCAACAGGCGTGGTGGCGATATTTATTCCTGTAGCGATTAGCATTGCCAATCATACCGGTATACATGTTAAAAAATTAATGATGCCGCTATGTATTGCTGCGCTAATTAGTGGCATGATGACCCTTGTTGCTACCGCACCAAACCTAGTAGTGAATAGTGAACTGAGTCGAGCAACTTTAACTGAATTTGGTTTCTTTTCTATTACGCCAATAGGTATAGGGGTATTAATTGTCGGTGTTATTTATTGTGTACTAACTCGCAATTGGTTACTGACAGCCGACCAAATCACACCAACCAATAGTCAACCACAAAGACGCAAAATTACCGACCTAATTAGAGATTATAGATTAATTGGTCGAGCGCATCGAGCACAAATTCTTGCTGGATCTCCTTTTGTTGGTCGAACTATTGACGGTTTACATTTACGTAGTGAGCACGGGGTAAATGTTATTGGTATTGAGCGTTGGCGAAAGTTTCAAAAAGTCCTCATTCCGGTTAACGGATCCACCGAATTTAGAGAAAACGATATTCTTTTGTTGGATATGTCCCATTCCGAAGCTGATTATCGTACATTTTTAACGACCAATAATCTTGAACCGAAAATTCTACGTGGTGAATATTTTTCTGAACAAGTAAAAGAAGTTGGTATGGCCGAGGTAGCATTACTACCAGAATCATCATTATGTGGTAAAACGCTTAATGAGATAGATTTTAGAAGTAAATATTTTTTAACCGTGATTGGTATTTGGCGAAATCATGCTCCTGTTGAGACAAATAACTTATTCCAAGAACGCTTAGAAATGAGTGATACGTTATTAGTTTGCGGTGATTGGGGTTCAATCCAAAAACTTCAAACTCGTACTAGTGATTTTGTAGTGTTAGATTATCCTTCAGATATTGATGATGTTGCCCCCGCTAGCTCGCAAGCTTATGTAGCACTATTTAATCTAGCCTTGATGATAATTTTAATGGTTACAGGAATTGTTCCAAATGTGGTTGCAGCACTTATTGCCTGCCTATTAATGGGAGCAACTCGTTGTATCGATATGGCTAATGCCTATAAGTCAATTCATTGGCCAACATTAATTCTTATTATTGGTATGATGCCTTTCGCAGTAGCTTTAAATAAAACGGGAGGAATTTCATTAATCTCGGAATGGCTTGAAATTCATTTACGATCGTTTGGTCCTTATATGGTGTTAACCTTTATCTTTTTATTGTGTTCCACAGTTGGACTATTTATTTCAAATACCGCAACAGCAATTTTGATTGCACCAATTGCAATTGATTTAGCTATAAAATTTGGCTATTCACCTTATCCATTTGCTATGACAGTGGCGATTGCAACATCGGCTTCATTTATTACACCTGTTTCATCACCAGTTAAAACAATGGTAGTGGCTCCAGGAGGATATAGCTTTAGTGATTTTGTTAAAATTGGCCTACCATTAACTTTTCTAGTGATGGCCGTTGATATAGCATTAGTGCCAATTTTCTTCCCATTCTAAGTAAAAAAATATTTATTAAACTATATTTTATGGTTACTATAAAGTGTCTGGATGACCAGCTAATTTAAGGAATAAGGTTTTAGAAAATGAGTAATGCTCAACAATTTTTAATGTTTATAGGTATAATGTCATGTATTATTTTAATTTTTTGCACATTTATTTATCTATTAATGAAATTATACATGTTCGTAGTAAAATCAACAATAAAGAATAGCAAGCTGACTGATGAAAGATTAACCAAAATGTACAATGATATGAAGGTTAGCAAGGATAATAAATCAAAAATTATTATCCTTGCAATTGTTACCGGCATATTTTTGGGTGGCGTTTTTGGTGGGATTTTTTATTATTTTTTATACAAAAAAATCTTCTCCAACACCTACGAACTTTACAAACAAGGCATGATTGAACGTAACTTACCGCTATAACTCAGTCAATACTTTTATACAACCCAAAAGTGATAGATATTAAAAACTCATTTTTGTGGTTGCAGATTCTTAATTTAATTTAAAGTATAATATCCATAATATTTTGATTATGGATATATTGCATATGCTACAAGCTACTAAACCCTTAAATATTATTTTTGCAGGCACACCTGATTTTGCTGCCAAACATTTGAAAGCTTTAATTGACTCAAACCATAATGTCATCGCCGTCTTCAGTCAACCAGATAGACCCGCAGGTCGAGGAAATAAGTTAACGGCAAGCCCTGTAAAACAATTAGCAATCGAAAACAATCTTCCCATTTATCAACCAACCACACTAAAAACCGTAGAAAATCAGCACGTCATTGCCAATCTTAATGCCGATATTATGATTGTGGTTGCTTATGGATTAATTTTACCTCAAGCAGTACTTGATATGCCAAAACTTGGATGTTTAAATGTCCATGGTTCTTTATTGCCTAAATGGCGAGGTGCAGCGCCAATTCAGCGTGCGTGTTGGGCTGGAGATAGTGAAACAGGTATCACCATTATGCAAATGGATGCCGGACTTGATACTGGTGATATGCTTTATAAGTTAGCATGCCCAATTGAACCGTCTGACACCAGTGCAACACTATATGAAAAGTTAGCTAAATTAGGGCCACAAGCATTACTTGAGACACTAACACTGATTAATCAAGGAAAAATTAAACCAGAAAAGCAACAACAATCACAAGCCACTTATGCAGAAAAATTATCTAAACAAGAGGCTAAATTAGATTGGAATTTATCAGCAATACAACTGGAACGATGTGTGCGAGCATTTAACCCTTGGCCAGTTAGTTACTTTGAAGTAAATGGTGAACCTATAAAAGTTTGGCAAGCTCAAGTTATGGCAACTCAACATAATCAACCCGTTGGCACCATTTTACAGGCGGATAAGAAAGGAATTTGTATTGCCACAAGTGATGGATCATTAAACATGACAATATTACAACCAGCAGGTAAAAAACCAATGTCCGCCCAAGACCTACTAAATTCTCGTAAATCTTGGTTTGAAGTAGGTAAAATACTAGGTAGTAATCAATAGTCAAAAACAAAATATTACAGGATAATATCCTGTAATATTATCGTTTTTTTGCTAGTAAAGTCGCAAAACGAAGCTTTATCCGGTTACCATTAATATCCGTCTTGTGCAATTCGCCAACATCTTCATTATATTTTAGAATATCCCAATCTTGATAATAATTACGTAATTCATTCTCTTTAAACGTAAATGAAAACCCGACTGAACAAGGAAAATCGTCTGTTGACATGGCACATACAATTAAATTATAACCGCCCGTTTTGGTTATAGTTTGCATATTATCAATAATATCAGGAATTCGATCTGGTTGTAGGAACATCATTACAACTGTTGAAATAATTAAATCGTAATTACCTTTAAGATTAGCTTGGTTTATATCATAAATAGATGCCTTGATATGAGATAGATCATCATTGGCAATAATTTGTTGTAAATTACTGATAGTCATCTCCGATTTGTCAACAGCATCAACATCAAAGCCAAGTAGCTGCAAAAAAAGTGAATTACGACCAGAACCACACCCTAAATCTAAAGCTTTTCCTGCTTGAATAATTTGACAAACATCTAACACATCAGAATGCGTTTTCGTCATTTGATATTTTTTCTGGGTATAATCTTCAGGTTGACAATAAAAAGACAGTTGACACTGTAGATCATCGGATACTTGCGCAATTCGATGCCATTGTTGAGGCAAAATAAATGGAGGTTGATGATCAATATCGAAAATATGTTGAGAGATAATATCTCCCTGTTCAGTTAACATATCAAAATTAACATAACCTTTAATAATGTTTAATTTTGCCCATGTACCTATTTGTGTATTATGCTTTTCGCGAAACAAAGTTGGTAAAGTATTAACATCCCAAATAGGCAACGTTTTATAACAAACTAAATTTTTCATCTCAATACCATTAATAAAAACACCAAATACTTGACTATTATAGTCAACTATTAACCAAAACAACAACTTTTTTAGCAATAAACTTAACAAGGATTCAGGAAAAATAAATTTATAGTAGCGAAGTTAACTATATCAACATATAATCATCAGCATTCTAGACTATATAGTAAAAATATTAGAGGAATAATTTATGGGATTTTTAACAGGTAAACGCATTCTGGTTACCGGCGTTGCAAGCAACCGTTCTATCGCTTATGGTATTGCAAAAGCAATGCATCGAGAAGGCGCAGAATTAGCCTTTACTTATCAAAGCGAGAAATTAAAAAGCCGTGTTGAAGAGTTTGCTGCTGATTTTAATTCTAATATCGTTTTACCTTGTGATGTTGCACATGATGACAGCATCACATCATTATTTACTGAGCTAGCAAAAACATGGGACAAATTTGATGGTTTTGTACATGCTATTGCGTTTGCGCCAGGAGATCAATTAGATGGTGATTATGTTAATGCGGTAACTCGAGAAGGTTTTGCTATTGCCCACGATATCAGCTCTTATAGCTTTGTAGCTATGGCTAAAGCTTGTCGTTCAATGCTTAATCCTGATTCAGCATTAGTTACTCTTTCTTATCTAGGTGCTGAACGTGCAATTCCTAACTATAATGTTATGGGCCTTGCCAAAGCATCTTTAGAAGCAAATGTACGTTATATGGCAAATGCAATGGGACCTGAAGGTATACGTGTAAATGCGATTTCAGCTGGTCCTATTCGTACTTTAGCTGCATCAGGTATTAAAGATTTTAAAAAGATGTTATCACATTGTGAATCAGTTACCCCTATTCGTCGTACAGTAACCATCGAAGATGTGGGTAATTCAGCAGCATTCTTATGTTCAAACCTATCTTCAGGTATTACCGGTGAAGTTATTCATGTAGATGGTGGGTTTAGTATCGCCGCTATGAATGAATTAGAACTTAAATAATATAACCTTAAATGTAAATAAGGTGCCAGAATGAATAACTGACACCTTATTTTTTTAATTTATCACCGTGATATTTTTTATCTTAACCTCTAGATAATCAAACTTTTGTATAGAGTAAATTGATATTGCTGTCTAATTCAAAACATAAAATTGTTACTAATCCATTTTATCTGTAAATTCTTGCTATATCAGCTCATCTAAATCAAAAACTAAACACCTTAATTTTAAAAATTATCTATCGCTTTTTAATAATTAATTGCAATGAAGATAACTTAATAATCATTAGGTCTATTTTATAGAATCTTAAAAATCTTAAAAATAACCATTGCCCAAATAGCATATGAACAAATTTTAAAATAGAATATAAATCGTGCGATAGAATCTAATGGTTAACTTAATAACATTATTTGTATCACATTGGTGTATCTTTATTTTGCGAGGTAACGACACAAATAAGCTGTTGGTTCTGATACCTGAACATCGAATTTGCTTTCTTTAGCAATATGAAAAACTTGGCCAGCTTCAAATATTTGCCAAACATTTGCCGTAGGCAATAACACTTTAAGTGAACCAGTTATGACAGTCATTTCCTCTGGATTATCAGTATTAAAAATATATTCACCTGGTAACATCACGCCAACAGAGACTTTACCGGTAGAACCATTTTCAAAGCCGATAGATTTCACTTTCCCTTCAAAATAATCATTAACTTTCAACATAAAATCCCCCTTTCCTCACTATGTTTAGTCATTAGCAATAATTTAATATTAGCTACAATAAAGTATTGTGTAAAATTCACACTATCAGCTTAATTGATTTCAACTAGCTATCCAACTATTATTTACCAATTAAAATAGGTCTCTTGAAACAAAAGCACTTCAAAAAATAAAACATTAGCAAAACTTGTTAAAATACGAAAAAATAGCATACAGATGGATTTTTTTCCGTTAAAATCTAACACTATTTGCTCAGTAACAGTTTGTTGGAGAAAACATGAAAATAGCAAAAAACACAGTGGTAAGTTTAGCATATCAAGTTCGTACTAAAGATGGTGTTTTAGTTGATGAAGCAACAACAGTTGCACCGCTCGAATATCTACATGGTGCAGGAAACTTATTACAAGATCTTGAAAATTCCTTAGAAGGCCATCAAGTTGGTGATAAATTTGACGTTGAACTAGTTAATCCTTATGGTGATTTCAATGATGCACTAGTACAAAATGTGCCACGAGACGTTTTTGTTGGTGTTGACGAACTTGAAGTCGGTATGCGTTTTTTTGCTGACACTGATCAAGGCTCTTTACCTGTTGAAATTACTGCAATTGATGGCGATAGTGTAACTATCGATGGAAATCATATGCTGGCAGGTCAAGATCTAAATTTCAATGTCGAAGTATTGGCAATTCGTGAAGCAACACCAGATGAAATATCGCATGGACATATTCATGGTGCACACGGTCACGACCACGGGCATGGTGGCTGCGGTTGTGGCGGACATGATCATGATGAAGATGAAGAAGAAAGCGGTTGTTGTGGCGGTGGTCACGGCGGATGTGGCTGTCATTAATTTTCGAATAAATAACCAGTTAAAAAGCGCTAACAAGCGCTTTTTTTATTTGCTGTAAAAATAATTTCATTACTGCGAGCTAGTTCACAACGTTATATATCTCTACTTATTATTTTTCACAAGATAGCTAATAATCGCATTTTGTGTGAATAACAAGAATCCAATTATGTCAGAAAAAAAAACCACCTTAATGCCTCGAGAAAAATTATTACTATTTGGTGTCGAAACACTATCTGATGCGGAATTACTCGCTCTTTTCTTACGCACAGGTATACGTAATTTACCTGTCCTAGATTTATCGCAAAAGTTATTAAATGAATTTGGCTCATTTTATCATTTAATAAATGCTAGCCACGACGAATTTTGTAAAAAGCAAGGTCTTGGAACAGCAAAATATACTCAGTTAAAAGCAGTTGTTGAACTTTCTAATCGTTATTTGAAAGTTAAAATAAGCCATGAAAATTACTTAACATCGCCAAGCTTGACCCATCATTACCTAGCTAGTCGCTTAATGGATAAAGATCGTGAAATTTTTATGGTGATATTTTTAGACAATCAGCATCATGTTATTACTTCTGAAGAGATGTTTGTTGGAACCTATAATTGTGTAGAGGTTCATCCAAGAGAAGTAGCTAGACGGGCATTACAACACAATGCAGCAGCATTAATTTTAGCTCATAATCATCCATCAGGATTGGCTGAACCAAGTCAAGCTGACCGGATATTAACAAAGAAAATTGAACAAGTTTGTGAATTAATAGATGTTCGCATTGTTGATCACCTTGTGATTGGTAAAGGAGAGTATGTTTCTTTTGCAGAACGAGGATGGATTTTATAATTACTTTTACTTACAATATAAAATTACTAATCCAATTAATGAATAAACTATGAACCAACAACTGGAATTATTAGAAACTAAAGTCGCATTCCAAGAAATGACCATTGAAGAACTCAATCAAATGGTTGTTACTCTTCAAGCAGATATCAGCAAACTTAAAGAACAATTAATGTTATTGTCACAAAAGTTACAGGCTACACAAACCTCAAATATTGCTAATTTATCAGAAGAAACACCGCCTCCTCATTATTAACTACGAGTTTAATAATTCGAGGGACTCTAAAATCTACTTTTACCAATAAAATTATGCACTCGATAAAAAAGCAGAGAAATAAAAATCAAGAAGCAACCAATCCATTTTGCTCATGGCATAGGTTCCAAATAAACAATTACGTCATCCAAAGTTGTAAATACAGGCTCTAAAATCATAATTATTACTGCATTACTTACAGGGATATATTTCTGTCCAACTAATTGCAAAACAAATCGTAAAATTGTAGCAATAATAATATTAACGATAAGCCACATTAAAGTGATTAAACTGATGCTTGACGTGCCAGTACAAAGCATTTGTAGACAAATTAATGGCAAAATTGCTATTTTATGGACTAATTGACTATTAAAGACAAAAAATATTGCTTGAGCTAGTACAGAAATTAAGAACCAGAGTTGATTAACATTTAAATAACAACCATTTGATAAAGACAAAAAGGCAAGACCTACAATAGCAATCGATAATGAAAGCCAAAATATAGCTAATAGCCTTTCTCTAAAAAAGAACCAACTAACAATTGGTACCATTAATACTGATAAACTCATAATAAAAGAGCCTTCACTTAATTGCTCACCAATACTTATTGCTTATATCCATAAAATAACATTAGTTGTTTGCAAACAACCTATTATTATTGCTTTAGGTATATCTATCAGCTTGATTCGTTGTTAATTACTTAAACAGACTGCAAATAAAATAATAATGGAAGAAACAAATCCAACCAACTGCGGCCAAAATGGTAACTGGTATTAAAATCTATTCACCTTTTTATTTAATACCAATCACCTAGCTACTACTTTATTTAAAAATAATTTGTTAATATTAAAACTATAATTTAACTGAGCAAATACTAACAATAACTTATATTAAGTTTTAAAAATTCTATAAAAGAAGACTTATTTATCATAATTAAACAAAAATACTCAAATTAGTAATATCTAGATAATAAAAAACCGGCTATTTAGCCGGTTTTAATTTAAGCTTTAATTATTTATTCAGCTGCTGCTTCTGCTTCTACTGCAGGGCGATCAACTAATTCAATATAAGCCATTGGAGCATTATCTCCATCACGGAAACCACATTTTAAAATGCGAACATAACCACCTGGACGGGTAGCAAAACGTGGACCTAAATCTGAAAATAATTTTTTTACTGTATCTTTATCACGGATACGAGCGAAAGCCAGACGGCGATTAGCTACGCTATCGCTTTTAGCTAACGTAATTAACGGCTCAACGACACGACGCAACTCTTTTGCTTTAGGCAATGTTGTTTTGATAATTTCATGTTCAACTAATGAACTTGTCATATTACGAAACATCGCTTGACGATGGCTGCTATTTCGGTTCAGTTGACGACCACTTTTACGATGGCGCATAACTTTATCCTTCTTATATAAATTTTATCTTAGTCTTCAACAATACTTGCTGGTGGCCAATTCTCAAGACGCATGCCTAAAGATAAACCACGAGATGCGAGCACATCCTTAATTTCAGTAAGAGATTTTTTACCAAGATTAGGGGTTTTAAGTAACTCAACTTCGGTACGTTGCACTAAATCACCAATATAATGAACTGCTTCTGCTTTTAAGCAATTAGCAGACCGAACAGTTAATTCCAAGTCATCTACTGGACGTAAAAGAATTGGATCAAATTCCGGTTTATCTTCTTTGACTTCTGGTTGACGTACATCACGTAAATCAACAAAAGCTTCAAGTTGTTCAGCCAAAATAGTAGATGCACGACGAATAGATTCTTCTGGATCGATAGTACCATTAGTTTCCATATCGATAACAAGTTTATCTAAGTCGGTACGTTGTTCCACACGAGCAGCATCGACAGAATAGGCAATACGCTCAACTGGACTATAACATGCATCAACTAATAGACGACCGATAGGTCGCTCTTCATCTTCTGACTTAACTCGAGCAGAAGCAGGGACATAACCACGTCCTCGTTGTACACGAATACGCATACTAATTGAAGCATTGGCATCAGTAAGATGACAAATTACTAAATCAGGATTAACAATTTCAACATCACCATCATGAGTGATATCTGATGCAGTTACAGCACCAACGCCTGATTTATTTAAAGTCAGCATAACATCATCTTTGGTATGTACACGAACCGCTAATTTTTTCAAATTAAGCAGAATATCAAGCACATCTTCTTGAACGCCTTCTTTAGTACTATACTCATGCAGAACACCGTCAATTTCAACTTCGGTCACTGCATATCCCGGCATAGATGATAATAAAATGCGGCGTAGTGCATTACCTAAAGTATGTCCAAAACCACGCTCAAGTGGCTCTAAAGTCACTTTCGCATGAGTTGGGCTGTATTGAACAACGTCAACTAGGTGAGGTTTTAAAAACTCTGTTACAGAACCCTGCATTATGTCCTCTCTTAAGTGCTAAACTTTACTTAGAGTAAAGTTCGACGATCAAATGTTCGTTGATGTCAGCAGATAAATCTGAACGTTCTGGTAAGCGTTTGAACACACCTTCCATTTTGCTAGCATCAACTTCTAACCATGTTGGTTTTTCACGTTGTTCAGCTAACTCTAAAGCGGCTTTAATACGTGCTTGTTTTTTTGATTTTTCGCGAACACTGATAACATCTTCAGGTGAAACTTGATAAGATGCGATGTTCACAACGTGACCATTAACAAGAACAGCTTTATGACTAACTAATTGACGAGCTTCAGCGCGAGTTGCACCAAATCCCATACGATAAACAACGTTATCTAAGCGACGTTCTAAAAGAGCAAGTAGGTTTTCACCTGTATTACCTTTAATACGTGCTGCATTTTTGTAGTAATTACGGAATTGACGCTCTAAAATTCCATAAATACGTCTAACTTTTTGTTTTTCACGTAACTGAACACCATAATCTGATAAACGCGGTTTACGCGCACCATGTTGTCCAGGAGCTTGTTCTAACTTACATTTACTGTCAACCGCTCGGACGCCAGACTTAAGGAATAAATCTGTACCTTCACGACGACTTAATTTGAGCTTTGGTCCCAAATATCTTGCCATTTTTTTTCTCCAATAATCCTATAAACATTCAATGTTTAATAAAAAATTAAACACGACGTTTCTTTGGTGGACGACAACCGTTATGAGGAATCGGAGTAACATCAGTAATATTAGTGATGCGATAACCCGCTGCATTTAATGCACGAATTGTTGACTCACGACCAGGACCAGGTCCTTTAACCATAACTTCCAGATTCTTAATTCCGTAGTCTTTTACAGCTTCGGCACAACGTTCTGCTGCTACTTGAGCTGCAAAAGGTGTTGACTTACGAGAGCCGCGGAAACCAGAACCACCAGCGGTTGCCCAACCCAACGCATTACCTTGACGATCGGTAATTGTTACGATTGTATTGTTAAATGATGCATGAATATGAGCTATACCATCAGAAACTTGCTTTTTAACACGTTTACGTGTACGAACAGGTGTCTTTGCCATTTATTATCACCTCAATTATTTCTTGATTGGCTTACGCGGTCCCTTACGGGTACGAGCGTTAGTCTTAGTGCGTTGACCACGGACAGGAAGTCCACGACGATGACGCACACCACGATAACAACCAAGGTCTAATAAACGCTTGATACTCATAGTTACTTCACGACGTAAATCACCTTCAACAGTGAATTTAGCGACTTGTTCGCGTAACTGTTCAATCTGATCTTCAGATAGTTCTCTGATCTTAACATTTTCAGGAATACCCGCTTCAGCACAAATTGTCTTTGCACGAGTACTACCGATACCATAAATTGCTTGTAACGCAATCACAGTATGTTGTTGATCAGGAATGTTAATGCCTGCTATACGGGCCACTATGCACTCCTTTATTGTTAATGTTCAGCAGATCCACCATACTGAAAAGCCCGT
The DNA here is from genome assembly GCF_016101145.1 of Gilliamella sp. W8145. Classification (NCBI taxonomy): domain Bacteria; kingdom Pseudomonadati; phylum Pseudomonadota; class Gammaproteobacteria; order Orbales; family Orbaceae; genus Gilliamella; species Gilliamella sp. W8145. The sequence goes on from NZ_JACFRC010000004.1 coordinate 121,684, forward strand.
TTTCAGGATACTCAAACGATGGATCTACAAAAAAATTTTTTAGGCTGGCTATTCTAGCCAGCTTTACTATACTTTGGCAAGTAAAATATGCAAAAGTTCAACTTTACAGTTAAATAATATTAACCTTGACGTTGTTTATGTTTACCTTCAATGCAAATAACACGAACGATGCCATTGCGTTTGATGATTTTACAATTTCTGCATAATTTCTTGACTGAAGCACGAACTTTCATTTTTTTCTCCGTAACTTCTGGCTAACTTATCGGCCGTAGCCTTTAAGATTCGCTTTCTTTAACACTGACTCATAACGATTTGGCATCATTAAAGTCTGTACTTGTGCCATAAAATCCATGATTACAACAACTACAATTAATAATGATGTTCCACCAAATTGAACTGGAACTTTCATTGCACTTGTCATAAACATTGGTACCAAACATACAAGAGTAATGTAAATAGCGCCAATTAGCGTTAAACGAGTCATTACTTTGTCAATATACTTCGATGTTTGTTCACCTGGACGGATACCTGGAATAAATGCACCAGATTTCTTTAACTGATCTGCTGTTTCTCTAGGATTGAAAACCAATGCTGTGTAGAAGAAACAGAAGAAAATAATCGCTGCTGCAAAAAAGATTATGTATAACGGTTGATCATGAGAAAAATATTGTCCAATAAGAACAAAGATATATCTCCATCCTTCACCATTTCCTTGGAACCAAGAAGCCATCATTGATGGTAACATAATAATTGTTGAAGCAAATATTGCAGGAATAACACCTGCCATATTAATCTTCAATGGTAAATGTGTACTTTGTGCGGCATACACACGACGGCCTTGCTGTCTTTGTGCATAATTAACAACGATACGTCGTTGACCACGTTCAACAAAAACAACAAAGTAAGTCACACCAACCACTAATGCTGCAACGACTAATAATAAAATCGGATGCAATGAACCAGAACGAGCTTGTTCAATTGTTTCATATATTGCATGAGGAAGACTTGCCACAATACCAGCAAAGATAATGATAGAAATACCATTACCTACACCGCGTTCCGTGATTTGCTCACCCAACCACATAAGAAACATAGTGCCAGTAACTAAGCTAATCGATGCAATAAAATAGAAAGAAAATCCTGGGTTAATCACAACATGACTGTAACCAGGAATATTCGGTAAACCAGTCGCAATACCAACCGCTTGTACAATCGCTAAAGCTAATGTGCCATAACGGGTGTACTGACTGATTTTTTTACGACCTGATTCACCTTCTTTCTTCAATTCTGCTAGTTTAGGGTTAATTGCCGTTAATAACTGCACAATAATAGATGAAGAAATATAAGGCATTATCCCTAAAGCAAAAATTGAAGCACGGCTTAAAGCACCACCAGAGAACATATTGAACATACCAACAATACCATTAGATGATGATTGTAGTAAGTCCGATAACGCTTTAGTATCAATACCAGGAACCGGAACGTAAGAACCAAGACGGAAAACAATAAGCGCTAAAAGCACAAATAATAAACGTCTTTTAAGCTCACCACTACCGCCTCGTGTGCTTTGAAAATCTAATCCTGGTTGCTTTGCCATCTTTCTAATTATTCCTCAATTTTTCCGCCAGCAGCTTCAATTGCAGCTTTAGCACCTTTAGTTACTCGAATACCACGAACTGTTACTGGTTTAGTCACTTCTCCAGATAACATAATTTTTGCATATTCGATTTGTGAATTAATCACATTAGCAACTTTCAAGCTATTTAGGTCAACAATATCACCTTCAACTTTCATTAAATCAGAAAGACGAACTTGTGCTGTTACCATAGCTTTACGTGAGGTAAAACCAAATTTTGGTAAACGACGATATAAAGGCATTTGACCGCCTTCGAAGCCACGACGAACGCCGCCACCTGAACGTGATTTTTGACCTTTAACACCACGAGTACCTGTTTTACCTAGTCCTGAACCGATTCCTCGGCCCACGCGCTTAGATGCATGCTTTGAACCTTCAGCAGGAGATAAAGTATTTAAACGCATTACTATTACTCCTCAACTTTAACCATGTAATAAACTTGGTTTACCATACCGCGGATTGCAGGTGTATCTTCACGTTCAACAGTATGACCAATACGACGTAATCCTAAACCAACTAACGTTGCTTTATGCTTCGGTAGACGGCCAATAGAACTACGAGTTTGTGTAATTTTAATTGTCTTTGCCATGGCTAATTACCCCAAAATTTCTTCGACGGTTTTACCACGCTTAGCAGCAACCATTTCTGGAGATTTCATATTTTCTAAGCCATCAATAGTCGCACGAACCACGTTAATTGGGTTAGTAGAACCATATGCTTTAGCTAGAACGTTACGAACACCAGCAACTTCTAATACAGCACGCATTGCACCACCGGCGATGATACCAGTACCTTCTGATGCTGGTTGCATGTAAACACGAGAACCTGTGTGAGCACCTTTAACTGGATGCTGTAAAGTATCGTTATTTAACGCAACGTTAATCATATTACGACGTGCTTTTTCCATTGCTTTTTGGATTGCTGCTGGCACTTCACGTGCTTTACCATATCCAAAACCAACGCGGCCATTACCGTCACCAACCACTGTTAGTGCAGAAAAACTAAAAATACGACCACCTTTTACGGTTTTAGAAACTCGGTTAACTGCGATTAGTTTTTCCTGCAGTTCACCAGCTTGTTTTTCGATGTTTGACATCTTTAACTCCTACCTTAGAACTGTAGGCCAGCTTCGCGAGCAGCATCTGCTAGCGCCTGAACTCGACCATGATATTGGAAACCTGAACGATCAAAAGAAACTTCTTTGATATCTTTCGCTAATGCGCGTTCTGCAATTGCTTTACCAACTGCTGCTGCTGCATCTTTGTTTCCAGTGTATTTTAAACTTTCACTGATAGCTTTTTCTAATGTTGAAGCCGCTGCCAGTACTTCTGATCCGTTTGGTGCGATAATCTGCGCATAAATATGACGCGGAGTACGGTGAACTACCAAGCGAGTTGCAAGTAGTTCTTGCATCTTACGACGCGCTTTAGTTGCACGACGGATACGAGCTGATTTCTTATCCATAGTGTTACCTTACTTTTTCTTAGCTTCTTTAGTACGCACAACTTCATCTGCGTAACGAACACCTTTACCTTTATAAGGTTCAGGACGACGATAAGCACGGATATCAGCAGCTACTTGTCCAATTAACTGTTTATCAGCACTTTTCAGAACGATTTCAGTTTGAGAAGGACATTCAGCTGTTACACCTGCAGGTAATTCATGATCAATTGGATGTGAATAACCAAGAGATAAACCAATTGTATTACCTTTAACTTGTGCACGATAACCGACACCAACTAGCTGAAGTTTTTTAGTAAAACCTTCAGTAACACCAATAACCATTGCATTAATCAATGCACGAGCAGTACCTGCTTGAGCCCAAGCGTCAGCAAAACCGTCACGAGGCGCAAATGTAATTTGGCCTTCTTCTTGATTAATAACAACAGCTTTATTTATTTCACGAGATAACTCGCCATTTTTACCTTTAATCGTAATTACCTGACCATTGAGTTTTACCTCTACGCCCGCAGGAACAACGACAGGTGCTTTTGCAACACGAGACATTTTTTTCTCCCTTACGCTACGTAGCAGATAATTTCACCACCAAGACCTGCTTGGCGTGCTGCACGATCAGTCATAACACCTTTAGAAGTAGAAACAACTGCAATACCTAATCCAGCCATTACTTTTGGTAATTCATCTTTACGTTTATAAATACGTAAACCTGGACGGCTAACACGTTTAATACTTTCTACTACAGCCTTACCTTGGAAATATTTTAAAGTGATTTCCAATTCTGGTTTAGTGTCACCAACTACTTTATAGTCCCCGATATAACCTTCTTCTTTTAGCACATTGGCAATTGCCACTTTTAGCTTAGAGGAAGGCATGGTGACTGCAACTTTATTCGCAGCTTGACCGTTACGAATGCGGGTCAACATATCTGCTATAGGATCTTGCATGCTCATCTATAACACTCCCCTGATTACCAACTTGCCTTTTTAAGACCAGGAATCTCACCACGCATGGCTGATTCACGAACCTTAATACGGCTTAAACCAAACTTACGAAGGACGCCATGAGGACGACCGGTTTGACGACAACGACGACGTTGACGTGATGGACTAGAATCACGAGGAAGCGTTTGCAATTTAAGCACTGCATTCCAACGATCTTCATCTGATGCATTAAGATCAGAGATAATCGCTTTTAATTCTTGACGCTTTGCAAAATATTTTTCTGCTAGCTTTACGCGTTTCTTATCGCGTTCAATCATTGATTGTTTAGCCATTATGCCCTACCTTACTTACGAAATGGGAAGTTAAAGGCAGATAATAAAGCTCGGCCTTCTTCATCAGATTGTGCAGTTGTTGTGATAGTGATATCTAAACCACGAACACGATCAACTTTATCATAATCGATTTCAGGGAAAACGATTTGTTCACGAACACCCATGCTATAGTTACCACGACCATCGAAAGATTTTGCGCTTAAACCACGAAAATCTCGAGTACGAGGAAGAGCAATATAAACTAGACGTTCAAAAAATTCCCACATACGTTCGCCACGTAAAGTGACTTTACAACCAATAGGATACCCTTGACGGATTTTAAAACCAGCAACTGATTTGCGTGCTTTAGTGACTAGTGGTTTTTGACCACTGATTGCTGCTAAATCTGCAACAGCATTATCTAATAATTTCTTATCAGTAATTGCTTCACCCACACCCATATTCAAGGTGATCTTTTCGATCCGAGGGACTTGCATGACAGATTTGTAGCCAAACTGTTCTTGCAGTTTATTTACTACCTGTGCTTTGTAGTAATCATGCAGTTTCGCCATCGTACACTCCAAATTACTTAATTGATTAATTTATTAGTAGACTTATAAAAACGGACTTTTTTACCGTCTTCAAAACGAAAGCCTACGCGATCTGCTTTGCCTGTATCAAGGTTAAAAATTGCAACGTTAGAAACGTTAATTGGCGCTTCTTTCTCAACAATTCCACCTTCTTGATTTAATGCAGGTACTGGTTTTTGGTGTTTTTTCACCAAATTGATACCTTCAACAATCACTTTACCAGTAGACAAAACACTTTTTACTTTACCGCGTTTACCTTTATCTTTACCGGCTAACACGATAACTTCATCTTCTCGACGGATTTTAGCTGCCATTACCCGCTCCTTACAGTACTTCTGGTGCTAATGAAATGATCTTCATAAACTTCTCAGAACGAAGTTCACGAGTGACCGGTCCAAAAATACGCGTACCAATCGGTTGCTCACTGTTATTATTTAAAATAACACAAGCATTGCGATCGAAACGAATGACAGATCCATCAGGACGACGAACACCTTTTCGAGTGCGCACCACCACAGCTTTAAGTACATCACCTTTTTTAACTTTACCACGTGGAATAGCTTCTTTAATGGTAACTTTGATGATATCACCTACCGCTGCATAACGACGATGCGATCCACCGAGAACCTTGATACACATTACGCTACGTGCGCCAGAGTTATCAGCAACATCGAGCCTAGTCTGTTCTTGGATCATTTTAATGCTCCGTATAAATTAATTATTGTCTAATCTACCTTCATCCACCTCAACTACCATGGATAAGAATAGACAACCAAAAACCCACTTACGTGAGGGCGCATAGTATAACACCACTCAAATGAAATGGATAGCATAAAATAAACGGCTGGTGAGCCGTTTATTATATTATGTACAGTTTTTAATCAAAAAGATTAGCTAACTGCTTTTTCAACGATTCGAACAAGAGTCCAAGATTTGGTTTTTGATAATGGACGACACTCTTTAATTTCTACAGTATCACCAATACCACACTCGTTGTTTTCATCATGTACATGCAATTTAGTCGTACGTTTAATGAACTTACCATATAACGGATGCTTCACTTTACGTTCAATAGCTACAGTAATAGATTTATCCATTTTGTCGCTAATAACACGACCTTGCTGAGTACGAATTTTTACTTCAGTAGTCATATTACGCACCCGCCTTCTCAGTTAATAACGTTTTAACTCGTGCAATATTACGACGCACTTGTTTTAACATATGAGTTTGTGTTAACTGACCTCCAGCTAATTGCATACGTAAGTTAAATTGCTCACGTAATAAATTAAGAAGTTCAGTATTTAACTCTTCAACGCTTTTTTCGCGTAGCTCTTTTGCTTTCATTTACATCACCGTCTTAATCACAAAGGTGGTTTTAATTGGCAGTTTTGCAGCTGCCAACGCAAATGCTTCACGAGCAACTTCTTCCGGTACACCGTCCATTTCATAAAGGACTTTACCTGGTTGAATCTGAGCAACCCAGTATTCAACGTTACCCTTACCTTTACCCATACGCACTTCAAGTGGTTTTTCAGTAATTGGTTTATCAGGGAAAACTCGAATCCAGATTTTACCTTGACGCTTAACTGCACGAGTCATTGCACGACGTGCTGCTTCGATCTGGCGCGCAGTCAAACGACCACGACCCACAGCCTTAAGACCGAATGTACCGAAACTTACATCAGTACTCACAGCAAGACCACGATTGCGGCCCTTGTGCACTTTACGGAATTTTGTACGCTTTGGTTGTAACATCAGCGACGCTCCTTATTGTTTTCGGCCTTTGCGCTGCTTTTTCGGTTGAGCAGCAGGTTGTTTTTCTGCTTGTTCAACGGCAGCCATACCACCAAGGATCTCACCTTTGAAGATCCACACTTTAACACCAATAATACCATAGGTTGTCAATGCTTCTGATAAACCATAGTCGATGTCCGCTCTTAATGTATGTAATGGTACGCGACCTTCACGGTACCACTCACTACGAGCAATTTCAGCGCCGCCCAAACGACCACTTACTTCAACTTTGATACCTTTAGCACCCGCCTTCATTGCATTTTGTACCGCACGTTTCATTGCACGACGGAACATAACACGGCGTTCTAACTGAGAGGTAATACTGTCAGCAACTAATTTAGCATCTAGTTCTGGTTTACGAACTTCAGCAATATTAATTTGTACTGCAACATCACGTTTCTCTTTTTTGTCTTTGTATTTATTGACAATAGAAGCTACGGCATTACGTAATTTTTCAACGTCCTCACCTTTTTTACCAATCACAATACCTGGACGAGCAGTGTGAATAGTAATGCGAACGTTAGTTTCTGCTGAACGATCGATAACAATTTTAGAGATTGATGCTTGTGCTAATTCTTTATTTAAGAATTCACGCACTCTAAAATCACTTTCTAAATTATCAGCGAATGTCTTTGTACCCGAATACCATGTAGATGTCCAAGGCTTGACGATGCCTAGTCGGATACCATTTGGATTTACTTTTTGACCCATTGCTATTCTCCAGCCTAGCGATCTGAGACGATCACGGTGATGTGACTCGTACGCTTCAAAATTCGATCTGCACGACCTTTCGCACGAGGCATAATACGCTTCATGGTTGGGCCTTCGTCTACGAAAATTTTCGCAACTTTCAGATCATCAATATCAGCACCATCGTTATGCTCTGCATTAGCAATAGCAGACTCTAATACTTTTTTAACAAGTACAGCCGCTTTTTTATTGGTGTACGTTAAAATATCAAGTGCCTGAGACACTTTTTTACCGCGAACAAGATCTGCAACTAAGCGAACTTTTTGTGCAGAAGAACGAGCGTGGCGGTACTTTGCAATTGTTTCCATCTCTTTCTCCTACTTATTTCTTCTTAGCTTTCTTATCCGCAGCGTGGCCGCGATAAGTACGAGTCGGCGCGAATTCACCCAATTTATGACCAACCATTTCGTCGGAAACATAAACTGGAACGTGCTGACGACCATTATGGACAGCGATGGTCAATCCGATCATGTTAGGAAAGATCGTTGAACGACGGGACCAAGTACGAATTGGTTTCTTGTCCCCGCTTTCCACCGCTTTCTCTACCTTCTTCAGCAAGTGTAGGTCAATAAAAGGACCCTTCTTGAGAGAACGTGGCATAGCTAATCCTCTATATTAATTATTTCTTATTGCGACGGCGAACAATATACTTATCAGTACGTTTGTTGCTGCGCGTTTTCAATCCTTTGGCTTTTTGACCCCATGGAGACACAGGATGTTTACCAAAGTTACGACCTTCACCACCACCATGTGGATGGTCTACCGGGTTCATTGCTGTACCACGAACAGTAGGACGAACACCACGCCAACGCGTTGCACCCGCTTTACCTAGTACGCGAAGCATATGTTCTGAGTTACCCACTTCACCAATAGTGGCACGGCAATCAGATAATACTTTACGCATTTCACCTGAACGTAGACGTAATGTTACATAAGCACCATCACGAGCAACGATTTGAACATAGCTACCAGCTGAGCGAGCAAGTTGTCCGCCTTTACCTGGTTTCATTTCAATATTATGCACGGTAGAACCTACTGGAATATTGCGCATTGGTAAACAGTTACCTGTTTTAATCGCTGCATCAACACCAGATTGGATCTGATCACCTGCTTTTAAGCCTTTAGGCGCTAAAATATAACGACGTTCACCGTCTTTATATAGAACCAATGCAATATTTGCACTACGGTTCGGATCATATTCCAAACGTTCAACAACTGCTGGAATACCATCTTTATTACGCTTAAAGTCGACAATACGATAATGTTGTTTATGACCACCACCGATATGACGGGTAGTGATACGACCATTATTATTGCGACCACCAGTTTTGCTTTTTGTATCAAGCAACGGTGCATAAGGCTTACCTTTATGCAACTCTGGGTTAACCACTTTAACAACGTGGCGACGACCCGGAGATGTAGGTTTACACTTAACAACTGCCATTGTTCTTACTCCTCCGAATTACTCAGCGACGCCAGCAAGGTCTAAATTTTGACCTTCTGCTAAAGTAACGTAAGCTTTTTTCCAGTCGCTACGGCGACCGATTTGTTGACCACGACGTTTTACTTTGCCTTTAACAACAAGAGTATTAACGTCATCTACTTTGACTTCAAATAGTTGTTCAACTGCGGCTTTAATCTCTCTCTTAGTAGCATCTTTAGCAACTTTCAATACTAATGTATTTGTTTTTTCCATTGAAATAGATGCTTTTTCAGAAACATGTGGTGCTCGCAGGACTTTAAGCAGACGCTCTTCACGAATCATGCTAACATCTCCTCTACTTGTTTAACGGCATCAACAGTGATAACCACTTTGTCAAATGCAATCAAACTAACTGGATCAATACCTGCCACATCACGCACATCAACTTTATATAAGTTACGTGCTGCTAAGAAAAGATTTTCATCAACTTCAGAGGTAATGATTAGAACATCTTTTAGGTTCATATCATTTAATTTCTGAGTTAATAATTTAGTCTTAGGTGCTTCAACAGTAAATGTTTCAACCACGATTAAACGTTCTTGACGCACTAATTCAGAGAAAATACTCTTTAATGCACCACGATACATTTTACGGTTAACTTTTTGGCTATGATCTTGTGGTTTTGCTGCAAATGTTACACCACCACTACGCCAGATTGGGCTCTTAATAGAACCTGAACGAGCACGACCTGTGCCTTTTTGACGCCATGGTTTTTTGCCTGAACCAGCGATTTCTGCACGAGTTTTTTGTGCGCGAGAGCCTTGACGAGCAGCAGATGCATAAGCAACAACTACTTGGTGAACTAACGCTTCATTAAACTCACGTCCGAAGGTAGTTTCGGAAACAGAAAGCGCTTGCGCGTCTTTTACTACTAATTCCATCTCTATCTCCTCGACGTTAAGCCTTGATTGCCGGTTTAACAATTACGTCACTATTGATCGCGCCTGGTACTGCTCCTTTAATTAATAAAAGGTTACGTTCAGCATCAACACGTACAATATCTAAGTTTTGAACAGTTACACGTTCATTACCTAAGTGACCTGCCATTTTACGACCTTTGAACACTTTACCTGGAGTTTGGTTTTGACCAATAGAGCCATGACCACGGTGTGCCAAAGAGTTACCATGAGTAGCATCTTGAGTGCGGAAATTCCAACGTTTAGTTACGCCAGCGAAACCTTTACCTTTAGATGTACCAGTAACATCAACTTTTTTAACGTCTGTAAAAATATCAACGTTAATGCTTTGACCTACAGTATATTCGCCTTCTTCAAAACGGAATTCCCATAGACCACGACCAGCTTCAACGCCAGCCTTAGCGAAATGACCTGCTTCAGGTTTGTTTACGCGGCTTGCTTTTTTGCTGCCAGTAGTAACCTGAATAGCTTGATAACCGTCATTTTCAAGTGTTTTAACTTGAGTAACGCGGTTGCTTTGAACTTCAACTACGGTGACAGGAATAGAAACACCCTCTTCGGTGAAGATTCGTGTCATTCCTACTTTACGACCGATTAAACCAATCATTGTTTCGACCTCTCAATCATTCAGCTTAGGATTAACCTAAACTGATCTGCACATCAACACCGGCAGCAAGATCTAGACGCATTAAAGCATCAACTGTTTTTTCAGTTGGCTCTACAATATCAACTAGACGTTTATGAGTGCGAATCTCATATTGATCACGCGCATCTTTATTAACGTGCGGAGAAATCAATACTGTGAAACGCTCTTTGCGTGTCGGTAATGGAATAGGACCACGAACTTGTGCGCCAGTGCGCTTCGCAGTTTCTACAATTTCAGCAGTTGATTGATCAATCAAACGATGATCAAACGCTTTTAACCGGATACGGATTCTTTGGTTCGACATGAGACCAGAGCTCCACTATTTAAAAGTTATAACAAAAGATTACTCCTCTTGCCCTGTTTCGATTGACAGGAGAGTGTAATCCGTTCTTTTCGTAATCTCCAAATCGGAGATATTGTTGATATAATTCGATATTTTGACATAAAGACTATATCTTTTTACGCATTTGTTTATTGAAAAATCAGCAAACAAAGTGCGACAATTATACGGGATTTATTTGCTAATGCAAGGAGTAATTATAAAAACTTGTGTATAATTATCTAATTGATTAGCTAATAATGAAACAGTAATCATAGTGATGCTGTTTCATTATTTAAAAGCAGTTTAGATTACAAAATACAATCTTTATTTGCATTAAATTTATTTGCTATTGCAATAATTCATCGCAATTTCAGAAGCTAATTTTGCATTATTAAAGACTAGGTTGATATTTGCTTCTAAACTATCACCACCAGTTAATTCCACCACTTTTGCCAATAAAAATGGGGTAGTTTCTTTACCTTTAATGCCTTGTTCAACTGATTCTTTTAATGCTTTTTCAATTGCTGTTGAAATTGACTCTTCATCCATTGCATATTCTGTTGGAATAGGATTAGCAACCACAACCCCACCATTTAAGCCTAAATCCCATTTTACCTTAATCATTTCAGCTATTTGTTTTGCACTATCTAGTTTGACACTAACATCAAATGGGCTGGTTCGACTAAAGAATGATGGTAGTTTATCAGTCTGATAGCCAACCACAGGAACACCAAATGTTTCTAGATATTCCATAGTTAAACCTAAGTCTAAAATTGATTTAGCTCCAGCACAAACAACTGCAACACTAGTATTCGCAAGTTCTTGAAGATCGGCTGAAATATCAAATGTATGTTCTGCCCCACGATGAACACCACCTAGACCACCAGTTGCAAACACACGAATACCGGCTAATTCAGCGATAATCATAGTTGCGGCAACGGTAGTTGCACCATTTTGTTTATTAGCTACAACTACTGGTAAATCTCGACGACTCACTTTAGTTACATTTAATCCTTCTTTACCAAGAATTGTTATCTCTTCTTTTGACAAACCAGCTTTTAAACGACCATTAATTACAGCAATAGTGGCAGGTATTGCGCCATTTTTTCTGACAATTTCTTCTACTTTTAATGCAGTTTCAACATTTTGTGGATATGGCATACCATGTGAAATAATGGTAGATTCTAATGCCACAACCGGTTGATTATTTTCAAGAGCTTGTTTAACTTCAGGCGAAATATCAAGATATTGATTATATTTAGACACATTGTTCATGAAAGGGACTCCAAAATATTTTGAACACAATTAATTGATAAATTAGGATTATTAGTAAATTCAGATGATAATGTTAATGCCGAACAAGCTTGACCAAATCGCACACTTTGATAAAAACTCAGTCCATTCAAGTAACCTTGAACAAGCCCTGCAAGCATGGCATCACCAGCACCAGTAACGCTGACAATATCAGTTGGAATGGATGCAGACCAACCACGATCACCATTGATTTCGCTATAATAAACACCATCAGCACCAGCACTAATTGCAATTCGTTGCACACCTTGCTGATGGAACCAGTCAACCACTTTAGGAATATCGTCATTGGTTTCGATTTTTATTCCACTTAAAATTTCAGCTTCTAATCGGTTAGGTTTTAAAGTATGAATATATGACAACCAAGCTTTAATCTTATGAGATTTAAATGCAGATACAGTATCAACAAAAATAGGCACTTCTCCTGCATTATTAAACAGCCATGTTAATGCTTCTTGTTGCAAATTACAGTCGATAACCAGTAATTTAGCATGCTGAATTAACTGCTTAGATTCATTTAATAAACTTGGTGTTAGCTTGTTAATAATATCCATATCATTAATAGCTATCACCATTTCTCCTGATTCATCAAGCAGAGAGAGGTAAGTTGAAGTACTGTCGCCTTTTATTACATGGCAATGCTCCATATTAACACCTGCTTTTCGGGTATGTTCAATAAGCTGGGCACCATAAAAATCATCACCAATCATTGAGATAAGATGGGTATCAAGTCCTAAAAGCGCCAAATTTTCAGCAATATTTCGCCCCACACCACCAGGAGTACAACGAATCTTACCTGGATTAGAATCTTGATAAACTAATTTTTCATCTGAATATCCAGTCACATCCATGTTACAAGAACCAACAACAACTACATGATTATGTTCAGACAAAAGATAACCTTTTCCTTTTATATAACCTTTTTGAGTCAAAGTCATAATGTAACCAGCGACACTAGAACGGGTAATGCCTAACATTTCAGCAATCGCTTGCTGTTGGATGAAGGGATCTTTGCGAATAATCGTGAGGATCTGCTTTTCTCTTTTATTCATAAACACCTGTTTATTTTTAAGCATATGTTTAGACTACGACTATATCAGAATCGTTATTAAGTTAAAAGCAGTTAAGTAAATTAGGTAATGAAAATGTGATAATTATCACAAGCAAAAAATTTGAGGAAAGCCGTTTTTACAGAATGATGTCGCCATGAAGGCGACTAATTAATGATCTTCTTTAGCATGATTTAGGCTATATCTTGGGATTTCCACTTCAAGATCTTCATTGGTCACCCTAGCTTGGCAACTTAAACGACTATGAGGCTCGACACCCCAAGCTTTATCTAGCATATCATCTTCTTGTTCATCACTTTCTTCAAGTGAGTCAAATCCTTTTCGAACAATACAATGACAAGTTGAACATGCACAAGACATTTCACAAGCATGCTCTATTTCGATATCATTGCGCAAAGCGACATCTAATATCGATTCGCCTTCTTCAGCCTCAACAGTTTTTCCTTCAGGACAAAGCTCAGCATTTGGTAAAAAGGTAATTTTTGGCATAATAATCTCATTGGTTAAATATCATCAACGCTATGCCCTGTTAAGGCATCACGTATTGATCTATTCATACGTTTAGCAGCAAAGGTTTGTGTTGTGTTATCAACAATCTTTATTTGCTGCTCAATCAAAGAACAATCGTCAGATTCCGTTGCTTGTTGCAATTGTTGTTTAGTATTCAAGATAAGATTAAGTTCTTCTTCATTTAATAAATCGGCATCTTTATCTAGAGCAGATTGTAATGTTTCAAGGACTCTGGCTGCCTCTACTTTCTGCTCGGCGAGCTTTCTTAGTTGTTTATCTTGATTTGCATAATTGATTGAATCTTGAATCATGCTAGCAATTTCATGTTCAGACAGTCCATAAGAAGGCTTAACTTGAATCGCCGCCTCAATCCCTGTCGATTTTTCCATTGCAGTGACACTCAATAAACCATCAGCATCGACTTGAAAGGTAACTCGAATATGCGCACCACCTGCAGGCATAGGAGGGATCCCTCGCAAAGTAAATTTTGCTAATGACCTGCAATCGGCAACACTTTCTCGTTCACCTTGCAAAACATGAATCATCATCGCCGTTTGACCATCTTTAAATGTGGTAAACTCTTGTGCACGGGCGCATGGAATTGTACTATTACGAGGAATAATTTTTTCAACTAATTCCCCCATAGTTTCAATCCCTAAAGATAAAGGAATAACATCCAGCAATAACATGTCTGAATCAGGTTTATTGCCAACCAATATATCAGCTTGAATTGCTGCGCCAATAGCAACAACTTTATCGGGATCAATCGACGTTAATGGTTCTATTTTGAAATAGTGACCAACTAATTGTCTTACTAATGGCACTCGAGTTGAACCACCGACCATCACAACTTCACTAACTTCATCAAAATCAATTTGCGCATCTTTCAACGCTCGGCGACAAACAGCCAATGTTCGTTTAACTAGAGGCTCAATTAAGTCTTCAAATTGTTTACGGGTTATTGAGAAAGACTGCCCTTGTATATTTACTAAAGCAGAATCTTGCTGACTTAGTAAAATTTTAATTTTAACAGCTTCATCGATAATTTTCTGGTTTATATATGGGTCAGAATTGTTATTTAAACCTAACTGCGTTTTTAAATAATCAGCAAGTAATCGGTCAAAATCATCACCACCAAGTGCTGAATCGCCGCCAGTTGCTAAAACTTCAAATACACCTTTATGTAGGCGTAAAATAGAGATATCAAATGTTCCACCACCTAAATCATAAACAGCAATAACACCTTCTTTACCTGAATCTAAGCCATACGCGATAGCAGCAGCTGTTGGTTCATTCAGTAATCTTAAAACATGTAATCCAGCTAATTTAGCCGCATCCTTAGTTGCTTGTCTTTGCGCATCATCAAAATAAGCTGGTACTGTTATTACTGCACCATCAATCTCACCATCTAAGCTTTGTTTTGCTCGATCAACCAAAGCAATCAAAATCTCAGCTGAAACTTGTACTGGATTCACTTGTTGATTAGGTAAATTTAATAAAGGAACACCATTATCAGTTTGTGAAAAAGTATAAGGAAAGCGCGAACTATCAATATCAGTTAAACTTCTTCCCATTAAGCGTTTTACGGAACTAACCGTATTAAATGGATCATTGGCTGCATTAGTTTTAGCATTTTTACCGACCGTAATAATAGTATTATCATCATAGTCTAGGCCATAATGCACAACCGATGGTAATAATGCATTACCGTCTAAATCAGGTAAAACGTCTTCTTGCCCACTACGAACTGTTGCCACTAAAGAATTAGTTGTACCTAGATCTATGCCAATAGCTAATCGACGTTGATGGGGTTCTGGTGTTTGTCCCGGTTCACTAATCTGTAATAATACCATTTGATCTATCTCTAATTGATGTGTTACTTAATCTTAAATTATAAAGCAAATTGCTTTTCTTGTAACTTTTCGATCTGTTCAATCAATCTAGTCAGATAACGGAGTTTATAGATTTGATTAACTGCGTTTTGCCAATCTTGTTGGGACATATGTTGCAATAGCTGATGATAGACTTGTTTTTTTCGTTGCGAAATTTCGGAATGAAAATCATCTAACAGATCAACATTATTCTGATTTTCAATATCGTCCAATTTTTCACGCAAACTAAATTGTTCCATTAAGAAATCGGCATCATGAATAATATTTTGCTCTGTTGCCACATCAAAACCTTGCAAAGACAAAAAATATTCAGCCGCTTTTATCGGATTTTTCAGGGTCTGATAACCATCATTGATCATCGCTGATTTCTGAATAATGGCCATTTTTTCATTATCATTTGCATTGGTAAAGTTATCGGGATGATATTGACGTTGCAATTGTTGATAGTTGGCCGTTAACTGACCACTATCAATAGGTAATTGGATTGGTAATTGAAATAATTCAAAGTAATTAATCACAATTCATGTCCCATTAAACATTAAAACTTTCGCCACAACCACATTCATTGCTAGCGTTAGGGTTATTGAATTTAAAGCCTTCATTTAGACCTTCTTTGACAAAATCAAGCTCTGTTCCATCAATATAAACTAAGCTCTTTTTGTCAACGATAACTTTGACATCTTTATCTTCAAAAACACTATCATCATCATTAATAATATCAGCAAATTCTAATACATAAGCCATTCCAGAACAGCCAGAAGTTTTAACGCCTAACCGAAGCCCAACACCTTTACCTCTGTTAGCTAAAAAGGCCTGAACTCGATTTGCTGCGCTATCAGTTAATGTAATTGCCATTAACGTTGTCCTTTTTTGGTTTTATAGTCATCAATTGCTGCTTTGATGGCGTCTTCAGCTAAAATTGAACAGTGAATTTTAACCGGAGGTAAAGCTAATTCTTTTGCTATATCAGTATTTTTTATTGCTTCAGCTTCATCTAATGATTTACCTTTAATCCATTCAGTCACTAATGAACTTGAGGCAATTGCACTACCGCAGCCATAAGTTTTAAATTTGGCATCTTCAATAATGCCATCATCATTAACTTTAATTTGTAATCGCATTACATCGCCACATGCTGGTGCACCAACCATACCACTTCCAACATTCGGATCATTTTGATCGAAAGAACCTACATTGCGAGGATTTTCATAATGATCGACGACTTTTTCACTGTATGCCATAATTTACTCCTAATTTTTAATGGGCTGACCATTTAATTTTTGTTAAATCAACACCATCTTTAAACATTTCCCAAAGCGGAGAAAGATCTCTTAATTTACCGATAGAATCTTTGATTAATTTGATTACATAATCTACTTCTTCTTCTGTACTAAATCGACCAAATGAAAATCTTATTGAGCTATGGGCCAGTTCATCATTAAGTCCCAGCGCCCGTAATACATAAGATGGCTCTAAACTTGCAGAAGTACATGCTGAACCAGATGATACAGCTAAATCTTTTAGCGCCATCATGAGAGATTCACCTTCAATATAAGCAAAACTAACATTTAAAATGTTAGCCACACCATGCTCTAATGAACCATTAAGATAGACTTCTTCAATATCTTTTAATCCATTCCATAAACGAGTTTTTAGTGCTAAAAGACGTGGCATTTCTGTTGCCATCTCTTCTTTTGCTATACGGTATGCTTCACCCATACCCACAATTTGGTGTACCGGTAAAGTACCAGAACGCATACCGCGTTCATGTCCACCACCATGCATTTGGGCTTCAATACGCACGCGAGGTTTACGTCTAACATAAAGTCCACCAATGCCTTTTGGTCCATAGATCTTATGTCCAGAAAACGACATAAGATCGACTTTTAATTTGGTTAAGTCTATCGGTAATTTACCAACACTCTGGGTTGCATCAACATGAAATACAATACCTCTTTCACGACACATTTCACCGATTTTTTCGATATCCTGAATAACACCAGTTTCATTATTAACGTGCATAATTGATACAACAGTTGTGTCATTACGCATCGCTGCAGCCAGTTTATCAAGATCAAGAATACCATTTGATTCTGGTGCTAAATAAGTCACTTCATAACCTTCTCGTTCTAATTGACGACAAGTATCAAGTACTGCTTTATGTTCAGTTTTACAGGTAATAATATGTTTACCTTTAGCATGATTAAAATGAGCCGCACCTTTAATGGCTAAGTTATCTGCTTCTGTCGCACCTGAAGTAAAAACAATTTCACGTGAATCGGCACCAATTAAGTCAGCAATTTGATTTCGTGCAATATCAACTGCTTCTTCTGCTTGCCAACCAAATTTATGTGAACGAGAAGCGGGATTACCAAAAACACCATCGGGTGTTAAATACTGCATCATTTTTTCAGCTACTCTTGGATCTACAGGCGTTGTTGCTGCATAATCCATATAAATAGGTAATTTCATTAATTACTCCCAATTACAAATTCTGTATTTTTAATTAATTCTGTTTTGATGAAGATGACTTTGTCGATTAGAGACGGCTTTCACTTCTTGATTATTAACCAATTCGCTCAAAGTGATGCTGGTCAAAAAATCATTGATTCGTTCACTTAAGTCATTCCATAAGCTATGGGTAAGGCATCTTACACCGTTTTGACATCCGGTATTACCGTGGCATTTAGTCGCATGAACAGTTTCATCAACAGCTTTTACAATTGAGCTAATCGCAATTTGCTCCATACTACGGCCAAGTACATAACCACCACCAGGACCTCTAACACTTGAAACTAAACCATTTTTACGCAATCGCGAAAACAGTTGTTCTAAATAAGATAGTGAGATTTCCTGACGTTCTGAAATATCAGCAAGTGAAACAGGGCCTGATTCTGAATGCAGTGCTACATCTAACATAGCTGTCACTGCATATCGCCCTTTTGATGTCAATTTCATTAATCATTCCCCTATATTTAACAGTAAATATTTTATATATCCTTTACTTTTAGTCAAGTATTTAGTTGACTATTTTAGTGGGAATTAAGTTAACAGTTCTTCATCGACGAAATATACGGGAATATGCTAATCTAATAAACTAATTTGATACAGGAGTTTAAGAATGAATTTAGTGATACGTTGGTGTTTGATATTAAGCATACTTTGGGCTAAAAGTGTGTTTGCAGAGCCTACTTTGAGTGATTTGCGACAAAATTATCAAAAGTGGCAAAATACTTATCAATCATTAACTTTTGATGAACAACAAACATTACTAAAACAGTTAAAAAACTATCCATTATACCCTTATGCTGCCGTGCAATTTTTTCAAAATAATATTAAAACAGTATCAACACAAGCAGTAAGTGATTTTGCAAAAAAATATCATGATTTCCCATTAACATCGTCATTAACTCAAGCTTATATAACTGAGCTAGCTAATCGTCAAGACTGGAATGCAATTATCACTTTTCCTATAGATAATTCTATTGCTTCTAATTGTCGATACCAGTATGCAAAATTACAGCAACATCAAGACAAATCAGTGTTAGATAATGTCGAATCGCTATGGTTAACAGGTAAAGAATTACCTTCAGCTTGTGATCCTTTATTAGATACATGGTCAAAAAGTGGTAAACGCACAGCAAATCTTATTTTGTTACGTATAGAACTTGCACTGGAAAACAACAATTTAAAATTAGCTCGCCATTTAACCAACTTACTAGATGATAACTATCAAACAACCAAAAATCATTTATTAGCTATTTTCGATAATCCACGAAAAATTGAAGCTTTTTCAAAAAATATTAAAACGAGCACCTTCACAAAAAAAATTGTCTTAGCATCTTACCCTCGGTTAGTTAAAGCTGACAAAAATGTGGCTGCAGCATTATTACCACAACTAATTGAAAAACAGAATTTCACTGATGATGAGCAAATTAGATTACAACAAAGCTTAGCCAATAGTTATTTTAGTGATTCAGCAACCCCAGAACAGATAAAATGGCGGGATAATTATATTAGCAAAAGTCATGACTCGACTTTAGTTGAAAAACGTATTCGCATGGCTATTGATGCTAATAATTACAAAGATATTGCACATTGGCTAAAACAACTAACTCCAGAAGATCAATTAAAAGAAGAGTGGCAATACTGGCACGCTCGAGTATTACTCAATAACAAAAAAACTAACGAAGCAAAACATATCTTAAAAAGTTTAACTAATAAACGTGGTTTTTACGGAATGGTAAGTGCACAAGCTCTTAATCAACCATATACTATCAATAATTTATCGAAAAAGATCCCGAGTACAGAAGTCAATGCACTAAAAGCCAAGTATGACCAGCAACCATATGTCATTAGAATCAAAGAATTAAGATTATTAGGTATGTTAACGGAGTCAAAACAAGAATGGCGATATGTACTTAAAAACCAAGCAGCAGAAAATGAATATTTAGATTTAGCTAAATACGCTTATCAGAAAGGTTGGGGAGAACTAAGTATACAAGCAACAATATCAGGTAAATTATGGGATAATTGGACTGAACGCCTACCTATCATGTATAAAAACTTATATAATGATGCCTTGAAAGATAAAGCGATTCCATTATCTTATGCTTTAGCAATAACTCGGCAAGAAAGTGCATTTGACACAATGATACAATCTCCAGTTGGAGCCAGTGGTTTAATGCAATTAATGCCAGCAACAGCTAAGGAAACAGCCAAAAAAATCAATAATATTACCTATTATTCACCAAGCCAACTGTTTGAACCGACAACGAATATACAGTTAGGTACTTATTTTTTAAATAGCGTTTATTTACAAAATGATAACAATCGTATTTTATCCTCGGCGGCCTATAATGCAGGTCCTGGCCGAGTAAAAAAATGGTTGAATAATAGTAATGGAAAACTTGATGCTATCGCATTTATTGAAAGTATTCCCTTTAATGAAACTCGAAATTATGTCAAAAGTGTATTAGTTTATGATTATATTTACCAATATATTTTAGGAAATCAACACCCTCATATACTGACAACAAACGAATTTAATAGACAATATTAATGGTGCATTACATGAAAACTAAAGAATGGAACCAAACGGTTGAAATATTACACCAAGCATTTAATAGCGGTTATTCATTAGATATATTGAAATTACTGATGACAGCTGATGAGCGGGATGCATTAATCACAAGAGTTAAAATTGTCCGTTCATTACTGGATGGCTCAATTAATCAACGCCAACTTAAAGAGCAATTGAAAATTGGCATTGCCACTGTGACCAGAGGCTCGAATAGTTTAAAAGAAGCAACTCCTGAATTTAAAGTGTGGTTGGAAAACATTCTATTGAAATCAGATAAATAAAATAATAGTCAATATTTATCAAAACTAGTTAAAGTAGACTATAACAAGTTTGACTGGATATTGACTTCATCATCTGCAACCACAGGAACACAATAATCGCATTCCATAGTATGAATATCTTCAAAACATTTAATCGTATCATCATGATGATTATGATGAATCTCAATTAAACAGCTTGAGGTGCGTAACCGAACTTTCAATGCAGGCATTGCAGCTAAATGGACTTGAGAAATAAAATCGCTGAAATTTTCTAGCAAACCGATATATTTAAAACAAAGATATAAACCACCTTCATTAACAATTGGTTCTATATGCTCAAGATTATTATTATGATCTAAGGCAATTGTATATAAAAGTTCTTGTTCATTAGCATTATCTTTACTTTTCAAGATACGGCTAAAAGCAAAAATCTTATCCGGTAAACTGTCGCTATTGTGAGCATAATGGGATAAATAATTTTGAAAAAACTGCGATCTTAATTTATTTTCTTCATCTAAAATTTGACTCAAATTACAATTATTTTTGTAAGAGATCCCCCAAAAAGTTTGTTTCGGCATATTCACAAATTTAGGTTCAGGTAAAGAAAGTCGATTTTTATTTAATTCAATAGCAGGAGTTAACCCGGTAGGATCCCAAAATTCACCACGACGATAACTTGCTGGTGTTTCATTAAATTGCTTTTTAAAAGAACGAGTAAAAGTTTGCTGCGAATCAAAACGATATTGCATAGCAATATCTAAAATAGGTTTACTTGTCATGCGCAAAGATAATGCCGCATAAGTTAATCTGCGGTGACGAATATAAGTACCAAGCACTTGACCAGTTACTTCTTTAAACATCCGTTGTAAATGCCACTTCGAATAACCTGATTTCTGGGCGACATTATCAATAGATAAGGGTTGCTCTAAATTTTTTTCAATCCAAACGATAAGATCTGAAATAATACTAACTTGATTCATATAACCCCATCATGATGTGAATTGGCAAACATTATGCGATTATGACTTAATCACAGCAATAAGCAAGATGTAAATCGAAAATTTTTTAACAATATGAATGGCTTCCAGCTTGATGTTCGGTAATATCTTTTACGCCAGCCAGTTCAGGGAATTCAGCAAGTAGCTGTTTTTCAATCCCCTCTTTTAAAGTGTAATCGACCATCGAACAACCATTACAACCACCGCCAAATTGTAATATCGCATAATTATCATCGGTTAATTCAACCAAACTCACATGACCACCATGACTAGCTAATTGTGGATTAACCTGTGCTTGAATAACATAATTGACGCGTTCAATTAACGGCGCATCATCGGCAACCTTTTTCATTTTTGAATTCGGCGCTTTCAAAGTTAATTGAGAACCTAATTCATCTGTTACATAATCAATCACCGTTTCCTCTAAAAAAGGAGCGCTAATTTCATCAATATAAATAGCAAAACCTGCTTGTTGTTGTTCTTCTATATCGCTATCTTCTATAGTATCTGCTGGGCAATATGAAACCCCACATTCTGCCGATGGTGTGCCAGGATTAATAACAAAAACCCGAATTTGTGTACCATCAGGCTGATTAGCAAGTAATTTTTTAAAATGTTGTTGCGCTGATTCAGAAATGGTAATAATAGACATAATCCCTCACTTTGACACGATTGACATTAATCATCACTAACATCATCGATAATAGTTGACTAACCTTGTTGGTCATTATAGGGGGTGTTTTAGATTTTACAAGATGGTGCGACATAAACAAACTACCTGAATATAGTTTGCCCCACAATGTTTTAACTGTTGGCTAATGGCATTTATGGTATTGCCGGTAGTAACAATATCATCAATAAGCATTATCGATTGATTGGTTAAATCATCGCGGCAACTAAATAAGGTTTCAACATTGGTCATTCGTTGTTTAAGCGATAGATACTTTTGATCGTGTGCCACTGACTTTCGTGATAACAGATAAGGTTGAAAATCACAATTGAGCCATCTAGCTATTGGTCTCGCTAATAATGCCGCTTGATTAAAGCCTCTAGACCAATAACGAAAATGGTGCAATGGAACACAAGTTACAATATCTGGTTTAACCAAACCACTACTCAACCGTCGTTGATACCACGCTAAAAACATTAATCTAGCCAGAACATTAGTTAATTCAGTTTTTCGATAAAATTTTAAATGTTGGATTAATCTTTTTAACGGTGCCATATATTCTGTTACCGCAATCATTTCATCCCAATAAGGCCGATTATCACGACATCGATAGCAGATTTTGGTTGATAATGAATGAGGAAGACTACATTGATAACAAATCTTATTAAATTTTGGTAAGTTTTTAACACATTGACTACAAATCCCATGAAGAGGCAACACTAAAGGCATGTTACATAAAATACATCGCATAATAATTCATCGCTTAGCAAAAAATTTTGAGGAACAGGGTTTTTTATCTACAAAATATGCTTAAAAATACAAAGAAAATAGAAAATAAACTCACTAATAAAATGAATTATAATAAATAAAAACTATTTTTTATTTATTAATCGCAATATTGGAATCTATCACCCAGAATTTTAGTTAATTAGTCATATTAATCATTTCAATTCATTTAATATTCGGTATAATTTGCCCACTATTTTGGAGTAAGGATTTGTTAAATGAAAAAAATCAAACTATTACTTATATCATTACTATTAAGCCTTTTTTCAACTGTTGCATTGGCTGATAGCAAAGTATTATTACAAACCAGTATGGGCGATATTGAAATTGAATTAGATAGTGAACATGCACCAATTACCACGAAAAATTTTCTTGATTATGTCAATAGCGGCTATTATGAAAATTTAACCTTCCATCGAGTCATTCCTGGATTTATGATTCAAGGCGGTGGCGCTGATGATCAATTAAAATTCAAAGAAACTCAACAACCAATTAAAAATGAAGCCAATAATGGCTTGAAAAACGATCGCGGAACTATCGCAATGGCAAGAACCAATGTTGTAGATAGTGCAACTAGCCAATTCTTTATTAATGTTGTCAATAATGATTTTCTTAATTACCAATCACCAGACCAATATGGTTATGCTGTTTTTGGTAAAGTCATTAAAGGAATGGATGTCGTTGATAAAATTGTTAATGTCGCTACAAAACGCATGGGACCACATCAAAATGTCCCTGTTGAACCAATCTATATTAAAAAAGCAACTGTGATTGAAGATAAACAATAAGTTGTTCTAAAATTAATCAACACTTCAAGTAAACCACCTTAATGATTTAAGGTGGTTTTTTTATTAAATAATAGGATTATTTTTTTAATTTATTACAAGCTCTTTCAAATCCCAGATCACAAGACTGTTTAAAATACTCATTAGCTAATGATTTGTCTTGCTTAATGCCATCACCCTTATCATATATAAGCGCTAAATTGTATTGAGCATCAGGCACGCCTTGTTGTGCCGATTTTGTAAACCAATATACAGCTTTTACTTTATCTTGTTCTACACCATCACCTTTATCATACATAAACGCTAAATTGTTTTGTGCGGAGGGATGTCCTTTCTCAGCAGCTTTTGTATACCAATATATCACTTTTTGTTTATCTTGTTCTATGCCATCACCTTCATCATACATAAGCGCTAAATTGAATTGAGCATTAGATTCACCTTTTTCAGCTGCCTTTGTATACCAATATGCTGCCTTCTGTTTATCTTGTTCTACACCATCACCTTTCTCATACATAATCGCTAAATTATATTGTGCGTTAGATTCACCTTTTTCAGCTGCCTTTGTATACCAATATAACGCCATTTGTTTATCTTGCTCTATGCCGTCTCCTTTATCATACATAAGCCCTAAATTATTTTGTGAATTAGAATTACCTTGCTCTGCTGCTTTTGTATACCAATATAACGCCTTTTGTTTATCTTGTTCTATGCCATCACCTTCATCATACATAACCGCTAAATTAAATTGTGCATCAGATTTACCTTTTGCTGCCGCTTTTTTGTACCAATATGCGGCCTTTTGTACATCTTGCTCTATACCATCACCTTCATCATACATAAGTCCTAAAATATATTGGGCTTCGGCATTACCTTGCTCCGCTTCTACTTTACATGGAGTGAAAGCCTCTTCATTACTCCCCATCAACCAATATATTTCGCATTGATTTGCATAACTTGAAAAAGAACACAGAATTAATAACCCAAAAGATACTAGTTTTTTCATTGTATTTCCTATACATGCTAAAATAGACACTACTATTTTTTATTTTATTCATTATATATAAATGTATGTATCAAAATAATCATTAGCATTAATTTTCTTAATTATCGCTCACAAATAATAAAGTTATTGTGTAATGAATAAACCTATAAAGAAGAAAGATTACTGATAAGATTATGACTGTCGAATTTAACATATAAGACCACGTCAAAATGCCCTTGTTGAACCAATCTATATAAAAAAAGCAACAGTGGTTGAAGATAAACAATAGGTTGTTCTAAAATTAATCAACACTTCAAGTAAACCACCTTAGTGATTTAAGGTGTTTTTTTATTAAATCTTAGGATTATTTTTCTAATTTATTACAAGCTTTTTCAAAACCCCGCTCACAGGACTGTTTAAAATACTTATTAGCTAATAATTTGTTTTGCTCAACCCCATCACCTTTATCATACATAATTCCTAACCTGTATTGTGCTTCAGGGACGACATTCCGCTCCGCTAATTTAGTATACCAAAATGCTGCTTTTTGTTTATTTTGTTCAACTCCATCACCTTCATCATACATAAGAGCTAAATTAAATTGTGAGTTGAAGTCACCTTGTTCTGCAGCTTTTTCATACCAAAATATCGCTTTTTGTTTATCTTGTTCTATTCCATCACCTTTATCATACATAAGTCCTAACGCGTATTGTGCATCCATATAACCTTGTTCAGCTGATTTTATATACAAAGTTAAAGCTTTTTGTATATTTGGTTCAACGCCATGACCATATTCATACATAATACCTAAATTATATTGTGATGGGGGGTCATTTTGTTCTACAGCTTTCTCATACCAAAATAACGCTTTTTGGGAATCTTGTGTTTCATCATCACTTTGATCATACAATATGCCTAGAGTATATTGTGCATCTACATAACCTTGTTCGGCTGATTTTGTAAACCAATAAATAGCCTTTTGATATAGTGAATCATCTTGCTCATCTCCTGTTATAGCCTGATAATATAAGTCACCTAAAAGATACTGCGCTTCTGAACTACCTTTTTCTGCTTCTTGTGTACATTCAATAAGTGCCTTTTCATAATTTTTATTTTCATATTCTGTTGTACAATCCCTCGCATAAGTAACAAAAGAAAATAAGAGGGGCATAACTAATAGTAACTTTTTTATATTCATGATATTCCTTATATATTTATAAACTTTTTTAAAATTCTATTTAATGCATCATAAAATCATTACTAATCATTTTAATATAGTTAACAAATTAGCCAACGTTCTTACCCCGATACCTGTTGCACCAGTTGCCCATAAAGCGGTTGCGCTTTTACGGAATGTAGCTGAACAGTCAATGTGTAGCCAATTTTGTTTATAATTTTTAATAAAATGAGATAAAAATGCCGCAGCAGTACTTGCACCAGCGGTATTTGGTGATCCAGAATTGGCCATATCAGCAAAAGATGATGGAAATTGACTACGATGAAAATCAGCTAATGGTAATCGCCAAAAAGCTTCATGTTCCACGAGGCTACTAGCTAATAACTGATTTGCAAAGAGATCATCAAACGAAAGTAATGATTGGTAATCGTTACCTACAGCAATTTTTGCTGCACCAGTAAGGGTTGCACAGTCAATAATATAATGAGGATTATCGTTGTCAGCACTAATTAATCCATCAGCTAAAACTAACCGTCCTTCCGCATCGGTATTATCAACTTCAACAGTTTTACCATTACGATATCGAATAATATCACCCAGTTTAAATGCCTTACCACTCACCAAATTATCAGCACAACACAGATAAAGTTTGATACGATGTTTAACACCTCGAGCAATAGCAAGTGCCAGAGCACCAGTTACTAATGCTGCGCCCCCCATATCCGATCGCATTGATTCCATAAAACTGCTTGGTTTTAAGCTATAACCACCAGAATCAAAAGTAATACCTTTACCGACTAAACAAGCAACAATTGGCGCTTTAGGATTTTTAGTCGGATTATAATCAAGCTCAAGCAACGCTGCCGGTCGTTCTGATCCTTTGCCAACCGTGTAAATACCTATATAATCCTGTTCTTTTAATGCTTCACCTGAAGTAATGTTATAGGTAATATCTGAGGAATAATTACTAATTAAGTTTGCACTTTGTGTTGCCAGTTCTAACGGGCTTAATGTTTCAGCTTGTTGATTAACAATATCTCGACACCAATCAATAATTGCGAGACGATATTTTAGTTCTTGCTTATCTTGACTATCAAGTTTGGCCCAACTTACTTTATTATTATTCTTAGCATTACGATAACCGAGCCAAAAATGCCAACAAGATTCTAAATCCCAATTATCACCACTAAGTTTAACTGACTTAATACCTTGATTATCTAGTTTTCGAGCAGCTCGCTGAATAGCACCATGTCGATGGTCAGGTTGATAATGAATGGTAATGGCATCATCAGAAAAACTAAGTAAAGCATCTTTACCCCATTTAGATGGAGCAGGTTTTTCCGATAATAAGATAGATAAAGTCGACATAATAGATTCCTCAAGCAATAATAATGCAAAAACGATGAATCAATTCTAATCAGAAACATGTTAATATAGCAAGCAAAGTTAAGCAGAAATAAGGACCAATAATGACATCAGTTGTACCAATCCAAAATGGAATTAATTTTCGAGACTTAGGTGGCATTAAAACCAGTGATGGTCGCCAAATTCGTTCAGGAATGTTGTATCGTTCGGGTGAATTCTCTCGCCTTAGTGATGAGGAAAAAAAGTTCTTATCTGATGAGCTTAATTTACATTATGTATTAGATTATCGTGATCAACTTGAAATCGATCGTAATCCTGATAATCTTTGGAACAATAGCCAATATTTTAATATCCCAGCAAATCCATTAAGTGATGAAATTACAGCAAGCTTAGTTAGTGATGATATATTCGTACTTAAAAAATATTCGCCGTTGGATTTTATGATTAAACTTTATCAGCTATTACCGTTTAATAATCCAGCTTATAAAAAATTAATATCAATATTACTCAATGCGAATGGCAAACCATTAGTACAGCACTGTGCAGTAGGTAAAGATAGAACTGGTGTCGGCGTCGCCTTAACCCTATTTGCATTAGGTGTCAGCGAAGACGTTGTTATGCAAGATTATTTGCTTACCGAACAATATTTAAATGATTATCGTCAAGCTGTACTTAGTCAAAATAAAAGTAAATTATCGGCTGAAGAATTTGAAAAACAGAAAATCATTTTTTCAGCTAAGCAAGAGTTCTTAACTGCAGCTATCGATGAAATAAAAAAACGCTATAACACAATAGATAATTGGTTACACCAAGAGTATCAATTAGATGATAACAACAGAAAGATCCTTCAAGATATTTATCTAGTTTAACTAATATAAGTGTATGAATAACTATCATACACTTATCAATAATCACTTTATCTCAATAAAAAGTGAAATACTAAAAAAGCAATGTGAGGAAAATGAAATGTTAACCAACCAAATGGTCAAAAAACTCAATGACCAATTAAATCTAGAATTCTATTCTTCTAACCTTTACCTACAAATGAGTGCATGGTGTGATGATCAAAATTTTCCTTCGTTTGGAAAATTTTTAAGAGATCATGCTAGCGAAGAACGCCAGCATATGGAACGCTTATTTGATTATGTGTTAGATTGCGGTGCATTAGCGCTTATTGGCAAAATTGAAGCACCAGAATCAGAATATAAATCACTGCTTGATGTGTTTAGAGCGGCATATCAACATGAACTTAAAATTACCAAAGAGATAAATGAGCTTGTTGACTATGCTTTAACCCAAAAAGATTTCTCAACATTTCACTTTTTACAATGGTACGTTGCTGAACAACATGAAGAAGAAAAACTTTTTAAAAGCATTGTTGATAAACTGGAATTAGTTGGTGAAAACAAACGAGATTTATTCTTTATGGATAAAGATTTTAATAAAACATTAAGTGAGTCTGGTTTACTTGCTTCCAGCGCAGAATAAATTAATAATATTAATCTGCTACGACCATCACGGTGTAGCAGATGATCATCCTATTAAGATTGCAAAATAAAATCTGTAATAGGTTTATTATGATTTACGGCAAGATGAACTGCTTCTACTTGCTGATATTGATAATAAAAATCCTGTCCAAATGGCGCACTAATCATCTGTTTTTCAACATCTATTTTGACCGATTTTATTTGCCAAACACCTTTCGCATATAATTTAAGTGCAGATTCTTTTAATGTCCAAAGTTGCCAAAATGCCGCTAAAGTATCCGATTGTTTTAATATCCATTGATATTCTTCATTAGCAAAATAATTTTTGGCGACATTCAGATAATTTTTACGCTGCCTAGCAACTTCAATATCAATCCCAACTCTACCATTTAAGGATATGGCAACTGCCACCCAATCTTTACTATGACTGATATTAAAATCAGGCAGGTTATGTTGTAAAAAGCAAGGACGGCTATTATCACCAATAATGATGGGTGGCAAACTATCAATATGACAATACTGTTTAAGTAAACTAGCTAAAATTGAACGACAGACTAAAAACTGTTTTTTTCGTGAACCACTTAATGACTCAGCATCATTAATGATTTGTGGTGATAATAATGAATAGTTCACTTCTGCCGTATCTAAATGAGCAAGTTGAGCAATTAACATTTTATGTAAGCCAATTTAAACAAAAATTATTTTTTACTATTTTAACAGCATGCTATGCTAACTGTTATCGAAATTTATCGGTTCACTAAGGATGCATCATGTCATTACAAACAAAATTAGTTCATGCTGGTCGAAAAAAACGTTATACCCAAGGTGCTGTTAACTCCGTTATTCAGAGAGCATCATCGCTTGTTTTTGATTCATTAAAAGCGAAAAAAGACGCGATGGAAAATCGAGCCAAAGGCGGATTATTTTACGGTCGACGCGGTACCTTAACCCATTTTGCCTTACAAGATGCCATGGTCGAAATTGAAGGTGGCGCAGGTTGCTATCTTTATCCTTGTGGTGCAGCAGCCATTGCAAATGCTATCTTAGCTTTTGTCAAATCAGGTGATCATATTTTGGTTTCAGAAGCCAGTTACGAGCCAACGCAAGAATTTTGCGAACATATATTAAAAGATTTTGGTGTGGAAACCGATTATTTTTCACCCTTGATTGGTCGCTATATTACTAATCATATTAAACCCAATACCAAAGTAGTATTTCTTGAATCACCAAGCTCAATCACTATGGAACTGCATGATGTGCCAGCGATAGTTAAAGCTATTCGCAGTGTTAATCCAGAAATTGTCATTATGATGGATAATACTTGGGCTGCAGGTGTTTTATTTAAAGCATTAGAGCATGATGTTGATATCTCTATTCAAGCCGGTACTAAATATTTAATTGGTCACTCTGATGCTATGTTAGGTACTGCGGTTGCTAAT
The DNA here is from genome assembly GCF_016101145.1 of Gilliamella sp. W8145. Classification (NCBI taxonomy): domain Bacteria; kingdom Pseudomonadati; phylum Pseudomonadota; class Gammaproteobacteria; order Orbales; family Orbaceae; genus Gilliamella; species Gilliamella sp. W8145. The sequence goes on from NZ_JACFRC010000004.1 coordinate 152,350, forward strand.
CAACGATGTTGGGATCAATTACGTGAACGCTCTTATTTAATGGGACAAATGTGTGATGCTGATACCGCTTATATGGCAGCACGAGGATTAAGAACCTTAGCGGTCAGGTTAAAACAACATCACGAAAGTGGACTAAAAGTGGCTAACTGGTTAGCAAATCACCCCAAAGTTGCCACGGTTAACCATCCTGCATTAGCAAGCTGTAAAGGGCATGAATTTTTTAAACGTGATTTTAGTGGCGCTAGTGGTCTATTTTCATTTGTACTTAAAGATCATTTGAGCGAAATGCAATTATCTGATTTTTTAGATAATATGACTCACTTCTCGATGGCGTATTCATGGGGTGGATTCGAATCATTGATTTTAGCCAATCAACCTGAAGATCTTGCGAAAATACGCCCAGTCTCAGGTGTGGATTTCACAGGTACATTAATTCGATTACATATTGGCCTTGAAGATCCCGATGATTTAATCGCCGATCTGGCTGCTGGCCTAGATCGAATCAATCTACACAAAAATAAGGTTAATGCGTTACAAAGCTTAGTATAAATGGATAGCAGATGAGCCATCAAAGCCAAACCCAAATAGACAATATTGTTGAGCAAACTATTTTACAACATCTAAACGGTCGGCAATCGTTATTGGTTGCCTTTAGTGGTGGTGTCGATTCAACCGTATTAATGCACACATTAGTCACCTTAAAGCAACGGCTACAAAATTTACAACTAAGAGCTATTTATATTCATCACGGTTTAAGTAAAAATGCCGATAATTGGGCTGAACATTGCCAGAGACAATGCCAAACGTGGCAAGTGCCATTGATTATTGAAAAAGTAAAACTTAATCGTAGTACTGGCAATATTGAGGAACAGGCCAGAGAAGCTCGTTATCAAGCCATTTATCAACATTTAAAAAGTGATGAGATGTTATGTACGGCACAACATCTTGACGATCAATGTGAAACTTTCTTCCTAGCCTTAAAACGTGGTAGTGGCCCAACAGGCTTATCCGCTATGCCTCTGGAAAATGGCCAACATCTTAGACCATTATTAACGATCTCTCGCCAAGAAATTGAACAATATGCCAATCAACATCTATTAAGTTGGATTGAAGATGAAAGTAATCAAGACGACCATTATGATCGTAATTTTTTACGCTTAAAGGTACTGCCAATACTTAATCAACGTTGGCCACATTTTTCACAAATGGTGGCTCGTAGTGCTGAATTATGTCAACAGCAAGAAGCTTTAATCCATGAGCTGTTATTGGCTGAATTTGAGCAAATTATTGGTAATGCTAAACAACTCAATATTCAACCTTTACGGGATTATTCTCAATACAAACGTAATGCAATATTGCGAATGTGGTTTAGAGAGCAACATATCGGCATGCCAAGTCAAAAGCAACTGTCGTTAATTTGGCAAACCGTTATTCAAGCGAAAGAAGATGCCAATCCGCAATTTATTTTGCATAATCGACAGATTCGCCGCTATCAAAACCAACTCTATTTATTACCTTTATATCAAGATATTGAAAAGCAAATCCTGCCGTGGGATTTAGCTACGTCATTCACTTTGCCTGATAATTTAGGCCATTTACAGCCTAATTATCAAACAGATTTAACCTGCCGTTTACCACAAAAAGATGAAACGGTTTCGGTGCGTTTTCATGCGCAAGGTCAATTTCAAATTGTACAGCGCCAAGGATCACGATCAATCAAAAAATTATGGCAAGAACACCATATTCCACCATGGATGCGCACTCGTATTCCATTAATTTACTATAATGAACAATTGATTACTGCCGTTGGGGTATTTGTTACTGAGCAAGGTAAAGGATCACAAGTTGGTTTCAAGTTAAGCGATACACTATAAATTAAAAAATAAGGAGAAAATACATCTCCTTATTTTAACTTTATAAAATATCATACTATTTTGGCTCAGAACGTGCTTGCCAACGTTTTAATAATAAAGCATTAGTTACCACACTTACACTGCTAAGTGCCATAGCCGCACCGGCTATCATTGGATTTAAGAAGCCGAAGGCCGCAAGTGGAATGCCAATTAAATTGTAGAAAAATGCCCAAAATAAATTTTGTTTAATTTTATTGTAGGTTCTTCGTGAGATATCAATGGCATCAGCAATTAAAAATAGATTGCCACGCATCAACGTTATACTTGCTGCATGCATCGCGACATCAGTCCCTGTTCCCATAGCAATACCAATATCAGCAGCTGCTAACGCAGGTGCATCATTAATACCATCACCCACCATTGCCACTTTATGATTGCTATTACTACTTTTAATATTTTGGTCTTCTTTTTGTAATTGATAAATATAATTGGCTTTATCTTGCGGTAAAACTTCAGCAATAACTTTATCTAAACTTAATTGTTGCCCTACATAATTAGCCGCTTGTTGATTATCACCAGTTAACATAACTGTATTTACGTTTAATTGATGTAATGCATTAATGGCATTTTTTGCTTCTGGTTTAATTACATCAGCAAAACCAAATAAAGCTAATATCACAACACCATTTTCTGATTGCTGTTTAGCTAAAAATGAGATTGTATAGCCTTTTTGGGTAAGTTCATTAATTTTATCCTGCATATCCACAAAATAAGCATTTAACGATTTCATCCAACGTAAACTGCCTAAATAAAACTGATGATTATCAATCGTTGCCATTACCCCTGAACCAGCAACCGAAGTAATATTCTGAGCATAGTTATACGATTTAGCCTTAGCTAAAATTGCTTTTGCTAATGGGTGTTCACTACCTGCTTGCATCGATGCAGCAAGTGAAACAATTTCATCGGCTGTTTCAGTGCCCATCACATCTAATTCAACTAACTCTGGTTTACCCACCGTTAATGTGCCTGTTTTATCAAACGCTACCGTATTAACATTATGTAAAGTTTCAAGTGCCTCAGCATCTTTAATTAAGATACCATGGCGAGCAGCAACACCCGTACCAACCATTATCGCCGTTGGTGTCGCCAGTCCCAATGCACATGGGCAAGCAATGACTAACACCGCGACGGCATGTAGCAAAGCTTGTTGCCAATCATGAGAAATAACGCCCCATGCAAGTAGAGTAATCAGAGCAATGATTAAAATTACAGGAACAAAAATAGCACTTATTCGATCGACAATACGTTGAATGGGCGCTTTTTTAGCTTGAGCAGATTCGACCATAGCAATAATCTTAGACAAAGTCGAATCAGCTTGTACCGCTGTTGTTTTTACTATCAATAATCCTTCACCATTAATAGTGCCACCGGTTACCACACTATTGGGGGCTTTATTGACTGGAAAACTTTCTCCCGTTAACATAGATTCATCACAACTTGATGCGCCTTCAATAACCACACCATCAACAGGAACTCGCTCACCTGGTTTAATCACAACGACATCATCAACCTTAACTTGACTTATCGGTAAACTCACTTCATGGTCGCCTTGTCGAACTAAGGCAACTTCAGGGCGAAGTGCAGAAAGTGCCTCAATCGCTTGAGTCGTTTGATGTTTGGCTCTTGACTCTAACCATTTACCAATTAAGATTAATGTAATAATAACAACCGACGACTCAAAATAAAGGTGATCATCATTACCGATGATAAGTTGATAAAGCGACAATCCATAAGCAGCACTGGTACCAATTGCCACTAACAGATCCATATTACCGGACAACGCCTTAGCAGCATTAAAACCACTACGATAAAATTTAGCGCCAAGACCAAATTGTACAATCGAAGCAATCACTAATTGCAACCAAGCGGGCATCATCCAATGAATAGCAAACGGTTCAAGTAACATCGGTAGCACAAAAGGAATCGCTAAGATAACAGAGATAATAATCGGCCAAATTGATGCTTGTTTACTCATCTCTTGAGCATGAATTTCTGATTCAGTAATCTTTACGGCGTGGTAACCGGCTTTATCGACTGCTGCCATTAAGGTTTCTAATTGCACATTACTATTAGCTTCAATTGTTGCCTTTTCGGTCGCAAGGTTAACACTAACATTAATCACGCCATCAATTTTTTTTAATGCTTTTTCAACACGACTAACGCATGATGCGCAACTCATCTCTTCCACAAAAAAATTATATTCGATGGTTTTCATTTGACGTTTCCCTTGATGTTTGATGTGGTTTATATAGCTATTGTAATATTAATTATCCTTTTCACAAGAATGCACTTTTTTGATATATACTACCTAAAAAGATACTATTGAGATAATAATGTGAAAAATAATCCGATTAATACCACTTGTTGTAGAAAAGAACATCAACCTATCACCAGTTGTCCAGTTGATGCCACAATCAATATGATTGGTGGTAAATATAAATCGCTCATTTTATGGAAACTAATGACCGAAACCACCTTAAGATTTTCGCAATTACAGAAAGAAATTCCAACCGCTACACCTAAAATGCTAACCCAACAGCTACGTGAACTTGAAGCAAATGGCCTAATTCATCGACACGTTTATCCTGTTGTACCACCTAAAGTAGAATATTCTTTAACCAACTTTGGCAAAAGTATCAGGCCTGTTCTCGAATCGATGTATGTCTGGGGTAGTGACTATTTAAACAATCAAGGCTTACAAGTTAATTGTTCCATGACAGCAATAACTGATCCACAATAACCAATAGCAAATTTATATTTTTAATAAACGATATAAAGACAAAATGCAGGGATAAGAAAGCCCTGCATTTAGATAAAGATAGTAAAATTAATTACGCAAATTTTCTGGCCAATCATTTTGAGTAGAAACAAGCAGATCTTTAACGATTCTTGGATTGCCTGCAACTATGTTACCAGAAACCATGTAATTATTACCGCCAGCAAAATCAGTAACCACGCCACCAGCTTCACGTAAAATCAGCTCACCAGCAGCAATATCCCATGGTTTTAAGCCGATTTCAAAAAAGCCATCTAAACGCCCTGATGCGACATAAGCTAAATCTAATGCTGCTGAACCTGTACGGCGAAAATCACCACATTTAGTGAATAATTTTTGCAATACTGCAAAATAACTATCGCTATGTTGTTTAGCTTTAAAAGGAAAAGCCATTGCCAAAACACTACCTTCTAAGTCTTTAGCATTACTTACACGGATACGGTAACCATTTAGTTGTGCGCCTTTACCTCGTGCAGCCGTAAAAAGTTCATTACTCATTGGATTATACACAACAGCAACTTCAGTTTTACCTTTAACTCGAGCGGCAATCGAAACAGCAAAATGAGGAATATTTTTAATAAAATTAGTAGTACCATCAATTGGGTCAATTATCCATTGCGTTTCAGCTTCATTACCTTTAGCTAATCCGCTTTCTTCAGCAATAATAGTATGATCAGGATACGCTTTCTTGATCGTTTCGATAATTAAGGCTTCAGCAGCACGATCAGCGTTAGTAGCAAAATCGTTGGCACCTTTAGTGTCAATTTCGATTGAACTTGGATTTTCATAAGCCTTAATGGCCACATTACCTGCTTTACGAGCAGCACGAATAGCAATATTCAGCATCGGATGCATAATTTTCTTCCAATTGATGATGTTAAAGAACGGATTGATTTAGCAACACAGCAAGTATTACTAAAAATTGCCGCATAGTATAAAGGTTTTATACTAACTTTGCCAGCCATTGTTAATAGAGGAAAACTTAAAATAAAAAAATTAGTCGAATCAGCAATATTTATACAAGTAAAAACATGACTAGCAATAATAATTAGCCATATTAATACTAGTCACAATATATTTTTGATAAATGTTATTTAATTCCAAAAAAGCAAAACAGATTATTTTAAATGATAAATATCCTAGCTTTATCATCAAGATATCTTCGTCATTTTACTGTTACTCATCTAACCACGCTGTACTAAATATAAACATAAAATCAGAGTAATTACTTGATTAATCCAATAAATACATTTAAAAGATTTAAGAAAAATCTCCAAAACATTTATTACTGGTGTTTATAAAAAAGAAGAGGTTAATCGAATAAGTAATTGAAATAAACAATACGAATGATATTGAATATATCATTAAAAGATATTATAAATTGATATATATCAGTT
>NZ_JACFRC010000011.1:0-209 GCF_016101145.1 Gilliamella sp. W8145
TGCCTAGGCATCCACCGTGTACGCTTAATTTCTTAACCTTACAACTCACAGTTGTCTTGGTTTTAATTACGCTTTTTTTCTCTTTTTCACCTCAATCCAATATATTCTCATACATCAGCTTGCCATAAAAACGAGAACTCGTTTCTTTCAGCTTGTTCCTAATTGTTAAAGAGCTTTATCTTTCTATTCATTCGAATATCAAATAAATA
>NZ_JACFRC010000005.1:0-125128 GCF_016101145.1 Gilliamella sp. W8145
TAAAATTTTTGACCTTGCTCACTAACACTGGTTTTGTCTGCTTGTCGCTGACGCCGTGTCAGTGGATGCGCATTATAGGCACTTCTTTTTTTTTGGCAAGTGAAAAATTGCAATTATTTATTTGTTCGAATAAGCTTTAATCAGCATGAACGCTAATGCAATGATATTTATTAAGATTATATTCAGTGAATTTTTTAGTTAATTTTTCAACCTGCTGATTATGTAATGTACTTATTACAATATTATCTAGAGTGGATAGTTCACTTAAACTATTTAGATCATACTGATCATTAAGCAATGTATTGACTCTTGAAGCAATTGCATATCCTGAATCGATGAAAGTTGTATTAGGAAAAAGTATTTTTAACTCATCTTTAATAAATGGATAATGAGTGCAGCCGAGCACAATAGTATCGGGGATAGTAGATAAATTAAGCCATGGCTGCAATAATGTTTCAAGTTGCTGCATATCAACAGCAATCCCTTGTAGCTTATTTTCAGCGATATGAGCTAATTCTGATAAACCAAGTAACTTTACACTACAATCTGGCGCAAATTCTTGGATCAAATTATTTGTATATGCCCGTTGTATTGTTGCCTTTGTTGCCAATAAACCTATGCATTTATTTTTAGTAACTTTGCTGGCAGGCTTAATTGCAGGTACAACACCAACAATTGGAAAGGTAAAGTTTGTTCGTAAACTGGGTAAACAAATAGTGCTAGCGGTATTACATGCAATGACTGTTAAATCAATAGAGTATGATTGTAAAATGGTAGCAATGATACGATTCACTCTAGTGATTAAATATTCAGATGATTTATCACCATAGGGAAAACCTTCATTATCAAAAGCATAAATATAATGTAGATTCGGTATTTTATTATAGATTTCATTATAAATAGATAATCCACCGATACCCGAATCAAAAACTAATACTGTGGGAGATTGTTTTACAATATTCATATATAGTTAATGAAGGTTAAAAAAATAAACGAGCCATATCCTAAATTGATTAAAATTTTATGCAAGTAATTTTGTTTGCGGTAGTGCTGGCTTTTTTTAAAATAAATCATTAAAATGGACGTCTAGATGGTAAAACTGCTAAACACAAGCATCTTTCATCGTTATTTTATATTTAGAGAATTGCACTAAATAAGTTAAAGAAGGTAAAACATGTCAGAATTTCTATTTACTTCAGAATCTGTATCAGAAGGTCATCCAGATAAAATAGCCGATCAAATATCTGATGCAGTATTAGATGCTATTTTAGAACAAGATCCTAAAGCACGAGTTGCTTGCGAAACTTACGTAAAAACAGGTATGGCATTAGTCGGTGGAGAAATTACAACTTCGGCTTGGGTTGATATTGAAGAATTAACCAGAAAAACCATTAATGATATTGGTTATACTAGTTCAGAAATGGGTTTTGATGCCAATTCTTGTGCAGTTCTCAATGCAATTGGTAAGCAATCGCCGGATATTAACCAAGGTGTTGATCGTCAAAATCCACTGGAACAAGGTGCTGGTGACCAAGGTATTATGTTTGGCTATGCTACCAATGAAATGCCTAACTTAATGCCAGCAGCAATTAGTTATGCTCATGATCTTATGCGTCGTCAAGCTGAAGTAAGAAAAAATGGTAGTCTCCCATGGTTAAGACCTGATGCCAAAAGCCAAGTCACATTAATTTACCAAGATGGAAAAATTCAAGGCGTTGATACTATAGTTTTATCGACCCAACATTCAGAAGACATTGAACAAAAAGCATTACATGAAGCGGTAATGGAAGAGATCATTAAACCAACCCTACCAAGCGAGTGGTTAACTTCAAGAACAAAATATTTTATCAATCCTACTGGACGTTTTGTTATTGGTGGTCCTATGGGAGATTGTGGTTTAACTGGTCGAAAAATTATTGTTGATACTTATGGTGGTGCCGCACGACATGGTGGTGGAGCATTTTCAGGGAAAGATCCTTCAAAAGTGGATCGTTCAGCAGCTTACGCTGCAAGATATGTTGCCAAAAATATTGTAGCCGCAGGACTTGCTGATAAATGTGAATTACAAATTTCTTACGCTATCGGTGTTGCTCACCCAACTTCTATTTATGTTAATACTTTTGGCACTGAAAAAATTGCTCAAGATAAAATTATATCATTAATAAAAGAATTTTTTGATTTACGTCCTTATGGATTAATTCAAATGCTTGATCTTATCCAGCCAATTTATCAAAAAACAGCAAGCTATGGCCATTTTGGTCGAGATATCTTCCCATGGGAAAAAACCGATAAGGCAGCTATTCTTCGCGATGCAGCAGGATTATAAACGCGTACCAATTTATCTCCAAAATCAAGTATTGGCTTGTTTAAGAACACACTTAATTCAAGCCAATCAAATATTAACAACCAATTATAAAGAGCCTAAAATCAGTTACAAACCAAAAGGTACTATTGCTGGATGCGCATTATTAACCCGTTGGGAAATACAACTTAATAGCACAATGCTCTATGAGAATAGGGAAGATTTTATTAATGAAGTTGTGCCTCATGAATTAGCTCATCTCATTACTTTTCAATACTTTGGTAAAGTAAAACCACATGGCAAAGAATGGCAATATGTCATGTCTGAAATAATGAAAAAAGAACCAAAAGTGACCCATAATTTCAAGATTAAACGCAACGAATATATATATTTTTGTGACTGCCAAGAGCATTATTTATCACCAATACGACATAACAAAATTATAAATAATAAAACTAGTTATCAATGTCGTAAATGCGGTACTATACTAAAACTTAAAAACTTTAGTTAATTTTAAAATAAATTATGCCTAATTTTGATACCCACTTTTACAAAAGTTCTATATTTATTGTACTCTTAAGCTTTTTCTTATATATCGTAGGTAACTTTTGTCTGCCATTATATGGCAAACTAACCGTAAGTTTAGTCGAACATCTCCAGTCATTATTTTTATTATTTATGTGCGGTTATAGCTATTTTTATGCGAAAAGTGTTAAAAATCATTCAAACCTGTATAAATTTTGGATTTGGACAATATTTTGGTGGTTTATGCTGTTTGGTAGAGGTATCAGCTGGGGACGAGATTTTTTCCCAGATGTTCCTCGTTTTTATTATAAAATTATTGCTGGTATTATCATGGCAATTCCATTACTAACTACATTTTTGCCAACTATTCGCCAAGAAATAATTCGTCGATATAAATATGAAACAATTCCGGTCTGGCATCTATTTTTCGCCTTTTTATTCTTAGGTATCGCCGATACTGCTGAACACCGTCGTTTAGGTTACCAATTTTTGGTGTTAGATCCACAGCGCAAAGATTTAATTGAGGAGTTAATGGAAATACCCTGCCTGTTAAGTCTAGCTTTAACTACTTTTTATATGCAAAAAAATGAAAAAAAGAGGTTAAATAAGTCATGTTAAGCTATCGTCATAGCTATCACGCAGGCAATCATGCCGATGTATTAAAACATATTGTATTAACATTATGTATTAACTCATTAAAAGAAAAAGAAAAACCATTTTTATACTTAGATACTCATTCTGGAGCTGGTCGTTATTTACTACAAAGTGAACATTCTGAAAAAACAGGAGAATATTTATCTGGTATCAATTTAATTTGGCAACAATCCGAAACACCTGAATTACTTAATACTTATTTATCGGTTTTAAAACGTTATAACCCTTTCGATAACTTGAAATATTATTTAGGCTCACCTTTAATTGCTAAACAATTACTAAGAGAACAAGACAAAATCAATCTTACAGAACTTCATCCTACAGATTATCCATTATTGCGACAAGAATTCAGTAAAGATAAACGGGCCCGAGTTTTAAGAGAAGATGGATTTTCACAATTAAAATCAAAACTACCTCCCGAATCTCGTCGAGGCATCGTTTTGATTGATCCTTCATATGAAATAAAAGATGATTATCAAAAAATCCCTAAAGCATTATTAGAAGCATATAAACGTTTCGCAACTGGCATTTATTTAATTTGGTATCCGGTTGTTTCTCGAACTCAAACGCAAAAGATGATAGATGAAATTGTCAACTTAGGCATTAAGAAAATTTCTCAATTTGAATTTGCAATCAAACCAGATAATAACCAGAAAGGTATGACGGCTTCAGGTATGATCGTTATTAATCCGCCATGGAAATTACAGCAACAAATGCAAACCATTATGCCGTGGTTGAAAAACACCCTTGATACAGAAAAAACAGGGAATTATCTTATCAAGGAATTAGTTCCAGAATGATTTCTAATGGTTATAGATCAAAAATGCGAGAATCTCTCGCATTTTTAATAAATAATATTTAAACAACAGCTAAATATTTAAAATTAAGGAAAGAAATGACAAGCAAACAGATAAATCCATAAAATTATAGTTAGTAACAGGGAAAGGAAAACCGCTGCAGAACCATAATCTTTTGCCCGTCCAGACAATTCATGCCTTTCACTACCAATACGATCAACCACGCATTCAATGGCACTATTGAGTAATTCAACAATCATCACAACGCCAATTGATCCCAATAATAAAATGCGTTCATAAATTGAAAAATCGATTAACATTACTGTTATATAAGCAAGAATTAATACAATTAATTCTTGACGAAATGCGACTTCATATTTAATTGCAGACTTAAATCCCTTCAAAGAATATTTTGTCGCATTAATAATGCGTTGCAATCCGGTCGGTTTATTCATATTTACCTTCGATCCCTAAATTATCGCACATAACCGTAGTTCATAAGGCGTTGGAATCTTCTTTCAAGCAGTTCAGGTAATGCTAAACCTTCTAATTCATCCAGATCAGCTAATAATTGTGCTTTAAGTGAAGTAGCAACAGCAGTATAGTCACGATGAGCACCACCAAGAGGTTCAGGTACGACAGAATCGATCAGATTCAATTTTATCAATTTGTCAGCTGTCATATTCATTGCTTCTGCTGCTACTGGTGCTTTATCAGCACTTTTCCATAAAATCGATGCACATCCTTCCGGAGAAATAACGGAGTAAGTACTATACTGTAGCATATTGACTTTATCTGCGACACCAATTGCAAGTGCTCCGCCCGAGCCACCTTCACCAATGACAGTACAAATTGTTGGTACATTTAATCGTGACATCTCACGCAGGTTACGCGCAATTGCTTCTGCTTGTCCTCTTTCTTCTGCACCAATTCCAGGATATGCACCTGGCGTATCAATAAATGTAATAATTGGTAACTTAAATCGCTCAGCCAGTTGCATTAATCTCAATGCTTTACGGTAACCTTCTGGAGCTGGCATACCAAAGTTACGATAGATTTTCTGTTTAGTTTCACGACCTTTTTGATGGCCAATCACCATAACAGGGCGATCATCTATACGCGCTATACCGCCAACAATTGCCTTATCATCAGCATAAGCTCTATCTCCAGCTAACTCATCAAAATCAGTAAAAATTTCATTAATATAGTCTAATGTGTAAGGACGATTAGGGTGCCTAGCTAACTGAGCCACATCCCAAGGCGATAGATTAGAAAATATTTTTTTAGTCAATTCACGACTTTTCTGATTTAATTGCTTAATTTCTTTATCTAAATTAATATCTAATTCAACTTGTTGCGAATCAATATTCTTTAAGGAATTAATTTTTGCTTCTAATTCCGCTATCGGCTTTTCAAATTCCAAAAAATTGTTCATAACGCTTGTGATTGCCTCTTGTATTATTTGTATTTTATAAAAAATACGTTACTAAATTTAGTATACAGACTATTTATTAAAAGAAAATTAAATCAATTTTACTATGTAATCGTCATTGAAGTCATCAATATTTATTATTAATACACTTAAACAGGTTAAATAGCACCTTTAATGTTTATTTAAATCTTTACATCTAAATAGCCCAGATTTTTTATTACTTATTCGATTAATATAACTTAATTAATCAAATTCAAAATTCACACGTTCATTACCTAGTAAGGTTTTTAGTTCTATTATTAATGCATCTTCAGGTACTATACGCCAAGTGGTACCAAATTGCAGGCGTACGATGGAGTCTTCTCTTTGATAATATAAATTAACAGGCACACTACCATGTCGATAAGGTTCTATAATTTGTTGAAGCCTTTGTAGGATTGTCCGATTAACCTCAATATCAGTTAATGTAACAGCTAACCCTTTAACATATTTAGCCCGAGCATCTTTTAAGTCAACAATGTCTCGCACAGATAATTTAAAGCCACCATTGAAATCATCATGACTTACTTGACCAGAGACAATTAAAATTTTATCTTTTACAAGTAAATGCCCAAATTTATCTAATGCTTCAGAAAAAAGCATTCCATCAATTCGTCCTGACCTATCATCTAAAGTGAATAATCCAATTTTATTACCTTTTTTGGTAATCCGAACTCTGGCATCAACAACTATACCGGCAAAAGTAGCCATTTTTCCCCATCCAGTAGGTGCTGCCTCGCTAATACGAACACCTCCGGAATATCGATTGAGTTCTTTTAAATATTGGGTAACCGGATGTCCGGTTAAATAAAGTCCTAATGCTTCACGTTCACCTTCAAGTAAAACTTGTGCTGGTAATTCAGGTACAGCAGCATATGCGTGCTCAACTTGTTCTGGCTCTTCAGCAAGTACGCCAAACATATCTTCTTGACCAATATTCTGCGCTTTAGCGTATTGATCTGCCGCTTGCATGGCATCATTGATACTATGTAAAATAGCCGCTCTATGTGGTCCTAATTTATCAAAGGCACCAGCCATAGTTAATTTTTCTAACACCCGACGATTAATTTTTTTCATATCAGTTCGAGCACAAAGCTCAAAGATATTTTTAAAATAACCACCACTATTACGAGCTTCAACAATAGCTTCTATTGGGCCTTCCCCTACTCCTTTTATAGCACCAATACCGTAAACAATTTCACCTTTATCATTGACATGGAAATGGTAAAGACCACTATTAATATCAGGAGGATTAACTTGCAACCCCATTCTTAGACATTCGTCAACTAAACCAACAATTTTATCAGTATTATCCATATCAGCAGTCATTACTGCAGCCATAAATTCAGCTGGATAATGTGTCTTTAACCATAAAGTCTGATAGGAAACAAGCGCATAAGCAGCAGAGTGAGATTTATTAAAGCCATAACCAGCAAATTTTTCAACCAGGTCAAAAATATGCATTGAAAGTTCACCATCAACGCCTTGCTTTTCCGCACCTTCTTTAAAAACAGAACGCTGCTTAGCCATCTCTTCTGGTTTTTTCTTACCCATCGCTCGTCGTAACAAGTCTGCGCCACCTAGCGTATAACCAGATAGTGTTTGGGCAATTTGCATAACTTGTTCTTGATATAAAATTATGCCATAGGTTGGCTCTAATATTGGTTTAAGAGATTCGTGTTGATGATTGATATCTGGATAAGATACTTCTTCTCGTCCATGCTTACGGTCAATAAAATTATCCACCATCCCTGACTGTAACGGCCCAGGTCGAAATAAAGCAACTAAAGCGATCATATCTTCAAAACAGTCGGGCTTTAACCGCCTGATTAAATCTTTCATACCACGCGATTCCAATTGGAAGACCGCTGTTGTTTCAGCCTTTAATAATAATTGGAAAGATTCTTCATCATCTAATGGAATACGCGTAATATCAACTATTGGCTTACCATCCCTTAACTGGCGCTCATTAATCATTTTAATCGCCCAGTCAATAATGGTTAAGGTGCGTAATCCTAAGAAGTCAAATTTAACCAGTCCTGCATATTCAACATCATTTTTATCAAATTGAGTTACAGGATGGAGCCCCTCGGGATCACAATAAATAGGAGAAAAATCAGTAATCTTAGTTGGTGATATTACGACACCTCCAGCATGTTTACCCGCATTTCGAGTAACACCTTCCAACTGTCTTGCGATATCAATAAGAGACTTAACTTCTTCATTATTATCATAAAGCTCTTGCAATTGTGGTTCAGCTTCAAATGCTTTAGCTAAGGTCATACCAGGATCAAGAGGAATTAATTTTGATATACGATCAACAAATCCATAAGGATGGCCAAGTACTCGCCCTACATCACGAATAACCGCTTTAGCAGCCATAGTACCAAAGGTAATAATTTGAGATACCGCATCTCGACCATACATATCAGCAACGTGATCAATAACCATATCACGCTTTTCCATACAAAAGTCGACATCAAAATCCGGCATGGAAACCCGTTCTGGATTCAAAAAACGTTCAAAAAGTAAATCAAATGCTAATGGATCTAAATCAGTTATTTTTAAAGCATACGCAACCAGTGATCCTGCCCCTGATCCACGCCCAGGGCCAACGGGAATATCGTTATCTTTTGACCATTGAATAAATTCCATCACGATCAAAAAGTAACCAGGAAAACCCATCTGATTTATTACGTTTAATTCTGTTTCTAATCGCTCATCATATTCTGGACGTTTTTGTTTTCGTTCTTCCGGATCAGGAAAAAGAAATTCTAATCTCTCCTCTAAACCTTCTCGAGATTTATGTACCAAAAAATCTTCCGTCGACATATCACCAGTAGGAAATTGCGGTAGGAAATATTCACCAAGCCTTATAGTCACATTGCATCGCTTAGCTATTTCTACGCTGTTTTCTAATGCCTCTGGAATATCTGAAAATAAATCGCACATCTCTTGTTCAGTACGCAAATACTGTTCAGCAGAATAATTTTTCGGTCTATTAGGATCTTCAAGTGTATTACCATCATGAATAGCAACTCGAATTTCATGAGCCTCAAAATCAGAAGGTTTCAAAAATCGCACATCATTAGTCGCCACAACAGGTAAGGAATATTGTTCAGCCAGCTTAATGGCGCTATGAATAAATAATTCTTCATTAAGGCGATTAGTACGAACTAATTCAAAATAAAAGTGTTGATTAAAATTTTCTCGATAAAAGTTAATTGCATCTTCAATAATTTCCTGATTATCGCGAATAATACCAATACCTATATCACTGTCACGACCAGCTAATATAATTAAACCATCGCGATGCGACCTTAACCATTCCTGATCAACAACCGGCATATCTCCAATATAGCCACGCTGGTAAGCTTTAGAGATTAATAATGTAAGATTTTGATAGCCTTCATTGTTTGCTGCTAACAATGTTAATCGATAAACATCATCACTTAATTGTGAATTTTTAACGGCTAAATCGGCACCAATAATCGGTTTGATGCCCTTACCCATTGCTGAACCATAAAACTTCACCAGTCCACACAGATTGGTAAAATCAGTAATGGCAAAAGCAGGCATTTGCAACTTGCTTACTTCATTAACTAAAGTACCTACTTTAGCTATGCCATCAATCATTGAAAAATCGCTATGTAAATGAAGATGAATAAACTTAGGTTCAGTCATATTTACCAAAAATAATTACCCAGAAAATTAGCCACAATTATAGCATAAACCATATGAATATTCTTATTGTCTTTATTTATCACTAAATATACCAACTATCCAATTACAAAAACGTCCGTTATATAACAACGGACGTTAATCGAATTAGTGTTGATAAATGCGAAACGTTATTTGCGTCGTAAACCTTC
This sequence comes from Gilliamella sp. W8145, assembly GCF_016101145.1. Taxonomy (NCBI): domain Bacteria; kingdom Pseudomonadati; phylum Pseudomonadota; class Gammaproteobacteria; order Orbales; family Orbaceae; genus Gilliamella; species Gilliamella sp. W8145. The sequence goes on from NZ_JACFRC010000005.1 coordinate 9,622, forward strand.
AGCATTTGCGGCTTTTATTGCTGCAAATACTGTGTCGGGAGTGATTTCAGCAGGAGAATTATAAATTGACTCACCTTGCGCACAAGCTAAAATTGCCACTTGCATTAAGTCATCATCGCTAACATTAGCTAAGCCAATTTCTGCTAATGTGATTGGCAACCCAACGGACTGACAGAAATCATAAACGGTTTCAATCATTTGTGGATCACTATCAATTAACATTAACATAGCAAGTGTACCAAACGCCACTTTTTCACCATGCCAGTAATCATGTGTCGCTTCTAATGCAGTAAATCCATTATGAATGGCATGTGCAGCTGAAAGGCCACCACTTTCAAATCCTAATCCAGATAGTAACGTATTAGCTTCAATAACGTGTTCCAGTGCTGAGGTTACTACTTTTTGTTCACAAGCATTTTTAGCTTGTACACCATATTTTAACAATATTTCAAAACAAAATTTTGCTAGCGCAAATGCGGTCATTGGGCCAGGTCGCCCACTCATATTCCCTGCTTTTGATTGCCTACAATCTTCGGCTTCAAACCAAGTTGCTAAAGCATCGCCCATACCTGCAACTAAAAATCTTGCAGGAGCATTAGCGATAACTTTTGAATCAACTAAAACAACATCAGGATTTCTTGGTAGCACAAAATAGCGTTTAAATTCACCTGTTGAAGTGTAAATTACTGATAAAGCACTGCAAGGTGCATCTGTTGAGGCCAGAGTTGGCACAACAACACAAGGATAATGAATAGTTGCGGCTACTGCTTTCGCTGTATCAATAACCTTCCCTCCACCTATACCAACAATCACATCAATGTTTTGAGTTTTGGCTAACTCAATTATTCTTGTAATTTCTTCATCACTACATTCTCGGTTAAAAATATCAACGACACTTTCAATCTTATCTGATAGTGATTTTTCGATAGTTTTAGATAAATTTTTGTGGGCAGATGGACTTTCAAGCAATAACGCTTTTTTTCCAAGTCTCGCTAATTCTTCGCCTAAACTATTTTCAATTGCATTAAAGCCTTGAATGTATCGATTGGGGAAAAGTGCAGTAGTAATCATAATAACAGCTCCTAAAAATTAAAAAATCCTGCATAGATAAATCTTATTACCATTATTCAGCAAAATATTTTTTATCCATGTATTAAGTTAAAACATACGCTTTTATTAATATTAAGCTACTAAATATTTTTAAAAATGAGGTATATGCCACATTTTTTAATCTGTGAAGTGTATTATCAAAAAAAAAGATAATAGAATAGGTGATTCCCATCACTTAATTGTGATGGGAAGAAAAAGATTAGATCTTCTTGAATAAAACTGAACCGTTAGTACCACCAAAACCAAATGAATTACAAAGCGCATATTCTAAGTTTTTCACTTGACGAGCTGTATGTGGAACATAATCCAGATCACAACCCTCATCAGGGTTATCAAGATTAATTGTTGGTGGAACAGCTTGATCACGTAATGCAAGCACTGTAAAGATAGATTCAACAGCACCAGCAGCACCTAATAAATGCCCAATCATCGATTTAGTTGAACTTACCATTACTTTATTAGCATTTTCTTGGAAAATACTTTTAACTGCTTGCGTTTCTGCTTTATCGCCAGCCGGAGTTGACGTACCATGCGCATTAATATATCCAACTTGTTCAGCCGTTATACCTGCATCACGAATAGCACATTTCATAGCTAATGCTGCGCCACTACCATTTTCTGGAGGTGAAGTCATATGATAAGCATCGCCACTCATACCAAAACCAACGATCTCAGCATAAATTTTAGCGCCACGTTTTTTAGCATGTTCATATTCTTCTAAGAACATGATACCTGCACCATCACCAAGCACAAAACCATCACGATCTTTATCCCATGGGCGACTAGCAGCTTTAGGATTATCATTGTTTGTTGATAATGCACGAGCAGCACCAAAACCACCGATACCCAATGGTGTACTAGCTTTTTCACCACCACCGGCTAACATTGCATCGGCATCACCATAAGCAATCATACGTGCAGCATGACCAATATTATGCACGCCCGATGAACAAGCGGTAGCAATAGTAATACTTGGCCCCTTTAATCCGTAGATAATTGATAAATGACCAGCAATCATATTGACTATTGTTGATGGCACAAAAAATGGGCTAATTTTACGAGGTCCACCATTGACTAATGCACTATGATTTTCTTCAATTAATCCTAGTCCACCAATACCTGAACCGATAGCACAACCGATGCGTTCTGCGTTTTCTTCAGTAACTTCAATGCCAGCATCTTGCATTGCTTGCATACCTGCAGCAATACCATATTGGATAAAATAATCCATTTTACGAGCATCTTTACGTGAAATATTATAATCTTCGCCATTAAAGTCTTTAACCATCGCTGCGAAGCGGGTTGCAAAAGGGGCTGTATCAAAGTGTTCTATAAGTTCTACGCCACTTTGACCTGCTAATAAAGCTTGCCAAGTAGACTCAACTGTATTACCTAATGGAGATATCATGCCCATTCCAGTAACAACAACTCTGCGTTTAGACACATTGTCCTCCAGAAAAGGATTGAAATGAAATTTGAATCATTGAAAATTTTATTATGAGTTTTCAGAATTAAATTATGTCAAATTCACTCTATAAAAATAGAGACATAAATAAAAACTAGGCGATCATTTGACCGCCTATTGTGAAAACTCTGCTAACCTTATTGATTTGCAGTAATATAATCAATTGCTGATTGTACAGTTGTAATTTTTTCAGCTTCTTCATCAGGAATTTCTGTATCAAATTCTTCTTCTAAAGCCATAACTAATTCAACTGTGTCAAGAGAGTCAGCGCCAAGATCTTCAACGAAAGAAGATTCATTCTTAACTTCGTCCTCTTTCACACCAAGTTGCTCAACAATAATTTTCTTAACTCGCTCTTCAATAGTGCTCATACTCTTTTTTTTCCTATAAATATCGCCGAAAGTGGCGGTGAATGTAAGTTTATAAAATGTTGAAAAAGATGCCAATCATTTTTCAACCCAATTGCTTATTTTTTGTTCAAAACTTCAAATTATTGGTTCATTTTACACTATTCTGATCAATTACACCATATACATGCCGCCATTGACATGTAAAGTTTCACCTGTAATGTAAGATGCTTCATCAGAAGCCAAAAATGCCACCGCATTAGCAATCTCAGCCGGTTCACCTAAACGTCCTGCTGGTACTTGCGCTAACGTTAAAGCTTTTTGCTCATCCGTTAGGGCTTCTGTCATATCAGTTGCAATAAATCCTGGTGCAACAACATTAACTGTAATTCCACGAGATGCAACTTCACGTGCTAAAGATTTACTAAATCCGATTAATCCGGCTTTTGCTGCAGCATAATTAGCCTGACCAGCGTTACCCATAGTGCCTACAACTGAGCCTATAGTAATAATTCGACCATAACGTTTTTTCATCATAGTACGCATTAATGCTTTTGATAAACGAAAAACTGATGTTAAGTTAGTATTTAAAATATCTTGCCATTCGTCTTCTTTCATTCGCATTAATAGATTATCACGGGTAATACCTGCGTTATTAACTAAAATATCAATATCGCCAAACTCCGTTTTAATTGCATTAATAACTGATTCAATAGATGCTTCGTCAGTTACATTTAGTGCCAAACCTTTTCCGTTAGAGCCTAAATATTCACTTATTGCCTGTGCGCCTTTTTCTGTCGTTGCAGTACCAATCACTGTTGCACCACATGCAACTAATTTTTCCGCAATGGCCTTTCCAATTCCACGGCTTGCACCAGTTACTAAAGCAATTTTTCCTGATAGGTTCATAACTACCCCTTTTGTATTCTATTTAGTATTTTCAATTGCAACATCTAATGACGCTTTATCATTAACAGCACAAGCTGATAATGAATCAACAATACGTTTAGTTAAGCCCGTTAAAACTTTACCTGGGCCCATCTCAACTAACAGTGTTACACCTTGTTTTGCCATTTCTTCAACTGTTTCAGTCCAACGAACTGGGCTATATAACTGAGCTATTAATGCCGCTTTAATATTATCTGCCGATGATTCAACTTTTACATCAACGTTATTAATCACAGCAAATTGAGGTGTATTAAACGTCATGTTATTTAAAGTTGTCGCTAGTTTATCAGCGGCTGGTTTCATTAATGCGCAATGTGAAGGAACACTTACCGCCAATGGTAACGCACGTTTAGCGCCGGCCTCTTTACAAAGCGCACCGGCACGTTCAACGGCTTCTTTATTACCGGCAATAACAACTTGGCCTGGTGAATTAAAATTAACTGGCGCAACAATTTGACCTTGAGCCGCTTGTTCACATGCTTTTTGAATTGAATCGTTATCTAAACCAATAATAGCAAACATTGCACCAGTACCACTAGGCACTGCCTCTTGCATTAATTTACCGCGTAACTCTACTAATTTAATAGCGTCTTTGAAATCAATCACGCCAGCACATACTAATACAGAATACTCACCCAAACTGTGACCAGCCATAAATTCTGGTTGAGGGCCATTAATACTTTGCCAAACTCGATAAATCGCAACCGATGCAGCAAGTAATGCCGGTTGTGTTTGCCAAGTTTTATTTAATTCTTCAGCGGGACCATCTTGAACTAAAGCCCATAAATCATAACCTAATACTTGTGATGCTTCATCGAAAGTTGATTTCACAACTGGATAATTTTCAGCAAGATCTTTTAACATACCAACAGCTTGTGAGCCTTGTCCTGGAAATACCATTGCAAATTTGGTCATTTTGAAATCCTTGATTACCTAAATAATTTATAAAATTAAAATCTAACGAGTGCTGAGCCCCAAACAAAGCCGCCACCGAAAGCTTCTAATAAAATTAGTTGTCCTCGTTTGATACGCCCATCTCGCACACCTGTATCTAATGCACAAGGTACTGATGCAGCAGAAGTATTACCTTGTTTATCAAGTGTAACAATCACCTTACTCATATCCATATCAAGACGTTTGGCTGTAGCTGAAATAATCCGTAAATTAGCTTGATGTGGTACTAACCAATCTAAATCAGATTTATTAAATGTATTTTCGGTTAAAAGTTCATCAACTAGATTAGAAAGTTCTTTGACTGCAATTTTGAATACATCGTTACCTTGCATTGTCATATAGAGAGGATCATTAAGTGATCGGCGATCAACATATGGGTATTTTAATAATTCGCCATAACGGCCGTCGGCATGTAAATGAGAGGCAATAATACCAGGCTCTTCAGAAGCTCCAACCACAACTGCTCCAGCACCATCACCAAAAATGATAATTGTACCTCTATCTGTTGGATCAACACCACGGGTTAACATATCAGAACCAACAACTAAGGCATATTTTATTACACCACTTTTTACGTATTTATCAGCAATATCTAATGCATAAATAAATCCAGAACAAGCTGCCGACACATCGAAGGCAACCACATCACCGAGATCTAATTTAGCTTGTAATTCTGTAGCCGAGCTAGGAAAAGCGTTAGCAGACGTTGCTGTTGCAACAATAATCAAACCAATCTCTTGTTTATCAATATCCGCCATTTCAATAGCTTTAATCGCCGCTTCATAGGCCATACTAGTAACAGTTTCATCGGGTGCAGCTATCCTTCTTTCTTTAATACCCGTACGAGTAGTTATCCATTCGTCACTAGTATCCACCATTTTTTCAAGATCGGCATTAGTTCTTATTTGTTTTGGAAGATAACTTCCTGTTCCTAATATTTTTGTATACATCGAATTATTCGCTCTTGGGTAGTGCAGAAGAAAGGCTATTGGCAATCTTCTCTGGTATATTTGTTTCGATAGCTAAAATAGCTTGCTCTATTGCTGCAAAAAATGATTTTTGATTGGCACTACCGTGACTTTTAATCACAATACTTTGAAGACCAAGTAAACACGCACCATTATATCGCCCAGGGTCTAAATAACCAAAATTTTTTACTAATTTTCTTTGCAGCCATTTACTCAAAAACTTCATAACTAATGAGTTGTGCCCTAAAAGCATTTTGAACGAAGATAGAAAAATTTTAATTAACCCTTCTACCGTTTTCAAAGTCACATTACCAACAAAGCCGTCACAAACTAATACATCTGTTTTACCAGTTAATAGCTCATTACCTTCTAAATAACCAATATAATTAATTTGATGATTAGCTTTCAAAATAGACGCAGCAGCACGAATTTTATCCAATCCTTTGATGTCTTCTTCACCAATATTAAGCAAAGCAACACGAGGATTTTCAATATGAAGAACCGATTTTGCTAGTATTTCACCCATTATAGCAAATTGAACCAGCATATCGCTATCACATTCAGCATTTGCTCCCAAATCAAGTACCACAGTATTTTGATTATTTAACGCCGGAATGGTGGCAACTAATGCTGGTCTATCAATACCGGTTAGAGAATGTAATAATAACTTAGACAACCCCATCAGCGCACCCGTATTACCAGCACTAACACAAGCTTGAGCTTTATTATTTTTTACTAACTCTAATGCAATTCTCATTGACGAACCTTGACTATGCCTAATCGCATAAGAAGGTTTCATATCATTAGTAATGATAGATGTTGATTCTGTCACCATCAAGCGACCAGTTTCTTGGTACTGGGTAACTAGCTTGGTATTTTCTTTAGATAAAAAAAATCTAACTTCCTTTATGTCACCAACAAGAAAGATAGAAAGATTTGGATAATGATGTAATGCTTGAATTGCAGCAGGAACAACAATACGAGGACCAAAGTCCCCGCTCATAGCATCTAACGCAATGGTTAGATTATCCAAAATGTCACCTGAAGATTTCTAATTACTAATTAATTATTTAGAAATCACTTTTCGGCCGCGATAATAACCATCAGCGGTTACGTGATGACGTAAATGAGTTTTACCTGATTCATCAACTGAGATATTAGCAACAGTTAATGCATCATGAGAACGACGCATACCACGTTTTGCACGAGTTTTACGATTCTGTTGAACAGCCATGGATTTACCCCTTATTCTTTAAACTAACTAAAATTGCAAATGGATTTGGTTTTTCATTCTCAGCAGGAATTTCACCAAACACCATATCTGCCTCTGACACTTCGCAGTGTTTACTATCATGCACCGGCGCAATTGGTAATGAGAGAATAATTTCGTCCTCAATTAACGCTAATATATCTACTTCACCAAACTCGTTAACTAAAACGGGTTCATAATGTTCCGGTAATGTCTCTGCTTGAGCATCGCTCTTAACAGGACTAAATTTATTCATCACATGAACTTCAGTGATAAAAGGTTTAAAACAACGCTGACAAATTTGTTCTAGCGTCATTTTTGCATCAATAGTGATAACGCAAAGTCTTTGCTCATCAAAATCAAAAGACAAATGACATTCGATATCACTTTTTGGACTTTCAATCCTTGTTGCACTTTTTGCTGGATAATATCCAGCATAATCAAGTCTTTTTTGTGCTGCTTTGATTGGGTCAATTGTTAATGGTAATTTATTTTGCATAAGATATGCATGCCTACCTTAAAAATTATTAAGTGCAGCTAAAAACCACACAAAGCCATAAGGCGCGCATAATACCTTTAAATCACCATTTCGTCAATGGGCAAGCACATGATAATTTGTTTTAATTGTTGATTATTTCTTAAATATTTATAATTATAATTTTACTTATTTCTTAACAAAAAATTTTGAGGAACGGGGTTTTTTAGCGTTCACAATTGTTATTTATTTAATCACTAAATAACTTGTGTTACTCGCTTAGTTAAATCCCTTTTTTAATTGCAAATTAAATCGAGTTTATTACGATAAACGCCCAAAACTATCTTTTACAATAGCTTGAAAATCATCAAAATTACGACTATTTAACAACCGCTTAGTTGATCTCTCTTTAACAAAATTGACGACTAAGTTATAAATTCGCATCGCATCTTCGTATTCATCTTTGCTAATTGCTAATAAGAAAATAACATGCGCAATTTCATTTTTATTCCATTCAATACCTTGAGGAGCCAAAATAGTGGTAACTACTGTCTTTTTGGCCAACAACCCAACTGAATGAGGAATAGCAATATTTTCACCGATTAAAGTCGATACAATACTTTCTCGTTCTACTACCGATGGATAAAAGTCCTGTCCCACATATCCAAATTTTTCCAGCCGTTGACAAACTCTCTGGAATAGTTCGCTTTGTGTCATCGGTTTGTCAATAATTAGGAAAAATTTTTCATTAAAAAAACGCTCAATAATATATGGCATAGTGCGATCAACCATTGATAAACGCCCTAATTGTTCTAGTTGATAAGGCGTTGGAAATGGTGCTATTTTCACTATTTGCTTATCTTTTTCGTTTAAGCGAACCGTCGATACCACAAAATCTTCTTCAATATGCGTTAACTGTTCATATTCTCTATAAGAAATCGTTCGATTAATTAAAATATGAGGAAAATCGCGTTTAATTTTTGATTCAATCATACGTAAAGTGGCGTTACCTAATTCACTGACTAATAAAATTTGCACTAATCTTTTATATCCTGCACTATAATTGCGCTCTAATGCTACCCCTATATGAATTGCTAAATAGCTGATTTCGTCTTCAGTCATTTTCACATCAGTAAACTTAGGAATATTCGCTAATGCCGATAAAGTAATATCATAAGCAAAAGGATAATATTGTTTAATTTCATGTAATAACGGATTAGAAGTATGAATTTGATATTTTATACGAGATAGCAACGATGAAATATGAATTAACATATCTTGACGTAGCTTCATATCTTGTTTCAAATTATAGTGATAAGAATCATTGATATAAGATAAGATATGTTCAAATAACTCTAAACTTTTAGCTTGATTAGGTGATTCCATAATAGTGCGCGACATAATCTGCACACATAAATAGTTGAATTCAGCATCAGAAAGGGTACTACCTAAAAAATAGGAGAAGCCTTCAGAAACCTCACGTGCAGCGCCAATAACAGTCGAATCAATATTATCGACTTGATATTCAACTAGTTCATACCCTTGCGTAATTCTGGTGATTGAAACAGCACAACAATAGAGCAAATACCCTTGCCCTTCCGAGGTTAATTTTAATTCAAAACGTTCAAACTGATTTTGTAGTACACTTTCCAGATAATCTAAATCAATATCAGATAATATCGTCTGAATTAACCGATTAACATTGATAGTGTCCCCTGTGATATGATGTTGCCATAAAATATCAGTTAAACATGCTCGAATAGCCGATTCCTCACCAACTAATCGCATACCTGAATAAGGACGATTATCCAGCGATAAATGGTATTTATCTAAATATTGCTTAACTTCAATAACATCATTTTGTAATGTATTACGGCTCAAGAACCATTCACCTGCAATATCATCCAATTTTACCGACTTTGATTGAGTTAAAAATGCAATCAATAAAGCGGAAACGCGCTCTTTATTAGTTCGAGGAACCCGTTCTATTTGCTGAACAACCGGAATGGTTGCATACAGATTAGGATCTGTTATGACAAGGTGATAACCAACGTTTTTAATATAATCAACTTGCGCACCATACTTATTTAATACATCGTTAAGCGCAACAATATCAGATCGAATCGTTCTGATTGATACTGTAAAACGATTTGCTAGCTCTTTTTGAGGTAGCAATTCGTTTTTTATGGTATCAAAAATATACGCTAATCGTTGATAAGGGAATAGCAATTTAGATGCCATTACTCATCCTGCTAATTTTTGCGTAATCGCTAATAGTTGTTTAACATCTTCAGTTCTTGTCGCCCCAGTTGTTTTATCAATAATTGAGGTATAAATATGTGGAATAACTTTTTTCACACCGGCATTTAAGGCAATTTTTAAAATTGTTTCATAATTGTCTAAATCAATACCACCAGTAGGTTCTAGATAGAAATTATGTTCAGCACAGCATTTAGCCACATACTCATATTCATCTATATGTTTTAACCCGCCCATAGGAAAATATTTAATTGAGCTTCCTCCCATATCTTTTAATAAAGCAATAGCGGTTTCAACCGGAACGATAGCAGCTGGTGATTTTGAGCTTAGTGGTCCTGTAGCTATATTAACTAATCCTACTTTCCCTGTTGGTGATACAAGACCATTAATTACCGTTTCTTTTTGTCCTAATAAAGCACGACTTGTTGCCACCCCTGTAAAAACTTGATTAACATGTTGAGGCTGTAGAACTGCAGATATTTCTGACACCATAGTAGATTGATTAGGATCACCCGCTCCCAGACCAACTGAAATAGCATTATCAATGGCTAACGCATATTTTTTCATATCTTCTATTGCTTGCTGATTATCTGGATAATTTTTAGATAACACTCCCACAACAACATAAGTTTGTGCAGCTTCATAAATAGCACTAGCATTATCAATTGAATTGGCTAATACGTTTAAACAAACGCGTTCGTTAAAATAATTTGGTGTCAATTGCATTATTTAACTCCTTGAATAATTTTTATAATTTTGTTATAGACAATATCAAGCTGTTCCGCCGTTACACTACGAACATCTGCATCTACTTTACCCTCATTGGCTTTATATTCCCGAAAATAGACTGCAATCTCGCCTTGCTTCATCAGGTCTATCATTTCAACAGCACTTTTACCAATAACCTTTGCATCAAATGATATTTCTGCACGAGCAATATCTCGGCCAGCACCATCCCAGACAACTTTTGCCGATATACCATTAATAGAATTTAACTTTTCGATAAATGGTGTCATTTTGACAACCATTTCTTGCCCAGTTTCTTGTTTAGGATCGTTAATATATAACTCAATTGCCCTGGTTAAGCCTAAAATACCTTCTTTACCAACCTTCATTGGTCGGCCAATACCTTGAGACTGAAGTTTAAGCCATTCAATGGCTTGGTGGCGGCCAATAACTAAGCCACTAGTTGGCCCTTCAATTGCTTTTGCACCACTATAAATAACTAAATCAGCGCCTTGTTGATAATAGGTTTGTAAATCCTCTTCCGCTGCGGCATCAACAATTAATGGAATATTATATTTTTTGGCCACTGTTACGGCTTGCGCAACTGATAACATACTTTTTTGCACACAATGATGTGATTTAACATATAAAATAGCTGCGGTATCAGAATTAATTAATGATTCAATGTGCTCTGGTTTGCACTCATTTGCATAACCCGCTTCAACCACAATTCCACCACCTAGAGCGACCATAGTACTAATAGGTGCACCAAAATTTACGTTATGTCCTTTTGGCACAATAATTTCCCTTGCTACCCATTTATCAGAACTATGTAAATTAAATAATAAATCACGATCATCTTTAACGATTAAACCTGCGACAGCTTGCGCAATGCCAGCAGAGGCACATGATACGACCACAGCGTTTTCGACATTGAGTAATTTAGCAATGTATTGACCAGTTTTATCAACTAAATCTTTTATTTCAAAATATTCATTTAATCCGTGGGATACAGTATCAACCACTTCTGCTCTAGGTGTTGAAACACCTAAAATAGTCATTCGCCCCGAAGCATTAATCACTTTTTTCAAGTGGTATTTACTGTATATTTCTTTTTCAGTTTGAGATTCTGAGCTCATTTTTACTACCTTCTTGTGTTATTTCAATGTGTGTAACTTTTTTGGTTGTATTCGTTACGATAGCGGCTAAAGGAACAAACTGTTCATGGCATTCCCTCTGCTCACCTTCTGAATCAGTTAAAGAGACGGTTTGCTGTTTTATATCAAAAATAGTCAAATCGGCATCATAGCCAATAGCTATTTCCCCTTTATCGTTTAAATGCAAAATTTGTGCCGCATTTTTAGTGACACTATCAATAATTCTAGTTTTGCTATAACCTAGACAGATAAATTTATTCATCACATTTGCTAAGTTAAATACAGGACCTTGCAAGCGATTTTTAGAATATATATCAGAGCTGATAGTGTTTGGATAAACATCTAAGCATTTAGCTCGCTCAGCTACCGAAAAACTGAAACTTTCACCACCATGACCAATATCTAAAATCACCCCACGTTCAATGGCGCGTTTAATTGAATCACGCAGATTATTCTGCTTATCAAATATTTGGTTTGGCTTACCATTAAAACAATGAGTAATAATATCGCCTTTAGTTAATAAATCAGCAATTTCATCAAGTTCAGGCGGATTATTTCCTACATGAATCATTAGTGGCAAACCCGTCTTTTTCTGCATCTCTTTCGCTTTGATTAACGGTAAAATACCATTTTCGCCAACAACGCTACGACTCATCCTAACTTTTATTCCAATAATAAAATTAGGATATTTAACTAAAGTTTGGTCAAATAACGGCACATCTATATCTTGCATATCAGCAAGCTCACTTTGCCTTATTAAACCAATTTTTGAGATATTTAAAAAAGAATAAACATGAGTTTTAGCCAGCATCGCTAAATCATAAAATTCGTCCGCATCAAGTGCGCCAACACTACCAGCATCAACCACTGCCGTCACACCAGTTTTAACACCAATGAGATCTGGTTCATCGTGGTAAATTGGTGAGTGAGCAAAGCAATGAGTATGGGAATCTATCCAGCCGGCACTTATATAGTGTTGATTTTGTAAATCCAATACTTGATTTGATGTTGTGATTATATTTTTGCCAATTTCCACAATTTTGCCTTGTTGAATGGCAATATCGGTTATTGAATTATCAATGAGTTTGGCATTTTTTATAATTAAATCATACATAATTTAATCCAATCCCCTCGACCATAATCATGATAGAGGGGACATAATATTATATAATTGGGAAGATACCGCCAAAAATCATGGCACCTAATATTGCACCACCTGTAATAGGCTTTTTCCATACATAAAATAATAGTGCACCAAGCAATGACCCTATACCAATAGGAATAGATGCAACCATAGCTGATAAAATAATCATTGGGCCAAGAAATCGACCTGATGCATTTCCCGCTCCCATCATGACATCTGCGCCAAAGGTTGATCCACCACCACTGTTAACCGTAAATTTACGAATAAGGATGATAAGTAAGCCGATTACCATACCGAGCAATAAACCGGTTAATAACGCTACCAAAAAATTCTCAATTGGCAATGTATAGCCACCCGCTAATAACAACGCTGGCACACCTAAACCAATACCTGTTTGTAGCGCACCACCAATATCAAGTATCCCAACCAGCGATCCCTCAATGACACGCGCAAATAAAAAGCTAGCACCAAAAGCGGCTACGGCACCATAATCACCTGTCGTCATACCAGATTTAAGCATTGCAACAAATGCTATTTCGTTAAAAGCACCAATCCCATATACATAAAAAGTATGTGTTCCAGCGAAAATACCTGCAGAGAGTAATCCACAAAGAATAGGGAATGACCAATCGGCATACCAAAAACTTTTATTAATGGTTGTTTGAGTATTCATAATCTGTTGTTCCCTATATTATTTAAACCAATAAGACAAACCATCTCGGAATGAATTAATCATTTTCATATCAAATCCACGGAAATATCCGCTCATGATAAATAAAACAATTACCGCAGCTAACATGATTTTCATCACTCGATTCCAACCACTATCATCCACTCCTTTACCAATCAAAATACCTAACACTAAACCAGGTACTGCATTACCCATAATTAATTGCGCTAGCCCACCAAACAAAGTTCCCCAAAAACCACTTCTTCTACCGGCATCTAAAGCTGCCAACCAGAAAATAACCGGCATCACAGTCGCGACTAGTAAATTTGCGGCTGGAACTAAAACTTTAGTTGCGGTAATTTTTAAAGAATCAGGAATAACCGAGGTGGTTGTATTTAAAAATAACACAACAATCACACCGATAAATGCACAAGCAAAGGCCATTTTCTTAGGATCATGTAACGTTTGTGCTAAATTTCGGTTTTTTATCATCAATAGTGCAGCACCCCAGTTTGGAATGATACGATGATCAACATCTTGGGTAAATGAACCAGCAGCAACAGATGAAGCCCAGGCATTAAAAAAGAATCCTAAGCCAAATGAAAAATGTGCAGCAGGATCACCCTCACAAGAATTAAGTTCACCTAGGGTACGAAAAGCCCCCATACCTTGATAAGTTGGAGCATGAAACATTCGAGCTGCACCAGCGCCTACTCCAAATCCACACAGTCCACCAATTACAATGGACTTCAATGCTATAATTAGAATTTCCATGACTTTCCTTTTACGTTATTTAGAGATAAATTTAATATCGTTCAGATCGATAAACGTAACATTTACTGAGACATCGAGTGTGATGTCATAAAATGTCTTTTTTCTAGGTAAAAAGATAAATAAAAAGCGTTCTGTAGTTATCTTTTCAATAGCAGAAACAACACTAATATCAAGCGGTTCAATTCGTAACATGACATTATTAGTATTTTTAAGTACCTGCTTTTGCACTTGATTTAGCGCTATAGCAAACGCACGCTGCTTCGAATCTCCTTGCCCAGTTACTCTTACTTGTATCTGCTCAGTTTTTTTCATATTTCTAACCTATTTAAGAACGAGGATATTTTTTCAAAAATGCTTGGGCTATACGTTGGCCAAGTTCTACTGTATCCATAAAACCAAAACCTAATACTTTACAACCGTCATTAATGGCTGTTTCACCTTCTTCAATTGAACGCATACCGTGTCGTTGAGAATAGCCATATTTATTTTGTGCCGTTATGGCGCCTGCACCGCCACTGCCACAAAACGAAAGCCCTAGATCTGCATTCTCATTATTCATTACGTCACCCAATTTCATATCAGCTGCCATACCTGGAATAACAATTGCACGACACCCTTCTATAGAATTAATTCCCTCTGCAATTTTTTGTCCTTTGCCCATTCTATCGCCGATGACAATGATTACTTCTGCCATAATTATGCTCCTATCAATTATTGTTTTTTAAATTTATTAATTCGTTTAATTTGCTATAGCTACTTCATAATGAACAGCCAGTAAATAAGCCTCTTCCATTGGTAGACTATTGAATAATTGTATGGTTTTACGTGCAAGCATTAAGGATTGCTCTGAGAGCTCATCAAATAAAGAAGGATCAACCTCAGGTAATTTTTCTAGCGTTTTCGCTCTTTCAACCATTGCTTTAACATGTGATAACAACATCGCTTTTTGCACGTCATTTTGGGATATTTGATGATCAGTCAACCAACGATTAATAATTTCTATCGTTTGCGCAGTCACAACTTCGGGATCTAAATCATCTTCGATCATACGGAATTGTATTTGTGCCATAGTCATTCTAATTCTCTTGTTTCTTTTTAAGATGACTTAGCCTAAAGGAAATAATTATCAATGTGGAGAGAGACTTTTTCCTATTGCAAAAGGAAATTTATTGTCAGGCAGGCTAAAAGCTATTGTAAACAAGGATTATTATGTAGGATGTAATTGAAGATTAACTAAATTGATTTTAAATTTAAACAAACTATTACTTAAAAGTATCATTAATAAATTTTTATGATATAAAAAACCCCTCTCCTCAAAATTTTTCAAGCACAGATAGTTATTTTTGTTATCGAGGCTATAAACCTAAGTGGTATTTTTGTTAAAAAAGTAAATTGTCAATTTCTTTTGGTACTTTTTAAGAAAGGTTACCAGCTGCCAGAGGCACCGCCGCCACCACTACGGCCACCGCCTCCACCACCAAATCCGCCGAATGAACCTCCGCCAAAACCACCACCATTACCCCCACCGAAACCGCCTCCTCGACCACCACGTCCGCTACCGCCACTCATAGTTAAAATTCCACTTAAAATCGCACTGGCAACAAATGCTAAAAATATTAGAGGTAAGACAATATGTAATGAATAACCATTGAACAAAGTAAAACCGCCAACTGATATAGCATTTAGTAAACCAGTACCTAAACTTCGGCTAGCACTACGTTTAGAGGAAGTAATCGAAAATAAGCTAGCAATAGTGAAACAAATAAAAAAGGATGCTAATCCATAACTAAATAAATTGGCACCAAAATCACCAGCAAGTACCGTTTTGAGATCTGGATCACTATTAGTCGCTGGTACCTGTTGAGGATCATTCAACTTATTAATTAAAACTGAAAGCGCATCATGTATACCTTGATAATAGTTATTTTGTCTAAATTGTGGCACTAATTGTTCACGAATGATATGACTAGCAATTAAGTCGGTAATGATGCCTTCAAAACCATAACCAACTTCGATTCGCATCAACTTATCATCTTTAACAATTAATAATAAAATACCATTATCTTGCTCTTTTTTACCTATTTTCCATTGAATAAACACCCTATCGGCATACTGTTCAACCGTTTCATTATCGAGTTTGGGGATCATTAATACCGCGATCTGTGCACCATCAGTTCGCGTTTTCTCAAAAGAAATCAAGCTTGATTCCAAATCATCTATTTGTGATGGTTCTAAAGTATCTGACGTATCAATAACACGGTGATCAAATGTTGGAATTTCAGTTAATGCATAACTTACAACACTAAAAAACAGTAAACAAAAGAGCAGATAATATTTTTTCATTATGCTTATTGTCCAAAATTGACTGCTGGTGGATTCGAAATTTGTTGTTCATTTTCAACAGTAAACTGTTGTTTTGGTTGTACCCCTATAACATTTGCAATCCACTTGGTTGGTAATTGACGGATATAAGTATTAAATGATTGTACTGTTTCTATATATCGGCCTCTAGCAACCGTTATCCGGTTTTCAGTACCTTCCAATTGGCTCATTAAATCTTGATAAAGTGTGTTTGCTTTAAGTTCTGGGTAATTTTCACTAACCGCAATTAAGCGACTTAATGCGGAACTTAATTCTGATTGGGCTTGTTGGAATTTTGAGAATAAAGCGGGATCGCTAAGTTGATCTGCATTAATTTGGATCGAACCCACTTTCGCTCTCGCATCTGTTACCTGAGTAAAAACATCTTTTTCATGAGTTGCATATCCTTTTACTGTATTGACAAGATTCGGAACTAAATCTGCTCGACGTTTATACTGATTAATCACTTCCGACCAAGATGCAGCAACTTTTTCGTCTTGAGTTTGAATACTGTTATAGTCTTTAAAAAAGAAAAATCCACCAACAATGATTAAAATAAGAATAAGCAATAGTAATTTCGATTTCATGGCAAGCCCCTGTAAATAGTTAAACTTTCAAATAACTTAAAAAAGCTATGATAATTAGAAAATACTAACCAGTAGCCTAAAAATTTGGTTACTAACAAACTTATAATGCTTAATTGAAGAATATATTTTTACAACTTTTTATAAAAATAATTATGAACTATAAAATATAAAGAAGAGACTTTTAGATAATGGACTTAACTTACATGGGCTGATCGCCTTCTTTAATAGATGTTATGCTCATGTAATTTTATTTGATTATATCTTTTTTTATGTAATTTGCGAAGAATTATCATCGGTAATTTTTTATTGGTATTGCTCACAATGCTTATTTTTAAATTTGATTTTTTAGTTTAAAAATTACTTAGATAATGACTTCAAAACATTCAAGTTGAGCCGGTTCAAAATAGATATCTTCGTTATTTGGACGACTATCGGTGTTACGGTGAGTATGTTTGAAATGAGCAGAATTAACCCAATTTTCAAAATCTTGTTTTGATTCCCATTCGACATATGATGAAAACAATGTGTAATCTTCATAAGTTTTACCTCTAAGGAAATAAAAACGATTAAAACCTTTCATCTCTTTTAAATGGCTATCACGATTACGCCATATTTCAATAAAAGTGTCTTCACTACCTAACTTAATTTTAAAACGATTCATTACAATATACATCTAATACTCCTTTCATACCTCATACACTCGACAAAAAAAATAGCACGTGATAACACGTGCTACTTTAGTCGATTTATCTAAAATCTATTGATTTTCTTCTGCTGAATTCAATAATTCCGCTAAGTTAGCTGTAGCTTCCTCAGCTGAAACAGTTGTTGGTTGAATTGCATCATCAGATGGCATTGCGCGTTTACGCAAACGCTCTTTATGATATGCATAACCAGTACCAGCTGGAATTAAGCGACCAACAATAACGTTTTCTTTCAGACCACGAAGTTCATCATTTTTACCTGCAACTGCTGCTTCAGTTAATACGCGAGTCGTTTCTTGGAACGATGCCGCAGAAATAAATGACTCAGTAGTAAGTGATGCTTTAGTAATACCAAGCAAATCATGCAAGTAAACAATTGGTTCTTTACCTTGTGCTTCAAGCTCACGATTAATAATCTTCAAGCGTGAAACTTCAAGTTGTTCACCATCAAGTAAACGAGAACCACCAGGATGAATAACAGTTGCTTTACGTAACATTTGACGAACAATAACTTCAATATGTTTATCATTAATTTTTACACCTTGTAAACGATAAACTTCTTGAACTTCATTCACAATATAACGAGTTACTGCATTAACACCACGTAGACGTAAAATATCATGTGCTGATTCAGGACCATCAGAAATCACATCACCACGGCCAACTTGTTCGCCTTCGAATACGTTAAGTTGACGCCATTTTGGAATCATCTCTTCATATGGTTCACTACCATCTAGTGGAGTGATAATTAAGCGACGTTTACCTTTAGTTTCTTTACCGAATGAGATAATACCATCAATTTCAGCAAGAATTGCCGGCTCTTTAGGTTTACGAGCTTCAAATAAATCAGCTACTCGAGGTAAACCACCGGTGATATCTTTAGTACCTACAGATGCTTGTGGAATCCGTGCAAGTGTATCACCAACATTAATTTCCGCACCATCTTCTAATTGTACTAATGCTTTACCTGGTAAGAAGTACTGCGCAAGCATTTCTGTACCTGCCACAAAGATATCATTACCTTTAGCATCAACAATTTTAATTGCTGGACGTAGATCTTTACCAACACCAGTACGTTCTGCTACATCTAAGATCACGATAGAGGATAAACCTGTTAACTCATCAGTTTGACGAGTAATGGTTTGGCCATCGATCATATCAACAAAACGAACAAAACCTTTCGCTTCCGAAATAACTGGCATTGTATGCGGATCCCAGTTTGCTACTGTTTCACCGGCATCAACCGCTGCACCATTACCTTTGGTTAAAATCGAACCGTAAGGAACTTTATAAGTTTCTTTCATTCGACCTAATTCATCAATAATAGTTAATTCAGCATTACGTGAAGTAATAACTAGTTTCTGATCTGGGTTAGTCACAAATTTAGCATTAGTTAGTTTAATACTACCTTTGTTTTTAACTTGAACACTAGATTCTGCTGCTGCTCGAGATGCCGCACCACCGATATGGAACGTACGCATGGTTAACTGTGTACCTGGCTCACCGATTGATTGAGCTGCAATAACACCGATTGCTTCACCTTTGTTCACTAAGTGACCACGAGCTAAGTCACGTCCATAACATTTCGCACAAACACCAAAATCAGTATCACACGAAACGACTGAACGAACTTTGACACTATCAACAGATTCTTGTTCAAGTAGATCACAATAACTTTCATCAAGTAATGTATTGCGAGGGATTAAAATATCCGCACTACCTGGTTTTAATACGTCTTCAGCTGTTACACGACCTAATACACGTTCACGTAATGGTTCTTTAACATCACCACCTTCGATCACAGGTGTCATTACCACACCTTCTAACGTGCCACAGTCATCTTCAATAACAACTAAATCTTGAGCCACATCAACTAAACGACGAGTTAAGTAACCTGAGTTCGCTGTTTTCAATGCGGTATCAGCAAGACCTTTACGCGCACCATGGGTCGAGATAAAGTATTGAAGTACGTTTAATCCTTCACGGAAGTTTGCCGTAATTGGCGTTTCGATGATTGAACCATCTGGTTTAGCCATCAAACCACGCATACCCGCTAACTGACGAATCTGAGCTGCAGAACCACGAGCACCAGAGTCGGCCATCATATAGATGCTATTAAATGAAGATTGAACTTCTTCTTCACCTTCTCGGTTAATCACTTTTTCAGTTGATAAGTTATCCATCATCGCTTTAGCAACACGCTCATTAGCTGCTGCCCAAATATCGATAACTTTGTTATAACGTTCACCTGCAGTCACTAAACCTGATTGGAACTGTTCTTGAATTTCCGCAACTTCGATTTCAGCTTCATTGATAATTTGTAATTTCTTAGCAGGAATTTCCATATCATCAATACCAACCGATACACCAGAACGAGCTGCATAAGCAAAGCCGGTATACATAACTTGGTCAGCTAAAATAACAGTTTCTTTCATGCCCAATTGGCGATAACAAATATTTAAAATTCGTGAAATCGCTTTTTTACCAAGCGGTTGATTGATAACTGAGAAGCTCATACCTTTAGGCATAATTAACCATAAGATAGCTCGACCAACAGTAGTATCAATTACAGAAGTCGTATCTTCCCACTCACCAATACTGTTACGATGACTTTCAGTTATACGTACTTTAACTTTAGCATGTAATTCAACTAGACCTAAACGATACAGTTTTTCTGCTTCTTTAGGACCAGTTAATACCATGCCTTCACCTTTAGCATTGACTTTATCACGAGTCATATAGTAAAGACCTAATACCACGTCCTGAGATGGAACGATAATAGGTTCACCACTTGCTGGTGAAAGAATATTGTTGGTTGACATCATTAACGCACGCGCTTCTAATTGTGCTTCTAACGTTAATGGAACGTGAACCGCCATTTGGTCACCATCGAAGTCAGCATTAAATGCCGCACAAACTAATGGGTGCAATTGGATCGCTTTACCTTCAATTAGGATAGGTTCAAACGCCTGAATACCAAGTCTGTGAAGTGTTGGTGCACGGTTTAATAATACCGGATGTTCACGAATAACCTCATCTAAGATATCCCAAACAATTGCATCTTCACGTTCAACCATCTTCTTAGCAGCTTTAATGGTTGTTGCATAACCACGACGTTCTAATTTACCGTAGATAAATGGTTTAAATAGCTCAAGAGCCATTTTCTTCGGTAAACCACATTGATGTAAACGTAAGTATGGACCAACAGTAATTACTGAACGGCCTGAATAGTCTACACGTTTACCTAATAGGTTTTGACGGAAACGACCTTGCTTACCTTTAATCATATCGGCAAGTGATTTTAATGGTCGTTTGTTTGAACCAGTGATTGCACGACCACGACGACCATTATCTAATAATGCGTCTACAGATTCTTGTAGCATACGTTTTTCGTTACGTACAATAATATCTGGTGCAGCTAAATCTAATAAACGTTTTAAACGATTATTACGGTTGATAACACGACGATATAAATCATTTAAGTCTGATGTTGCAAAACGACCGCCATCAAGTGGTACTAATGGTCGTAAATCTGGTGGCAACACAGGTAACACATTTAAGATCATCCATTCAGGCTTATTTTCTGATTGGATAAATGCTTCAATAATCTTAATTCTTTTGGTTAACTTTTTACGTTTTGTTTCAGAATTAGTGGTTGAGAGTTCATCACGTAATGCTTCACATTCAGCTTGAACATCAATATTACGTAATAATTCTTGAATAGCTTCTGCACCCATGCGTGCATCAAACTCATCACCGAACTCTTCTAACGCATCTAAATACTGTTCTTCGGTTAAGATTTGTCCACGATCTAAATTTGTCATGCCTCCATCAAGAACCATAAATGATTCAAAATAAAGTACACGTTCAATATCACGAAGTGGCATATCAAGTAATAAACCAATACGAGATGGTAATGATTTTAAAAACCAAATATGTGCAGTTGGTGATGCAAGTTCAATGTGGCCCATACGTTCACGACGTACTTTCGCTTGTGTGACTTCTACACCACATTTTTCACAAATAACACCACGGTGTTTTAAACGTTTATATTTTCCACACAAACATTCATAATCTTTAACTGGCCCGAAAATACGCGCACAAAACAATCCATCACGTTCAGGTTTAAACGTACGATAGTTAATTGTTTCAGGTTTTTTAACTTCACCAAAAGACCATGAACGAATCATATCAGGAGAGGCAAGGCCTATCTTGATAGCATCAAAATCTTCAGTTTTTGTTTGTGCTTTTAGAAACTTTAGTAAGTCTTTCACAATTGACTCCTATGGAGTTAAACCAATTAGATAACTTATCATTACTGATAAGTTATCCCTATAAATAGAAATCATTTTAGTTAGCTAAGATTACTCTTCATCTAACTCGATATTAATACCTAACGAACGAATCTCTTTTAACAATACGTTAAATGATTCAGGGATCGCAGGTTCCATACGATGATCACCATCTACAATATTTTTATACATCTTAGTACGACCGTTCACATCATCTGATTTAACAGTTAACATTTCTTGTAAGGTATAAGCTGCACCATATGCTTCAAGTGCCCATACTTCCATCTCACCGAAACGTTGACCACCAAATTGAGCTTTACCACCCAATGGTTGTTGAGTAACCAGACTATATGAACCTGTAGAACGGGCATGCATCTTATCATCAACTAAGTGATTCAATTTCAACATGTACATATAACCTACAGTTACTGGACGTTCAAATTGTTCACCGGTACGTCCATCATACAAGGTAATTTGACCTGAAGTTGGTAAATCACCAAGTTCAAGTAATGCTTTAATTTCTTGCTCTTTTGCACCATCAAATACCGGTGTTGCAAGTGGCATACCATTACGTAAATTTTGCGCCAATGTCATCACTTCCTGATCGGTAAATTCAGCAACATTTACTTTTTGTGCTGCACCTAAACCAAGGTCATAAGCTTTTTGGATGAAATCACGTAATTTAGCTAACTCTTGCTGTTCTTTTAGCATTGCATCGATCTTCTGACCAATACCTTTCGCTGCCATACCCAAGTGAGTTTCTAAAATCTGACCGATATTCATACGAGAAGGAACACCAAGAGGATTCAATACGATATCTACTGGGCGACCTTTATCATCATATGGCATATCTTCAATTGGGTTGATTTTAGAGATAACCCCTTTGTTACCATGACGACCAGCCATCTTATCACCAGGCTGAATTTGACGTTTAACAGCTAAGTAAACTTTAACGATTTTGAGTACACCAGGTTGTAAATCATCACCTTGAGTGATCTTCATTCGTTTAGCTTCAAGTTTTTTGTTAAACTCAGCTTTAATTTCTTCGTGTTGTTCAGCTAGTTGCTCTAATTGAGCTTGCTTACTTTCATCGGCAATACCAATGGTTAACCATTTTTCACGTGGTAACGCATCTAATTTTTCTGCTTTAATGCCACCAGAAATCAATACATCACGAATACGAGCAAATAATGCTGCTTCAAGGATTTTAAGTTCTTCTGTTAAGTCTTTGCGAACTTGTTTAAGTTGCATCTCTTCAATTTCAAGTGCACGTTTATCTTTCTGTACACCATCACGAGTAAAGACTTGAACATCAATAACTGTACCTGAAACACCATTTGGTACACGAAGTGAAGTATCTTTAACATCTGACGCTTTTTCACCAAAAATAGCGCGTAGTAATTTTTCTTCTGGTGTTAATTGTGTTTCACCTTTTGGTGTTACTTTACCAACCAGAATATCGCCACCTTTAACTTCAGCACCAATATAAACAATACCTGATTCATCTAGTTTAGAAAGAGCCGCTTCACCAACATTTGGAATATCTGCGGTAATTTCTTCTGCACCTAGTTTAGTATCACGAGATACACAAGATAATTCTTGAATATGAATCGAAGTGAAACGATCATCTTGTACCACTTTTTCAGAAACTAAAATAGAATCCTCAAAGTTATAACCATTCCATGGCATGAATGCCACACGCATGTTTTGACCTAAAGCCAACTCACCTAAGTCAGTTGATGGACCATCCGCAAGGACATCACCGCGCTCAACTTTTTCACCTAATTCCACACATGGAATTTGGTTAATACAGGTATTTTGGTTTGAACGGGTATATTTAGTTAAATTATAAATATCAATCCCTGTTTCACCAGCGTACATTTCATCATCGTTAACATTAATTACAATGCGTGATGCATCAACATATTGTACTGTACCACCACGACGAGCAACTGCAGTTACACCTGAGTCAACCGCTACTGCACGTTCCATACCTGTACCAACAAATGGTTTTTCTGCCTTTAATGTTGGTACCGCTTGACGTTGCATGTTTGCACCCATCAATGCACGGTTCGCATCATCATGTTCTAAGAATGGGATTAATGAAGCACCAACCGATACGATTTGTTGAGTTGATACGTCCATATAATGAACTTGTTCAGGACTATATAAACCAGACTCACCATTTAAACGACAAGTCACTAAATCTTCTTTAAAACGACCATCGTCATCAAGATTTGAGTTAGCCTGGGCAATAACAAATTCACTTTCGTCAATTGCTGATAAATAGTTAATTTCATCAGTTACCACACCATCAACTACTCGGCGGTATGGAGTCTCAAGGAATCCATACTCATTAGTACGAGAATAAACCGCTAGTGAGTTAATCAAACCGATGTTTGGACCTTCTGGTGTTTCAATCGGGCATACACGACCATAATGAGTAGGATGTACGTCACGTACTTCAAAGCCCGCTCGTTCACGTGTTAAACCACCTGGACCTAATGCAGAAATACGGCGTTTATGCGTAATTTCAGATAATGGATTGTTTTGATCCATAAACTGAGATAATTGGCTTGAACCAAAGAATTCGCGGATAGCTGCTGAAATTGGTTTAGCATTAATCATATCTTGTGGCATTAGTGAATCTAAGTCACCTAATGATAAACGTTCTTTTACAGCACGCTCTACACGCACTAAACCAATACGGAATTGGTTTTCTGCCATTTCACCAACACTACGGATACGACGGTTACCTAAGTGATCGATATCATCGACTTCACCATGACCATTACGAATGCTGATCAATTTCTTCATTACATCAACGATATCAGTTTTAGTTAAGACACTTTCGCCTTCAATATCGTCACGTCCTAAAGAACGATTAAACTTCATACGACCTACTGCTGATAAGTCATAACGCTCATCAGAGAAGAATAAGTTATCAAATAAAGCTTCAGCTGCTTCTTTTGTTGGTGGCTCACCCGGACGCATCATTCGATAAATTTCAACTAATGCACCTAGTCGATCTCGAGTAGAGTCAACATTTAAGGTTTCAGAAATAAATGCACCATGATCTAAATCATTAGTGAATAATGTTTCGATTTTCTTATAGCCAGCATTAGTTAATTCAAGCAATAGCTCTAGTGAAATTGGTGTATTAGCAAAAGCAACAACTTCACCTGTTTCTTGATTTACATAATTTTTCGCTAATACTTTATTAACAATATATTCAACTGGAACATCGATCTTAGTTACTTTATCTTTTTCAAGCTCACGAATATGACGAGCTGTAATACGACGACCTTTTTCTGCGTAAACTTTGCCTTTTGATTCAATATCAAATAACGCTGTTTCACCACGTAAACGCTCTGGCACAAGATCCATTTTTAATTTTGATTTGCCCACTTCGAAAATAGTTTTTTCGAAGAACATATCTAAAATTTCTTCAGTTTCATAACCTAACGCACGCAAAATGATTGTTGCAGGAAGTTTACGACGACGGTCAATACGAGCAAAAAGATTATCTTTTGGATCAAATTCGAAATCAAGCCAAGAGCCACGATAAGGAATAATCCGAGCATTATATAAAACTTTACCAGAAGAGTGTGTTTTACCTTTATCACTATCAAAGAACACACCTGGACTACGGTGTAATTGTGAAACGATAACACGTTCTGTACCGTTAATCACAAACGTACCATTGTCAGTCATTAAAGGAATTTCGCCCATATAGACGTCTTGCTCTTTAATATCTTTAACTGTTCCTTCTGGCGCATCTTTATCATAAATAACTAAACGTAATTTAACGCGCAATGGTGCTGAGTAAGTGATCCCTCTAATTTGACATTCTTTTACATCAAATACAGGTTCGCCCATCTTAAAGCTCACGTATTGTAACTCAGCGCTACCACTATAACTTTTTATCGGAAATATTGAACGAAAAGCGGCTTCTAAACCATATTGACCTTCAGGGTCTTGCTCAATAAACTTCTGGAACGAATCAAGTTGAATAGAAAGAAGATACGGTATATCCAAGACTTGTGGACGCTTACCAAAATTCTTACGAATTCGTTTTTTCTCGGTATAAGAGTAAACCATTAGTTCCTCAACTTGCTTATCTGCTATTTTAGCATGATTAAATATTCATCAGGGTACTACGAAATAATAACGCCTGACACCTCATCGAAAATATCTATAAATATCAAATGATTAGGCTTAATAAATATATTATTTCTTTATTACTTTTTATTGATAATCTTCAAATAAAATTCTTTGACTTATTACAGCGCAAAAAGGCTGGAGGTATAAAACCCCCAGCCAGTTAGCTTGTTATCGATAAACTTACTTAAGTTCGACAACTGCACCAGATTCTTCAAGTGCCTTTTTAAGTTCATCTGCGTCAGCTTTACTAACACCTTCTTTAACAGTTGCTGGAGCTGATTCAACAAGGTCTTTAGCTTCTTTTAAGCCTAAACCAGTTGCACCACGAACTGCTTTGATAACAGCTACTTTGTTAGCGCCAACATCTTTTAAGATTACATCAAATTCAGATTTTTCTTCTGCTGCTTCAGCTGGACCAGCTGCTGCAACTGCTACAGCTGCTGCTGCAGAAACGCCAAATTTTTCTTCCATCATAGATACAAGTTCAACAACATCCATTACAGACATTTCAGCAACTGCATCTAAAATTTGTTCTTTAGTGATAGACATAATATAGTTTCCCAAATTTACATTTTTTTAATTAATAAAATTCACAATCATACTGCTATTAAGCAGCTTCTTTTTGATCGCGAACCGCTGCAAGAGTACGAACCAATTTGCCAGCTGCGGCTTCTTTCATGGTTGACATCAAGCGAGCTAATGCTTCTTCATAAGTAGGTAATGTTGCTAAGCGATCAATGTTCGCTGCAGTAATCAACTCACCTTCAAAGGCTGCGGCTTTAATCTCAAAATTATCATTTTCTTTTGCAAACGCTTTAAAAATACGCGCTGCAGCACCTGGGTGCTCATTTGAAAACGCAATTAGAGTTGGACCAACAAACGTATCTTTTAAGCACTCGTATTGAGTTCCCTCAACAACACGGCGTAATAAGGTGTTACGAACAACACGCATATAAACACCAGCTTCACGAGCAGATTTACGTAATGCAGTCATTTTTTCTACAGTTACGCCACGAGAATCAGCAACAACTGCAGATAGCGCACCTTTGGCTATTTCATTAACTTCAGCAACAATTTCTTGTTTATTTTGAAGATTTAGTGCCATTGGTATTGCTCCTGGATTAAACTAGGCAAAGCCTAGAATTACTTTAACTAACTACAAATGTAGTTAGCACAATCACGATGAGCAGAATTCCTGTATTATATCTTATCAGGTTCTGTCACCGTCTACGTAGGAAAATTAAGTAATCAAATATCAATTACACCTACGGTCTTGGACGGGGTCTGGTTAAGGCCAGACACCAACCGATTCTTTGTTTAATTGTTAATTAAACAGATGTATTTAAAGTTGCTTGATCGATAGCAACACCAGCGCCCATTGTAGTAGAAAGGCTAACTTTCTTCACAAATACACCTTTTGAAGATGCTGGTTTTGCACGTTTTAAAGCAACAAGTAATGCTTCTAAATTCTCTTTAAGTTTATCTGCATCAAAATCAGCTTTACCGATAGTAGTATGGATAATACCATTTTTATCATTACGGTAACGGATTTGACCTGCTTTAGCATTTTTAACCGCTTCAGCTACGTTAGGTGTTACAGTACCAACTTTAGGGTTTGGCATTAAGCCACGAGGTCCTAAAATTTGACCTAATTGACCAACAACACGCATTGCGTCTGGAGATGCGATAACAACGTCAAAGTTCATTTCGCCTTTTTTGATTTGATCTGCTAGATCATCCATACCAACTAATTCAGCACCAGCTTCTTTAGCAGCATCAGCATTTGCACCTTGAGTAAATACAGCAACACGAACACTACGTCCCGTACCATGTGGAAGAACGATAGCGCCACGCACATTTTGATCTGATTTACGTGAGTCGATACCTAAATTAACAGCAACATCAACGCTTTCAGTAAATTTAGCTGTAGCAAGTTCTTTCAATAAAGCGACTGCTTCATTGATATCATATAGTTTAGTAGCGTTTACTTTTTCGCGGATAAGTTTAGCTTTTTTAGATAATTTAGCCATGAATTAACCCTCCACTTCCAAGCCCATTGAACGTGCAGTTCCTTCGATAGAACGCATCATCGTTTCAATGGTTGCACCATTCATATCAGCAGCTTTTAATTCAGCGATTTCGCGAATTTGAGCGCTAGTTACTTTACCGACTTTTTTCTTATTCGGTTCACCAGAACCAGACTTGATTTTAGCCGCTTTCTTTAATAATACTGCAGCAGGCGGAGTCTTAGTTATAAAAGTGAATGAACGGTCAGAATATACAGTGATAACTACTGGAATAGGTAAACCTTTTTCCATGCTTTCTGTTTTAGCATTAAATGCTTTACAGAATTCCATAATATTCACACCGTGTTGACCAAGTGCTGGACCAACTGGTGGACTAGGATTTGCTGCACCAGCTGCAACTTGCAACTTGATGTAGGCTTGTACTTTTTTTGCCATTTTAGTTTCCTTCTCTCGGGTGCAAACGCCTCTATTAATAATAGTTATTAATAAATAGACAGCTCCCCTAAGTTAAATGAGGGCGAAATTATCCTACAACTAATACAAAAATGCAACATTTATTTGTTGAAGGATAAAACAAAAGCAGAGTTCATTACTCTGCTTCTATATATACAATAAAAAATATTAGAAAGTTTTACAGTACGTCGATAGCGTTAAGTTCTTTAAATGCAAGTTCTAAACGAGCAACTAAAGATTCTTGACCTTTACGTAACCATACTCGTGGATCGTAATATTTTTTATTCGGTGCATCGATACCTTCAGGGTTACCTAATTGACCTTGAAGATAAGCTTCATTTGCTTTGTAGTAATCTAAAACACCCGCCCAGTTTGCCCATTGAGTATCAGTATCGATATTCATTTTAACAACACCATAGCTAACTGCTTCAGCAATTTCTTCTTGAGTTGAACCTGAACCACCATGGAAAACGAAGTTTAATGATTTAGCTGGTAAATTAAATTTCTCAGATACATATTTTTGAGAATTATCTAGAATTTTTGGCGTTAATTTCACGTTACCTGGTTTGTAAACACCATGAACATTACCGAATGATGCAGCAATAGTAAAACGTGGGCTAATTTCGCTTAAACGTTCATAAGCATAAGCAACATCTTCTGGTTGTGTATATAACGCAGAACTATCCATATGGCTATTATCTACACCATCTTCTTCACCACCAGTACAACCTAGTTCTAACTCTAATGTCATTTTCATCGCAGACATACGAGCAAGGTATTGACAACAAATATCAATATTATCTTTTAATGTTTCTTCAGAAAGATCGATCATGTGAGAAGAGAATAAAGGTTTACCTGTTTTAGCAAAGTGAGCTTCACCAGCATCAAGTAATCCATCAACCCATGGAAGAAGTTTTTTAGCACAGTGGTCAGTATGAAGAATAACTGGTACACCGTATTTTTCAGCCATAAGATGAACATGTTTAGCACCTGAAACCGCACCTAAAACTGCAGCTTCTTGTCCATCTAATTTTAAGCCTTTACCAGCGATAAATTGAGCACCGCCATTAGAAAATTGAACAATTACTGCTGAACCAACTTTAGCTGCAGTTTCAATTACTGCGTTAATTGTATTTGTATCAACACAGTTAACAGCAGGTAAAGCAAAATTATTCTCACGCGCGATTTGAAAAACTTTTTGAACATCATCACCAGTAACAACACCAGGTTTAACGACATCAGAAATCTTTGTAGCCATTTTAATTCCTATAGATTTATTTATATAAAAAGTAAAGGATGAGTAATTGGCTCATCCTTATTATCGAAATAGAATATTAAGCTTTTGCTCTCTCTTCTAACATTGCAACAGCTGGTAGTTTTTTACCTTCAACAAACTCAAGGAATGCACCACCACCAGTAGAAATATAAGAAATTTTATCTTCAATACCAAATAAGTCAATTGCAGCTAATGTATCACCACCACCAGCGATTGAGAAACCTTGGCTATCGGCAATTGCTTTAGCAACAATTTCAGTACCACGACGGAAATTAGGGAACTCAAATACGCCAACAGGACCATTCCATAAAATAGTTTTTGCGTTTTTGATAATTTCAGCTAATACTTCTGCTGATTGATCACCTAAATCAAGAATTTGTTCATTTTCTTTAACATCTTTAACTGATTTTTCAGTTGCAGTCGCTGTTTCACTAAATTCAGTTGCTACACGAACATCGGTAGGAACAGGAATTTGACAGTTAGCCATTAATTTTTTTGCTTCAGGAATTAAATCAGCTTCGTAAAGAGATTTACCAACATTGTAGCCTTCTGCTGCGATGAATGTATTTGCGATACCACCACCAACAATAATTTGGTCAGCAATTTTTGATAAAGAATCAAGAACAGTTAGTTTAGTTGATACTTTAGAACCAGCAACAATCGCAACCATTGGACGAGCAGGATTATCAAGTGCTTTACCTAATGCATCAAGTTCAGCTGCCAATAATGGGCCAGCACAAGCAACTGGAGCAAACTTACCAGCACCATGAGTAGAAGCTTGAGCACGGTGAGCTGTACCAAACGCATCCATTACATAAATGTCGCAAAGTGCCGCATATTTTTTAGATAAAGTTTCATCATCTTTACCTTCACCTACGTTAAAACGTACGTTTTCAAGAACGACAAGTTCACCTTCGTTAACTTCAACACCATCAAGGTAATCTTTAACTAAACGAACTGGGAAAGAAACATGTTCTTTTAAGTAATCAACCACAGGTTGTAAAGAGAACTCTGGGTTATATTCGCCTTCAGTTGGTCGACCAATATGAGAAGTAACCATTACTTTAGCGCCTTTTTTAATGGCTTCTTCAATAGTAGGTAATGATGCTTTAATTCGCGCATCTGAAGTAACCTTACCATTTTTAACCGGCACATTAAGATCTGAGCGAATAAATAAACGTTTCCCTTTTAGATCAAGATCTTGCATTCTAATGATAGACATGAGACTTCCTCTTATAAATATAAAAACAATAAAATTTTTGCTATTCTAACATAAAATTTCTAATTAGGTTACAATCAATATCGGTTATATAGTAAACATTTACTCGAAATTAGTGATTTATACTTTTTATAGTAAATTTTTTTATGTAACAGCATTGACAATGGAAAGAAAATCAGGCATATTTCCCCGCCTTATTAATATGTATTTTTATTTAAACTTGGGAGTTGACTTTGGCTAATATCAAATCAGCTAAAAAGCGTGCGGTTCAATCCGAAAAACGTCGTAAACATAATGCTAGTAACCGTTCAATGATGCGTACTTATGTTAAAAAAGTTTACGCAGCTGTTGCAGCTGGTGATAAACAAACAGCTGAAGTAGCATTCAAAGACATGCAAGCAGTTGTTGACCGTCAAGCGGCTCGTGGCCTAATCCACAGAAACAAAGCTGCACGTCATAAAGCGAATTTAATTAAACAGATTAAAGCGCTAGCTTAATTTTCTAATCTGTTGACAATAGAGTTAAAGAAAATTGAAAAAAGTGGTGTAAGCCACTTTTTTTATTTATATACTGTCATTTAAATTTATATGAATAAAAGAAAAGAGAGCATATTGTGGTTCAACGTGATTATGTAAGAAAAAAGAGCCAATCAAAATCAAAAGCTAAAAAAAATAAGTCACGAATATTGCCATCGTTAATGATATTTCTTGCGGTTATCATTATTGTTCTGTTTTCTGCTATTTTATACTTACTTTCAACAAATCATCCTGAAAAACCTATTGAGCGTCCAAAAGTAAAAACTGAGTCACCAGTAGCAACTCTACCTGAACAACCACAAGAACGTTGGACTTATCTTAAAGAATTAGAAACACCAAATGCAAGTAGTGGTACTAACTCTACTACAAGTGAAAGACAACAAATATTAGATAGTTTTATCAATAATTCTTCTACAACGACTCCGACTACATCAACCAATATGGATGATAGTAAATGGTTACTACAGTGTGGTGCATTTAAAGAAAAAACAAATGCAGACACACTAAAAGCTTCTCTAGCTATGACCGGTATTAGTGGTAATATAACCACAAGTCAACAATTATATCGAGTTACTGTTGGCCCATATACAAATAAAACTGATGCACAAAAAGTATTAAACACATTAAAAACTAATGGGATCAATAATTGCATTATATCTAACTAAATGAAGGTATATTATGGGTATACTTAAGCATATGCAGTCATTTTTAGTAATGTTGTGGGCTCGAATAAATCATGATAGATTAACTACTTCAGCAGCAGAACTAGCTTACACAACCATACTTGCATTAGTCCCTCTGATAACGGTAATTTTTGCATTACTCTCAGCCTTTCCTATGTTTGACGAGGTGAGTCAATCATTAAAACAACTCATTTATAGTAATCTCGTTCCAACTGCTAGTGATACTATCCAAAATTATCTTGAGCAATTTATCGCCAATACAAAAAAAATGACCTTGGTCGGAATTATCGGCTTAATAGTGACATCACTATTACTTATTAACTCTATTAATAATGCACTTAATCGTATCTGGCGAACTAAGCGGAAACGTTCGTTCATGTATAACTTAACTATGTATTGGACTATTTTGACTTTAGGTCCTATTTTAGTTGGTTCAAGTGTTGCTGTAAGCTCTTATATATTCTCACTAAAATGGTTATCCGATGCAGCCAGTGGTGATGTACTACTAAGTACCTTACCATTTATTATATCTATTGTCGGATTTTGGTTACTTTACAGCATTATACCTACCGAATCGATACCATTTAAAGAAGCTGTAATTGGCGCATTAGTCGCTGCGATATTATTTGAAATTGGTAAACGTGCTTTTGCGCTGTACGTGACATCATTTCCTACTTATCAACTTATTTATGGTGTAGTATCCTCAATTCCTATTATGTTAGTTTGGATATATTGTTCTTGGTGTATTGTCTTATTTGGCGCTGAATTTGCAGCAACACTCACTGACTATAATAGACATAGCAAAATGCCCCTAAAACATTCTTCCCAATCGGAGTAATATAAAAATGATTGCCTTAATCCAACGAGTAAAACAAGCTTCAGTTTCTGTAAATAACCAAATTATTGGTGAAATAAATCAGGGATTATTGGTTTTACTTGGTGTTGAACAAGGCGATAATGAACAGAAAGCGCTCCGTTTAAGTGAAAAAGTGCTTGGCTACCGTATTTTCAGTGACAATGACGGCAAAATGAATCTCAATGTGCAACAAATTAATGGCAAACTATTAGTTGTTTCTCAGTTTACACTAGCGGCTGATACTCAAAAAGGTATGCGGCCAAGTTTTACAAAAGGGGCTTCGCCAGATATGGCCAATGAGCTTTACCAATTTTTTGTCAAACAGTGCCAACAGCATATTGAAACACAAACAGGGCAATTTGCAGCCGATATGCAAGTATCACTGATTAATGACGGCCCAGTAACATTTTGGCTACAAGTTTAATTATGCTGTCTTAAAGGAATGATATTCTAAATTTTTTAATTAAATATAACGTATTTATTTAATTTTATTTAGCCATTTTAATACCACTCCTTGGTCGGTAAGCCCCCAGTTATTTAATTTATTTTCATAGAACTTCTTCAATTCGTCCCATTGATAATAAGGGTAATCGTTGGTTTTTAAAGGTAAATGGACTTCTCGCTCATTTAACATTACTTTAACTAATATAGGCTGATCAGCTTGTTCACTTCTATAAAATATCCATTGAATATTTGCTGACATTGGAATAATTTTATCGGCTTGCCAAACGGAAGGATAATCAGTTACTGGATTAGCTACCGTATTGGTACCTTCAATTTCCATCAATGTTGCTAATGGTGATACAGTTTCGGCATGAGCAAATCGCAAATTGGCATCAATATCCTTATTAGCTATCGCACTATCAGCTGTTTTTAACATATCTAATAATAGTGGTGCAGCAATCTTAATTTGGATGCCATTACTATCAAAAGCAGGACCAATTTGTAAATAATTTTTTGCTGTGACGACAGTGTTAAACCATAATAGCTGATCTTGTGTGAAGTAACCGCTAAAATCAAGATGATTATCAGCTAATACTAGTGGTGAAAAGGATAATAATTCTTGATAAAGCTGATAAACAGAAAGCACAAAATTTTGCGTTTTAACTAAAGAATTTTCTGATAGCGAGATACCATTATTTAATTGATGAATAAAATCAGATGTGAAGATCAAACTTGCGATATTTTCACTCATCTCTACTGATTTAGTAGCATTTTCTAAAGATTTTAGTGTATTTTTAATTATTCTATTTTTCTTATATTTAGCATAAGCAGGCGAATATTCAAAAAAACGTAACAACGTTTGCTGATCTTCTGGTTGTTGATTAACGTTTAGCTTGGAATATTTGGTTTTGAATGTATTAATAAAGATTTCAGCCGTTTCTTTAGCCCGTGGAGAGGTTGATGAAATAACCGCTATTTTTTGACCTTTAAACACTGTTGGATTATTCTTTAACATCCGTTGACTAATTAAACTTATATCTTTTCGCCCAAGATCACTAAGTTCACCATAATGATCTTTATTAAGTTCTCTAATAGTAGTAATTTGCGTTAATAATAATTTCCCTTTTTCAGTTAATTGATTATTTTTTTCCGCCAATACCAAAATTTTATAAGCAATATCTTCATATTTAGCTTTGCTGATATAGCGGGAACCATGACGACCAATATGATCAATATAAAACGCTTGATACCCACTAGGCGCAGGAGTAAGAGATTGTCTTGCATCATATTGATATGCAGTCTTTGAACCAGAAATCATCATTCCAGCAAAACTCAATGGCGTAAAAAGCGTAAGCATAATCGCTAATATCTGATTTGCTGGTTGAATAATAGAAAAATTTTTTATAAAAGACATAATTACCCCTATCTATAATTAATAATATAAGAGCAAAATAACAGGCCATTACTTATAAGCTTATTTTATCTCATTAATAACATTATTTAACTGAAAATAATGCAATTATTTTAATAACACTCTTTCAATTTTTGAAAAAAGGATTATCTTATTATGTATTTTTTCCAACTCATTTAATTGATTTAAAACATAATGAAATTATATGGCCTTTCTGGTACTAAAATTAGTAGTGCATTTATTTCGGCATGCATTAACACCCCTTATAACACAACTCGTTTTCTTAAAGACTTGATTGCCGGAATAACTGTTGGCATTATTGCTATTCCGCTTGCTATGGCGTTAGCTATAGCAAGTGGTGTTGCACCTCAACATGGCTTATATACTGCGATTATCGCTGGTTTCGTGATAGCACTGACAGGTGGTTCTCGTTTTAGTGTTTCCGGCCCAACAGCAGCTTTTGTGGTAATTTTATATCCGGTTTCGATACAATTTGGTTTATCAGGTCTATTAATTGCTACCTTACTTTCAGGCATATTTTTAATATTAATGGGCATAATTAGGTTAGGTCGCTTAATAGAATATATTCCTCTACCTGTGGTATTAGGTTTTACCTCTGGTATTGCAATAACAATTGCAACAATGCAAATTAAAGACTTTTTTGGTTTAACACTGGAACATATGCCGGAAAACTACATCAATAAAGTTATTGAACTAGTGAAGACGTTGCCAACGATTAATATCGCCGATACATCAGTAGGATTAATAACACTTATTGTGCTAATTGTTTGGCCAAAATTTCGAATGAAAATTTCTGGCCATTTACCAGCATTAGTCGCAGGTGTATTAATAATGCTAATCTTCAATCAATTTGGCTATCAAATAGAAACAATTGGTTCACGATTCACGTATACATTGGCAGATAATACTACTGGTCATGGTATTCCGCCAGTTTTACCAGAATTTATCTTACCATGGGAACATGCTGGTTTTACTTGGGATTGGACAACATTCAGTGCATTAATTCCAATCTCAATCACTATGGCAATGTTATGTGCTATTGAATCACTACTTTGTGCCGTAGTTTTAGATGAAATGACACATACTAAACATCATTCGAATAGTGAATTGATTGGCCAAGGTCTAGGTAATATCATTGCGCCATTTTTTGGTGGAATTTCAGCAACAGCCGCTATTGCACGTTCAGCAGCAAATGTAAAAGCTGGAGCGACTTCACCCATTGCTGCGGTATTGCATGCGTTAATTGTTTTATTGGCACTCATCTGTTTTGCGCCACTATTATCCTTTATTCCATTATCAGCAATGGCAGCATTATTATTAATTGTTGCATGGAATATGAGTGCCGTACAGCGAGTTATTTATATCATTAAACGCGCACCTAAAGATGATATTATAATCATGCTTATTTGCATGTCACTGACTGTATTATTCGATATGGTTATTGCTATAACAATTGGTATTGTATTAGCTTCTATCTTATTTATGCGTCGTATTGCAAGAATGACTCGTTTAGTCGAATTAAATCAAGGAAATGAGAAAACATTAGTACTGCGTATTAGTGGTCCATTGTTCTTTGCCGCTGCTGAGCGTACCTTTTTAGAGTTATACCAAAAAATTAATGGTTATCAAAACATTGTTCTACAGTGGGATGCAGTACCTATTCTTGATGCTGGGGGCTTAAATGCGCTTATTCATTTCATTGATGAATTACCTGCGCAGGTGGAGCTCTCAATTTGTGAATTACAATTTCAACCATTAAAAACTTTAGCCCGAGCAAAAATTGTACCAATTCCAAACAAATTAATGTTTTATTCAACTTTAGATGAAGCACTGAAAGATAAAATTTAAGTGCGAAATTCGTTTTATTATATTGCTTAAATACTATACTTAGTGAAAACATAGTATCTGATTTTCACTAAGTATTTTGCATCACCTATATACCTTGTCCTTTTCCAAAATAATATAAGTAAAAGTTAGCCTTGCAAGATAGTATTTGTTTAATTCTTTACATTAACAACAAAAATAGGAAATTAATATGACAACTAATAAAAACACTATTCAAGATGTTAAACATAAAGCGAATTGGTTTATTGTAATTGGTGTGATTTTGATTGTTCTCGGTTGCTTGGCATTGGGTTATCAATTCATGGCTACCGTTTTTTCTGTTTATTTTATCGGGTCACTGCTGTTAATCGCCGGCATCATTCAAGTTGTACACGCATTTAATATCAAAGGTTTTGGCCAAACAGCCTTATGGGCAATCATGGGGATTTTATATATCTTTATCGGTGGGATGGCTTTTTTCCAACCGATAGCAGTTTCATCAGCACTAACTTTATTGATTTCATTATTATTGACTATTAGTGGGTTTAGCCAAATTTTTGCTGCCATGAGTAATCGCAATATCCCTCGTTGGGGATGGGTAGTCTTTTCGGGAATTATTAACATCATTTTAGGACTAATGTTAATTGCTGGTTGGCCATATGATAGTGTTTGGGTATTAGGAATGTTTTTAGGTATCGATCTAGTTTTCCAAGGTTTTGCCTATATTGCTATTGGTTTCGCATTAAAAAATCACTAAATAGCGATAGTTTATCTTATTGCTCACAACACAACTTGTGAGCAATATTCCACAACATATCAAAAATAAAAATCTGCTAATTAGCAATGGCTATTTATAACTCTTATTGGTTTTCGCTTTAACCTCACGCATTGATTGCAAAATTCGATGATAATTATCTAATCTTGATGGTGCAATTATTCCTTCTGATACCGCTTTTTGTAATAGACACCCAGGTGTATCTAAGTGATTGCAATCCCTAAATTGGCAACCACCTAAATAATCCTCAAACTCAACAAAACCACCAATAACTTGCTCTGGCTCTAAATGCCATAAACCGAATTCCCGAATTCCCGGAGAATCAATAATATCGCCACCATTAGGTAAATGGTAAAGTCGAGTTGAAGTTGTAGTATGTTGGCCAAGACCTGATATCTCAGACACCTCACCAGTTAACGTCGCTTGATCATGAGGTAATAGCAGATTAATAATACTTGATTTACCCACACCAGATTGGCCAACCAATATCGATATTTTGTCATCCAGTACCTTTTGTAAAGGTTCAATACCCTGCTGTGATAGACATGAAACATATAAAACTTGATAACCAATTTTAGTGTAAATTTGTAACTGCTGCTCAATTTCCTGTTTTTTGTGCTTATTAAGCAAATCAATTTTATTTAATACGATAATTGGGGTAATTTTAGTCGCTTCACATGCAACCAAATAACGATCGATGATATTAAATGATAATTCAGGTAATACCGCAGAAATAATAACAATTTGATCGACATTAGCGGCAACAGGTTTAACGCCATCATAAAAATCAGGTCGTACTAATTCGGAATGACGAGGATGAACGGCTTCAATAATACCATTAGTATTTGGTTCTAAACTTTCACGCCATAATACTTTATCACCCGTTACCAAAGACGGCAGCGTACGACGAATACTACAACGATAAATAATTCCAGTGTTATCTTCAACATCAGCAGATTTGCCAAAGCGACTAATCACCACCCCTTCTTGTGGCGCAGAGAAATTAGACAGATTTTCATCTAGCTTAGTTTCTAAACGCTGCTGATGCTTAGCGGCCATACGCCTTTGTTGATTTTTTGAAAGTTGTTTTTTTGCCACGATAACTAATTTTTTGCTCAAACGATTTAGTACTTATGCTACACTACTCGGCATTAAAAAGAAAATTAATACCGCAAATTATGACTACACAATCAAATATAAACAGTAATAATCTAATCTGGATTGACCTTGAAATGACAGGGCTCGATCCAAACAGAGATCGTATTATTGAAATTGCCACCATCGTAACTGACTCTAATTTAAATATCCTTGCTGAAGGTCCAGTTATTGCTGTTCATCAATCAGATGAACAACTTGCACTTATGGATGATTGGAATCAAAAAACTCATGGTAAATCAGGCTTAATCGAACGTGTTCGACAAAGTACCATTGCCGAACAGCAAGCAGAACAACAAACAATTGAATTTTTAAAACAATGGGTGCCTGAAAACTGTTCACCAATCTGTGGCAATACCATTGGTCAAGATCGCCGTTTTCTATTTAATTACATGCCAAATTTAGAAAAGTATTTTCATTACCGTTATCTAGATGTTAGTACGATTAAAGAATTAGCCAGACGTTGGAAACCGGAAATATTAAAAGGTATCAGTAAACAGAGTTCACATCAAGCGTTGGATGATATTCGTGATTCAATTGCCGAATTAGTTTATTACCGACAACACTTTTTTAATCTAACTAATGAATTATCATGAGTATTTTATACACGATTTTACTTTATTTAATTCAACCGTTTGTCTGGATAAGACTACTTTGGCGTAGCCGTAAAGCGCCAGATTATCGTAAACGCTGGTTAGAACGTTATGGATTTTGCAAAAATAAAGTCAAATCAGGTGGAATTTTAGTACATGCCGTATCGGTCGGCGAAACCCTTGCTGCAATCCCGCTGATTAAAGCGCTGCAAAATCAATATCCACAGTTACCCATTACAGTCACAACCATGACGCCTACCGGATCAAAGCAAGTTAAATCATTACTAAAAGACAGTGTTGGCCATGTCTATTTACCTTATGATTTACCTTGCGCAATACATCGTTTTTTAAAAACAGTCCAACCTAAATTAATAATAATTATGGAAACAGAGCTTTGGCCAAACTTAATTAGCCAATGTCATAACAAAAAAATTCCATTGATCATTGCTAATGCCCGTTTATCTGAACGTTCAGCCAAAAGATACCATAAACTAGGGAAAGCAATTAGTAAATTATTTGCTAAAATCAGCACCGTTGCCGCCCAAAACAAACAAGACGGCGATAGATTTATCTCATTGGGCCTACCGGCAGATCATTTAGTGGTAACGGGTAGTATTAAGTTTGATATTGAACTCACGGCCAAGCAACAACAGAATCTTGCGCAGTTAAAACAGCAATGGCAATTACATCGACCAGTACTAATCGCTGCCAGCACACATTCAGGTGAAGATGAAATCATTTTATCAGCATTTCAACAGCTTCTTAAAAATCATGGCAACTTATTACTTATTTTGGTCCCTCGTCACCCTGAACGTTTTAAAACCGTTGAAAAACTAATTGCCGATAATGGCTTGAATTATATTACACGCAGTAGCAAACAAAACCCTACAGATCAGACACAAGTGATTTTGGGTGATACCATGGGAGAGCTGTTAGAACTTTATGGGATGGCGAATATTGCCTTTGTTGGCGGTAGTTTAATTGAACATGGTGGTCATAACCCGTTAGAACCAGCACTACACCATATTCCAATTATTAGCGGTAAACACTTTTTTAACTTTAAAGTCATTGGCGAACAATTGATCGATGCTAATGGTATGCTGGTATGTAATAGTGATATTGATTCGCTTTATTTAACCATAAATAGTTTATTGAATGACAAAAATCGCTGTCAGCAAATCGGCGAAAATGCCTATCAAGTATTAAAAAGTAATCAAGGTGCTTTACATCGTCTATTGACGGTTATTCATCACTATCTTGAGGAATGACTTGTGAATAAAAAACAGGGATTATTGATAGTTAATTTAGGAACGCCAAGTGCCGCAACACCAATGGCAATTCGCAACTACTTGACCGAGTTTTTACTCGATCGCCATGTTGTCGACCTATCTGCTTTTATTTGGTATCCAATTTTAAAATACCTTGTACTACCTAAACGCGTCCCCTACATCATCAACCATTATCAAAAAATATGGATTGAGGGTGAATCACCATTACTTCATTACAGTAAACGCTTAATTAATCAATTACAATTAGCATTACCTAATATACAATGTGAATTAGCCATGACCTATGGTGAACCAAACTTACTCTCGGCGTTAAATAACTTAAAGTCATGCGAACAGATTACATTATTACCGTTATTTCCACAGTATTCTACGACGACAACTCAAGCGGTATTAGATAAAGTTAAGCAACTTATTGCAGATAATAATATCAAGATTAATCTTAGCTATATTCATGATTATGCCGACCACCCAAGTTATATTGATGCTCTTTATTCACAAATCCTGCAAGCGTTTTCAATCCAAGGGCAGCCTGATGTATTACTCCTTTCTTATCATGGTATTCCTGAACGCTATATTGATAAACGCCATGACGACTATGTGCAAAGATGCCAGTTAACCACTAACTTATTGACAAACAAATGCCAAGAAAATGGTATCGACTTAACAATAAAAATGGCTTATCAATCAAAATTTGGTAAAGGGAAATGGGTTGAACCCAACACTAGCGATATATTAGAAAAATTGGCTAAAACAGGCTCTAAATATGTCCAGGTTATCTGTCCAGGTTTTTCAGCGGATTGTATTGAGACCCTTTATGAAATTGATGAACAAAATCGAGAAATATTCCTAAATGCTGGCGGTAAACAATTTTATTACATCCCGGCCTTAAACGATACGTCTCTACAGGTTGAATTAATCAAAGATATACTTGAAAAACCGCCTTTCCTCAAAAAATTTTAACTGATTAAGATTTATTTTTAACAGGAATCAAATCTTATCAACACAACTTTAAATTGATTAATATTAAAGCTAAATAACCAACTAATCTAACTAGTGTGATTAACCTGTGTTACGATGATAGTTAAAAGTTATTTGCGCTCAAAGGAGAACACTCGATGAAAATAATCATCATTGGCGCTCAAGCTGCTGGTGCCAGTGCCGCAGCAAAAGCCAAAAGAAAGGATCCTAATGCAACCATTCGCATTTATGAAAAATCAGATATTGTTTCATTTGGTGCTTGTGGATTACCTTACTTTATTGGCAATCATTTTCAAGATGAAAATGAAATGATATCTAGAACACCAAATCAATTTGCAAAAGATGGGATTGAAATCAAGACGTTACATAAAGTTATTGCTATTGATGCAAAATTAAAAAAAATTACAGTCAAAGATCTTAATACCAATAACTGTTTTGATGATGATTATGACAAATTACTTATTGCGGTTGGAGCAGTACCAATAATTCCGCCTTTAGAAAATCGCCAACTGGAAAATATTTTCACTTTACGTGATATATATGATGGTCTGGCAATAAAAAGCGCCTTGGCTAATCCACAAAATACCAATGTTGTAGTTATTGGTGCTGGTTACATAGGACTTGAAGTAACCGAATCTTTAGTGGAATTAAACAAAAATGTAAAATTAATTCAATTAGATGATAGAGTATTGGTCGATGCCTTTGATCCGGAACTTACCGAGATTATTGAAGAAAACTTAAAACAACATTGTGATTTACATCTACAAGAACGAGTACAAGGTTTTGAAGGTGTACAGACAGTTACCCACGTTATTACAGATAAAGCTAAATATGCAGCAGATATTGTCATTATAGCTACAGGGGTAAAACCTAATAGTGAAGTATATAAAGATCTGGATATTGAAACACTTAATAATGATGCAATTATTATTGATAATTATGGCCAAACAAATATTGCAGGTGTTTATGCTGCTGGTGATTGTGTCGCACTATATCATCGAGTTAGTCAATCAATGACTTATATACCACTAGCTACTGGTGCCAACAAATTAGGTAAAACAGTTGGTGACAATTTAGCTGGTGGAAATAACCAATTCCCAGGCACACTTGGTACATCAGCATTGAAAGTCTTTGATATTGAAGCCGGACGAACAGGTCTAACAGAATCACAAACAATCAAAGCAGGGATCCCTTACAAGACAGTAATCGTTAAAGATAAAAATCACAGTAACTATGTTGAAGGGCAAACTGGCGTAATCGCTAAACTCATTTATCACGCCGAAACTCGTATTTTATTAGGTGGCCAAATAGCGGGAGGGAACGGTGCTGCATTAAGAACGAATAGTTTAGCCACAGCCATTTGGGCCAATATGAAAATTGATGAATTAGCCATGATGGACTTTTTATATGCACCTCCTTTTTCAAGACCATGGGATATTTTAAATATAGCCGGTGGTATAGCTAAATAGTATTAAAACATATTAATTATTTACAATATGTTAAGTTATTAACATTAAAAATATGTGGTAGGGTTAATAATTTATTAATCCTACCACAATAGATCATTACATAATTAATTCAATTTTATCCAAAAGCTGGGGGTAAACCATGTCAGATGCCATTTTTCAGGGGACTTTTTTTGAAAAGTTCTTATCTATCACCCATTATCAAACCTTAATAGGCATTGGCTTATTGCTGTTTTGCTTTTTTGCGATAATGCGACCACTGCAAACCAAAAAAGTTAATTTTTCTATTCGTATGCTAGTTGGCTTAGTACTTGGTGCCGTACTGGGTTTAGGTATTCAAGCCGCTGCAGGTTTTCCAAATAGCTCAACAATTTGGATGCAAGAAATCGCAACATGGTATGGTTTATTCGGACGAGCCTTTATAGCCTTTATTCGCATGCTAGTTATTCCTCTGATTTTCGTCTCAATTGTAAAAGTGATTATTGATTTTTCTGGTAAAGAAAATTTACCACAAATCGCATTCAGAGGTATTTTTTGGCTACTATTCACTACAGCCATTGCTTGTATTATTGGGATTATCTTGGCTAATGTATTATCATTAGGTGAACTAAGTTCAACCTCAGCCAAAACCGCTGTTGCAAAACAATATACCAATATCATTGATACATTCGTCAATCTTATCCCTAGTAACATCATTGCTTCCATGGTAAAAGAGAATATTGTTGGTTTAGTCATCTTTTCGGCATTAATGGGACTTGCAGCTAATCGCATGGAAAAAAAGAATCCTCAACCTATTGCCCTGTTTAAAACTTTTATTGAAGCACTTTATAAAATTATCATGTCAATTGCCATGACGGTCATCAAATATATGCCTTATGCAGTAATTGCCTTACTTGCTCGCACCATTATTTCCAATGGTATTCCTGCAATAGTCGAAGTATCAAGCTTTGTATTAGCAATTTACCTTGCTACCATATTAATGCTTGCAGTACATATCTTGATTGTGATGGTACATGGTATTTCACCAATCACATTTATTAAAAAAGCACTTGGTA
This sequence comes from Gilliamella sp. W8145, assembly GCF_016101145.1. NCBI lineage: Bacteria > Pseudomonadati > Pseudomonadota > Gammaproteobacteria > Orbales > Orbaceae > Gilliamella > Gilliamella sp. W8145. The sequence continues at coordinate 54,037 of NZ_JACFRC010000005.1, forward strand.
CATGGTTACTGGCTTTTACCAGCCGTTCATCAGTCGGTACATTACCTATGACAATATCAACATTGACCGTCAGAATGGGAGTAAATACCGGTACTGCTAATCTAGTAGGATCATTGGGTAGTACAATGGGAATGAATGGTTGTGCTGGATTTTTCCCTGCACTGCTTGCCGTAATGGTTGCCCATATGGTGGGCATTAATACTGATATCCAATTTTATATTATGCTAGTAATTGTGGTCGTTATCGGTTCGATTGGTATCGCCGGTATCCCAGGTACTGCAACTGTTGCAGCAACCGTTGTACTATCAGGCATGGGAATGGCAGAATACTTCCCTTTAATCGGTATGGTGCTAGCCGTTGATCCAATCATTGATATGGCCAGAACCTTAGCCAATGTATCTGGTGCAATGACAGCAGCAATTGCAACCGATCATGAAGTTGGATTAATGAATATGGATATCTATAACGATCCTAACGTGACCTTAGATAATGAGCAGTCAGAAGTTTAATGATAAAAATTACACTTTCGATGTATTCTAAACAAATAGCAAAAAGACGCCAATTGGCGTCTTTTTTATATCAGTTGATTAGACAAAAAATTAAATCGTTTTTAACCACGCTTTAACATCATCGCCTAAACTTTTATGACGCATTGCATATTGTACAAAAGTTTGGACATAACCTAATTTATTACCACAATCATGGCTTCGGCCTTTAATGCAATACGCATCAACAGGATCTTCTGCAAGTAACATCGCAATTGCGTCAGTTAATTGAATTTCACCACCAGCACCTAATGGTGTTTTGGCTAATAAAGGCCAAATTTTTTCTGACAATACATAACGACCTACCACTGATTGATTAGATGGTGCTTCTTCAATTGACGGTTTTTCAACTACACTATACATTTGTGTTACATTACCTGCAGATAACTCTTCACCACGGCAGTCAACAATACCATAAGATGAAACAAGTTCTTTTGGTACCGGCTCAACCATGATTTGGCTATGTTTAGTCTCATGATAATTATGAATCATCGCCGCTAAATTATCTTGAGTAAGATCACTTTCATACTCATCGATAATCACATCCGGTAACACAACAGCAAAAGGTTCATCACCAACTAAAGGATAAGCACAAAGTACCGCATGACCAAGCCCTTTGGCTAAACCTTGGCGAACACTTGTGATAGTAACATGTTTTGGTAGTATTGCTTGCACTTCTTGCAAGAGTTGACGTTTAACTCGCGCTTCTAACATAGCTTCAAGCTCGAAGCTAGTATCAAAATGGTTTTCAATCGAATTTTTAGAAGAATGTGTAACAAAAATAATTTCAGTTATTCCTGCCGCAATACACTCTTTAACAACATATTGTATAAGTGGTTTATCCACCACGGGTAACATCTCTTTAGGAATCGCTTTGGTTGCAGGCAACATTCTCGTGCCAAGGCCTGCGACTGGAATTACGGCTTTCTTAACTTTTCCCTTTAAAGATGGTTCAAAATTTGATGACATTTTAGTTCCTTAAAAATATATTAACTAATAATATTGTTATTACTTTCCACTCTACGACGCCCATTAACAAACGTGTTATAAACTCTTTCAGATTTTAACATATAAGAAATACAAATAACGCTCAAAATAATGTTTTTGGCTATATTAAACAAATCACGGCTTTCAATTTTAAATGTGGTAAATTGATGAGTAATAAACTGATCTAAAAGCATCAATCCAATAACTAACAGTTCAAAACAAATCATCAAAGATGGAAATTTATAATTTTTAGTGAAAAAAAGATAAAGTAAGTAGATATTAAAAAAAATAAGAATCAAATTCATGCCAATTTCTAATGGATAAATCCAGTTAAGATTTTCACTATAAAAAATGGAATTTGAATTAGTAAAATTAGCCAATCTTATAAAGATAATGCTTATATAAATAATCAAAAATATATTACTGATACAACTCAAAATTAATCTTATTGCAACAACAATAAGCCAGCCACCTAATCCTCTAAGGGGTAAGTTATCAGTCATATAAATATCCTTATTTAATAATAGATAAATCCGCAGATTCGATTAATGAAGGATTATCTCTATCTTTAGCTAAAGAATCAATGGAAATATAAATAATCTGACAGTTTTCTAATACCGCTTCTTTGACTACAAATTTTGCCTTACGATCACGAGTTTCCTTCTGTTTAGAACTAATATACAAATCATCATAACCGTCATCATACATTGATGTTCGTTCAAATATATTAGGACTCCGCCAAAATGTCTCTTTCGGATAATCTCGTACAAAAGTTTGACCAGTTAATCTGCCTTTTAAACCAACATAGTTAGTTGTTAAATGACGACTAGCTCGACTTTGAGAAAGGTAAATATGGGAATATGTTGAAACATTGCTATCAAGTTGGTTTAACTTGAATTCAATACCTGAACGATTTTGATACTGGCAATTTTCCATTGTTAAAGGTGTAGTTCGAAAATTCAACGAACTACACCCTACAAGTAAAAATATAAAGAAAATATTAAAAATACGATACATCATTTGTTGTTTACTTATAAAATATTTATAAGTAACTCCAGCTACTATTTACATCTTTTCACTAACATTTTCAGCAGTATTCGTAATTGCTTTACCGCCAGATTGAACATCTTTACCGACACCTTTAAACGTGTTACAACCAACTACCATTGTTGTCATCGCAATACTTACCATTAAAATAAATACTTTACGTAACATGTGATTCTCCTCTAGTTAGTCACATTATGATTTTATTGTGGCAAATGCTTCTGCTACACGATGTATATTATGGTGATTTAATCCTGCCACACACATTCTTCCGCTGCCCACCAAATAAACGGCGAAATCATCTTTTAGCTGTGTGACTTGCTCTTTAGAAAAACCTGTATAGCTAAACATACCTCTTTGTTTAACCAAATAATCAAAATTTTGTGCCGGTGCTGCTGTTTTTAATAAATCGACTAAGGTTGAACGCATGGTTACAATACGGTTGCGCATGGTTTGAACTTCATTAAGCCATAAAGCTTTAAGTTCCGTATTATTTAATACATATGAGACCAATTGCGCTCCATACGCAGCTGGGCTGGAATAGTTACGACGAACTGTTGCTTGTAACTGACCAAATACACAATTTGCTGCTTGGCTATCATCACATAATACGGATAATCCACCTACCCGTTCTCCATACAGTGAAAAAGTTTTAGAAAAAGAATTACTGATCAAACCACATAATCCTTTCTCAGCGACTTTTTTGATTGCATAACTATCATTTTCGATACTTTCACCAAAACCTTGATAAGCAATATCCATAAATGGGATAAGATCACGATTTTGTAAAACTTCAATTACTTTATCCCACTGCGGCTGTGTTAAATCGACACCAGTAGGATTATGACAACAAGGATGTAATAGCACGATACTTTTAGCCGGTAAGCTATTTAATGTATCAAGCATAGCGTCAAATTTTACACCACAAGTTGTTGGGTCAAAATAAGGATATTTATTTACTTTAAAGCCTGCACCACTAAAAATAGCAATATGATTTTCCCAAGTTGGATCACTCACCCATACTTGAGAATTCGGAAAATAGTGATAAAGAAAATCAGCACCAACTTTCAGGGCACCTGACCCACCTAACGTTTGAATAGTTGCAATACGTTTAGCTTGAATAGCAGGATTATCTTCACCAAAAAGCAGTGATTGGATCGCTTGGCAATAACTAGGTAAACCACTCATTGGCAAATAAAGTTGTGCGCCTTGTTGATGTTGATAAATATAATCACGAGCCGTTTTAACACATGATAACTGCGGAACCTCACTGTTTTCATCATAATAATATCCAATACTTAAATTGGTCTTATCCTGACGGCTATCATTATTAAATTCTGCGACTAATGACAAAATTGGGTCACCAGCATACGACTCTACTTTTTCAAACATTTTTCCAACCTAATTAACCAATAAATAGCAATGTATAATTGTAGATTATTGCACCAACTCAATTAGCAATCAATCACTAAATAACAGTTTAAATATAAATAATTTTAGGCGAATAAAATCGACTTTTAAACAGCCAGATACAGATAGAAAAACATCATAACTGATGACCAAAAAATAGGAAAATTTAGCAAGAAAAGCCGCGAAAAAACTTCCCTCAACTTTTTTGCTTCATTAGCACCTATTGGTGCTAATGATTTTGGCAAACTTATTTAACAGCAATAACTTCTATTTCAACTTTAGCATCTTTCGGAATTCGAGCTACTTGCACACAAGAACGAGCTGGAAAGCTTGCTTGATTTTCGGTAAAAAATTCTTCATAGACACTATTAACATCAGCAAAATCATTCATATCAGCTAAAAAAATAGTTGTTTTAACGATATTTTTAACTTGATAACCCGCCTCAGTAATAATTGCTTTAACATTAGCTAAACTTTGCTTAGCTTGTTCTTTCACGCAAGTTGGCATCTCACCCGTTGCTGGATTAATTGGGATTTGACCTGATGCAAATAACATATTACCCAAATCGACACCTTGTACATAAGGACCAATAGCTGCAGGGGCTTTATCGGTATTAACTACTTTCACCATAGATAACTTTCTCCTTTCATTTATTATGACTCTCATTTCAACAGGAACACAATTTTGTGTCAAGCCATAACAAATTTATGATCATGGGACTTCTGCAAATTTTCTGATATGATAGGTGATAATTTTTTTAATTTGTTGAGAGTTAGTATGTTTGAGAATTTAACTGACCGTTTATCACAGACATTCCGCAATATTAGTGGTCGTGGACGTCTGTCTGAAGATAATATCAAAGATGCGCTACGTGATGTCAGAATGGCATTACTTGAAGCTGATGTTGCCCTACCTGTAGTACGGGAATTTATTAACCAAGTTAAACAAAAAGCCGTCGGTTTAGACGTAAATAAAACACTAACCCCAGGCCAAGAGTTTATTAAAATCGTTCAAGCTGAACTGACTGCAGCAATGGGTGAAGTTAATAGTTCACTTAACTTAGCTACTCAGCCTCCAGCGGTAATGCTAATGGCTGGTTTACAAGGTGCAGGTAAAACAACTAGCGTTGCAAAACTAGCAAAATTCTTAAAAGAAAAACAAAAAAAGAAAGTATTAGTTGTTTCTGCCGATGTTTATCGACCCGCAGCGATAAAACAATTAGAAACACTTGCTAAAGCAATTGATGTCGAGTTCTTCCCATCAGATATCAATCAAAAACCAGTTGATATTGTTAATAAAGCAATTTCACATGCGAAATTACAATTTTTTGATGTACTGATTGTCGATACCGCTGGTCGATTGCATGTTGATAGCGACATGATGGATGAAATCAAAGCACTACATGATGCAATCAATCCAATTGAAACACTATTTGTTGTCGATGCAATGACCGGACAAGATGCCGCCAATACAGCTAAAGCATTTAATGATGCCTTACCACTAACCGGTGTCATTTTAACTAAAGTTGATGGTGATGCTCGTGGTGGTGCAGCATTATCAATCCGCCATATCACTGGCAAACCAATTAAGTTTTTAGGGATGGGAGAAAAAACGGATGCATTAGAGCCTTTTTACCCTGACCGTATCGCTTCGCGCATTTTAGGCATGGGAGATGTTCTCTCTTTAATTGAAGAATTACAGAGTAATGTTGATCGTGAAAAAGCGGAAAAAATCGCTAAAAAGTTAAAAAAAGGCGATAAATTTGACTTTAATGATTTCCAAGATCAGCTTAAACAGATGCGTAATATGGGTGGAATGGGGGCCATGCTGGCTAAATTACCTGGTGTAGGACAACTACCAGATCATATTAAAGCGCAAATGGATGACAAAATCACCATCAAGATGGAAGCAATAATTGGCTCTATGACTTTAAAAGAGCGAGCAAATCCTGAAATCATCAAAGGATCACGCAAACGCCGTATTGCAAATGGATCCGGAACACAAGTACAAGATGTTAACAAACTACTTAAACAGTTTGAAGATATGCAAAAAATGATGAAAAAAATGAAGGGTGGCGGCATGATGAAGATGATGCGTCAAATGAAAGGCTTAATGGGCGGAGGCATGGGTTTTCCGCCTCGATAAACGTTCACTATACTTCTCTTTCTCTTAATTACTATCGCGTGTTTGAGCGCGATAGTAATTCAATACACTCAATCTTCTCGATTTAGTGCTTTAATTTTACTTGGTCGATGCATAGTTAATACCGTACCAATCGAAGAAACAATAATAAACATAATAGCTAACCACTGGTAATGTGTTAACTGTTCATGTAAAACAATTAATCCCGAAAATGCCGCAAATACTGGCGACAAACTCATTAAGGTACTAAAAGTTTGGGCTGGTAAACGGGGTAATGCGACCATATCAAGACCATAAGGAATCGCTGATGCTAACAGTGAAACCATGAAAGCTAATGGTAAAATGTCCAAGGAAAACATTGTGCTACCACTTTGCCATACCCCAATAGGAAAGAGTAATACTGAAGCAACAATCGAGCCGAGTGCAACACTTGGTGCACCATATATTTCGCCTGCCTTACGACCAAAAAGAATATAACCAGCCCAACAGCCTCCAGCACCTAAAGCAAGTAAAAGACCTATCGGATCTAAATCACTGGCTGCTTGATGAATAGGCAACAACATAACTAATCCAATTATGGCAATAGCTAACCAAATAAAATCGCTTAATCGTCGACCGGAAAACATAGCGACCATAATTGGCCCCGTCAATTCAATTGCGACAGCAATACCTAAAGGAATACGAGAGATAGCATTATAAAAAGATAAATTCATGCATCCCATGGCAATACCATATAAAATAATATATTTAATTGCTGGTTTAGAAATCGTTTTACGCCAAGGTTTAAAGATTATGACCAATAAAATAGCGGAAAAAAATAAACGCCAAGCAGTCATTGCTTCTGGTCCAAGTACTGGGAATAAATATTTAGCAAATGAAGCGCTTGATTGTACAGAAATCATCGATACGAAAATTAAAAAAACCGGCCAAGACCTTTTGAACATAATAATAACCTTATTTGAACAATGGGATTGTTATAAAAAGGGCACAACCTATTTGCATAACATAATAAAATTCAATTTGAAATATTCACCATCAATGGTAAAAAACAATGTTAATTAAACAAATTGTATAACTAATGTATTTAAAATTATCAAATAAACATCACTGTCAGTTTTCCCTTTTTACTGATAACAATGCCAGATCTTGTAGTGCTTTTTTATAAGGAGAATCTGGTAAAATTGAAATCACATTAAACGCTTTATTTGCCTCTTGCTGGGCTGTTTCTAAAGTAAATTCAAGCGATCCGCATGACTTCATCACCGCTAAAACATGATCTAATAAATGGCGTCCATTTCCTTGTTCAATTGCTTGCCGGATTAAAGCCGCATCCTGTGCATTAGCATGATGCATTGCATGTAGTAGTGGTAATGTCGGTTTACCCTCATTAAGATCATCACCTAAATTTTTACCCAATTTTTGATTACTATCGGCACTATAATCTAATAAGTCATCAATAATTTGAAAAGCAGTTCCTAAATATTTTCCATATTCTTGTAAGGCAAATTCTTGTTCTGGGGTTGCTTCAGCAAGGACAGCAGCGGAATGAGAAGTCGCTTCAAATAGTCTTGCTGTTTTACGATATATGACTTGTAGATACTGTTCTTTAGTAATATCTGGATCATTACAATTAAGTAGTTGTTGGACTTCACCTTCTGCGATAACATTCGTGGCCTCAGACATAATTTGTAATACTTTAAATGATTCGGTACGAACCATCATTTGAAAAGAACGAGTATAAATATAATCACCGACCAAAACACTAGCAGCATTACCAAATAATGCATTAGCTGTTGATTTGCCTCGGCGTAAATCTGACTCATCAACAACATCATCATGCAATAAGGTTGCAGTATGAATAAATTCAATAAAAGCAGCCGTTATAATATGTTTATCACCCTGATAATTCAGTGCTTTAGCAATGAGTAGCGCAATGATTGGACGAATACGTTTACCGCCACTACTAATAATGTAATTGCCTAATTGATTGATTAATACAACATCAGAGCTAAGCTCTGCTTGTATTGCCTGATTAACCTTCACTAAATCTTCTTGAACTAGATCGAGTATCTGTTTTATCGATGGATTATTCATCAGTCTAACCGCTACAAATGAGAGATATTTACTTACTATTATCTGATAAATATTTTTATGCAACAAGTTATTGATAAATCATATTTAAAAAAATGCTACAAATGATAAGCATTTTCATTTAGAATACACGCCCTAAGGGATAAATTATTACTGCTATGAAGATCAATTTTGATATAGATATCAATACAGAAAAAGAGCCACAATCACCTATTGCTAACAAGCAACAGGATAATTATATATATGTATTTGTATCTGTTGCTGTGATATCACATCTACTTTTATTAGGATTATTATTTAGCTCAGCGTTGTTTGCAAATAACATCATGGTTGATGAAGGTGATGATTCAATTAAAGCCGTAATGGTTGATCTTACTCAATTAGCAGCCCCTGAACAATCATTAGTTGAAAATACACCTGATATTCAAGGCGCAGAAAACAGTGAAATCATAGATAATAAACCTATTGAAGAACAACCCGTTGAACCTGTTGTTGAGCCTGAAATCGTTAAAGAAGAAACACCTGATCCTACACCGGAAAAAGAACCCGAAAAACCTACTGTTGAACCTGATAAACCAACAATAGTAAAACCAGAACCAAAACCGAAACCAAAAAAGAAAAAACCACCAACACAAAAAGCCTCTCGGCAACAAGTTAGACAAGAAGCAATTAGTGATAATACTGCCAAAACGTCAGTAGCACCTAAAATTTCTGATAATCAGCAATATTCGGGTAATCCAACACCGATTAGCCGAAATCGCCCAGAATATCCAAGAAGAGCACTAGACATGCGCTTAGAAGGTCATGTTATTGTCATGTTTGATGTAAATAGTGAAGGACGTGTTGAAAATATTAGAATTATTGAAGCTCAACCCAATAATATTTTTAATCGCGCAGTGATCACGGCAATGAAAACATGGAAATACAAACCAATTGCTGGTAAAAATATCAAAATGAAGATTATCTTTAATCGCGATAGTTCAATTAGTTTAGGTAATAACTAAACTGACATTTATCAATCCATAACTATCATTCAATAGTATTTATTTGAAATAAAACTTAATGGCGCTAATCTTAAATTATTGATTAGCACCTTACTTGATCATAAGTCTATTGATTGATTTGCATTAATTGTTCAATTTGTTGAGGATCTTTAGGCACCATTGCGGTTAAAACTTCATTGCCTGAATCAGTAATTAAAATATTATCCTCTATACGGATGCCAATGCCTTTATAACGTTCAGGAACATCGGCTTCTTGATTAATATAGAGCCCTGGTTCAACCGTTAACACCATGCCTGGAGCAAGGATGCGATCACGATCGCTACCGACATCATGCACATCAATACCTAACCAATGTCCTAAACCATGCATATAAAATGTCATGTAAGCTTTATTTGCAATTAACGTCTCGATATCGCCCTGCATAATGCCAAGTTTAACTAAACCTTCAACCATAATTCGAATAATTTGTTGGTTTACTATTGATATTGAAGTACCTGGTTGTAATAATTTGATTGCCGCGTATTGTGCCGTTAACACAATGTCATATATTTCACGTTGTGACTGATTAAATTTACCGTTTATAGGAAATGTACGGGTGATATCCCCAGCATAATACTGATATTCACAACCAGCATCAATTAAGACTAAATCGCCATCTTTCAATTGGTCGCTATTATTTTCATAATGCAATATACAACCATTATTTCCCCCACCAACAATAGTGTTATAAGATGGCGAACGAGCACCATACCAAGCAAATTCATGTAAAATTTCCGCTTCTAACTGATATTCATACAAACTAGGCTGACACTTTTGCATTGCGCGAATATGTGCCTTAGCACTTATTTCACAAGCTTCGCGCAATATAGCCATTTCGAAATCCGATTTAAACATACGCATTTCATGAACAATAGGTCGCCAATCAATCATTATATTTGGGACAACAAATTTGTTGCGAACACCTTGCCTTAAATTATGTAATGTTGTTTTAACTATTTCATCAGCATATTCGTATAACTGGTCAGCATGATAAATAACCTTTCTACCATTCAATAAATTTGGCAAAAGATTATTAATATCATCAAAAAGATAAGCTTCATCTACGCAAATTTTTTCTAATGCTACCTGCTGACCTAATCGATATCCGGTCCATGTTTCCGCTAAAGGATCCTTTTTACGGTTAAATAATACGTAACGAGCTTGATTATCAGACTCCTTTATCACCGCCAATAGAGCTTCTGGCTCAGCAAAAAAAGTAAAATACCAAAAATCACTATCTTGCCGATAAGGATAGTGAGTATCATTGCTTCGCGTAACCTCTGGTGAAGCAAAAAACAAAGCGATGCTATTTGGCTCCATTTGTGCCAATAATTTATTTCGTCGCGCTAAAAGTTCTGTTTTGCTATGCATATCTACCATAACTTGCACCTTAAAAATCAATGATACTAATATTAATGAATAGTTGGGGTTATATCAGATTCGTTAAATTCATCAAAACAAAGCATCGCCGTAATCCGAACGTATTCTTTAATTTCTTCAAATGCAAAGCCTAACTCTTGCTGATCTTCATTTTCATCATAACCCAATTTAACGATTTGTCTCAGGTCGTATATTGCCTCACCAACATCACCTTTAACACGATTAATTTTAGGTTGAACCAAACCAATTCCTAATAAAAAATGATTAACCCATCCGACTAAATCATCAATCTGAGTAAATAGATCTTGATCGCCGAGTAACAATTGAAATTCAAAATCTTCATCAATAAGTTGTTGTTTAGTTGAATGATATAATTTTTCAATTTCTTTGTTTAAAGGTTCAGCAATGCTTTGCCCATCATTTAACATATCCTTAGTTAAAATTTTCCAGCTTTCATCATGATTACCTCCTGCTAAAATACCTGATAAAAAACCATGTAATTCAGCCGCTGTCATGCCGATTTTATTTTGGATAAGTTGGCGATTAAGCTCATTGTAATTATTGCTATTAGTCATTAAATCCACCTTAGTCTTAAATACCGTAAAAACACACCCCTGCACTTTCACGGATTAATAGTATATAATTTATGCCTAGCTATAAATAATAAACAGGTTATTGTGCTTTATAAAGGAAATATTTTGAACATTTTTAGATTGATCGTAGCATTGCCCTCGCTATTTTTATTCTTTGTTATGTCATTAACTGCATGTAGTTCATGGGTGCCCAATAAAGGCGTGATTGTTCTTAATGTACAGAATCAAACAAATACCTCTATAACTAGCCAAGATTTACCTAAAAATTATCATTTAGGCAACAGCGAACAAGAGCTTGAAAAATTTGAATCTTTTTGCCACGAAGAGATCCGAGCTTCACAACTTGATGGTAGTGAAGAAGTTGTGTTTGAAAATATCAAACGAGGAATTCACGGGCAGGTAGAATTTAAAAAATGTCGTGATAAAATCACTCGAATTTACCGATATTAACAATAATATCGGCGAACTTGGTTGATTTATCACCATCAAAATTAGACGAATTGTTAAAGAACAGTGAAATCTTACTAGCCTTTCACGCTGTTTTTATTTATATTGTCGTCTGAAAAAACATATTTTTGGGAGTAAAATAATTATGTACAAACAAGATGTAACCATTACTGCATCGAATGGCCTTCATACTCGCCCTGCTGCGCAATTTGTAAAAGAAGCAAAAAACTTTAATGCTGAAATTACTGTCACATCAAACGGAAAAAGTGCTAGCGCTAAAAGCTTATTCAAATTACAAACATTAGGCTTAACTCAAGGCACAACGATTACTATTTCAGCCGAAGGTGAAGATGAAAAAGAAGCAGTAACTCATTTAGTAAAATTAATTCCTGAATTGGAATAATACTCCCAATTATTATTGAACGGTTTTAATATTGAATAAGGATTAAATGTTATGGTATCAGGTATACTTGTTTCCCCAGGTATCGCTTTTGCAAAAGCGCTATTATTAAAAGAAGAACCTATTGTAATTAATAATAGGCAAATTCTTGATAACAAAATTGACGCTGAAATCGAGCGCTTTAAAGAAGCGCGTCAAAAATCAAGCGAACAGCTAAATGCTATTATGGAGAGAGCAAAGACCACATTAGGTGAAGATAAAGCTGCCATTTTTGAAGGTCACATAATGCTTCTTGAAGATGAAGATCTTGAACAAGAAGTTATCTCTCGTATCCAAAGTAAACACTCAAGTGCTGATGCTGCCGTTCAATCTGTATTTGAAACGCAAGCAAAAGAGTTAGAAAACTTAGATGACGAATATTTAAAAGAACGTGCTGCAGATATCCGTGATATTGGCAAACGTCTATTGAAAAACATTCTCGGTATTGAAATTGTTGATTTAAGTGCTATTAGCCAACCATGTATCCTAGTTGCAACTGATTTAACACCATCAGAAACTGCACAATTAAATTTAGATATGGTATTAGGCTTTATCACTGATGCAGGTGGCCGTACGTCACATACCTCAATCATGGCTCGTTCATTAGAAATTCCAGCAATTGTTGGTACATCTAATGCAACACAAGCAATCAAACAAGGTGATTTTGTTATTTTAGATGCGATTAACAATGCAATCTATATTAATCCTGATCACACAACTGAAGAAAAATTAAAACAAGTTCAAACAAAATATATTGCTGACAAGGAAGAATTAGCAAAATTAAAAGATTTACCTGCGGTAACTCTTGATGGTCACCAAGTGGAAATTTGTGCCAATATCGGTACGGTACGTGATATTGCCGGTGCGGATCGCAATGGCTATGAAGGTGTTGGCCTTTATCGTACTGAGTTCTTATTTATGGATCGTGATGCGTATCCTAATGAAGAAGAACAATTCAAAGCATATAAAGAAGTTGCCGAATCAACTAATGGCTTATCAATTATTGTTCGTACTATGGATATTGGTGGTGACAAAGATGTACCTTATATGCATTTACCAAAAGAAGAAAACCCATTCTTAGGTTGGCGTGCAATCCGTATCTGTTTAGATCGTAAAGAGATATTACATGCACAATTACGCGCAATTCTACGTGCTTCAGCCTTTGGTAAATTACGTATCATGTTCCCAATGATTATTTCAGTTGAAGAAATTCGTATCTTAAAATCTGAAATCAATATTCTTAAAGAACAATTAACCGCCGAAGGTAAAGCGTTTGATAAAGAAATTGAAATTGGTGTTATGATCGAAACACCTGCAGCAGCAGTTATTGCTCGTCACTTAGCTAAAGAAGTTGACTTCTTCAGTATTGGTACTAACGATTTAACCCAATATACACTTGCTGTTGACCGTGGTAATGAGCTTATCTCACATCTTTATAATCCGTTTTCTCCATCAGTGTTAACATTAATTAAAAATGTCATTGATGCTTCTCATAAAGAAGGCAAATGGACAGGAATGTGTGGTGAACTTGCAGGTGATGAAAGAGCAACTATCCTATTATTAGGTATGGGACTTGATGAGTTTAGCATGAGTGCTGTATCAATTCCTAAAATCAAAAAATTAATTCGTAATACCAATTACGAAGAAGCGAAAAAATTTGCTGAAACTGCACTAGAAAAAGCAACCGCTAAAGAAATAACTGATTTAATTGAAAAATATACTGCTGAAAAGCAAATTTGTTAGGAGGCCATAATGGGTCTATTTGATAAAATAAAACAGTTTGTCTCTGACGATAACAAAAATAGCATTGAAATTATTGCACCTCTTAGTGGAGAGATCGTTAAAATCGAAGATGTGCCTGATGTTGTATTTGCTGAAAAAATCGTTGGCGATGGCGTTGCAATTAAACCATCTGGCAACAAAATTGTCGCACCATTAAATGGTAAAATTGGCAAAATTTTTGAAACTAATCATGCTTTTGCGATTGAGTCAGATGAAGGTATTGAACTTTTTGTTCATTTTGGTATAGATACCGTTGAACTAAAAGGTGAAGGTTTTACTCGTGTTGCTGAAGAAGGACAACAAGTTAAAATTGGCGATACTATCATTGAAATTGATCTACCTTTACTTGAAAGTAAAGCCAAATCAGTTTTAACTCCTGTTGTAATTTCAAATATGGAAACAGTAGTTGAACTAACCAAACTAACTGGATCTGTTGAAGCAGGTAAAACGCCAATTATGCGTGTTAAAAAATAATCATCTATAAAAAAAACCTTCAGTTAAAACTGAAGGTTTTTTCTATCTACTGTACAACTCGCTCTAACGCCATTTCTTGTATTGATTGATTAAGTTGTTAGTTGAATCATCATGAGAACTCACAGGTTTATCATCGGCTAATTCAGGTAAAATACGACCAGCTAGCTGTTTACCGAGTTCAACACCCCATTGATCAAAACTAAAGATATTAAGAATAACACCTTGTGTGAAGATTTTGTGTTCATACATAGCAACTAATGCACCTAATGCATAAGGTGTGATTTTTTTGACTAAAATAGAGTTGGTTGGCTTATTACCAGCAAAAACTTTAAAAGGAATAATAGATTTAACTTCATCAAGGCTTTTACCAGCCGCAAGGAATTCTTGTTCTACCTGTTGCTCAGTTTTACCAAAAGCTAAAGCTTCAGTTTGTGCAAAGAAATTTGAAAGTAATTTAGGATGATGATCTCCAACCGGATTATGGCTAATTGCTGGTGCAATAAAATCACAAGGAATCAGTTTAGTACCTTGATGAATCAATTGATAGAAGGCATGTTGGCCATTAGTACCAGGCTCACCCCAAATAATAGGTCCAGTAGTATAAGTCGTTTTATTACCATTACGATCAACGCTTTTACCATTTGATTCCATATTACCTTGTTGGAAATAAGCAGCAAAACGATGCATATATTGATCATAAGGTAAAATTGCTTCAGTTTCTGCGCTACAGAAGTTATTGTACCAAAGACCAATTAACGCAAGTAATGTTGGAATATTTTTCTCAACCGGCGCTGTTTGGAAGTGTTTATCCATTGCATGGCCACCAGCTAAAAACTGTTTAAAATTCTCGTAACCAATAGAAAGAACGATTGATAAACCAATTGCCGACCAAGACGAATAGCGACCACCAACCCAATCCCAAAATTCAAACATATTAGCAGTATCAATACCAAACTTTTCAACTTCTTTAGTATTAGTTGATAATGCAACAAAATGCAGTGCTACTGCTTTATCATCTTTAGCTGCATCAAGTAACCATTGACGGGCAGTTTGAGCATTAGTCATCGTTTCTTGAGTTGTAAAAGTTTTCGACGCAACTAAAAAGAGTGTTGTTTCTGGATTAAGACCTTTTAATGCTTCTACAATATGAGTACCATCAACATTAGATACAAAGTGCATCGTTAAATGGTTTTTATAAGGTCGAAGGGCTTCAGTAATCATGTGAGGTCCTAAATCTGAACCACCAATGCCGATATTAACAACATCGGTGATAGTCTTGCCGGTATAACCTTTCCATTCACCACTAATCACTTTTTTACTAAAGGACTCCATCTTAGCAAGCACTGCATTGACATCATCCATAACATTTTTGCCATCAACATAAATTGGAGTATTAGATACATTACGAAGTGCAACGTGTAACACGGCTCGATCTTCTGTGCGATTAATTTTTTCACCACTATACATCGCTTTAATTGCGCCACCTAAATCACACTCATCCACAAGCTGATAAAGAATTTCTAATGTTTCTTGCGTTAAACGGTTTTTTGAAAGATCAACCAAAAACTCATCCTCAAACGGAATACTCAGTTTTTCGACGCGCTTGGGCTCGTCTTTTAATATTTCGGCTATAGTTTTATTATGATGTTTTTGATAACTAGCTTGAAGGGATTTCCAAGAAGATGTAGAGGTTGGATCTATTGATTTTAACATAACTCATTCCTTAAATAATATAGCATTGCTACTCATAATATAACTATGCCTAACATGATGCAAGATAAGGATTTATCGATTTAAATACACTAAACAGGAAAATAATAAAAGTTATTTTCTTTTCCTTATCAAGTAACTTGAATATAATGTTAAAGATAAGACACTTAATACACTAAACCGTTCAAAAAATGTTTTTCTAAACAATTAGTATCAATAAAATAAATATATTTCTTACATTATTATATTAGGATATTTCATGCCAAATATTCAGACACTTGTACCAGCATTAGATAAAATTGTCCGTATTTGTGATTATTTAGATAATCACCGAGGGGCTACTTTTAGTCAAATATTTCAGGATCTCAATTTACCTAAAAGCAGTACATCAACACTATTAAATGCCTTAGTTATGCATGGTATTTTGCGACAAGATCAAAATAAGTATTATCTTGGGTTAAAATTACATGAATGGGGAGATAAATCCTTAGAACAGTTTGATATCACTAAAATAGCCGAACCGTTAATGATTAAACTGCGAGATAAAACCAACTTGACCTGCCATTTAGGTGTTCTTGACGGTCTTTATTCTGTTTACATTGCTAAAATTGAAAATGATCAGGCTATTGGTATTCGTACTTGGATTGGTAAAAAATTGCCTTTACATAGCTCTGGTATTGGTAAAGCATTAATAGCTTGGTTACCAGACGAAAAAATTGATCAACTTATTCCCGAAGATAAATTAATCAAATATACCGACACAACAATAACCAGCAAGAAACAGTTAAAAAAAGAGCTTGCAAAAATTAGGTCTCAAGGTTGGGCTTATGATAATCAGGAAGATGTTCAAGGTGTTCATTGTATCGCTGCACCAATCTTCAATAAAAATAACGAACCCATCGCCGCTATTAGTATTTCGGGAGTTCTTTTTCAACTACCTGTGGATAAAATCGATAAATATTCACAATTAGTACGTGATGCATGCCAACAATTGACGGATAAGTTTTAATAATATTGAATCATTATGATTCAATATTATTTTAACTCATTAGATAAATTAGCTGTTAAGCTATTTTCTTAAATAACTCAATCAGTTTTTGTTTATCAAAAAATACTGGATTTGCTCCGGCACAAGCATCTTTCATCGAATTTTCAGCCAATAATTCAAAATCTGGATTATCAACACCAATTTCTTTTAAAGATTTAGGAATACCTACCTCTTGTGCCAAATCTTTAATTCGTTTTATCACATAATCAACACACTCTTGATCCGTTTTATTTTTAGTATCTAATCCGATTGTTTCTGCGATAACTCTAAATTTTTCTGGCGCATGTTTAGCATTTTCTTCTTCAACTACCGATAATAACATTGCATTACATACCCCATGAGGTAAATCATAAAGACCACCTAGTTGATGAGCCATAGCATGAACATTACCCAGACCAGCATTACTAAAGGCAATCCCATTTAAAAAACAGGCATAACTCATCTGTTCTCTTGCTTCGATATCATTACCATTTTTAACCGCTCGAGCTAAATATTTAAAGGTTTGACCAATCGCATATAATGCGGTTGAATCAGTAACATCCATCGCGCCTTTAGCCACTACAGCTTCAATAGCATGAGTTAATGCATCCATACCTGTTGCCGCAGTTAAATTGGCTGGTTTTGAGATCATTAAATCAGGATCACTAACCGTTATTGACGCCAATGTATTCGGATCAACCATAATCATTTTTACATGTCTACTTTCATCGGTAATAACATAGTTGATCGTCACCTCAGCAGAGGTACCGGCTGTTGTTGCTATTGCCACAATTGGTAAGCATTTATGTTTACTTTTATGCATCCCTTCATAGTCAGTAATTTTACCGCCATTTGTCGCTAACACAGCAACTGCTTTACCACAGTCCTGAGGTGATCCACCACCAATAGAGACAATAAAATCACAGTTAGATTCTTGACATAATTTTAGTGCATTTTCAACATTAGCAACGGTTGGATTCGGTTTTACATCGTAAAAAATAACCGATTCAATGCCCTCTTTTGCTAAGATATCTACTACTCTATCTACAGTACCATTGCCCACTAAAAACTTATCACTAACAACAAATGCTTTCTGACAATTAAGTTTTTTAACTGGTACACCTAATTCAGATAAGCATCCTTTACCTAATAAATTAACCGGCGGAATGTAATAAATCATATTTACCTCTTAATTAATAATATTCAAAAATTCCCACGAAAAGAACTATATTTCATTATACGGAAAAATTTAATTACCCAAAAAATTATTTTCGACAATGAGAGGATGATCACAAAATTAATTTTCTTTTGAATTAATACATTGCAATTCTAAATTTTTTTACCAATAATTTGTTCATGTGTAAGAAACAATGTTCTACATTATGAACAAGGAGCAAAAATGAATTTAGAAAAATTTAAAGGTATATTCCCTCCAGTCCCTACTATCGTTAATAAAAAAGGGGAACTAGATAAAAAAGGAATGGGCAAATTATTAGATCATCTAATCGATAACGAAGCTGATGGTGTTTTAATTCTAGGTAGTGGTGGTGAGTTCTGCCATATGCCGCCTAAGTTGCGATATGAAGTTGCTGAATTCGCAGTAAATTATATCAATAAACGTATTCCAGTTATGCTTGGCATATCAAGCCCAAGCACTGCTGAGACGATTCAATATGGCAAACATGCAGCCCAAATTGGTGCTGATGCAGTTTTAGTTGTTAATCCTTATTATGCTTTATTAAATAGTGATGCGATTTATAACCATTATAAAACTGTTGCTGAAAATATCGATATCCCTGTACTACTTTACAATTTTCCGGCATTAACCGGTCAAGATATAGGTATTGATGTTATTACAAGACTGGCAAAGGATTTGCCAAATATTATTGGTTTGAAAGATACTATTGATAATATCAGCCATACCCGAGAAGTCATCAACAGAGTTCACGCCTTCCGTCCAGATTTTATCATTTTCAGTGGCTTTGATGAATATATGTTAGACACCCTTATTCTTGGCGGCCACGGTGGTATTCCTGCAACCTTTAATTTTGCACCAAAAATTACTAAAGGAATTTATAAAGCTTTCGTTGAAAAAGATTATGAAAAAGCATTCAAATTACAACGTCAACTTGCAAAATTAATGCCAGTCTATGCCATTGAATCACCTTTCTTTGGCGTAATCAAACAAGCAATAAAACTTTCTGGCGTCGATATTTCGACGGAAGTTTTAGCTCCAGTAATGCCATTAACCTCCGATAAAAAGAAAGTTCTAGAAAAATTATTATCCGATTCAAAGATTTTATAAAAATTTATTACTAATTAGTTTTAGGAGCAAATTATGAGCGAAGTATCTAAAGTAATCATACTTCATCCCAATGACGATGTTGCCATAGCTCGTTTTCCAGTATCCAAAGGGTACATGATTCAAGAAACAAATGTTTCTGTACTTTCCGATATAAAAGAAGGACATAAAATAGCACTTCACAATATCGAAAAAGATAAACCAATTAAACGCTATAATCAAATTATAGGTTATGCAATTTGTGATATTCAAGCTGGAGAACATATCCATTTACATAATTTAAAAATGGGTGATTATGGACACGAATATGACTTTTGTGCAGATAAACAAGAAACGCCAATGGCTAGTGAAAAAAGGACTTTCATGGGCTATAAGCGTAAAAACGGCCAAATAGCAACCCGTAACTATATTGGCATACTAACATCCGTCAACTGTAGTGCAACAGTTGCACGTCGCCTTGAAGATCACTTTAAAGCTAAAGGATTAGCTGATTATCCCAATATAGATGGAATCGTAGCCCTACCTCAAAGTTTTGGTTGTGCCATGGATATGAAAGGTGATTTGATGAAGATGATGCAACGCACAATGAGTGGTTATGCAAATCATCCTAACTTTGCCGGTATTCTAATAATTGGACTTGGTTGTGAATCAAATCAAATCAAAGATCTTATTCAAGTAAAAGGATTAAATGAAGGTCCTATGCTACAACATATGACTATTCAAGAAACTGGTGGATCACAAAAAACTTTCGATAAAGGTGTAACTATTATTGAAAGCATGTTAAATGAAGCAAATCAATACACCAGAGAAGAAGTGCCTGCATCAGAATTAGTTTTGGCACTTGAATGTGGTGGTTCTGATAGTTATTCAGGCATTTCTGCTAATCCTGCACTTGGCGTAGCTGTCGATTTACTCGTACAACAAGGAGGTACAGCAATACTCGCCGAAACCCCTGAAATTTATGGTGCTGAATATATCCTTACTCGCCGAGCAACTTCCAAAGAAGTGGGCGAAAAACTAATTAATCGAATCTTATGGTGGGAGGATTATGCCAAAAGATGTCACGCAGAATTAAATAATAATCCATCTGCAGGCAATAAAGAAGGTGGATTAACGACCATTCTTGAAAAATCACTTGGCGCGATTTGTAAAGCAGGAAGTACTAATCTGATTGATGTATATGAATATGCAGAACCAGTAACCGCAAAAGGCTTGGTATTTATGGATACCCCTGGATATGACGCATTTGCATGCACGGGCCAAATTGCTGGTGGAGCCAACATTATGTGTTTTACAACAGGAAGAGGATCTGCATATGGTTCAAAACCAACACCATGCATAAAGATCGCATCCAACAACTTTCTATGGCGTCGCCAAGAAGAAGATATGGATATTAATTGTGGTGATGTAGCTGATGGACAAGAAACATTAGAGCAAGCAGGTAAGCGAATATTTGAAACAATCTTAGCTGTTGCTTCTGGTGAAAAGACTAAAAGTGAAAAATTTGGATACGGCTCACTTGAATTCGTCCCATGGCAGCCCGGTGCAATTATGTAATATTTCTTTTAAATCTTAATGATATTACAAATAAGGAGAAAACTATGTCATTTGTTGATGAATTACTTAATGATGTAAAAATACCTAGGATGGTAAGGGTTAAGCAACACTTTGAGTCACCCGAAGAAATTCAAGATATTGATGCCAAAGTTCACGCTGAATTTTCGAAGCCAGAAATCAAAAATTTAATAAAAAAAGACATGTTCATTGCAGTTGGTCTCGGTAGTAGAGGTATAGCTAAAATACACTTAATTGCAAGAGCGGTTATTAATGAGTTAAAAGCTCTAGGCGCTAAACCTTATGGTGTTCCAGCTATGGGGAGTCATGGAGGAGCTACTGCGGAAGGACAAATTCATGTACTTGAAAAATTAGGTATGACAGAGGAATTTTTAGGATGTGAAATTCGCTCTTCAATGGAAACAATAAAAGTAGGACAGTTACCTAATGGGCTTGAAGTATTAATGGATAAAAATGCCATGCAAGCTGATGGTATTATTTGTATTAATCGTATAAAAGCACATAACGCATTTACTGCACCAATTGAAAGTGGAATTATAAAAATGCTTTCAATTGGTTTTGCTAAACAAAAAGGCGCTGATTCTTGCCATACTTATGGATTTGGTTGTATGGCAAATAATATTGTCGAGATGGCAAAAGTTAAAATTGCCAATACACCTTTCTTATTCGGAATCGGAACAATCGAAAACGCCTATGATCAAGTTGTTGATATCGAAGCTATTCCTGCCAATAAACTTGAAGAGCGCGAAAAAATATTGTTATCAAAATCGAAAAGCTATTTCCCAAAAGTGATGTTTGATAATGTCGATGTTTGTATTGTTGATCTAATGGGAAAAATTTATTCTGGTGGAGGTATGGATTGTCATGTAACAGGCCGAGCTTGTACACCATTTATGCAACCTATTGCCACAATCCGTCCTGATCGTATAGTTGTTTTAGATCTACATGAAAAAAGTGGTGGAAATGCTACCGGAATGGGATTTGCGGATTTTTCAACTCAACGTTTGTTAGATAAAGTAGATTTTCCTGAGACTTATCCAAATGTACTAACCTCTCGATTAAGCCAAGATGGCTATGTACCAGTAATATTAGCTAATGATAAACAAGCCATGCAAGCAGCTATTAAGACATGCATTATTTTAGATGGACGAAAAGAAGCACGCATTATCAGAATAGCTAATACATTACATATTGATGAGTTTTATATTTCAGAAAATATGCTTGAAGATGCAAAGTCAAATCCACAAATCGAGATTCTAACTAAACCTGAATACATATCTTTTGATGACAATAACAATGTAACTGATATAGGTATTGGCATGTAAATATGTGATTAATAATAGCTAAGAATTATTAAAAATTTAAATTATAGTCTTCAATTGAAGGCTAGGGAGTTCTCTATGAGTAATATTAACTTATTATCGGTAATAAAAAAAACAAAAATTCGATTAATTCCATTTATGTTAATACTTTATGTTTTAGCATTTTTAGACCGTTCAAATATTGGTTTTGCCAAAGAAAGTTACCAAATTGACATTGGATTAAGTAATGAAGCTTATGCACTAGGAGCAGGATTATTTTTTGTAGTATATGCATTTTTAGGTGCACCAGCAAACTTATGTCTAAAGAAATTTGGTGCCAGAAATTGGATTGGTGTAACTACATTGGCTTGGGGTGTTTTATCAGCAGGAATGGGATTTGCTGATTCAGAAGTTAAATTCTTAACAATCAGGATATTACTTGGTATTACTGAAGCTGGGTTCTTTCCAGGTATGATCTATTTAACATCACAATGGTTCCCTCAAGCAAATCGTGCCGCCGTGATGGGCTTATTTTATATGGGGGCGCCATTAGCTATGGCATTCGGTTCACCGCTTTCTGGCGCTCTTTTAGAACTTCATGGATTTTTAAACCATCCGGGATGGTTTTGGATGTTTATAATTGAAGGTGCACTTGCAATTATTGCAGGTATTTGGACATTCTTCTATTTAGACAATACCCCTGAAACAGCAAGATTCTTATCTGCCGAAGAAAAACAACTACTGGCAAATCAAATGCAATCAGAAGAAAACAACAAAAAAGCTGCTTCAGCTAAGCTTATGGATGCATTAAAAAATCCAAGAATATGGCACTTTGCTATTATTTATGGTTGTATTCAATGTGGTGTATATGGTCTTATCTTCTTTTTACCAAGTCAAGTTGCTAGCATCATGGGAAGCAAAGTTAACTTCATGACATCTTTAGTTACAACATTACCATGGTTATGCGCATTATTAGGTACATTTTTTATACCTAGATATTCAGATAAAGTTCAAGAAAGACGTAATACCTGTGCAACAACATTATTAGTCGGTGGACTAGCATTGGGATTATCGGCTTATGTTGGAGCTGTACCTGCCATTATTGCGCTATGTATCGCGGGTACAGCTTATTTTGCCTGCCAACCTATTTTCTGGATTATGCCTTCATCAATTCTAACTGGTAATGCGTTAGCTGCTGGTATTGGTTTTGTCAATATGTTTGGTGCATTGTTTAGTTTTGGCGCCCCTATTTTAAGACAACATTCTGAAAATATCATCGGTACTCCTGCTGCCGGTTTATTATCAATTGGTATTGTGGTGGTAATTGGTTCTATTCTTATTTTTATTCTGCCCAAAAATGTAGGTACAAATAATTAGGTTATAAAAAAATAACCAAATAAATTAAGTAAGATACAAATTAAATAACTAATCTAAATAATACAATGTATTTAGAATCAATTTTAAGTACATTGTATTTTGGAAAACTTTAAAGGTTTAAATAATGCATATTCATCTGGACATAGTTGGAGGGATAGCAGGAGATATGTTCTGCTCAGCAATACTAGATGCATTTCCTGAACTAGAATCCCCATTACGGATCTTTTTATCTCGTTTAGCTATATTTAACACATATCAATTTGAAATCAAAACAACACGGCAAAAAGAGATTCTAGGTAAACAATTTGTTGTTTTAAAAAATAATCAATCAATTGATGATACTCAACATCTGACATTAAAACCATTAAAAGCGCAATCTCACTTTATCACTCAAAACACTCAAACAACTAATCATGAACACTATACATGGAAAGACATCTTAGAAAAATTAAATCAAATTAAAGCAAATGATAAAATTTACCAATGTGCAAAAGAAATTTATATGATTCTTGCTCAAGCAGAAAGCGAGATACATGGCATTGATTTACAAAATATAGCTCTACATGAAGTAGGTGCCGACGATGCCATAATCGATATAATCACAGCTGCATTTCTAATCACCAATAGCAATGTATCAAGTTGGTCTTGTTCCGCTCTACCATGGGGACAAGGTTCGATAAAATGTGCACATGGAACCTTACCCGTTCCTGCGCCAGCTACATTAAAAATACTAACAAATTTTCAATGGATTCATGATGATGAAATTGGTGAGCGCATCACCCCAACAGGTGCGGCTATTCTTACTTGGTTAATGAAGCACAATTCAAGCTTCTTAAATGGTTCATTTGTTAAAAGTGGTTATGGTTGCGGACAGCGAACTTTTAAACAAAAACCAAATATTTTAAGAGCCAATGTTTTTACAACACAATCACAAGCTAATTTAGAACAAGATAGTATTTTTATTATTCAATGTGATATTGATGATATGACATCTGAAAGCCTTGCAATAGCAGAAGATAAATTAAGGATATTATCTGGCGTAATTGATTTAGTTAGCCTACAAATAAAAGGCAAAAAAGGACGTTGGATGAACCGAATAGAGATATTATGTTTATCTAAACAATTAACCGATATCTGCCACCAATTATTTATAGAAACCAGTACATTAGGCGTTAGATATTGGCCTGTTAATCGTTTCAAACTTTCAAGAAAGCAGATCACGTTAAATGTAGACCAACAACAATGGCCAGTGAAAATCGCTACTCGCCCTAATCATAATTACACGGCGAAATTAGAATCTGACAAATTAAAATTAATAAATCAATCATATGCTGAATGCCAAATAATTAAATATAAAATTGAGCAAACAGCCTTAAAAAACCTTAGTCAAAAATTTAATGATCATGAAAAGGATATCAAATCATGACAACTTTAGATATTGAATCAACCATTTTATCACTAACAAAATGGTTCCAAACAATCACAACATGCACAATTGCGACAAGTGGTGGCATTGATAGTATGTTACTTGCTTATATAGCCAATAAAACTATAGGAAAAGAAGCTCTAATTGCTCATTCAACATCGGTTTCTGTTCCTATTTTAGATGCTAATCGTATCCGAGAATATGCCAACAAATATTGTTGGCATATAGAATTTATTGATGCTGGAGAGTTAAATAATGAATCTTATAGAAATAACCCCGTCAATCGCTGTTATTACTGTAAAAGCTGTCTATTTGAAAAATTGAAAAAACTAAACCATGGCGTTTTGATAACTGGAACAAATCTAGATGATTTAGGTGATTATCGACCAGGACTAATAGCAGCAAAAGAACAAAATGTAAGACAACCCTATGTTGAACTAAACATTGATAAAGCAATGATAAGGGAAATAGCTAATTATTTTCAACTTGATGATTTAAAGGATATTCCTGCATCACCTTGTTTATCAAGTCGTATTGAAACAGGTGTTAAAATTAACGCTAATTATCTACAAACAATTGATAAAATTGAAAATATCATTCGTTTAGAATTAAAAGCATCTTTGGTTAGATTTCGGATACGTAATGATAAAGTAGTACTTGAATTGGAATCTCATATTGTTGAACAATTAACAAATTATCAAAGAGATCTTATTATCAATAAAATAAAAATTATCATTACTCCGCTAGCCATTCCACATGATATCGAAATATCAACTTATGAAAAAGGAAGTGCGTTTATTGGTGTTAAAAACAGTTGATTATATTTCAAAGGAGCAATAAAAATGAAATCCACTGATATTATTATGGATTTTGAACGAAGCCAAAGATGCGGTATTTCAGAAGCTGTGTTTAGCCAATATAAAACAGTTACACAACTTGAAAAGATCTTATCTATTGCTGAACAAAACCAAACATCACTACTATTCACTTGTTTATCTTATGAAAAATATAATAATTTAAATAACTATTGGCAAAAACAAATCAAGTATCATGAAATTAGTCAATGTGCTATATTTGCTAAACAAGAATCAGTATATGAAAAAGAACAAACTCATATAGCTATTGTCTCTGCTGGTTCGTCTGATGCTTCAGTGTGTGAAGAAACACTAATTACATTAAATTACCATGACATAAAAGCAGATTTATATCAGGATATTGGTGTTGCAGGATTATGGCGTCTACAACAACAACTTTCTAACTTACAAAAATACAGCATTATTATTGCTATTGCAGGTATGGAAGCGGCATTACCTACTGTTTTAGCTGGCCTTATTGATACTCCTATTATTGCTGTGCCGACATCCGTAGGATATGGTGTAGCTAGTGGAGGACATGTTGCTCTCAATGCTTGCTTATCAAGTTGCGCAGGAGGAATTATGACAATGAATATTGATAATGGCTATGGTGCTGCCTGTGCTGCAATAAAAATTTATAAAAAAATAATTAAAAATTCAAAATAAAAAGCGAGAAGATTAAGTGATATTAGCGAATAATATTGATGATAATATTTTAAGGGATCTTATCATTTATTGGGCAAACCGAGCAAAAGAGTACAGTCAAACCAATCAAGATGAACTAGCAACTGAAAAAAGAATTATCTGGCAAAAGTTAATTCTGCATCATGCTCCACAAAAAGAAAAACTACGTGTATTAGATATAGGCGCTGGGCCCGGCTTTTTAGCTATCACGTTAGCTTTAGCCGGACATGAGGTAACTGCTGTAGATGCTACTGAAGAAATGATAAATCAAGCAAAAAACAATGCAATACAATACCAAGTAAAGGTTAATTTTGTTTTATCAGATGTTCATTGCTTACCATTCGAAAACAGTAGTTTTGATTTAATTATATTGCGTAATGTTACGTGGAATTTGAGTAATCCAATTTTAGCATATCAAGAATGGTTTAGAGTGTTAAGTGCTAAAGGTAAATTACTTAATTTTGATGCCAACTGGTATCTATTTCTTTTTAATAAAGATCTTTATTCACAATATATGCAGGATAGACAAAATACCATGAATTATGGCATTGAAGATCATTATCGACAAACCAATACGCAAGAAATGGAACGAATCGCCAAATTACTACCATTGAGTAAAGAAATTAGACCTGAATGGGATAAGAAGATTTTACAATCAATTGGTTATAAAAATATTCATATTGAAAACGACATATCAAAGATAGTCTGGGATGAAATTGAACAAATTAACTATCATTCAACGCCAATGTTCTTAATAGCAGCAGAAAAACAATAAAAACATATTTCGCATAGAAATATAATTACTTAGGTTCGAGTTACTGAATTTGATTTGTAAAAATAATTGAGGATTCTATACCATGTTATTAAGTTTTAAGTATGAGTAAACTACTCATAAAAACGTGCAAAAATGAGTAAAGATATAATAACATTAACCTTTAACCAGTGTTTTTGCCAATAGTATGGTATGTATTAATCTTTATCAATCAATATTCTTATTGGTTAATTATTTTTTCAGATAATTATTATCTTTGCTTGATTGATAAAGTTTATTTGTAAAAATAATTGAGGAGTCTATACCACCTAACTAATATTTTCATGTTATCTTATTTATACTACTAAATCGTTTCTAATTTAAAACCACACTATTTCATCATTTCAATTTAAATCACAACATTCAAATTTAAGACATCTTATAAATTAGACTATTTTAAATTCCTTTATATTGGAACAACCCCAAAAATTCCAATATAAAGGAATAACCGATTGTAAATTATAAATTTTTTATGATCAAGTTCACAATAATACGATTAAATAGTTGTACCAATATTTGATAAAAGTACAATCTACTTCATCCAATATACAGGATAAAAGTACAATATATAGGAATGTATGTCTAAAGTACCCGCTTTACAAAGAACAATCAAAATACTTAACTTTATCTCATCTAAAGGTAGATGCAGTGCCGCAGAAATAATCAATGGCCTACAAATACCTAAAAGTTCTGCTTATCTTTTACTAGAAGAACTAAAGTCATATCAATTTATTAAACAAGATCAGAATGGTGATTATTTTTTATGGATCAAATTAGTCGAGTTAGGTGAGCTTGCTTCAAATTGTTTTGATATTAGAGAAATAGCCAAAAAACATCTTGCCAGATTAACCAATAATACTGGGCTGTTAACTCATTTAGGAATTTTAGATAACAAAACCGCTTATTATATTTTGAAATGTGAATCACACAGCACAATCAGTGTTCGTTCTTATGTAGGAAAACAAGTATCGCTTTATCGTTCTGGCGTCGGCAAATGCTTATTAGCCTTCCAACCTAGCGAAAAAATATCTGAAATCGTTAACCAACTTTCTTTCGAACAAAAAACTGCAAATACAATTATGTCCATTAGTTCATTACATACTGAATTGGCCAAGATTCGTCAACAAGGTTGTAGTTTTGATAATGAAGAAGATTATATCAATATAAGATGCATAGCGGCACCTATATTTAACGCACAAAATAATATTGCTGCGGCAATATCGGCTGTAGGAACAACATTTCAAATAACCGACCATGTATTACCGGAAATTACGATTAAAATCAAGGAATGTGCAAAAGATATCTCAAAAGAATTGGGTTGTCTTATGTACGAATAATTTTTGTAACTTTTAAAGGAGAAATTAAATGAAGCTACCAAAAATAAAAGAAGTTAGAGCTTATTTTATGGGAGGAGCAACCGCCGAGAAAGGTAGTGGCGGGGCAGACTATCACGATCAGGGCGGCCACCACTGGATCGACGACCATATCGCCACGCCAATGAGCAAGTATAAAGACTATGAACAATCACGTCAATCTTTTGGTATCAACGTCCTTGGAACACTTATTGTCGAAGTTGAAGCTGATAATGGACAAATTGGATTTGCCGTATCAACAGGCGGAGAAATGGGATGTTTTATTGTTGAAAAACATCTAAATAGATTTATTGAAGGAAAATGTGTTTCTGATATCAAACTAATTCACGACCAAATGATGAATGCAACTATGTATTATTCTGGTTCAGGTGGTTTAGTAATGAACACGATATCATGTGTTGATTTAGCCCTTTGGGATCTATTTGGTAAAGTGACTGATCTACCTGTCTATAAATTATTAGGTGGTGCAGTCCGTGATGAAATTCAATTTTATGCAACTGGTGCTCGACCTGATTTAGCAAAAGAGATGGGCTTTATTGGTGGCAAGATGCCTACACATTGGGGACCACATGATGGAGATCAAGGCATCAAAAAAGATGCGGAAATGGTTGCCGACATGCGCGAAAAGTGTGGACCTGATTTTTGGCTAATGCTTGATTGCTGGATGAGTCAAGACGTAAATTATGCCACAAAGCTTGCTTATGCTTGTGCGCCTTATAACTTAAAATGGATTGAAGAATGTTTACCTCCGCAACAATATGAAGGATACCGAGAGTTAAAACGCAATGCACCGCCAGGAATGATGGTCACATCTGGTGAACATCATGGAACAATTCAGTCATTTAGAACATTATCTGAAACTGGCATTGATATCATGCAACCCGATGTTGGTTGGTGTGGAGGCTTAACCACATTACTTGAAATTGCTGCAATTGCGAAATCAAAAGGACAACTGGTCGTACCTCATGGTTCATCCGTTTATTCTCACCATGCAGTGATTACATTCACAAATACCCCATTTAGTGAGTTTTTAATGACGAGTCCTGATTGTTCAACACTTCGTCCGCAATTTGATCCAATATTGATTGATGAACCCGTTCCTGTAAATGGAAGAATTCATAAATCAGTACTTGATAAACCAGGATTTGGTGTTGAATTAAATCGTGAATGTAAATTAATTCGTCCTTATTCTCATTAATTATATGAGGAAGAATAAGTTTATTTATTGATTTATTGCAGTTTTAAAAGGAACTTAAAACTGCGATTTTAGATTAAATAAAATTATTTTCTTCATATGAACATCATTTATATCTCTGTAATTTTTATGGAGAGGGGGATTTTTATGTCTAATATTCTCGAAAAAGCGGTAAGCAAAACCCGTTTAAGACTTGTTCCATTCATGTTAATACTATACGTATTAGCATTTTTAGACCGTGCAAATATTGGCTTTGCCAAATCAGCATATCAATTAGATACAGGGCTCAGTAATGAAGCATTTGCACTTGGAGCCGGTATTTTCTTCGTAGCTTATGCTTTTTTAGGCGCACCAGCCAATTTATTAATGCGTAAATTTGGTGCTCGTTACTGGATTGGCGGTACAACTTTAGTATGGGGATTATTATCCGCCGCAATGGCTTATGCTGATTCCGAATGGAAATTTTTAACTGTTCGTGTACTGCTTGGTATGGCGGAAGCCGGTTTCTTCCCGGGGATGATCTATTTAACTTCGCAATGGTTCCCACAAAAGCACCGCGCAGGAATAATGGGGTTATTTTATATGGGAGCACCTTTAGCGTTAACATTTGGTTCACCGCTATCTGGTGCTTTATTAGAAATGCATGGCTTTTTAGATCACCCAGGTTGGTACTGGATGTTTATTATTGAAGGTATTCTTGCTGTTATAGCTGGTGTTGTCACTTTTATTTACCTTGATGACAACATCAGTAATGCTAGATTTTTAAATGAAAATGAAAAACAAGCATTACAAGAAAAATTATCATCAGAAGAGAGTGTAAAAACAACATCTAAAATAATCGATGCTATCAGTAATGTCACTGTTTGGCATCTAGCCATTATTTACATGATAATTCAAATTAGTGTTTATGGGCTAATTTTCTTTTTACCAACACAAGTTGCTCAATTAATGGGAACAACGGTTGGTTTTAAAGCCTCACTCGTAGCGGCAATTCCTTGGATTGCTGCATTATTCGGTACTTATTTTATTCCTCGATATTCAGACAAAGTTGGAGAAAGAAGAAATATCGCTGCTATAACATTATTGGTAGCAGGTTTAGGTATTGGAATTTCAGCACTTGCAAGTCCTAGCATTGCAATTATTGCCCTTTGTTTTGCGGCGATTGGTTTTATTGCGGTACAACCTGTTTTTTGGACTATACCAACTAACCTTTTATCTGGAGCTGCCCTAGCAGCAGGCATAGGATTTATTAATATGTTTGGTGCATTTGGTGGTTTTTTAGCACCAATTATTCGTGTAAAAGCAGAAACGCTTTTTAATAACAATATAGCAGGCTTACTAACTTTAGCACTGATAACAATAATCGGCACTATAACTATATTCATGCTAAAACAAACTAACAAAAATAGTTAACAAACAGAGCTTATTGATTTTATCAATAAGCTCCTAATACATTAGGGATAACATAATGAAAAAACTATTGGAAAATAAATTTAAACAAGAAATTACCAAAGGAAATTTACAAATTGGCCTTTGGTTATCTTCAGCGACATCTTATATGGCTGAAATTGCTGCAACCTCAGAATATGATTGGTTACTACTTGATGGTGAACATGCACCAAATACAGCACAAACATTACTCACCCAGCTACAAGCAATCGCTCCATATGCCAGTCATCCTGTCGTGCGCCCTTTAGAAGGTAGTCAAGCTAACATAAAACAGATTTTAGATATTGGTTCTCAGACATTATTAATACCAATGGTTGAAACAGGTGAACAAGCAAAAGCTGTAGTTTCAGCGACACGTTATCCACCCGAAGGAACCCGAGGCGTAGGCGCTAGTGTAGCAAGAGCTGCCCGCTGGGGGAAAATTGAAAAGTATATGCAACAAGTCAACGATTCACTCTGTCTGTTAGTACAAGTTGAAAGTAAAAAAGCACTCGAAAATCTTGATGAAATTGTTATGACCGAAGGAGTAGATGGCGTATTTATTGGCCCTGCAGATTTATCCGCATCCTTAGGTTATCCAGATAATGCTGGGCATCCGGAAGTACAAAAAATAATTGAAAAAACAATTAGAAGAATTAGGCAATTAGGTAAAGCAGCTGGGTTTTTAGCTGTTGATATCGAAATGGCACAAAAATGTATCTCATGGGGAGCAAATTTCGTTGCTGTAGGTGTGGATACAATGCTGTATATGCAGGCTATTGATGAAAGATTAAAACACTTTAAACAGTTAAAAAGCCCCAATAAATTATCTTCAGTTTCATATTAATAAAGAAAGAGGTTAAAAATGAGTCATAGAATGATTTTGAATCAAACCGCATATTTTGGGGTGAATTCGATTCATAATATTATCGATGAAGTAAAAAAACGCGGCTATCAAAAAGCTTTAGTTGTTACTGATAAAGAACTGATTAAATTTAAAGTTGCAACTAAGGTTACTGAGTTACTTGATTCGGCAGAATTAGATTATCAAATATTTGATGAAGTTATGCCTAATCCAACAATTAGTATAGTAAAACAAGGAATAGAGATATTTAAGCAATCAAATGCAGATTATTTAATAGCGATTGGTGGTGGTTCACCGCAAGATACCGCTAAAGCGATTGGAATTGTAATAAATAATCCTGAATTTTCTGATATTCGTAGTTTAGAAGGTTTAGCGGAAACCAAAAAACCGTCTATCCCAATCATTGCTATTCCAACAACATCGGGAACAGCAGCAGAAGTGACTATCAATTATGTTATTACCGATGAAGAAAATAAGAGAAAATTTGTCTGTGTAGATCCTCACGATATACCTGTTTTGACTTTAGTTGATCCTAATATGATGATTAGTATGCCAGCCAGTTTAAAAGCAGCAACGGGGATTGATGCACTAACTCATGCAATAGAAGGCTATATCACAAAAGGTGCATGGGAGATGAGTGATATGTTTCATTTGAAAGCAATTGAAATTATCTCTCGTTCACTACGCGATTCGGTGAATGGTGATCTCAATGGCGTTGAACAAATGGCTTTAGGTCAATATATTGCTGGAATGGGATTCTCAAATGTTGGTCTCGGCTTAGTTCATGGTATGGCACATCCATTAGGTGCTTTTTATAATGTTCCTCATGGTGTTGCGAATGCAATATTACTTCCTCATATCATGCAATATAATGCACCGTACACAGGTGAAAAATATCGTCATATAGCCAAAGCAATGGGGATAAAAAATACTGAAGATATGACAATTGAAGATGCTCGAAATGCAGCCGTGAATGCCGTTTTCCAATTAAATAATGATGTCAAAATTCCAACAAACTTACATATGGTTGGCGTGAAGAAGGAAGACATAAAAGCATTAGCCGAAGCAGCGTATGCTGATGTATGTACACAAGGAAATCCAAGAGAAACAAATATATCAGATATTGAAAAACTATATCATTCAGTTTTTTAATTTTAGTAACTTAACATAATTAACAATATTTAATAATTATCAAATAGATGGAGTTATTCATTTAATAAATCCATCTATCATTAAAGTTAATCATCAATTGTCAAATTACGAGTCGTTAAATCAAATGGCGTTAATTGATAAACGTAATAGTTGAGCCAATTACTAAATAGTAAATAAGCATGACTTCGCCATGTTGCTTTTGGCGTTAAATTAGGATTATTTTCTGGGAAGTAATTAAAAGGTATTTTAGGGTTTATACCTGCTTTCAAGTCACGATAATACTCATTAGCCAAAGTAAATGAATCATATTCTGGATGCCCAGTAACAAACGCCATTCGTTTATCGGCGGTTGCCATTAAGTATGGGCCAGTTATATCTGACTCAGCTAAAATATTTAAATCGGTATAGTTTTTAATTTTATCCATTGGAAAATCAGCATTACGAGAATGTGGTGCTAAAAATGTATCATCAAAACCACGGGTTAAAATAGCATTTGGTTGCAAGATTTGGTGTTGATAAACACCGGATAACTTTTGTGAACGGGTGAATTTAGGTAAATCATATAAGACATTTAATGCCGCTTGCACCGCCCAACAAACAAACATAGTTGAAGT
The DNA here is from genome assembly GCF_016101145.1 of Gilliamella sp. W8145. Taxonomy (NCBI): domain Bacteria; kingdom Pseudomonadati; phylum Pseudomonadota; class Gammaproteobacteria; order Orbales; family Orbaceae; genus Gilliamella; species Gilliamella sp. W8145. Next base: position 88,110 of record NZ_JACFRC010000005.1, read on the forward strand.
TACATGATCTTTCGCCCAAGTAATAATTTCAGCTAACTTAGGCCAATACACAACATCTGAAAAAGCGACTTTACCTAATGGTGCGCCAGTAATAATAAGTCCATCAAAATTCTGTTCACGAATATCATCAAAATCACAATAAAAGCTATTCAAATGTTCTATTGGCGTATTTTTAGATTCACGCTGATCTATTCTTAATAACTGAATATTCACCTGTAAAGATGAGTTAGAAAGTAACCGCAAAAATTGATTTTCAGTCTCTATTTTTTTCGGCATCAAATTTAAAAAAAGAAGCTTAAGTGGACGAATTTCTTGAGTATTAGCACGCGTTGAAGTCATCACAAATACATTTTCATTACGAAGAACATCAACTGCCGGTAATGAATCAGGAATACATATAGGCATAACAAAAGCTCCTAACAATAATAAATTATCTTCTATAACACTGAAAAACGGACGTCTAGAAATCTATATAGCTAAATATAGAGCGTTTTAAAAAATTTGTCGAGTATTTATTGGAAAATAAATAGAATATTTTAAACAAAATCAGAATAATAACTGCATTATTTGGTTAATGCTGCTGCAAAATAAAACTAAAAAGCTCGAGTATCTGTCCGCCAAGTATCGGCTGTTAGTGCTTCACCAAAATAACTATTGATAAGCTTTTGAGTAATGTCACTTAATGGCGAAGCTAAAACTTCGGCTGTATTACCATATTCGACCACTTCACCATTATGCATAACGATAATTTGGTCACTAATATGTTTCATCATACCGATATCTTGTGTGACATAAACATAAGATATCTGTTGCTCTTCTTGTAATGACAACATTAAATTAACAATTTGTGAACGCATTGAAATATCTAATGCAGCTAAAGCTTCATCAAGAATTATCACTTTAGGCTTTAAAATTAGTGCTCTAGCTAAAGCGACTCGTTGTTTTTGCCCTGCTGCCATCACTGACGGATAATAAGAGGCATGTTCCGGTAATAAACCAACTTGCTTTAAAACATCATTGATTAATTTTTCCCGTTCATGACTGCTATAATTGGCATTGCGTTTAAGTGGAATTTCAAGCAATTGGCCAATACGAAGCCGTGGATCAAATGAACTTTCAACATGTTGAAATATCATTCGAATCAGTTGCGAACGATGGCCAAAATCGCCATATTCTACTTTATTACCATCAATCCAAATATCGCCACTATCTGGTTTAATCATACCAACCAGCATTTTAGCTAATGTCGATTTTCCGGAACCATTTTGTCCAATTATGGCTAACGTTTTCCCTTCATTTAGCGAAAATGACAAAGGTTTAACAGCATCAATTTGTAAATGACCAAAGAGTCCTTTAGGGATTTTAAATCGCTTTGATAAATTTCGGACTTTTAATATTGGGTTCATTAACTATTCCTATATCTCAAACTACTCATCAGTATTTAATGGAAAATGACAGGCTACCGAATGATCTTTAATTGGGATAAGTTCTGGTGCTTGTATACATTTTTTTTGTGCATAAGGACAACGAGGCCCCAACCGACAACCAATGGGTAAATGTTCCAATGATGGAATAACACCAGGTAAGGTATTTAAAGGGCTTTTATGAGGCATCGCTTTACCAAAATCAGGGATAGCATAAATCAATGCCTGAGTATAAGGGTGATAAGGTGATTTAATCAAATCTTCACTATCAGCAACCTCAACAGTTTGTCCGCAATATAGGACATTGATACGATCAGTCCAGCGAGTAACCATTTGCAAATCATGGCTAATCAATAAAATAGTCGTCCCCATATTTTGATTCATACTTGCAAGCAAACGAAATATTTGCGCTTCGGTGGTCGCTTCCATGGCATTGGTTGGTTCATCGGCAATAAGTAATTTAGGTTGATTAGCTAATGCTATAGCGATCATCACTTTTTGACATTCGCCTTCCGTTAATTCAAATGGGTATGATTTAAGTATTTCTTTATGATCTTTAATCCCAACACGATGTAGTAACTCAATCGCGCGATTCTTACGCCAAAACAGTCGTTGCCACCAATGACCTTTAAATGTTCTTCGGGGAATGGCCTCAATTAATTGTTGGCCAATTTTCATAGACGGATCTAAACAAGATTGTGGCTCTTGGAATACCATGGATATATTATCACTAATCACTTTTCGCCGTTGTTTCGGTGTCAACTTCAATAAATCAACATCATTAAAATAGAAGCGATCAGCAGAAATCTTCCAATTATGATTAGTGACACCAAGTATCGCTTTAGCAATTAGACTTTTACCTGAACCTGATTCACCAACTAGACCTCGAATTTCACCTTCTGATAGTTTTAAATTGACGCGATCAATCGCCCGTAACAGGCCATCAGGAGTAATAAATTCAATAGTTAAATTACGAATGTCTAATAGTGCCATGATTAATGCCCTACTCGCTGACCATATAACCCAAAATTGAATAAATAAACCAAAATAATCGTAACAGAGACGGCAATTCCTGGAGCTAAAAAGGCCAATAAATTAACATCCATTATGTCTTTCATTTTAAACATCATCATGCCTAAATCAGGTCGAGAAAAATCATTCGCAAAGCCTAAAAATGTAATGGTTGTGATAGCTAAAATAACCGAACCAAATAATGACACTATCTCGGTCAAATAAACCGGTAAGATATTAGGTACAATATAATGGTTTAAAATAGAAAATGAAGATAAACCATCAAGTCGATAAGCGGTGATGTAAGTTTTATTCCATTCTTTGATAACACGTTGATGGATATTATAAATAAATCTTGGCGCATAAGATAAACCAATGATCACTAAGATATTGGTAATATCATCTTCTAATAGCAAACTAATTACAATCACACCCAATAATGGTGGTACAACCATAAAGAATCTAAAGATAAATAAGATAAACGGTCGAATAAATGCGACAAAAAACATCAAATAATTAATCACACCACCAATGATAATGACATAAAAAACCGCTTTTAATGTCATTGAAATAGTTGACCGATAGCCGATCAATAAATAATCGAAAATATCTTGTCCTTGAGCCGTTGTTCCTAATATATGATTGATATCACCAGTTGGCCACCAAGCAGGAGGCAAAGAAGCGACATATACTGGATTTAAATGAGCATGAAAAAACCATTTAGTTGATAATGCAATAAAAGCTATGCCCAAAATCCCATAAAAACTGACAATTAAGTACAAATTACTATGCAGTTTATGCAAGCATATTTTCATGTTCTTGGCTAACTGGTTCATCCTAGACATAATGTTCCTTATGACGTAATGGATAAATAGCAATAGCAGTTATCTCACCTAATAAAGTTAATAAGCTAATTACTGTTCCACAAGCAAGGATTGCTATCGAAATAATAAAATAATTATGATTACGATAAGCCAACATAACCCATTGGCCAAGACCAACACGGTTAAACAAGATTTCAATCACCATCGTTGAAAATAATAGAGTCGTTGTATTATATGTCAATTGTGGGATTGTCGCCGGAATCGAATTTGGTAATAAGTGTCGACGTAAAATCTTAAATGGTGAGCGCTCGCGTATAATTGCCATTTTAATATAGTTTTGCCTTGAAGTGTTTTTAACATTTTCACTGACTAATTGAATAGTCACAATGCTTGGCTGAATCGCTAAAATGATTGTTGGCAAAAGTAAATAATGCAGTTGTTCCCAAAGTGCCGGTAATTTGTCTGCTCGCGATGAAAGAATAATATCTAATAAAGAACTCCCCGTTACTGATATTGATATATCGAAGTTCATTGACATTGGCAATGTTGATGAAAGATAAAACATCACTAATGTTGCTAACATAACAATCGGACAAGAATAAAAGATTAAACAACCTAATCGAATTGTGGTATTTAGCCAATTTATATTACTTAAACCAAGAAAAATCCCTAACGGAATACCAATAAATAACGCAACAAGTAACGCTAAAATACAAAGCTCAAATGTCGTTAATAACGTATCGAAAAAAGGAACGGTTTCACCAGACATTAACCTAAATTGACCTTGCAATAGTTGCTTAAAAAAAGCGCTATAGGCATCAATAAAAGTTAAATCACTAAAAATAGATTGAGGAACAAAATAAACCAGACAAAAGCTGATCTGGGCAAGCACGCAGATAATAAATAAAAACGTTACTATTTTTTTTAAAATATAGATAATCATTGTTTATCTTTATCGCTTTTATGAGTTAAGAATAACGGTGACATTTGTCACCGTTATTTATCTATACAACTACTCAGGTATAACCGGTTTACTTGCAGCTGCATAAGCGTGATCTTGTGCACTTAAGCCACCCGCATTACCTTTACCTTCATAATGATAATCCAACTCTTCTCGAGTTTTTATCCCACTATTAGATTCTACATAATCTGGAGCAGGAGCCTTTGTCATCACTGATGAAGAATAACCAGCAGTCGTTTCTGTTGCCGGCATGGTGACAACTTCATCTGTCTGCGGTTTATTTTCTTGAACATCAATATCAGCTTGAGAGCTCGTTGCTGCTTTTGGTTGTGGTTGTGGTTTTGGGTCACTAACAACCGCTTTTTCAGCACTATTGGTATTCACCTCATCTTTAATTACGATTGGTAATAAAAGTGAAGGAATGACTGGTACGACGTTATTTGGTTGTTCACTATTCACTTGACTATAATCAACCGCTACCCGACCTAATGCTAGCTCTAAAGACGCAGCAGCAAATGACAACGGCACTGGCGACTGTTTTAGTTCAGTATTTTTACCACGACGTTTGGTACGCGGTGTATTCATACGCAAATGTCGAGATGTGCGTCGTTGACGTTTTGGTTGTGATTCGCCAACAGTTTTATTTTCACCTGTTTCTGGAACAATAATTGGTAACAATAAAGAAGGGATCACAATACGCTCTTGTTCGTTCTGAACTGGCGCATCACTATTTTTAACCCGAACACTCTTAGTTAAGTTTCGTGGTTGTCTGCGTGGCTTAGCTTCTTTTTGTTTTGGTTGTGCAGTCTCATTAACTACTTTATCTGCCTTGATATTATTCGCTGTATTGGTGTTGCCATTGTTATTTTGTTTGCTACGACGATTGTTACGTGTCGGCTCTTTAACTTCTTCAGTAGTTGTATTATTTGCTGCAGCTGCCGCATTATTGTTACGATTATTACGTTGACGTCGATTATTTGAACGTTGATTGTCTCGTCGTCTATTTTGCTGAGGCTTAACTTCAGGTTTTGGAGCCTCTTTTTCAGTAACAAATAGTTGGCGAATCTTTTTAAACAATCCACCGAATAAACCAGTTGATGTTTCAACTTTTTTCGGCTCAACTTTTGCTTTTGGCGCTTTGCTTGCTTCTACTTTAGGGCCAGATAATACTGCTTCTTCTACCACCAATTCAGTAACTTGATCTTCTTCCTCTTCTTCAAGCTCACGAATCAATTTAGGTAAATTGTAGCTTAATACATCGGTCTCCTCACCACGACGTTTACGAATGACTTTATAAAGAGGTGTTTCCATCTCTTCATCACCAGCAATAACAATTTTAACATCTGGATGCATTCTTTCGATATTGGTAATGGCTCGACGTTTTTCATTAAGCAAATAACTTGCAATTGGCACTGGCACAATCACGTCAATCTGCACGGTATTATCTTTCATCGCTTCTTCTTGAATTAAGCGAAGAATTGACAGTGATAATGAGTTATTATCACGAACTGTACCTGTCCCTTGACAACGAGGACAAATATGGTGAGTAGCTTCACGCAACGAAGGGCTTAAACGTTGACGAGACATCTCAAGTAGACCAAAACGAGAAATCCGTGTGGTTTGAATTCTTGCTCGGTCAGTTTTCATCGCTTCTTTCAAGCGATTTTCAACTTCACGCTGATTACGGATTGGCGTCATATCGATAAAATCGATAACAATTAAACCACCTAAATCACGTAAGCGTAATTGGCGAGCAATCTCTTCCGCTGCTTCAAGGTTAGTATTAAATGCTGTCTCTTCAATATCGCTACCACGGATAGATTTCGCTGAGTTGATATCAATAGCTGTTAATGCTTCGGTCGCATCAATAACAATAGAGCCACCAGATGGTAATCGAACTTCACGTTGGAATGCTGATTCAATCTGCCCTTCAATTTGGAAATGGTTAAATAATGGTACATCACCCTCATAAAGTTTTAGGCGACTAACATACTCAACTCGGCCTAAATCAGCTAATCGTTTTTTAGCAATTTCAAGCACTTTTGGATTATCAATGAGAATATCACCGACATCATCACGCAAGTAATCACGGAATGCGCGAGTAATTATATCGCTTTCTTTATGGATTAAACTTGGCGCTGGATGATTTTTAGATTCATTTTGAATCGCAGTCCAATAGTTGACTAAAGCATTCAAATCCTGTTGCAACTCTTCCTGGCTTTTACCAACCCCTGCGGTTCTCGCAATAACACCCATACCTTTTGGTTTTTCTAGCGCATCAATAATACGCTTAAGGTCAGCACGTTCTTCACCTTCAATACGACGAGAAACGCCACCGGCTCTAGGATCATTTGGCATTAAAACTAAATAGCTACCGGCTAAACTAATATAAGTCGTTAAAGCGGCACCTTTTTTACCACGAATTTCTTTTTCTATTTGAATAAGAACTTCTTGGCCTTCTTGTAAATGTTTAATACTACGACGACCAGAAATATTGGAAGGGAAATAGCTTTCAGCAATCTCTTTTAGAGGTAAAAAACCATCTCGTTCACCACCGTAAGAGACAAATGCAGCTTCTAAACTAGGATTGATTTTAGTGATTTTGCCTTTATAAATATTGGCTTTTTTTTGTTCGTGACCAAGGCTTTCGATGTCTAAATCATACAAGCGTTGGCCATCAACAAGGGCAACACGCAGCTCTTCTTGCTGGGTTGCGTTGATTAGCATTCTTTTCATTATTCTACACTCTTCATTAATCTAAATTAACTGTAGGTAGAATTTTATTATTAACAATAAACGCTTATTTTTAACAATGATAAACAATAGTACTTACTTAAATATTTTTTATACCGTATTCATTATTTTATTTGTGTTATTTTTGTTATTATTTTATGTGAAATCAGTATAACTTATCCAACATCAATACACTTTTTAGAGGTAATATTACATTCAAAACACCTATGCACTTTTTGAACACCACTAAACATACAATTATTGATATTATTTCAATGATGAGTTTGCAAATTCTATTTTTTCTACAATTTAACAAACCACTAAATCTTTATATGATTGTTTAAAATAAACATATTAATTAATTATAATAATTCTACTTACGCTATTTTATTTTGACAAACTGTAATGTCTAACGCCATTGCTGCATTACATGGATAAAATATCCGTGTCTATTATTCACGTTTCAGCAACGGATAGCAAGTAAATTAAACTGACTATTTTATAAACAATTTAATACTGGTTTTGTACTGCCCTAAAATTAAACTGAAAACACAATAAAAAAAGGCTTTATCCATTAATTTTTCATCATTTAATTGGGAATAACTTTGGCAAATTTTCTATATCAATTTATAACACAATCCATGAATTTAAAAACTTAACTTTAACAATTGTGTATATGCCAATTTAGTCCGTATAATATTAAACAACTATCGATTATAAAATGAACTATGAGATAATATTTAGTTATGGAATCGCCAGAAAAAGTAGCATTGCTTGATTATACCCAGCGTTGGATCGCTCAATTTGAACATGCTCCACAAAGTGAAGAATTACATGGTTTACCCTCGCCTTGCATTATCAAAACTGAAAATCTAGTCGTTTATTGGCAACCTTTTTTACTTAATCCTCCAAGAGATTTAACCATAGCAGAACAAGTTATTAACATCAAAATCCACCCAAGTGCACATACATTTTACGGTACACAATATGCTGCAAATCTGACAGCAAAATTTGCTGACGTTAATTTAATTTTATTGCAAGCATGGAATGACGATGACTTTTCAAATTTAGAAAAAAATTTAATTGCTCACCTATCGCAACAAAAAAAATTAAAGCGAACGCCGACCATTTTTATCGCCTCAACCAATGAAGATACTGAAATCGTCGCATTAAATAATTTGACTGGTGAAGTAGTTAAAGAAGATTTAATAACTGGACAATTGACAACATTATCATCTGATTTAGCGTCATTTCTTGAAAAACTTATCGTTATAGCATAATAATTAGCTTTCGATAATCACTAAGCTGTGGTACAAATGAGGTTCAAGTGCATTGTGGTTTACAAATTGTAACTTGCCAAACAATATGTATATAATGCAATAAGTGTCACTAAAAGAAATAGGTAACTTATGTTTGAATATTTATTAGCAGCACCAGCAGATCCTATTTTAGGCTTAGCGGATCTCTACAACAAGGATGAACGTACCAACAAAATTAATTTAAGTGTTGGTGTTTATAAAGATGAAACCACCAAAACACCTATTTTAGAAAGTGTAAAAAAAGCTGAGCATCTATTGCTAGATGATGAAACCACAAAAAGCTATTTACCCATTGATGGTGTTAATTCATTTAATATTGCCACTCAAGTTTTACTGTTCGGTAGTGAAAATCAACGAGCGAGAACTGCGCAAGCCCCTGGCGGAACCGGTGCATTACGCATTATGGCAGATTTTTTATCTCGCCGTACGAAAATAAAACGAGTTTGGATAAGCAATCCATCGTGGCCTAATCATCGTAGCGTATTTCAAACTGCAGGATTAGAAGTTCGAGAATACCGTTATTATGATGCTCAAACTCGAAGCCTAGATTTTGATGGTTTAATGAGTGATTTGAATCAAGTTATTGCCGGTGAAGCAGTGCTATTTCATGGTTGCTGCCATAACCCTACCGGTATCGATCCGACTCCAGAACAATGGCAAACAATTTCAGAGTTAGCCTTAAAAAATGGTTGGTTACCACTATTTGACCTCGCTTATCAAGGGTTTGGTCAAGGTATAGACGAAGACGTATATGGACTTAGATTGTTTGCTAATAATCAACCTGAACTACTGATTGCTAGCTCTTACTCAAAAAATTTCGGTCTATATAATGAGCGTGTTGGTGCATTCACTTTAATTGCAGCTGATAGCGAAATTGCCGATCGGGCATTTAGTCAGGTCAAAACTATTATCAGAGCCAACTACTCTAATCCTCCAGCCCATGGTGCTAAGATTGTCTCTTATATATTAAACAATGCTGAATTAAAAGAAGAGTGGATTGATGAATTAACTGGCATGCGTCAACGTATTCATCGTATGCGCCAACTATTTGTGAAAACGCTACAAGACAAAGGCGCTAACCAAGATTTTAGTTTTATTGCCAAACAAAATGGTATGTTTTCATTTAGTGGTTTAACTGAAGAACAAGTACTTAAATTGCGTAATGATTATAGTATTTATATTGTTAATTCAGGACGAATCAATGTTGCCGGAATGACTATCGATAATATGTCTAGACTTTGTGAATCAATTGTCGAAGTTTTATAGTATAAACTAAAATAACGTATATTCTTCATAATTGGATGTGTTTAAGGTTAAATTGAACCAAATTCACATCCAGTTTTAGTGAAAATATTATAAAAAAAATAATAAATAGATAGTTATAAAACTCAAAAAAACTGCTCCTCAATTTTTTCAAAAATTTAATTGAAACATTATTCTATATTCTATTTCCTTTATTAGTTACTAACTTGTTTATATGCTAAAATATCACCATGTTTTAACATCACCTCAATTGAATCTAATTATGCCAATTTGTTATATTGCCTTAGGCAGTAATCTTAACGATCCATTAGAGCAAGCTAATCAAGCTATTGCGGCCTTAAAACAATTACCTGAAACAGTTGTTTCTGATATTTCGCCATTTTATCGTAGCAAACCATTGGGACCACAAGATCAAAATGATTATCTCAATGCAGTCATCAAATTAACCACGTCTCTGACACCAATAGCACTATTAGATCATTTACAAGCCATTGAAAAGTCACAAGGTAGAGTCCGTAAAGAAAATCGCTGGGGGGCAAGAACATTAGATTTAGATATATTGTTATATGATGACTTAGTTATAGATACAGAAAGGCTTACCATACCACACTATCATATGAAAAAAAGAGAATTTGTGCTTTATCCTTTATTTGATATTTCACCTGACCTAATATTACCTGATAACGATAACCTATTTAATTTATTAACAAAATGTCCCATGAATGGATTAAAAAAATGGCATGAATAATTAATCTTATTAATAACATATAGTTGTAAATTTTTATGGTCTAAATGCAAAAAAAATAATAAAAAAAATTTGCCAAAGGCTAAATTATTGCTATAGTTTACCGCTCGCAAATAATCTGTACTTAAGGGGGATTGCTGTGAAAAAGGAACAAAAAGTAAATACATCTTCTCTTAGCCTGCTTGCTATTGCTGGGCTTGAGCCTTATAAAGAGGCGAAAGATGAGGAGTACATGAATCCTAAGCAATTAAAACATTTCAAACTTATCTTAGAAGCATGGCTGTCACAGTTACAAGGTGAAATGGGTAAAACAGTTTCTCACATGCAAGATGAGGCTGCAAATTTCCCAGATCCGGCTGACCGTGCTACTCAAGAAGAAGAATTTAGCTTAGAATTAAGAGCGCGTGACAGAGAACGTAAATTAATCAAAAAAATTGAAAAGACATTAAAGAAAATTGAAATCGATGATTTTGGTTTTTGTGAATCATGCGGTGTTGAAATTGGTATTCGTCGTTTAGAAGCAAGACCGACAGCTGATCTATGTATCGATTGCAAAACATTAGCTGAACTTCGTGAAAAACAAATGGGTATGTAATTTCCATTTAAACTATTATTTTACTCAATACGCCCATGCAATATATTGGTCGTTTTGCACCCTCACCATCTGGACCATTGCATTTTGGTTCGTTGGTGACGGCTCTCGGTAGTTACCTACAAGCCAAAGCCAATTTTGGTAAATGGCTTGTTCGCATTGAAGATATTGACCCACCACGAGAAGTCAAAGGCGCTTCATCCTTAATATTAAAAACATTAGAAGCTTTTGAACTGTATTGGGACGACCAAGTTTTATATCAATCAAATTGTATTGAACGTTATCGAGCCGTATTACAATCGCTTATTACTCAGCAAAAAGCTTATTATTGTGATTGTACCAGACAAAGGATCCATAATCTTAGCAATGGGATATATGATGGCTTTTGTCGTGATCGACAGTTAGCATCAACTAATCAACAACAATGTGCTATTCGATTAAAGCAAAGTCAGCCAGTTTTTTCTTTCGATGATAAAATTCGTGGTCAACAAACTGTTGATCCAGCCAATGCTCAAGAGGATCTTATTATTCATCGCAAAGATGGGCTATTTGCTTATAATTTAGTTGTAGTATTAGATGATAATTATCAAGGAATAACTGAAATTGTTCGAGGAGCAGATCTACTACCCGTTACAGCTAAACAAATTTCGCTTTATCGATTATTTAATTTTACTATTCCTAATTACTGCCATTTACCATTGGCTTTAGATAATCATGGTAATAAGCTGTCAAAACAAAACCATGCTAGCCCTATTGATAGTAAAAATACGAATTTATTAACTGCACAAGCATTACAGTTTTTAGGTCAGCAATTACCGGAAAGCTGGCAAGATGCCTCACAAAAACAGTTATTAGATTGGGCAATAACTCACTGGAAAATTAACCAAATACCGAAACAAAACCAAGTGTTAACCACCGATATAAGATAAATTAGGTGTGATGCCTAGATTATGCTCATGTAATAAATGTTTTTCTGGTTTTATTAATAGTGAAGCTAACACGCGTGCTTTAAGTTGTGCTTTCTGTTCTGGACTGTTTAGCAAATCCCGTAAATCAACAGCTGCATCACCAAAAAGGCAATAATGTAATTTACCAAGCGATGAAACCCGTAATCGGTTGCAACTTTTACAAAAATCCTGCGAATAAGGCATAATTAGACCAATTTTACCCTGATAATCACTATGAGCATAAACTTTCGCTGGGCCAGATAATGCCTCTTTTGCTTGTAATTGCCAACCTTGTTCAACAAGTTGAGACTCCATCGCTTGACCAGCTAAATGATAATGATTAAATAATTGACGGCTTTCGGTTGTTTCCATCAGTTCAATAAAACGTAATTCTACTGGCCGGTGTTTAATCCAAGCTAAATAATCACTCAGATGATCATTCATATTTTTCATTAGAACGGTATTAATTTTAACTTTCTCAATACCAACATCTAATGATTTTTCAACTCCTTGCATTAACTCTTGGAGTTTGTCTTGGCCTGTTATTCGTTTAAAAATATAAGGAGAAAAACTATCAATACTAATATTAATAGCATTAAGTCCAGCTTGTTGCCAATAATGGACATTTTTTAATAATCGTGAGCCATTGGTGGTAATTGCCAATTGTTTAATACTTGGATAAGCCGAAATAATTGACAAAATATCCATAAAATCTCGACGCAAAGTCGGTTCACCACCAGTTAAGCGAATTTTATGCACACCAAGTTCGGTAAATGTTGATATGACATTATCAATTTCATTTAACGATAAAAATTTATGATCTTTATTAGGTCGATACCCATTAGGTAAACAATACTGACATTGAAAGTTACATAGTTCAGTAATTGATAAACGCAAATATTGAAAGCGACGCTGATAATTATCCACTAATTGCATATATATAATAAACACCTTATCCAAATCGGGAAGCATAGCCATTTCTGTGCTATACCGCGGCTAAATTACCATATGAATAATATTATCACTTAGGCAAATCAGCTTCAGAGTTTAGTTTAGTCTAGCATAGCGTTTATTTTTTGACTATGAACAATTATTTAATATCAATCTAATAAAAAACAATTTATTTTTATCTAACATTCAACATAGTTATTACTATACTCAGTAGCGATAATGCTAAGCCAATCAGGTAATGTCCTTGTTTAGCTGGCTCTAGCCGTAAAAAAAATCTGTTTTCATTGATGACACACTTATTTAATAACTAAAATTGCGATAATTTTTTACTACAATGATATTTAAATCATTGGTTAATGTAATATTGAAAAATTCAATTTAAAAAAATAGTTACATATTTTCATGTTAAATTAATTTAATTGATAAATTAGGTTATTATCAGCTTTACTTATTTTTTATTCTGTTTGAATATATAATGATTTTTTGTCGATAAAACCGTCAAATGGAGGTTGTAATGATTACCCATATTAGTCCATTAGGATCAATGGATTTACTTGCCCAAGCAGAAGTCGATATTCTGAAAAAGTCAGCAAATAGTGAACTATACCAATTATTTAGAAATTGTTCACTAGCCACACTAAATGCAGGTAGCAAAACTGATAATACTCAAGAATTATTGGATAGATTTAAATCTTTCGAAATTAACGTTATCAGCAAAGAACGAGGGGTCAAATTAGAGCTTATTGATGCTCCTGAAACCGCATTTGTCGACAAAAAAATTATTCGCTCCATTCAAGCCAATCTATTTGCGGTGTTGCGTGATATCCTGTTTTTAAATAGCCAAATTAGTGCAATTAAACATTTGGTGCCTAATGATAAACTAGAAAAAGAACACTCCTATTACATCACCAATCTTGTTTTCTCAATTTTACGTAATGCCAATGCTTTACATGTGGGTGAAGAACCTAATTTAATTGTCTGTTGGGGTGGGCATTCCATTAACGAAAGTGAATATTATTATGCTCGTCAGGTTGGTATGCAGTTAGGGCTACGCGAACTCAATATCTGCACTGGCTGTGGACCGGGTATTATGGAAGCACCAATGAAAGGGGCTGCAGTTGGTCACGCTCAACAAAGGATCAAAGATAGTCGCTTTATTGGTATGACCGAACCATCCATTATTGCCGCAGAGCCACCAAATGCACTGGTTAATGAACTTATTATTATGCCGGATATTGAAAAAAGACTTGAAGCCTTTGTGCGTATGGCGCACGGTATTGTTATCTTTCCTGGAGGCCCTGGTACCGCAGAAGAATTGCTTTATATTTTGGGGATAATGCTCAATCCTGCTAATAAAAATCAAACTTTACCAATTATTTTAACTGGTCCCAAAGAGTGTGAAGATTATTTTGCTGCAATTGACCAATTTATCCGCAACACCTTAGGAGATGAAGCAACTAAACTGTATGAAATTATCATTGATTCGCCAGAACAAGTCGCTCGCATCATGAAACATGGCGTTAAACAGGTTAAATCATCACGTTTAGCGACTGGAGATGCTTACGGATTTAACTGGTTACTTAAAATTGATGAATCATTACAGCATCCATTTGAACCAACTCATGAAAATATGGCATCACTTAATTTACATAAAAATCAACCTGTTGAAATGTTAGCAGCTGACTTACGTCGAGCTTTCTCAGGTATTGTAGCCGGTAATGTTAAAGAATTCGGTATGAAGCAAATCGCCGAACATGGACGCTATAAATTACAAGGTGATCCAGAGATCATGAAACAATTAGATAATTTACTGCTTAACTATGTAAAACAAGACCGTATGAAGCTACCTGGAGGCAGTGCTTACCAACCTTGTTATGAAATTTGTTATTAACGCTAAAATTAAATAACTTCTTTTCCGTCGATAGTTAAATTCTAAGATTAAATTGCAGAATTAAATCGGCGGAATATTTTCAGCAAGAATCCCCCTACAAATCACTTAAAATATCTAGTGCTTCAGATACTTTCTTAACCGCAAAGATCTGCATATTTTCTGGTTTCTTTTTCGGCATATTGGCAATAGGTACTATCGCTTTTTTAAAGCCATGTTTAGCCGCTTCTGAAATACGCTCTTGACCACTTGGTACCGGTCTGATTTCACCACCTAATCCTATTTCACCAAAAATTACCACATCTTGTGGTAAAGGACGATTACGGAAACTCGATACCAATGCGGCAATTAATGCTAGATCTGCGCTCGTTTCAGTCACTTTTACCCCACCGACAACATTAACAAAAATATCCTGATCGGCCATTTGTAAACCACCATGACGATGTAAAACAGCCAATAACAGTGCTAATCGGTTCTGATCAAGTCCGACAGTTACTCGTCTTGGATTACCATAAACAGAGTGATCAACTAACGCTTGGATCTCAACTAATAATGGCCGAGTGCCTTCCCACAGCACCATTACTGAACTACCAGATAACATCTCTTCACCACGACTTAAAAAGATTGCTGATGGATTGCTAACCTCTTTCAAGCCTTGTTCGGTCATGGCAAACACACCAAGCTCATTTACGGCACCAAAACGATTTTTATGGCTACGCAAAGTACGGAATCGAGAATCCGCATCACCATCAAGTAAAATCGAGCAGTCAATACAGTGTTCAAGCACTTTAGGTCCTGCCAGCGAACCATCTTTAGTCACATGGCCAACCATGATAATGGCAATTCCTTTGGTTTTCGCAAAGCGAGTTAAATAAGCTGCTGTTTCTCGAACTTGTGCCACACTGCCTGGCGAAGATTGGATATCAGCAAGATGCATCACTTGAATTGAATCGATAACCATTAATTTTGGTTGAGATTGTTCGGCCAGTAAACAGATCTGCTCGATACTGGTTTCAGACAACATATTAATATTATCAGTAGGTAAACCTAAACGATGGGCACGCATTGCTACTTGTTGCAATGACTCTTCACCAGTAACATAGAGTGTATTCATTTGTGCAGACAATTTACTCATTGTTTGCAATAACAAAGTACTTTTACCGGCACCAGGATTACCACCAATTAAGATAGCACTACCTGGTACCACGCCACCGCCAAGTACGCGGTCAAATTCTGAAAATCCAGTTGAAAATCGAGGTAAGGCCTCTAAACTAATCTCAGATAGTTTTTGGATCTTAGTTTGCCCTGCACCACCAGCATAACCGGTTAATCGATCATTGCGTGATGAGGTACTGGCTAACCTCACTTCAGTAATAGTATTCCAAGCATGGCAAGCACTACATTGACCTTGCCAACGAGGATAATCGGCGCCACAATCATTACATACATAAGCGCGCTTTACTGTTTTGGCCAAATTTTTCTCCTAACCTTCACTTAATAAACTGGTAGATAAAATGCACCATAAACCAGTTAAATCAGCATAATTGATACTAATTTTTGCTTTTTCAACCACTTTCGGCTTGCCGTGATAAGCAACCCCAAGTCCAGCAATTCGAATCATCATTAAATCATTGGCACCATCGCCAATCGCAACAGTTTGTTCAATCGGAATATCTAAAGAAGCAGCCAATTGTTGTAACATTCGAGCTTTATATTTAGCATCAACAATTTGCCCTATCACTTTACCAGTTAACTGGCCTTTTTTAATTTCTAACTCATTAGCATGAGCAGCAACCAGTTTCAACTTCTGTTTTAAATGGTCAGCAAAATAGGTAAATCCTCCAGAAACAATAGCAACGTGCCAATTTTTTTTATGTAGCTCTTTAACTAAACAAGTCAATCCCGGCGTTAGCGGTAGTGTTTTTTTTACTTGCTCTAAAATATCTTGTGGAGCACCAGTTAACGTCGCCACGCGTTTGCGTAAGCTGGAGGCAAAATCAAGTTCACCTCGCATAGCAAGTTCAGTAACTGCAGCAACTTGTTCACCCACACCTTGTAGCTTTGCCAACTCATCAATACATTCAATACCAATAGCGGTTGAATCCATATCCATAACCAATAGGCCAGGAGAATGTAAGGTTGGTAAATTATCGATTGGTGCAACATCAATCCCTAAGCTTAACGAAATCGATTTGGCTTTTTTCGGCATTACCCCTGCAATACGTACAATTTGATAGGTTTTAATTTTCCATGAAGAAACCACAACCATCGGCATTGCCAACTGTCTTTGAAATTTTGACAGCAAGGTTTTATTTAACTTTTTACCATAAATAATCCAACCAGTTTTTCCGGCATTGTAATCTAATGGAACTACTTCACAACCATTTAAAGATAAAGGTAAACCTTGCCAATATTGTATATTTTCGGGGAGATCACTATAGGTTAATGTGTAAGCCATATTTCGAGAGTCTTAAAAGTGCAAAACAGATTCGGAATTTACCATATCTGCCAAAGATTGTCCAAGTAACGATGATAAGATGTTATTGATTAAATTTTATCGCTTAAAAAACCCCGTTCCTCAAAATTTTTTGAGTAAGAATTTAATTCATCATTAATCATTGCAAATCAACTAACAATTAAAAAGACAAAAATGACAACTAAACGCCTTCACCCCATAAACAGAGTTGTTCAAGCGCGGGACCAACTTTTTCACCAAGTGGAGTTAGTTTATATAACACTTTAAGTGGTGGTTTTTGGCCATAAACACGGCGAATAATAAGCCCATCTTGTTCCAATTTTTTAAGTTGAATGCTTAATGTCATATCGGTAACTTCTGGAATCAATATCTTTAACTCACTAAATCGTTTTTCCCCTGAAAGTAAATAATAAAGGATTACACCTTTCCATTTTCCACCAATTAAATCCATTGCTAAACTTATTGGGCAATAATAAGTTTTATTGTTATAGCGTTTTGACAGCCGTTCTTCACAACTTTGCATACATATTCCTAACTATACTATCAAGTTTGATAGATATTGCTTAAAAAATATTTGTCAATAAACTAAATAGAGTAACTCAATTTTTTATAGTATAAAAACAAAGGAAATTTTATGCCATTAATTATTTTAGCTCATCCTAATATTGAACAATCAACAGCCAATAAAACTATTGTTGAAACCTTACAAAATGAAGTTAAAGATCTTGAAGTTCGAAATATTCATCAGCTTTATCCAAACTATCAAATTAATGTGCAAGAAGAACAAACCGCATTGCTAAGACACGAGCTAATCATTTTACAATACCCGATGTATTGGTTTAACATGCCAGCAATCCTAAAATTATGGTTTGATGAAGTATTTACTTATCAATTTGCCTATGGTTCAAAAGGCGATAAATTAAAAGATAAAAAATTACTAACCAGTTTAACTATCGGACAAGTTGAGAAAAATTATAGTGATTATGACCCTAATATAATCGATCATCTACATCAACCAGTAAAACTATCCACACTTTATAGCCAAATGCAATACCTAACACCAGTTGTTTTATATGGGGTATCACCAGTAACCGCTGAGCCAAATGAAATAAAGGCCAAAGCAATACAACATAGTGAAAAATTAGTTGCAATGATTGAAAAATATAAGCAATAGAATAATGGTGATGATTTATATTTGCACAATAAATCATCAAACATCATTGCTAATAACTATTCTTTCTTTAATACAGCATAGAAAAAACCATCACCAGCCAATTCAGTCGGTAAAAACTGCCTAAGTTCTCCCTGCTGTTTGGCGTTGGGGGTTTGTTGTAAAAAACGGGCGATTTGTAACTTATTCTCCTCTGGCAATACGGAGCAAGTGGCATAAACTAAAGTGCCACCTGCTTTTAAATAAGGCCAGATACGTGTCAAAATAGCATATTGTAGTTCGGTGAGTTGAGTGATATCGCTATCACGTCGTAACCATTTTATATCAGGATGACGACGAATAACCCCGGTAGCCGAACACGGAGCATCAAGCAAGATGCGATCAAACTGACGCCCATCACACCACTTTTCAGGAGTTAAACCATCACCAACTTTGACTTGTGCATGTTGTTTTAGGCGTGTTAAATTTTCATCAATTCGTTTAACTCGGTTGGCATCAACATCTACAGCTAATACATTAGCTGTTGGCGCAAGTTCTAAAATATGGGTGGTTTTACCGCCAGGAGCGGCACACATATCTAAAATTTGCTCACCATTTTTAGGTGCTAATAGATAAGCCGCATATTGTGCTGATAAATCTTGTACTGTTACCGCTCCTTCAGCAAAAAACGGTAACTTAGTCACATTTACCGCAGTAGTTAAGCGAATAGCACAAGGGATATCAGCAAAAGACTCGGAAGTAATCTGTTGTTTTTCAAGTAATTGTTGGTATTCACTAACCGAATAATGGTTAAGATTAACTCGTAACCACATAGGTGGTTTCTGATTATTCGCATTAACAATTGCTTGCCACTTTTCTGGATAAGCTGATTTTAAACGATTTAATAACCAACTAGGATGTAAGGTCTGACTAATTTGTTGTTTACTATCTTGCTGAAATTTTTGTTTTAATGATGCCTGTTGGCGTAAAAATTCACGTAAAACACCATTAATCACACCTTTTAATTGCGGTTTTTTTAAATCATTAACCGCACCAACTGTTTCGCCTACAGCGGCATGTTCAGGAATTCGGGTATAAAGAATTTGGTACAATCCAGTTAGCAATAAGTAATGTAAAATTCTATTTTTCCCAGTTAAGACCTTGCTCATTAAGTTATGAATATAGAAATCCAGTTCTGGTAGCACTCGCATTACACCAAAACAGATCTCTTGCACTAGTGCTTTGTCTTTATCAGCAACTTGATTATTCAAAGATGCTAAAGCCGTACTAAGTGATTGTCCTTCTTCAAGTACCGCAAAAATAGCTTTTGCACAAAGCGCACGAATATTTTGGTATGACTTTTTATTCATAACTAATAATAGCCTTAATTCTTTTAATTGTTTAAAGAATCAATGATCCCACCCATCCAGCAATAAATAACGGAATATTGAAATGGGTAAAGGTTGGAATAACACTGTCTCTAATATGGTCATGCTGTCCATCACTATTTAAACCAGCAGATGTGGCTAAAATAGTATCTGAAGGTGGTGAACCGGCATCACCGATAGCTCCTGATGCACCAATTAAACAAACTGTTGCAATTGGTGAAAATCCTAATTGAACGCATAACGGAACATAAATTGCCGCAATAATAGGAACAGTAGAAAATGACGAGCCAATTCCCAGCGTAATGACCAAACCAACTAACATCATCATGAAAGAGGCCACGACTTTGTTTCCAGCAAATAACGCTGCACTATTAATGACTAAAGGTTCTATTTCATGCGTCTGTTTTAATACTTCGGCAAACCCTTGCGCAGATATCATCACAAAACCAATCATTGCCATCATTTTGATACCATCGGTGAAGATTCCATCTGCTTCGCCCCATTTGATTGAACCTGAAACAATAAAGCAAATAAAACCAATTAACGCACCTAATATCATCGATCCAGTACAAAGTTGCACGGTGAAAGAAAGAACAATCGCTAATAATGAGATAATAAGTGAACGAGCACTTACATTACTAAACTGTTCGGCATGACTCTCTTCACGGATAAGTTCATACTGTCTCGGTTTACGATAACTGACAAAAATAGCCCATAGTAAACCAACAAACATACCGAAAGCAGGAATAGCCATAGCATGCATGACATTAACATGACTAACATCCATTCCAGACGAAATAATATTTTTTAACAAAATTTGATTTAGAAAGATATTACCGAATCCGACCGGTAAAAACATATATGGCGTAATCAAACCAAATGTCATAATACACGCAATCATTCGTCTATCTAGTTGTAATCTCGACATCACATATAAAAGTGGTGGAATTAAAAGCGGAATAAAGGCGATATGAATTGGAATAATATTCTGTGAGGAAATACTAACTAACCCGATAATAATAACTAATAACCATTTAATTCGTGTTTTGGCATCATTAGTAGTTAATTGTTTAATGGCTTTATCAGCTAATAATTCTGGTAAGCCTGATTTAGAAATAGCCACGGCAAACGCACCTAACATAGCATAAGATAAGGCAATATTAGCCCCGTTACTAATACCTGCATTAAAAGCGTCTATGGTTTCTTTTAGGGTTAGATGACTGCATAAACCACCTGCAAATGCACCAATAATTAAGCTAATTACCACATGAACTCGGCAAAGCGAAAGCACTAACATTAAAATAACAGCAACAACAACTGCATTTACTGAGGAAAACAGCTCAAGAATAGTATTCATAAATAGATTCTTCGTAGCGAGATAAAGGTGGTTATTCTAGGCGATAGCTATTTAAAGTGCAATTGTTAGTATACGCTTACTCGCATAAAGCCTTTTTTAATCACCAATTAACTGACCATGTTAAAATATGAATCCATAAAACAAATAATATTGTTATATCTTTAGGTTGTAGCACACTTGATCTCGTGTCATTATAAAAGCAATAGCAAAACTGAAATTACAATTAAATAATTATCCTATTGAATTAAATAAGCTAAGGTCTAAATTGCCAGCTTTTTGGCTAAACAAAGTTAATATATACAAACATCATGGTATATGATCAGTTTTGGACAAAATTTAGATTAGTTACGGAGAATTTCAAATGAGAAGTAATATTGATGGTCATTTTCTATTGATTGGTTTAATGGCTTATCCGATTCGTCATAGTTTATCACCGCAAATGCAAAATACCATTTACTCTAAATTAAATATTCCATTTATTTATTTAGCATTTGAAGTCGATCAACTAAAGCTACCCGATGCAATAAAAGGTTTACGAGCACTAGGGTTACGAGGTAGTGCTATTTCAATGCCCAATAAACAACTTGTTTGCCAATACCTTGATAAATTAACACCTGCGGTAGAAATGAGTGGTGCCTGTAATACTATTTCAAATGATAATGGCGTATTGACTGGTTATAACACTGACGGCATTGGCTATATGCGTATGCTAGCAGAAGCTGGCATTAATATACTAGAGAAAAAAATAACCATTCTCGGTGCCGGAGGTGCGGCAACCGCAATTGCCGTACAAGCAGCACTTGATGGTGTAAAAGAAATTGCCATTTTTAATCAGAAAGATGAGTGCTATACAAAGATAGAATCGGTAATAAAAAAATTAAATGAACAGACAAAATGTAAAGTACATATTACCGATCTAGCTGATGAGAATGAGTTAAGAAAACAAATTGCTGATAGTGATGTACTTTGTAATGCCACTGGTGTAGGAATGAAGCCATTAGAAGGACAAAGTTTAATTACCGATCCAACAATCTTGCGATCAGATCTCGTTGTTACAGATTGTATTTATAGCCCACGCAAAACTAAGCTATTAGAAATGGCCGAACAACAAGGATGTAAAACACTTAATGGCATCGGTATGATGCTATGGCAAGGAGCGGCACAAATAAAAATTTGGACAGGCGAAGATGCACCAATTGATTATGTCAAAGAACAAATGGGATTTAATGATTAATTTTGTGGTGAACAGGAAATAAAATGAATATAGTAACAGTTAAACAGCTTGAGATAGGTAAAGGTACTCCGAAAATAATTGTGCCAATTATTGGAAAAACCGAAGAAGAACTCATTGATGAAGTAAAGTTTTTACAATCTATTGATTTTGACGTTTTAGAATGGCGAGTTGACCACTTTACGCAAGTTGATAATATTGATGCAGTCAAATCCATAGCACAAAAAATAGCGACCTTATTGCCCAATAAACCAATTTTATTTACTTTCCGTACCGCAAATGAAGGTGGCGTAAAACCATGGCCATTAGATGCTTATATGCAACTAAATAAAGCAATGGCAAGCAGTGGCTTAGTTGATTTAATTGATGTTGAAGTCTTTATTGGCGATGACAATGTAAAAGAAATTATCGATATTGCGCATAAAAATAACGTATTCGTGGTAGCCTCAAACCATGACTTTGAAAAAACACCATCACAAGGTGATATTGTCTATCGATTAAGAAAAATGCAAGACTTAGGTGCAGATATTCCTAAAATTGCCGTGATGCCACAAAATACTAATGATGTATTAACATTACTTGCCGCAACCAGCGAAATGAATGAAAAATTTGCTACACAACCAATTATTACCATGTCAATGGCCGGTCTTGGTGCAATCAGCCGCATTGCAGGGACAACCTTTGGTTCAGCCATGACATTTGGTGCTGCCAAAAACGCCTCAGCTCCAGGTCAACTCGATGTTAAACAATTACGTTACATTTTAGATGTAATGTATCAAAGCAAAGCTTGATAATAGACTGATGCCATCACGATTTAAACTGGATTGTGATGGCTAGTTTTCGCTCATTACTACAACCATTGTGATAACTTAATTTCAATAAACTATATAGTGTTGCTATTAATATGTCTTTATAATGGGTAGACATAGGCATCTATAAATTAAAACAATCTAGCTGAAAGATTATGCAAATTAACTAACAGTTAGACAATAACACATATATACTTGGATTAATGTTTATTGTTAAAAAATAAAATAACAATATAAATTTGCAATTTATGCATCGACAAGTCAGTCGATAAACGAATGGCTAACAATGAGTTAATTATATAATTAGCCACAAAATATGAGGTTTATTTTTATGTTTTCTTGGTGGACAAAAGTTTATTTTTCACTAATTCAGATCCCTGTTAAGCTTTTTGTTAAAAGTAAACCAATTCCTACCGATCCTATTACTGAATTGGATCTCGATATCCATCGACCAATTTTGTATGTGCTACCTTATAATTCGCAAATTGACTTAATGGTAGTGAGATCACTTTGTCTTAAATATGATTTGCCAGATCCTTTATTAGGCATTGATATTAATGGTAATACTATTCCTGCTTATATTTATATTGATAAAGGGCCGGGTATTTTTGCGTCTAAAAAGCAAAAAAATAAATCAATTGAAATTTTAAGGGAATATATCTCAGCGCATCAACAAAATGATGAAATAGATGTGCAAATGTTGCCAGTTTCCGTTATGTTCGGGCGAAAACCAGATAAAGAAGGTAAAAAAATGCCTTCACTACAAGTTTTAGGCGCAACGTATAAACTTTATAAAATCTTAATTTCTGGCCGCGACTGTTATACTCGATTCTCTCGAACGGTATCATTTAAAAATATTAAGGTTGACAATAATCAAGATATCTCTGTTTTAGCCCACAAACTTGCTCGAGTCGCACGCATACACTTTGCCAAACAAAGGGCTGCCTCTGTTGGTCCGAAGTTACCTATTCGTCAGGAGATGCTTAACAAATTACTTACTAATCCTGCCCTTGCCGAAGCTATACAAGAAGAAGCTAAAAGCAAAAAAATAGATCAGGATAAAGCCAAAAAGAATGCCCTATCATTATTAAACGAAATTGCAGCTAATTTTTCTTACCGCATGCTTAGAGTGACCGATTTTGTTCTGACTTGGGCATGGAATAGACTTTATCAAGGTTTAAAAGTCACCAATGCTGACCCAGTTCGAGAATTAGCTGAAAATGGCCATGAAATTGTCTATGCGCCATGTCATCGCAGTCATATGGATTACTTATTACTATCCTATGTACTTTATCGACAAGGACTGGTGCCACCACATATTGCCGCAGGTATTAATTTAAACTTCTGGCCAGCAGGCCCTATTTTTAGGCGCTTAGGGGCATTTTTTATTCGCCGTTCATTTAAAGGTAATAAACTTTATACCGCTGTATTCCGGGAGTATTTAGCTGAGTTATTTATCCGAGGTTATGCGGTCGAGTATTTCATTGAGGGTGGTCGATCACGCACAGGTAGGTTACTTGATCCTAAAACAGGAATGTTAATGATGACAGTCCAGACTTTATTGCGTGGTGATCCTCGGCCAATCACAATCGTTCCTGTTTATATTGGTTATGAACATGTTTTAGAAGTTGCCACTTATGCCAATGAACTTCGTGGCGCAAAAAAAGAAAAAGAGAGCTTGTGGCGTACAATTAAAGCATTTTTAAAATTGAAAAAATTAGGCTTTGGTTATGTTAACTTTGGTGATCCTATCCCTTTAAATCAATTTTTAAATCAACAAATTCCCGATTGGCGAGATGCGATTGATCCAACAGGAACACAACGCCCTAGCTGGTTAACACCCACAACTAACCTGCTGGCTACACAAATAATGGAACACATAAATTCATCTGCTGCAATTAATGCGATGAATTTATGTTGTTCAATATTGTTAGCTGCTGACCAATGTACATTAACCAAAGTAAAATTATTAGAAAATATTGATTATCTCTTAAAATTATTAAAAAACATTCCTTATTCCGACTTAATTACCATTCCTGCTCAAACTGCTGAACAGATGTTCGAACATGCTAAAGAGATGGGCAAATTTGTCATTACCACTGATGAAGTTGGTGAAATGGTAGGTCTAACAGCCGATCAAGCTGTATTGATGACCTATTATCGTAATAACATTCAGCATTTACTGATCATTCCAGCAATTGTCGCGCGAATTTTGCTTAAAAATAACCGTATTTCGCTTGATGAAGTACTTATGCAAGTCAAACTGCTGTTCCCATTAATAAAATCAGAACTATTTTTATATCACAATGATGAACAACTAACTGAGTATGTGAATAAAATTATTGCAACTTATGCTGAATTGAATCTAATCAGTTACACGCCAGACAAATTAACCTTGAACTACTTAAAAATGTCAGGTTTACAGCTATTGGCATCATCCTCAAAAGATACATTACAACGCTATGTCATTGCATTTTCATTATTGCAAAAAGATCCAACTATCAGCCGAGCAAGTTTAGAAAAAGAAGGGCGATTAATAGCAGAACGTTTATCGATACTTCATGGTATTAATGCACCAGAATTTTTCGATAAAGGCGTCTTTTCAACATTGGTTGCTTCACTAAGAGAACAAGGTTATTTAGATGATAAAGGTGATGCTAATTTAGCGAAAATCGAAATCATGAATAAAATTCTTAAACCTCTTATTACCACTCGTGTAATGCAAACCATCGATGAAATTAATCCAAAATAATAAATTGGTTAAGGCTTACTTGATTATTATCAGTAAGCCAAATATACTGCATTTATAATCATTAATTTAAACAATTTTTTCACTTAATTAATTTCACTAACAATATATTTATATCTAAATAAAACCCTAAAACAATTAAATAGCAAACGATATTTTTGACATATATCAAACTTTTGAATATTTATCCCTTTATTTCCATTCAATTAAATATTATCATTACAATTAATAAGGATGTTTATCCATTCCAACATAACAATCTAAATAATGTAATGTCAGCTTTTTAAGGAGTTCATATGCTATTTAACCGTAGACAGTTCTTTAAGATCTGTGCTGGTGGCATGGCAGGAACCACAGTAGCTACGCTGGGTCTTGCCCCGAGCATAGCTCTTGCACAAACTCGCCAATATAAATTATTAAAATCAAAAGAGACGCGAAACAATTGTACTTACTGCTCCGTTGGATGTGGAATGCTCCTCTATAGCCGAGGAGATGGAGCAAAAAATGCCGAATCATCTATTTTTCATATCGAAGGTGACCCTGACCATCCTGTTAGCCGTGGCTCTCTTTGTCCGAAAGGAGCTGGAGTACTTGATTATATTAAAAGCGAACAACGGGTTAAATATCCTGAATATCGTGCTCCTGGTTCTGATAAATGGCAACGGATTAGTTGGGATGAAGCAATTGATCGCATTGCACGACTCATGAAAGCTGACCGAGACAAAAACTTTCAAGAAAAAAATGCACAAGGTACGACAGTTAATCGCTGGACAACAACCGGCTGGTTGGTTACCTCAGCAGCAAGTAATGAAACTGGTTGGTTAGCGTTTAAAGTTGCTCGTTCATTAGGAATGTTAAGCCTCGAAACCCAAGCTAGGGTTTGTCATGGTCCTTCTGTTTCTAGCTTAGCTGCGACATTCGGTCGAGGCGCGATGACCAATAATTGGAATGATATCAAAAATGCTAATGTTGTTATCGTTATGGGGGGTAATGCAGCGGAAGCCCACCCTGTTGGATTTAAATGGGCTATTGAAGCTAAAATTACTAACGGTGCGGAACTGATTGCAATTGATCCACGTTTTCATCGAACTGCCTCCGTCGCCGATCATTATGTACCAATTCGTGCTGGTTCTGACATTGCTTTTTTACTTGGCATTATTAACTACCTTATCTCACATAACGAAGTAAACTTTGAATATCTAGTTACCCACTCTAATGCCAGTTTAATTGTCCGTGATGATTTTAACTTCGATACAAATAGTGGTTTATTTAGTGGTTATGATGCCGCTAACCGCCAATACGATCAAACCAGCTGGGCATATCAAAAAGATGAAAAGGGTTATGCATTAAGAGATAAAACACTAAGTCATCCACGTTGTGTATGGAATTTATTAAAACAACATGTTAGTCGTTATACACCAGAAGTGGTGAATCAAATAACCGGTAGTCCAATAGACGGTTTTTTACATGTTTGTCGATCTCTTGCTAGTACCAAAACCAACGATCGTGCAGCAACCTTTCTATATGCATTAGGTTGGACTCAACATACTTATGGTTCGCAAATTATTCGTACCGCGGCAATGATTCAATTGATTCTTGGTAATATTGGTGTCATGGGTGGCGGTATAAATGCGCTTCGCGGTCACTCCAATATTCAAGGATTAACAGATGTTGGTTTACTGTCTAATCGCTTGCCTGCTTATCTTGACTTACCAAAAGAATCGCAAACTTCACTTGAACAATATCTGACAGAAAAAACCCCTAAACCACTCGGTCCAAATGAGGTCAATTTTTGGGGTAATTACCCGAAATTCTTTGTTAGCTTTATGAAAGCGATGTACGGCGAGAATGCCACTCAAGATAACAATTGGGGATTTGATTGGTTACCAAAATGGGATAAAACCTATGATGTTTTAAGATTCAGCAAAATGATGCGTGATGGTCAAGCTAATGGTTTTATTTGCCAAGGTTTCAACCCATTAGCAGCACTGCCTGATAAAAACAGTATCCGTGATGGACTATCTAAGCTTAAATTTTTAGTTAGCATTGATCCAATGCCAACCGAAACAGCTGAGTTTTGGAAAAATCATGGCGAATCAAATGATGTTGATCCAAGCAAAATTCAAACAGAGGTATTTAGGCTTCCTGCAAACTGCTTTGCTGAAGAAAACGGAACAATTGTTAACTCATCACGTTTATTACAATGGCACTGGGCAGCAGCAAGACCACCTTACGAATCACTTTATGATCCAGAGATTATTGCCCGCATTTACTTAAGAATTAAAGAGCTTTATGAAGAAGAAGGTGGTGCTTATTACGAACCAATTAACAATTTAAGCTGGGATTATCTAGATCCAGAAGGTCCATCGGCTGAAGAACTAGCTAAAGAGTGTAATGGTCGAGCATTAACTAACTTAACTGATGATAATGGCAATATTATTTTGAAGAAAGGCCAACTATTAAGTGGTTTTTCACAATTAAAAGCTGACGGCTCCACCTCATCAGGGATCTGGATATTCTGTGGGTCTTGGACTGAACAAGGTAACCTAATGGCACGCCGAGATCCTAGTGATCCATCCGGTAAAGGTATCCATGCTGGCTGGGCATGGGCATGGCCAATGAATCGACGAGTGCTGTATAACCGCGCCTCTGCCGACGAAAATGGTAAACCATGGGATCCAAATCGAGTATTAATCAAGTGGAACGGTACAAATTGGGATGGTAATGATATCGCTGACTTTACAGGTACATTATCACCAAGCTCTGGTGCTGGTGCATTTATCATGAATAATGATGGTTTAGGTGGATTATTCTGCTTAAATCGTTTGGTTGATGGCCCATTCCCTGAACATTATGAGCCATTTGAAACACCAATTTCCAATAATCCAATGCATCCTAAACAGTTGAATAATCCTGTTGCTAGAGCATTTAAAGAAGATCTTGCACGTTTGGGTAAAGCAGACGAGTTTCCTTATGTCGGCACAACTTATAGTATCACTGAACATTTCCATTTCTGGACTCAACATGCAAGACTAGCATCAATAACACAACCAGAACAATTTATTGAATTAAGTGAAAATCTTGCCAATAAGAAAGGCATAAAATTAGGCGATACGGTAAAAGTTACCTCTTATCGAGGTTATATCAAAGCGAAAGCAGTTGTGACAAAACGTTTACCAACTTTGACTGTTGATGGTAAAGAGATCGAAACCATAGGAATTCCAATTGTATGGGGATTCACTGGGCAAACGAAAAAAGGCTTTTTGGTTAATGAATTAACACCTCATTTAGGTGATGCTAATTCACAAACACCAGAATATAAATCTTTTTTAGTTAATATCGAAAAAGTTACTACAGCGGCATAAGAGGGAGGATAAATTATGTCATTACAAACTCAAGATATTATTCGCCGCTCAGCAACTAACGCTTTAACCCCTGCACCTCGGGTACGAGATTATCAGCAGGAAGTTGCCAAGTTAATTGATGTAACTACCTGTATCGGTTGTAAAGCTTGCCAAGTCGCTTGTAGCGAATGGAATGATCTGCGTGCCGAAATAGGTAATAGCGTCGGTGTTTATGACAACCCTGCCGACTTAGAACCTAAAGCATGGACCGTTATGCGCTATTCAGAAGTTGAAATTAATGGCAAATTTGAATGGCTTATTCGTAAAGATGGTTGTATGCACTGTTCAGATCCTGGCTGTCTAAAAGCGTGTCCGTCGGAAGGGGCGATTATTCAATACGCTAATGGTATTGTTGATTTTCAATCGGAACACTGTATTGGATGTGGATATTGTGTGGCCGGCTGTCCATTTAATATTCCTAGAATCAGTAAAGAAGATAATCACTCTTATAAATGTACCTTATGTGTTGATCGCGTTGCAGTTGGCCAAGAGCCAGCCTGTGTAAAAACGTGCCCAACGGGAGCGATTCATTTTGGCACCAAACAAGATATGATTCGTCATGCCGAGCATCGAATTACTGATTTGAAAAAACGTGGATTTGAACACGCTGGTCTCTATAATCCAGAAGGTGTGGGTGGCACACATGTTATGTATGTTTTACATCATGCCGATCAACCTGAACTTTATCATGGCTTACCAAAAGACCCACAAATTAGTGAAATTGTTAAATTCTGGAAAGGTGCTTGGAAGCCACTATCCGCAGCGGCTTTTGTCGCTACTTTTGGTGGATTGCTGTTCCATTATATGGGTGTCGGTGCTATTGAAGTCGATGAAGAAGATATAGAACATGAAAAAGAAGCAGATAAACAAGCAAGGAAACGTTTAGGATTGCCTATTTTTGGCCGAAAAAATACGCCTAATTCGTCGCAAACGGAGGCTCATCATGAATAAAAAAGGAATGATATTAAGAACACCACTTATTGTACGTTTCTGTCATTGGTGTATGGTCTGTTTGTTTATTCTAACGGCACTATCTGGTTTGTCCTTGTTTTTTCCATCCATTAAGCTATTTGGATTATTTCTTGGTACACCACAACTAGTTAGAGCGTTGCATCCAATAATTGGTTGTGTCGTATTCGTTTTATTAATGTTTATGTTTATAAAACTAGCACATCATAATATTCCAAATAAAAATGATCTGTTATGGATTAAAAACTTTAAACACGTCATTATGGGTAAAGAAGAAGGTATTCCGATCGGTAAATATAATGTTGGTCAGAAATTTCTATTCTGGTGCATTATGAGTCTGATCTTTGTATTATTTGTCACAGGTTTAATTATGTGGCGTCGCTACGTTTCCGATTACTTCCCAATTCAAATAGTTCGTATTGCCATATTTTTACATTCTTTTGCAGCTATATGTCTTATTTTATTAGCCATTGGGCATGCTTATATGGCACTTTGGGTAAAAGGTTCAATAAAAGGTATGATAACTGGCTATGTTTCTCGAGCTTGGGCGCTTAAAAATCATTCATCATGGTACGAAGAAGAAATGAAAAAAGTTTATCAGCAAGAACTTAATGCCGAAAGTGAAACTAAGGTTGAACAATCACCGCAAACTGAGCAAAAACCTGCTTTATAAAGTCTAATAGTAGATCTGCTGATATTAATCAGCAGATTAGCTAAATGGCAAAATCAATTCTGGATAAAACCTCAAAGTGGTAATCAATAATGAGTATAAAAATCATTTCGCAAGAACAACTCGAACAACAAAATATAAGCTCAGTAATTAGGCAGATCCCATTGCTATTTTATCCATCAACGAAAACACTTTATATTCACCGCGCGGCACGTTTGAAAACTTTAGCCAAAAATAACCCATTAAGCGATTATTTACTATTTTGTGCAGAAATTGCAGAGCAACAAGCCAAATTAATTAACCAACAAAACACTATTGAAGCACCAAATTTACTCAATAATGACTTAGCGCCATTAAGTTTAGAGAATTTACCATTAAATGATATTTGGCAAGATTATTTATCTGAACTATTAAATTCTTTTTCCGATACCAGCGAACAAATCGATGCCGTAATTCAACGATTAAAACAAAATAATCCTGAACAACTTCAAGAAAAAGCGATTAGTTTACTACAAGGTAAATTTGATCTAGTCGAAGGCAACGAATCTATATTTATTTGGTCTGCATTATCGGTTTATTACAGTCAACTGGCTAATCAAATTAAAGGAAAAGCAGTCGCTGAAAATACTGATCAAAGTTGGCTATGCCCTGTTTGTAATAGCCTACCGGTTGCTAGTGTGATTCAACTTGGCGGTAATAATGGTTTAAGATACCTTCATTGTAGTTTGTGTGAAAGCGAATGGTATGTACCACGGGTAAAATGTACTTGTTGCGATAATATGCAAGATATCCAATATTTCTCATTAGATAACGAAATGGCAGCAATAAAAACTGAATGTTGTGATGCCTGTCATAGCTATCTGAAAATTTTAGATCAAGATAAAGATCCTCACATAGAAGTTATTGCCGATGATGTAGCATCATTAATCTTAGATATAAAAACAGAAGAAGAAGGATTCGCAAAAAGTGGGATAAACCCATTTATTTTTGCACAAAAATAAAATTTTCAATTAGGAACATTTTATCTTTTTATAATAATTAATTATAAAAATATTACTTAACATTTTAAATTATTAAGACTAGAATAATATCACTGTACTAGTTTATGAGTTCTTGATAATGAAACGTTATTTATTATTGATAGTGATGTTAGTAATTACATCATTTTCCTGTTTAGCTGATACCATAAAAAATGTTGCGATAACAGCAATTGTTGAACATCCTTCATTAGATCAAATCCGTGATGGGGTAAAAGACGAGTTAATCGCAAGTGGTTTTAAATTGAATGAAAACTTGCAGGTACAATATCGAAGTGCCCAAGGTAGTAGTGCTACAGCCGCACAAATTGCACGCCAATTTGTCGCAGCTAAACCTGATGTTATCGTCGCTATAGCGACACCAAGTGCCCAAGCAACGGTTGCCGCGACCAAACAAATCCCAGTCGTCTTTGCTGGAATTACCGATCCAATTGCAGCTAAATTAATCAAAAACTGGGAACCAACACATAACAATGTTACAGGTGTTTCAGATTATCAAGAAATAGGCCCTCAAATTGAGTTTATGAAGAAAATTGTACCTAATGTAAAAGCTGTAGGTTATATTTATAGTCCTAGTGAAATTAACTCAACTGTAGTGCTAAAAAACCTACAGCAGCAACTTAGCCAACAAAATATATCATTAATCGCGGTACCTGCTCAACGTACCGCTGATATCTCAACTGCGGCCAATACACTTAAAGGAAAAGTTGATCTTATTTATACGACAACAGATAACAATGTTGTTTCGGCTTATGAATCATTAGTTAAATTTGCCAACGAAAATAAAATACCTCTGTTAGCATCATTCCCCGATGCAATTGAACGTGGTGCAGTTGCCGCTTATGGTATGAGTTATTACGATGTTGGCCGCCAATCAGGCAAACTTGTGGTAAGAGTTTTAAATGGTGAAGCACCAGGAGATATTACGCCAGAAATAGGTCAAGCATTACGTTTGGTGGTCAATATTGATGCAGCTAAGAAGCAAGGAATTGATTTATCAGCAGATGTTATCGAATCAGCCTATAAAGTTATCGGTCAAAAATAAATTCTTATCTTAAATAATCATCAAATCCCTTGCTCATTGAAATGAGCAAGGTTTTAAAAACCCCTCTCCTCAAAAATTATTACTATCGTTTATTGGTAAATAACGCATTTATTTCGACAAAAATAACACAAACTGTAAAAAATAATTTACATATATACTTTCTTTTAACTATAGAAAATTGTCCGATTTTGCTTTATAGTAAGCTAATATTTAGATTGAATGTAAAATAAATATTACAGGAGTAGCAAATGCGAAATTCAATAATCAAACTTTTTATGTTACTCAGTTTATCCGCAGTAACATTTTTTTCATCTGCAGATAATAAAACCGAACAAAAATTTGTTGCTATCACCGCTATTGTCGAACATCCTGCCTTAGATAATGTCCGTAAAGGTGTTGAAGATGAGTTAAAAGATAATGGCTATATTGCTGGTGAAAACCTAAAATTACAATTTGCTAGTGCCCAAGGTAGTAGCGCTAATGCAGCCCAAATCGCTAAACAATTTGTTGCCAATAAACCAGATGCTATCGTAGGGATTGCTACACCAAGTACCCAAGCGTTAGTGGCTACCACTAAATTAATCCCTATCGTTTTTACTGCTGTTACGGATCCGGTTGCAGCTAAATTGACGCCAAGTTGGGAAGCATCTAAAACAAATGTAACTGGGGTTTCCGATGCTTTATCATTAGAATCACAAATCGATATGATGTTAAAAATCAAACCAGATGCAAAAAATATCGGTTATGTTTACAGTCCTAGTGAAGTTAATTCAACAATTGTACTTAAAGAATTACAAGTTGCACTTGAAAAACGTGGCATGAAAATCATCGCTGCACCGGCACAACGAACCTCTGACATTTCAACTGCAGCAAGAAGTTTAAAAGGAAAAGTTGATCTGATTTATACAACAACCGATAATAACGTCGTTTCGGCCTACGAAGCTTTAGCTAAAGTTGCCAATGAAAACAAAATTCCACTAGTAGCATCTGATCCTGATTCAGCTGAACGAGGAGCGATTGCCGCTTTAGGAATGAGTTATTATGATCTTGGCCGTCAAGCTGGTAAAATTGTTATTCGAATTCTTAACGGTGAAAAACCAGGTGATATTGCACCACAAGTTGGCAATATCACACAGTTAACAATTAATAAGAAAGCAGCTGAACGTCAAGGTGTAACGCTATCGGAAGAAGTATTAAAATCAGCGGCAAAAGTTGTCGAAAAATAATTTAAATCGTTTTAATAACTAAACCGCCAAATTTGGCGGTTACTTTTTTAGTGGATTTTTTCATGTCATTTGAATTTTTATTAGGCTCAATTGGAATAGGACTTATTTACGCATTAGTTAGTTTGGGTGTGTTTATCTCATTTAGATTACTTGATTTCCCCGATCTAACTGCTGATGCTAGTTTTCCACTTGGTGGTGCAGTATGTGGATTATGCATGTACGTTGGTATTGATCCATGGATAGCAACATTTTTAGGTATGTTTGCTGGTTGTATTGCAGGTGCAATGACTGGACTACTCTATGTTAAACTTAATATATTGCAATTACTATCCAGTATTATTGTAATGATAGGTCTATATTCTATTAACTTAAGAATTTTAGGGATAGGCCCATATATTATGGACGAAACCCCAAGAATGGCAGGATCGCCTAATTTATCATTACTAGATGCAAAAACTATTTTTTCACCATTTATGGCTGAAGATTACAGCAATCAATATCTAGTACAACCTATGATAATTTTAGCGTTTGTTGTAGTTTTTTGGCTGCTACTCAATCTATTTCTAAATACTCAAGTCGGATTAGCACTAAGAGCAACCGGTACTAATCAACGAATGGCAAAATCTCAAGGCATTCCAACTGGTGCAATCACTATTTTAGGGATGGCAATATCAAACGGATTAATCGCTCTAGGTGGTTCATTATTCGTGCAAACACAAGGTGGTGCCGATATCACTATTGGAGTTGGTACCATTGTTATCGGTCTTGCTTCAATTATTATTGGTGAAAGTATATTCCCAACAAAACGCATCTGGGCAGTTATGATTGCAGTTATTTTTGGCGCAATCTTATATCGGTTATTTATCGCTTTCGCACTCAGTAATGAATTCTTACAAGAAATTGGTGTAGGTACTGAAGACCTAAATCTTATTACGGCAATATTGGTTGTATTGGCATTAGTATTACCAAAACAACTAAAAAAATATTCTAAAAAAAGAGGTAAGTAAGCATGATTAAAGTAGGACAATTACAATTGACGTTTAATAAAGGAACGCCAATTGAAAATCATGTATTACGTGGTTTGAATCTCAATATCAAAAAAGGGGAATTTGTTACTATTATTGGTAGTAATGGTGCAGGAAAAAGTTCATTACTTAATGTCATTAGTGGTGATCTGATTGTTGATTCTGGCCATATTATCATCAATAATAAAAGTGTTACACGCTGGCCAGCTTGGAAAAGAGCTGGAATGGTGGCACGAGTATTCCAAGATCCAATGGTCGGAACGTGTGAAAACCTAACCATAGAAGAAAATTTAGCTATCGCTTACAACCGTGGTAATAATTTTACTTTACGACCAGCTTTAAATCGTAGACTGCGTGCTCTATTTAAAGAGAAACTAGCAACGCTAAATTTAGGTTTAGAAAATAGACTATCAGATATGATGGGCTTGCTTTCTGGTGGACAAAGACAAGCAGTTAGCCTACTCATGTCAACATTACAACCATCCAAGATATTATTACTTGATGAACATACCGCAGCTCTCGACCCGAAAACTGCACAATTTGTTTTGGATCTGACTAATGAAATTGTTCAGAAAAACCAGTTAACCACTATGATGGTGACTCATTCAATGAAACAAGCATTAGAATATGGCACAAGAACAGTGATGCTACATCAAGGACAAGTAGTACTTGATGTGTCAGGAGAACAACGAGATAAGCTAACAGTCACAGATTTATTAGATATGTTTGAAAAAACTCGTGGTGAAAAAGTAACTGACGATGCCTTATTATTAGGTTAATAAATCAGCAAGCAATATTTAATAGCTGAATATTGCTTTTTATCCAACAAGATTCGTTTAAATAATTCATTATTTTTCTTGTAATTGTTGGCGAACATTCATTAAAGCAAATCCAAGCAAATTTTTTCCACACCACATTAGCGGATTATCAATATTAGGATCATCCTGAGACAATCCTATGCCCCATATTTTATCAACCGGACTTGCTTCTACTAATATTCTTTGTTTGGTTGATAATATAAAATCCGTCAACTTTGGATTCTGTGAAAACTTAGCATAATTACCATTTATGACAATATTAAAGCAGTGTTCATCCCAAATATCCGGTATGAATCCTTTTACTTGACGCCCTAATGCCTTTGCTAATCCAGGAGAATTAGCAGTAAGTATTTTTGATAATATTTGCTCATCACCGAATAATCTTGCTTTCTCAGCCATCATATAATGTTCTGCAGTTGGATAGTAAATGTTATCAACCTCAAAACGACTTGGGTACCATTGGCTAAAACAACTCTTTGTTATGATAGAAGGTTGCTTTTCTACATGTCCCCAAAAGTATATATATTTATATCGTTTACCACTTTTATATTGCTGGCGTAATTGCAATAAATCCATATAAATTCCTTATCATCACTGATGAATATGTTATATGTATTTCCATCAAATACCAATATTGTATTAGTAAAAAATATTTTTTTTAATAGAAAAGAACTGTATACCATTCATATAACAAAAATAATGATGCCGATAAGAAGTATTTAAGATTAGGTATGATATGTAAAAGAAATATAACGTTATATTTTTGTGATAAGGCGTTGTATAGAAATTATTTGGCTATCTACAATAGTATTATCACATCAACTTATACTAAGAATTTTTTAGCCATGATGGTTTTTATAGGATTGATGTGGATATTTTACTTTTTCACAACGCCTGATTGGCGACAATTTATTAATCCTAGAATGCAAAAAAGCCCAGCATCGCTGCTGGGCTCGTATATTTAAAAGTCTGGCGGCACCCTACTCTCACATGGGTAATACCCACAC
>NZ_JACFRC010000006.1:0-100336 GCF_016101145.1 Gilliamella sp. W8145
CTACTGGTTATAGCAAACAAGGCGATAATATAGTTGGACCTAGAGGTGGCGTTTATACAAATACAGGTCAAGTTGATGCTGCGGGGAACGCTGTTTATAGCAACAATGGGAGTTATTATACTTTTGAAAATGGGGTAAAAACGAAAACAACCTCACCAAATACAAACACTGGTTCTCAAATACAACAAAATTATCAAAATGGAAAAGAATTTGAACAGACTATTTACAATGAATATAAAACGGATAGAACCACTGAATCAGCTAGAGAAATAACAGTTAAAACTGAAAGTGACACCTCATTTAGAGTCGATATAATGTTAAAAGATGAACAAGGAAATATAATATGTATTGAATGCAAAAGTTCACAAACAGCTCCATTAACTAAGAATCAGAAAGTAGGTTTTCCTGAATTAGAAAAAAGTGGAGGAGTAATCGTTGGAGAAGGTAAACCGGGGTTTGAAGGTGGAACAATAATTCCACCAACAAAAGTTGAAATAATAAGACCAAATGAATAAAAGGCAATCAATAATATGTCAATAGAAGATACAAATAAAATTGATATGATTGGGATACTCAAGAACAATGAATCAGTAATTAGTTTGGGTATAACAGATCATTTATCATGGAATGATGAAATAAATAATCATTTATTTTTATTACAAGAAAAGATAAATAGTTATTTAAGATTCATTGAAAGTGGTGAAATATATGAAAGTTTCCCTGCAGCTAAAGGAAAAATTGATTTTCTGATAGAAATTTTTTTCCAGTATAAAATACCACAAGAATGTAACAATTTTCTAGACAAAGTAAATGAACTTTTATCATCTACTAATATCAGATTAAGATATGAAGAAAGAAATAATTGCTAGTATTAATATTGTCCCAGCCAAAAAACTGGGATTTTTTATATCTACAATTTACTTCGTAAGTTCACCGGCGGCCTAGCCGGCGCCAACGCTCCATGGCTGGCTGAGCAGATAAAACTGCATACAGGCGATAATGAAGCTGCAAGGTTAATTGCGCATTCCATACTCGGCGCAGTGGTTGCGGAACTACAAGGTAACTCAGGACTTGCCGGTGGAGCTGGTGCTGTGGTCGGAGAAATAGCAGCAGATATCATCCGAAAACAGCTGTATGGCAAAGACGTCAAAGAATTAACCGAAGAGGAAAAAGAAACCATAAGTGCACTATCTCAACTAACCTCCGGCCTTGCGGTAGCTGCCGGAGGTGGTAATATTGGCGATGCTAGTGCAGCTATTAGCAGCAGTAAAAATGCAGTTGAGAATAATTACGTTAATGTTGGTTTAGCTATGGTTAAAGCCGCAGAAGCGGTATGTAACGGAGATAAAGCCTGTGAACAGCAGGTTATCAAGGAGGGAATAGATAGTTATAATGAAATGATAATAGAAGGTGGTACGCTACAAGTAATAGTTTTGGGAACGCTTATTGTCGCTCCAGCCGCTATTGCAGCAGCAGAAGCGGGAATGGCTGCTTGTTCCGTTAATCCAGTATTATGCGCAAATCAAGTAGCAATTTGGGTGATGGAAACTATTGGCGCAGAAGCAATGCCTGCTGCAGGGTTAGGAATGAGTGCGGCTGAATTGGCTAAGTCATTATCTAAAGCGCAATTAAAAGAACTATCAGCGTTAATGGCAATGGAAAAAAGTGGAGAACTTACGCCTGGACTAGCTAAAAAACTAAAAGAGTTTCTTAATAAAACACCTGAAACAAATATTGTCACCAAAGGATCTTCCGCTACAAATAAGGTTGTAGTAAATGAGAAAGGCTTGGAGAATGCTGGAAAAGGCACGACGAGTACAGAAAGTAAAGTAGGAGAGTATCTCGAAGACTTTAAACCATCACCAACACCGACCGAGTTAGTTCAACAACAAGCAGGTAAAGGTACTCAGGTAACAATCAATACCGATCACATTTTAAATGGTGAGATTAAGACTTATAAAAACGGCAAAAAGGTTGGTACAGGAGGACATTATTTAAAAGATCCAAATATTAAAGTAGATAAGTGGACAGGTGAAGCCGATGCAAATGGTGTCACGAAAGGGTATATATCGGTCAGAGATCCTGCTACAGGTAAGTGGTATGAAAAGCAGGGTGAAACCACATTCTTCCCTAAGCATTGGTCTAAACGTCAAACGGAAATGGAAATAAAAAGTGCTTTTGAAAATTCAAAACCAGATCCTAATAATAAAGACAGGTGGATAGGAATATCTTCAAGTGGAATAAAAATGCAAGGTTTCTATAAAAAACCTGGTGGTACAGGCGCAACAGCGTGGCCGATTTATAATAAAGGTAAATAATGTATGAAAAATAGAAAAATATATTTATATTGGACGGATTTTTATGATGAATTCTGTCCATCAGGAATGTTGCCTGAGGAAAATATTCGATATACACCTAAACAAGGTTACGGTGTATGTGAGATTGCATGTTTTCTATCAGATGAAATCCAATACTCAGTTAACTCAGTCAATATCTGGATTAATAATCTAACCGATTTAGCGAATAGTCGAGCACCGGACGGCATGTTTGGTGTTGGTAATGCTCATTGGGTATTAATTACCGGTGATTACGTTTTTATTGGTACTGAATATGTTGAAGAGCAACAGGTGCTCCTTACTAGGGAACAGCTTTTATATATTCTGGAACAATATAAAGCCTTTTTAGAAGGGAACTATGAAGATCCTAATAATCCACCCGCTCCGATAGATGTAGAGTTTATTGCCGAAGGGCAAGAGGCGGTTGATCTCTATAATAGTTTAGAAGGAAGTCATCAAGTTTTCTATCTTGAATAACGAGGATGAGCAGACCAGATTAAACATTGTCACTAGCTTACAAGAGTTAGCGTCACAGGTTAAAGAGCTTGAGCGCACCATTCATAAAGATGCCGGTAAAGACTCAAAAGATGGTAAAATGGGCAATGACTTTAGTAAAGGCGTTGACTCAGCGGTGGCAATTATTACCAGCATTATCACTGGCGATATTGCTGGTGGCCTTGCTGGCGCCAGTGCACCATGGCTTGCTGAACAGATAAAACTGCACACTGGGCACCTAGACAAGGATGGTGAATGGGTCACTGATAACCTTGCCGGTAACTTAATCTCTCATGCAATACTTGGCGCGGTAGTAGCTGAACTGCAAGGTAATTCGGGGTTAGCCGGTGGTGCTGGAGCGGTAGCTGGTGAACTAGCAAATAAAGCAATTATTGGTATACTTTACGGTGATAAAAAAATAAGTGAGTTAAGCGAAGAGGAAAAGCAAACCGTTAGTGCTTTATCTCAATTAGCGACGGGTCTTGCTGCTGCCGCTACAGGAGGTAATTTTGGTGATGCTAGCGCGGCTATTAGTAGCAGTAAAAATGCGGTTGAGAATAACTTGTTGAATAAAGATCCATATTGGACAGAACAAGAGAAAAAAGAAGCTTCAGAAAGGATAAAACAAGGATTTATCAATAATCATTGTGGTGGAGTTGATGATGCAGCTTGTACTCAGAAAAGACAAGAACTAGTTATTGAGAATTTGAAAACGATAGGTGGTTTAATTGTTGATTTTACGCCAGTGGTTGGGGATGTTAAAGCTTATGCAGAAGCTGAAGATAGTATTGATTATGCCATTGCAACAGTTGGATTAATACCTGGTTTAGGTGATGCTGTTGGTAAGGTATTAAAAGAAGCAAAAGCCGCATTAAAATTAGGCGATACAAAAAAAGCCAGTGAGTTGGTTCAAGAAGCTCAGGATAAAGTAAAAGCTCTTGATGTCGGCACTTTTAGGGAACTTAAAGCAAAGGCAAAAGTTGGTGATGGACTAGAGCATGATCATATTCCATCATTTGCTGCATTAAAAAAGGCTGAAGAAACCAGGCTTGGACGACCTTTAACTCCAACAGAAACGAAAAAACTATATGCAGAAGCAACAGCTGTTGAAGTTCCTAGAGATGTTCATCAAGCAGGACCAACATATGGAGGTAAAAACACTGCAGAACAAATCATGAAAGATGCAGAAAACCTTTATGAAGCAGTTAAAAGAGATACAGACGCATTACGAAAAAATATGATTGAAAAAGGGTATGATCCGAAATTAATAGAAGATGCCATAAATAAGATAAAAACACGTAACAAAGAAAAGGGGATCTATTGATCATGATTAAATGGCAGCAATTAGTTAATGTATTAGGTAAATCTGAAAATTCTTCAGAGTTTTATACGCTAAAAGATGAAATTGGTGAAAATCCTGAAATATCAGAAGATCTTATTGAATATAATGATCCTGATAGAACTAAATATTATGAGTTTTTTCAAACAGGTATGCTTATCGGTTTTCGAAAAAAATATCTGAATCATATTCAATTCTTTTGTAAGGAAAAGGATAATTATTCTATATATCATGGAAAATTATTGAATGGGATCGATTTTCAATATACTGAAAAAATGGTCATTGAGTTATTAGGGAAACCATTAAAAGTGGGTGGAAATGAACAAAGTCCTTTTTTGGGATATGTGAATCGTTGGATATTATATCATATGACACATTATTCATTACATTTTGAGTTTAATAAAAATGGGACTCTTTGTTTGATAACATTGGCTGTATTAATAAGATAAAAACACGTAACAAAGAAAAGGGGATTTATTCATTATGTTAGAATGGAAAGAGTTTATTGAAGCTTTAAGTACATCCGAAACACCCGATAAATTTGTTGTTTTGATGAATTCTATAGGAGAAAAACTAGTGATATCAGAAGATTCTAAAGAATATAGCGGCCATGAAAAATTCAAATATTATAAATTCTTACGCTAGGGAATTGGACTTATATTAATCAACAATAATTTAAAACGAATACATTTGTATTTAACTAATAATCAACCTAATTATTCTCCTTATATTAGTGAATTACCTTCAGGAATAGATTTATCTTATGATAAAAATAAAATAATTAGCTTACTAGGGAACCCAATTAAATAAAGAAACCATCAGTGCACTATCGCAGTTAGCAGCAGGTCTTGCTACTGCCGCTACAGGAGGTAATTTTGGTGATGCCAGTGCAGCTATTAGTAGTAAAAATGCGGTTGAGAATAATGAAGAGAATCGTGTTTTTGATTTCTTTTTCACAGAATCAAAAAAGATAGCTGAATACAATTGCTATACAGATGATGTTTGTAATAATTTAGATGACAATACACGTGAACTCGCTAAACTTGAGCAATCAGCTGAAATTCAGAAAGAAATTATAGAGCTCTATAAAGAGGCCGGTGAACTTTTAGCTGATATAGAAAATACACTCCTTGATTTTACTCCAATAATAGGTGATGAAGTTGGTAAGCTCTTAAAAGAAGCAAAAGCGGCATTAAAAGTAGGCGATACAAAAAAAGCTAGTCAGTTGGTTAAAGAAGCTCAGAATAAACTAAACGCTCTTGACGTAAGCTCACTAAATAAAGCTAGTAATACTGCTGGAAAAGGGATGAGTGGACAAACTGATAATGTAATCAAGGGATTTAATCAAACAGAGACCAAGATTATTAATGAGGCTCAAGGTATTTTAGATTCAAAAGCGATGACTCAAATCCAGCAAGCTCATGTAACTGGTCAACCCGTTACAGTTGTTATTAATGGTAGAACCATACAATACGAACCGAATCTACCAGCTTCTGGAATGACAATGTTTGGTGAAAATGGTTTTCTAATTGGTAAAGCAGCGTTTAAGTCACAAGCTGAATTACAAAAAACAATATTGCATGAATTACATCGCTTATATACATCATCCTCCGCAGGTGGCGTATCTGGAGCTAGCAGCACAAGAAGCAAAAGCTGCATTTGATTTTGCAGAAAAAGCATCAAATATTTTAGGGAACAAATAATATGAGTAGTGAAACAGTTATGAAATGGATTGAAGCAGGAAAAAGTATTGCTACAGATCCAACAATAAAAGTACTTTGCCCTGTGTGCCAAAAAACTTATTTGCAGGTAACGGATATTTCAAATGAAAATAATCCTTCTGAAATTGAGCGTCAGATGTTATGTAACAAGTGCGGGGCATTTAATGCTCTTAGATTGACCCGATAAACCCTATAAAAATAAGATCCCCACGCTGTGGGGATCTTATTTTTATCCATTTCTAGATCTGCATAGCAAGTTCAATAATTAACTTATCCTGCTCAACCTTAATGATGACCGGGTGCCCAGCAAAGAAGCCTATCTGCTCAAGCCAGCGCTCCTTAATAGTGAGCTGCGGCTGGGGGTTGCTAAATCCGCCGTTAGGTGTGTAACCAATAGTATAAAACCGCTCGGTGGGTAGCGGTGTCGATTCTTTGCATATGGTTTATTTTAGCTTAGAATATACTTTAGACATAGTTAGCTCTATTACACATAATTCTCGCAAACTCTACCATTTCATTCATATCCTAATATCAATAAGACGGTATACACTTCTCAATTATTTTTACAAAGCCAAACTCAATAAATCATCCCAAAATAACCATAATCTAAAAAATATAATCACCAATTAGAACTGTTACTGGTAATGACAGTTTTTCACCGATTGGTGGATAACCTCGTTTATTACCACAACGATGAAGTATCGAATATCATTCATTCAACAATAAGCAATGGTGAATTAATCATGTTGCTATATTTTATTGGGGAATAATATAAAATAAACATTTCTAAGTCGCATGCGCAAGTCACTAACTTTTACCTAGGTATAGCAAAGATTATGCCTAGGTAGTTGATATCAGAAACAATTTCACCATTAATTATCTTTTTTAGTCTTTTTACATGACACTATTGAGCTATCATTTGTTATGATTTTAGTGACTTTGCCTGCTTTCTATTCGCATTACAGCCAGAATTATTGCATAATACACGGCGAATAAAATGCAGAATCTAAAGGTATAAATATGGAACTTCTTTGCCCTGCTGGCTCGTTACCATCATTAAAAATAGCAATCGATAACGGTGCTGATGCCGTTTATATTGGTTTGAAAGATGATACCAATGCTCGCCATTTTGCGGGATTAAATTTTAATGAAAAGCGTTTAATTGAAGCATCTGAATATGTACATAAGCATGGTAAAAAGTTACACATCGCAATTAATACCTTCGCTCATCCGGAAAACTTTGAACGCTGGCAATATGCAGTCGATACAGCGGCGAATATTGGCGCCGATGCCCTAATCATTGCTGATTTAGCCATGCTTGATTATGCAGCTGAAAAACATCCTAATCTTGAGCGCCATGTCTCGGTTCAAGCATCATCAACCAATGAAGAATCAATTAAGTTTTATCATAATAACTTTCAGGTACATCGTATTGTTTTACCGCGAGTGTTATCCATGCATCAAGTAAAACAGTTATCACAAGTCTCTCCAGTACCATTGGAAGTATTTGCATTCGGTAGTTTATGTATTATGGCAGAAGGTCGCTGTTATTTATCTTCATATTTAACCGGCGAATCCCCCAATACAGTAGGAGCTTGTTCACCAGCAAAATTTGTCCGTTGGGAAGAGACCGATAAAGGGCTTGAATCTAGATTGAATAATGTATTAATCGATTGCCATAAGAAAGGTGAAAATGCGGGTTACCCAACCTTATGTAAAGGACGCTATTTTGTTGGCGATGAACTGTATCACCCGATTGAAGAACCAACAAGTTTAAATACCATTGAACTGTTACCAGAACTATTTGCTGCTAATATTGCCTCAGTAAAAATTGAGGGTCGGCAGCGTAGTCCAGCTTATGTGGAACAAGTAACCAAAGTTTGGCGACAAGCTATTGATCGTTATAAAGCTAATCCTCAAACATTCCAAGCAGAAAAGAACTGGATGGATACATTAGGATCAGTATCAGAAGGCACACAAACAACATTAGGTGCTTACCATCGTAAAT
The DNA here is from genome assembly GCF_016101145.1 of Gilliamella sp. W8145. NCBI lineage: Bacteria > Pseudomonadati > Pseudomonadota > Gammaproteobacteria > Orbales > Orbaceae > Gilliamella > Gilliamella sp. W8145. The sequence continues at coordinate 7,900 of NZ_JACFRC010000006.1, forward strand.
GGCAATAAAGCGTAAACATATTTACTCATATTTACCAATAAAATAAATATGATACTAATCTAGATGACTTTTGATATTAGCGCTAGAAAATAGCTATCAAACATTGACTATTTAAAATAATTAAATACAGATATAGTGAGCAAGACTATGAAATATGCGTTAGGCCCTGTGCTTTATTATTGGCCTAAAATTGAAACCGAAGCTTTTTACCAAGCAGCAAAAGATAGTGACGCAGATATTATTTATATGGGCGAAACGGTATGCACCAAGCGTCGGGAAATGAAAGTACCTAATTGGTTAGATTTAGCCAAAGAAATTGCCAAATCTGGTAAACAAGTCGTACTTTCTACCCTAGCACTGCTTGAAGCTCCATCAGAACTAATTGATTTAAAACAACTAGTTAATAATGGTGATTTTTTAATTGAAGCTAATGATTTAGCAGCAATTAATGTCGCTCATGACAATAATTTACCTTTTGTCGCTGGTCCGGCTATTAACTGTTATAACGCATTAACCCTAAAATTATTACAAAAACAAGGTATGGTGCGTTGGTGTATGCCAGTTGAACTTTCTCGCGATTGGTTAAGCAATGTTTTAAAACAATTTGATGCATTGAAAATTGAGCGCAATTTTGAAGTTGAAGTATTTAGTTATGGTTATTTACCATTAGCCTATTCCGCCCGCTGTTTTACTGCTAGATCGGAAGATAAACCAAAAGATAAATGTGAGACTTGCTGTATTAAATATCCCGTTGGTCGAGAAGTATTTTCTCAAGAACAACAAAAAGTATTTGTTCTTAACGGTATTCAAACACAAAGTGGTTATTGTTATAACTTAGGTAATAATCTAAAAGAGATGAAAGGATTAGTTGATATCGTGCGTATTTCTCCGCTTGGAATTGAAACACTCGAGGTAGTTAAGCAATTTAGAGCTAATGAAGAAGGACTAAATCCTTTACACATTGAACATAAACGAGACTGTAACGGTTATTGGAATGGAATTGCAGGACTTGAACTTACACAATAATATGCTACTACTCGAAAAATTTAGGGCAGATTTCCCTGCCCTAACTAGCCATAATGTGTATCTTGATTCAGCTGCTACCGCGCTGAAACCGCAAGCCATGATCGATGCAACCGTTGAGTATTACGGGCATAACACTGCAACAGCGCAACGTAGTTTGCATCAAGATGCGCTACAAGTCACCGCAACGATTGATCAAACTAGGCAAAATATTGCTGATCTACTTCATGCTAAGTCAAATTGTGAAATAATTTGGACTCGTGGCACAACCGAATCAATCAACCTAATTGCTCAAAGTTATGCTAGAGCACAATTACATATAGGTGATGAGATCATTGTTAGTGAGTTAGAACATCACAGCAACTTGTTACCTTGGCTTATTGTAGCGAAACAAACTGGCGCAAAGATCATTAAGTGGTCAGCAGATATTGATGAGCTTTCAAGATTACTCTCAGCGAAAACCAAAATTGTTGCCATAACTCAAATGTCTAACGTTACTGGTTTTTGTCCAGATTTAGCCCAAATTAGTCAACTAGTTCATCAAACCAATGCGGTATTAGTCGTGGATGGCGCTCAAGGCGTTGTACATCATCCGATTGATGTTGAAAAATTAAATATTGATTTTTATGCCTTTTCTGCTCATAAGTTATATGGCCCAACTGGATTGGGGATACTATATGGAAAACAACATTTACTCAATCAAATGGATGTTTGGCATGGCGGCGGTAAAATGTTAAAAGCGGCTTCATTTACCGGATTTACAGTTGAAGATCTTCCCTATAAATTTGAAGCTGGTACACAAAATATAGCGGGCATTATTGGTTTTAAAGCAACCTTAGACTGGTTAACAAAGTGGAATGAAGCACAATTAGAAAATTATATAAAACAATTAGCAAGCTATACTGAATCAAAATTAAGCCAGTTAACTAATATACAATTTTATAGCGTTAGCAATAGCCCTATCATTAGCTTTAATATACAAAACATTCATCATAATGATATCGCTATTTTATTAAGCGAACAAAATATTGCCATCCGAACCGGTGAATTGTGTGCTAAACCACTTATGGATAAACTTGGTTGTCATGGTGTTATTCGTATTTCACTTATGCCATATAATAATCAGCACGATATTGATCATTTTATTACAGCATTACAAAATGCCATTGAATTACTCACTTAAGCTATATATGTAGTTAATCAAAGAAACGTTAATGACTTGTTCAATTACTAATCGGTTTTAATTATGCTATCACAACAAACTTTATTTGAATTATTTTCTAAACAACATAACTGGCAAGATCGTTATAGACAATTAATTGCCTTAGCAAAACAATTACCTGATTTTCCGGATTTAAAAAAAATAGAATCCAACCAAATTTATGGTTGTGAAAATCGGGTATGGTTAACTAATGAAAAACAATTAGATAATACTTTTACCTTTCAAGGTGATAGTGAAGGTAGAATCGTAAAAGGCTTGCTAGCTATTTTAATCATTATTGCCAATCATAAAACAGCAGAACAAATCAAAGCCATCGATTTCCTTGCAATATTAAAGCAATTAAAAATTACTGATGAATTAAGCCTGTCTCGGCTACAAGGGATTGAAAAAATAATTGAACGTATTAAATTAGCAGGTTGTTAACTAAAAAAGGGGAGAATAATTTCTCCCTTTTTGAAGCCTTTTAGCTTTTACATTCGTAATTAACGAAGGGTAAATAATGTAACCACCTTTCTCACACCAGCAACTTTACTAGCAATGGTAGCGGCTTGTTTTCCCTCTTCGTTGCTGACAATACCGATTAAAAATACCTCGCCATTTTCAGTAACAACTTTGATATTACGTGCTTTGGTTTTAGAATTCATTACAAGTTGAGATTTAACTTTGGTGGTTATCCACATATCATTGGTAATAGTTCCTGCCCCAACTGGCTCTCCTGCGCGAATTTGGTTATAAACTTTTTTTACACCTTCAACTTGATAAGCTAAACGTTCAGCTTTTTCAATTTGTTCAGCATTGGCTTGGCCTGTCAAAACAATATTGCCATCATAAGTACTTGAAGAGATACGTGAACCAATAAAGAAAGGCCCATTTTCACTTAACTTATTATTCATTCGAGTGTTCAGGGTCGTATCATCAACTTGTGTTCCGGTGGTACGTGGATCAGTAGCCACTTTTGCGGTAGCTCCAGCACCGACGCCAATAACAGCAGCAACACAACCTTGTAGCATTAATGCGCTCGTTACTAATGCTGTTACTAAGAAAAATTTTTTCATTATCACTCCTTTTATTTACTACTCAGTAGAATTCAAATACTGATGAATAGCTTTTATTATGCCTTGTAGATATAGTTTTGCAAAATAATTTTATTGTTCTAAAAAATAAAATCTTTCGATTTTTTTAGCTAATCTATAGCAAAAAAGGAATTAATTTAATTGTTATAACAAACATTTATTTTTTTATAAAATCTGTTATCGTTTATAAAAAGGTTGTATAAAAAATTAATGGAATAAAGCGATGAATCAAGATTATATCGATTGGTTATATGGTCTATCAGCACCAATGGTTGCCTTAAATAAAGAGAGTGGTGCAAGTTATACCTCACCATTTTTTTTCCCAGGTTATGAATATATTGATATGCAAAAAGACTGGGGCATCCACTCTCGAGAAACACTATTAGCAATGGTTTTTAATATGGTCGATGATGGTCATGCAACAGCCTTATCTAAACATTACTTTATGTATCCTCGTCTATCGGCATTAGATTGGTTAAATTACACCGAGAAACAGAGCGATTATGATAAAGTTTTGCTCGAATTTGTTGAACAGACTTATTCTGAATGTGGTACTGGAGGCATCCGTAGTTGGGATTACGCACGTATGGGTTATATATTACGTAATGGCATCACCAATAAATTTATTACTGAAGAAGAAGCCCTTTGGATTTTGTATAGAATTGGACTGCGAGCACAATATTATTATTCATCATGGCAAAGTTATTTTTCTGGTTGGTTTGTCGGTTATCAATATTGGGAATCATTGACTAATAAAGAAGATTTAGAAAGATTACGTTGTGACTTATGCCGTTCATCCCAAACATGGACCATGACTAAATTATATACCGACGAAGATTCCCCTTATCATCACCTGCCTTGGCATATTGAGATAGAAGAATTGGAAAAATCTGAATCATTAATGGAGTATGCTTGGTCATGAATAACAATTTTTGGCAATTATTAGCAATTGATAAAACTACCGATATCGCCGTGATTCGACAAGCATATCGGGCAAAACTACCTGAATATCATCCTGAAACAGATCCTGATGGTTTTAAAGCGCTACGCGAAGCCTATGAATTAGCAATGCAGTATGCAAAATCACCAGAATCAATAACTGAAGAATTAAATCAAGAAAATCTCGCTGAAGAGGTCATTAAACCCCTCACCGAAGAAGAGCGACAAATCAAAGAAATCAGTGATAACTATCAAGCATTACTCGAGGATCCGGCTCGATGCCATGATGTGAATGAGTGGCATAAATTTGTTGCTTCATTTTATGATTACCCAATGTCTATACTGGAAATTGCTAAATGGAAACTGTTAGATATCAGTTATGACACTGTGACGATATCACTATCATGTGTGAAAATATTAGCTGATAATCTACGCTGGCGTCAGCAAATAAAAAGTTATTCGCCCAACGACGCTGATATGTATGAGAACTTTTTTGATCATATTGATCGTGGTGATTTTTTTGATTACGACAGCTTACCAAGAACGAACAAAGCCATACAAAATGTAACCATCGACTATGCTCGTTGTGCTAGATGGCTTTTCTGGGAAAAACCAGCAGTAGAGTTAGCAGAATATTTATCTATTCATACTGTAGTTTACCTACCTGATAATCCAGAGTTCATGCAAGAATTAGCCGATTGGTATTATTTTGCTAAATCGCCAAATAGAGGATTATTAGACTATGCCTTAACTTGTATTGCCGATCCTAATCAAGAACAGCAAATTCAGGAACAATGGAAATCTGTCGCCGCAATGCAGTATTCACTGCTTGAAGACGAACAAAACGCCTTATCACTTTGGTTAGAACTTTATCGTTTACCACAATATCAAGAAAAGGCCACCAGCTGGTTAATGTTATGGTGTTCCAAGAATCTGTTTGATTATCTACCATTATTAATTCTGGCATTAAACAAATCTTATTGTTTAACGGCAGAAGATCAGGAAACTTATATATATAGTATTCCGCAATTTACGCCATCAACAATTTCCCGACTACTGAAATTTAGGAAACAAAACTACAGCAATGAAATTGCGGCTGTTATAACCTGGGCTCTGGATAATCATTGGAATTATCGTCAAGTTCTACACACTTTATTATGCGATGATGGAAACAATCGGTTATATCGTTTATACCGACATGCAATCATGCTACGACACGGTAATAAAACTCTTTTGCAAGAAATCTTAGCTGACTCAAGTGAAGATGAGTTTGAACAATTTATTTTACAAAATTTACAGCGTCAAGCTAGACAACACCTTGAATGGCTCACTAATTTGCCACCTGTTCAGGAGTTTAAACAATGGTTGTACCAAAGTGATGAAAATGCAACTATCCCGACTAAATTTGATCCAGATAACGAAAAAGGCAATCAGTTTTTATATGGTCGATTATGGTTAGATAGATTTGATGATATCCCGTTTGTCGCCAAATTACATTTATACCGCAATGTAACTTATCGAAATATGGAAATGTTTGATTGGCCGATATATTATCAATTTAGGGGGGTTAATAATTTACCTAAATCACCTGAACAATCAATTATTGAGGCTGATAAAAATGCTTATTGGCAATGGTATCGTTACTGTTTATTAGCCATTACTATTGCCAATTCACCAATTAAAGCCGCGGACTTTATTCGTGAAAAAGATAACTTATTTTTACTTCCAGAAAATGATCCGCTAGTGCCGCTGATCAATACCTTTAAGTCTAACGAATGGCAAAATGATACAGAATTATATAATTTAATCGATACTGATAACCAGTTGATTGGCAGTATGTTGGTTAATTATCCCAATTCGATTGAGGCGTTTACCGACTCGCCAGAAGAGGTTAATTGGGATGAAATTGAACAAATAGTTGAACAAAGATGGGCACATAAACTAGCCAACAAATCAGTAAGTTGTTTAATGTTACTGTATATGATTGTTTTTGATAAACCAAATCAAAAAACAAAACTACACCAAATACTACAAAAACTTGCTGGCGATGATCTACAGTTAAAAAAACTTGCTAACGCATTTTGTGACAAATTATCTATTCCATCATCCCTTAAAAAACATAATGATGAATTGCAAAACATAGATAAATTATATGCTATAAATAAAAAGTTAAACAAAGATGATTCGCTATGCGAAGAAGAGGATATCGAAGTACTAGAAGAAATTGGACAAAATAATGATAATAATAGCATAATTAAATTATCCTCAGCATTGCTATTAGCCAAAAATATGGATCACCAGAAAAAGCTTCAATCAAAATCATTTCCACCAAATGAATGGTGGCAAATTTGGCGTTGGAGAGGCCGAACCAATTTAATTGGTTTCTTAAAACAAATAGGCTTTTTTAGTTTACCTTTATTTTTATTAATAATTGAGGCAGCAAAAAAAACTAATTTAGATCATCCTATTATGCTTGTATTATGCGGATTAGCAACAATCAATAGTATTTTGGCAATAAAACGACGCTTAAATGACTGTTATTCTAATGGAGGTATCTATTATTTTGTATCAGCCACAATTTTATTACCATTGCTATTATTGCCGTGTTGGCTTTCAACTGTTAATGAGACCAACCGCTACGGACCACCAATAGAAGAATAACCTCAAAAATAAATCATCTGAATATCCCTCCCTTTGAAAGACTATTTTCTGATTAGCAAAGGGGGGAATTTTATAAAAGGTAATGATTATCGATTAAGCTCGCTAAGATTTACCTCGATCTCACTGCGTACTTGCTCGATTTCTTCAGGATTCTGCTGATCAAGTACTTGCATAAAAGCTTCAATATATGCTCCAATTAATATTCGTTCATCACCCAATGACTGTGCCCATGCTCGTTCTAGTCGCGCTAATAAAGTACGATTTGGCATTTCATCACGCGGATGAATCTTAAGGGCAGCCAGACGTTCATGGCTCTCTTGTTTTTGCTTATCTGTTAATCCTATTGGACTATGATCAATCACTTTGCCATGCAATACGCCAGTTTCAAGCAATACTACATCAACTTCGAGCAAACCATTTAAATCATAACTAAAACGAACATCAATCCCTTGTATTTTTTCCATTGGCTTTAAAGGAACTTCAAATTCATCAATTAGAACATTATTTTCTACCCGAGGGTTTTCACCTTGATAAACTGAAAGCATAATGCTTTTTTGTTGTGGGTGTGTCGTAGAAAAGGTTTTTACTTTTGACGTTGGAACAATTGTATTACGTTCAATAATCGGCGTAAATAAACCATTTATATTACCAGAGCTACTTTCAATGCCTAGCGTATATGGGCACACATCGGTAAGAATCACTTCTTCAACATCAACATCACGTAAACGACATGCCGCTTGCACTGCTGCCCCTTGTGCAACAATAGTCGTTGGATTAATGTGTCGGTAAGGTAATTTGGCAAATAATTTGGTTACTAACTCTCGCACTACACCTAACTGTGATGAACCACCAACTAAGACAATATGCTCAAGTTCATTAGGTTTTAAGCGAGCATCACTTAGAGCCTGTTCAACAGGTGCTCGTAAGCGATTAAGTAAAGGTAACCAAATTGATTTAGCTCTTACTTCATTTAATGAAAATTGCCACAACTTATCTTGCCACGACCAAGTCAAATTATGTATTTGTTCACCACTTAGTTTACATTTTAGTTGTTCGGCTAAATCTAGCAAACGAGCATAATCATCAATAGGTATGTCGGCTTGTTTGATTTCCCATTCGCTTAAACAAGCTTTAACAAGTTCATGAGTAAAATCTTCACCACCTAAGTAATTATCACCAGCTGAAGCATGAACCTCAATGATTGGCATGCTATATTCCAACACAGTAACATCAAATGTACCACCACCTAAATCAAAAACTAAGGTATTTCCAGATTGTTCTTCATGTAATCCATACGCCATGGCGGCAGCTGTAGGTTCATTAATTAAACGCACAGCATTTAAGCCAGCTAGCTCAGCAGCAAAGCGAGTCTGTTTACGCTGTTCATCATTAAAATAAGCAGGTACAGATATTACTACATCACGAATCTCTTGTTTTAAAAAAGCTTCAGCATCGGCTTTTAATGATTTTAAAACCAATGCGGAAAGTTCAGTTGGAGTGAATTTTTGCTCACCTAATTCAAAAACTTTACTTGAGCCTAAAAAACGTTTGAATGCCGCAGCACTACGGCTAGGATGAGTGGTTAAACGTGATAAAGCAGCATGACCAACTAAAATAGAGTTATCTTCATCAATGCTGACCACCGATGGCGTAACAACTTCGCCGATAGCGTTGGGAATAAGCGTTGATTGACCATTTTGCCAAACACAAATCAAACTATTGGTAGTACCTAAATCAATACCTATTGGAGGATGCATAACCACTTTATTCTCTTAGTATTTTTTAATAAATTTGCTGAATATTATATCCTTAATACTATTTAAGATACAATTTTATCCAATTTCGCACATTAAATTTATTAAATAAGATAGACTATTAATAAAAACAAAATAGCTAAATAAAAAGTTAATTTTCAATTAAGCTATAATAAGTTAATTTTTCAAATCTTAACAAAACTATTGTGAATTAGATTTTTTATTAATCTCAATAATTTGACTAGTTACTTTGCCACTTTTTAACTGTGTTTCAATAATTTCTCCAATAACGACTTGTTCAACTGAGCGTATCACTTTGTGTTGCTGATTAGTTGTTACTGAATAACCTCGTTCTAGGGTTGCTAGTGGACTAACACTATTCAGCTGAGATGTTTGTAATACAAACTGATGCTTAGCATCTGTCAGCTTGTTTTGAATCAAATTAATGATTTGTTGCTGTTTTTGCTCAAGGCTTTGCCCATAATAAAGAATTTTATGTTGTGGTGAAACACGAACTAAACGTTTATCAAGTAGGTTATGGCGATAAGATTGCCTTAATAAATATTGCTGCATATTTTCAAACAAGGCATGACGGCCAGTTAATAAACGATTTAATTGTTTCGATAATTTTGCTTGAGGGTGCTGTGTTTGTAATTGATGGCGCCATTTATTTAAGCGTTCTCGTCGGCGCATTAAATAGTAATCCATCGCCATGCATAAATATTGTTCTTGAACTTGCAAACGCTTAATTTGCTCTAGTTTGTCTCGACTTACCAGCTCGGCCGCTGCGGATGGCGTTGCTGCACGAACATCAGCAACAAAATCGGCAATCGTAAAATCGACTTCATGACCAACAGCACTGACAATCGGTATTCGGCTAGCAAAAATTGCTCTTGCAACCACTTCTTCATTAAATGCCCAAAGATCCTCAAGTGAGCCCCCGCCCCGCCCAACTATTAGCACATCACATTCTTGGCGTACATTGGCAATTTCAATCATCCTTGCTATTTGGGCAGCCGCTTCATTACCTTGTACCTGAGTTGGATAGATAATCAAATGCAAACTAGGATCGCGTCGATTTAATATCTGACAAATATCATGCAACGCAGCTCCAGTTGCTGAAGTAATAATTCCAACCGTACGAATATTATCGGGTAATGTTTGTTTATAAATAGGATCAAACAATCCTTCTTCTGACAGTTTTTGTTTTAACTGCTCAAACTTTTGTTGTAACAATCCGGCACCCGCGGGTTGCATTTTATTAATGACCAATTGATATTCGCCACGTGCTTCATAAAGCGTTACCGAAGCATTTACCAACACTTGTTGACCATTTTGTGGAGTAAATCCGGTGCGAAAATTACTATTACGAAACATAGCACAACGCACTTGAGCAACTTCATCTTTTAGTGTGAAATACCAATGGCCAGAAGAAGGGCGAGAAAAATTAGAAATTTCCCCCACTAACCAAATTTGTCCAATAGCATCAGAAAGCAGATCTTTAACCATTTGGTTAAGATCTTTGACCGATAAAATCGAACTGCTTTGCATACTATTATCCTTATGGTTGAAGTTTAATCTAAATCAAATTGTGCCCAGATCGGTGCATGGTCAGATGGCTTTTCCATGCCGCGAATATCATAATCGATACCGGTTTGCTGACAATATTGCTGTAACTTTTCGCTGGCTAATATTAAATCAATTCTTAATCCTGTTTCACTATCAAACCCTTTAGAGCGATAATCAAACCATGAATATCGTTGCGATTCAGGATTAGCATGACGATAAGTATCAGTATAACCAAGAGACATTAAATTATTTATCCATTCACGCTCTTCAGGCAAAAAAGAACATTTACCAGTACGCAGCCATCGTTTACGACTTTCATCAGAAATACCGATATCTAAATCAGTTGGACAAATATTCATATCCCCCATAATTAAGGATAATTGACTATTAAGTTGCTGGCTTTGTATGTACTGATTTAAATCCTGATAAAATTTACGTTTAGCAGGGTATTTGATTTCATGGTGTAAACTTTCTCCCTGAGGAAAATAGCCATTGATAACGATTAAATTACCTTGGCTAGTCGGTAATTCAGCCATAATTAATCGACATTGAGCACCTTCCTCATCAGTTGGAAAACCACATTGAACTGATAATGGTTTTTGCTTAGTCAATAATGCCACGCCATAATGCCCTTTTTGACCATGAAAATGTAAGTGATAACCGAACTGTGCTAGTTCCTCAATTGGAAATTGATCGTTATGAACTTTGGTCTCTTGCAAGCCAATGATATCAGGCTGATGTTTATCAATAATCGCAGCTAATTGGTGAATTCTTGCCCGAAGGCTATTAATGTTAAATGAGATAACTTTAATCATAAATTTATTGTATTTGATTTAATTTTGCTATTAACCCATGCTACCAAAAATACGTTATACTGTTAAGCAATTACAGTAAAAGCTATAACTTGTGATAAAGGATCCAGCAAATATGTCAAAGGAATTACTTGCATTGCGCAATAAAATTGATGAAGTAGATAAATCGATTTTATCTTTAATTAGTCAGCGACTAGCATTAGTTGCCGAAGTTGGTGAGGTGAAAAGCGAGCATGGAATTCCAATTTACGATCCAAAACGTGAAGCGGATATGTTAGCTAAACGGAAACAAGAAGCCGAAGATTTAGGTATATCGCCTGCGCTAATTGAAGATATTTTACGTCGTTTAATGCGTGAGTCTTATATTAGTGAAAATGATAAAGGATTTAAAAAAGTTTACTCCGGTAAAGGATCAATTGTTATTATTGGCGGTAATGGCCAAATGGGCCGACTATTCGCCAGATTATTTACCTTATCTGGTTACCAAGTCAAAACACTAGGCTCAAAAACGATGCATCAAGCTGCAGAAGTAGTCGCTGATGCAGCTGCAGTTATTGTGACAGTGCCTATCAACAAAACTTGTGAAATAATTGAACAATTACCACCACTACCTAAAGATTGCATTTTAACTGATTTTACTTCAATCAAAGTCAAACCATTACAAGCGATGTTAACTAAACATGCTGGCCCTGTAGTTGGCTTACATCCTATGTTCGGCCCTGATGTACCTAATTTAGCTAAACAAGTTATTGTTTACTGTCAAGGACGTTACCCAGAACAATACCAATGGTTAATTGAACAAATGCGGATTTGGGGAGCAAATTTATGTGCAATTGATGCTAAAGAACATGATAAATGCATGTCATTTATTCAAGCATTGCGTCATTTTACTTCATTCTCATATGGTGTAAATTTACAACGAGAACACGCTGATTTAGAGCAATTAGTTACCCTATCATCACCTATTTATCGACTTGAGTTAATGATGGTAGGCCGATTATTTGCTCAAGATCCAGTGCTTTATGCCGATATCATCATGGCGTCAGATGCCAACATTGAATTAATTAAACGCTACTATCAATGTTTTGGGCAAATGGTTGAATTAATCGAACAAAGAGATAAAACAAAATTCATTGAGAATTTTAATGAAGTAACCAAATGGTTTGGTAATTATGCCGAACGTTTTATTAAAGAAAGCCAAGTATTATTGAAGTTTGCTAACGATAATCGAGAATAGTTTAGCTAAGCACTTTTATAAAATAGCAGTAACGTTAACATTATAACGCTGGCAATGAGTTAAATAAAAATTCTGTATGAGGAAATAACATGTCTAATCGGAAATATTTTGGGACAGATGGTATTCGTGGAAAAGTTGGAGAATATCCTATAACGCCTGATTTTGCTCTCAAATTAGGTTGGGCTGCTGGGCGAGTACTGGCTAAAGATGGTGTAAAAAAAGTCATCATCGGTAAAGATACTCGCATTTCAGGCTATATGCTAGAATCAGCATTAGAGGCAGGATTTGCTTCGGCTGGTGTTGCAGCTGCATTTACTGGGCCAATGCCAACACCAGCGATTGCTTATTTAACTCGCACATTTCGTGCTGATGCAGGTGTAGTCATTTCTGCCTCACATAATCCTTTCTATGATAATGGCATTAAATTTTTCTCAAACGAAGGACGCAAACTTGATGATGCAATTGAGTTAGAAATCGAAGCACAACTAGAAAAAGAGATCGATTGCGTCGAATCAAAACAGTTAGGTCGAGCCAGTCGAATAACCGATGCTGCTGGTCGATATATTGAATTTTGTAAAAGTACTTTTGATCACGATTTAAGTTTATCAGGCCTAAAAATTGTGGTGGATTGTGCAAATGGAGCCACTTACCACATTGCCCCGAAAGTATTGCGTGAGCTTGGCGCCAAAGTGATCAAAATTGGCTGTGATCCTGATGGCGTTAACATCAATGAAAATTGTGGTGCCACTGATGTAAAAGCGTTAACTGAGCAAGTTATCAATGAAAAAGCCGATTTAGGTTTCGCTCTTGATGGCGATGGCGACCGTATTATTATGGTTGACCATAAAGGTAATAAAATTGATGGTGACTTAATTATTTATATCATCGCTCGAGAAGCATTAAGACAGGGTCAGCTTAAAGGTGGTGTGGTCGGTACGCTAATGAGTAATATGGGACTGGAAATCGCCCTTAAAAATCTTGGAATTCCATTTGTAAGAGCAAAAGTCGGCGATAGATATGTCCTTGAAATGCTAGTTGAAAAAAATTGGCGATTAGGCGCTGAAAATTCAGGTCATGTTCTACTGCTAGATAAAACGACTACCGGTGATGGTATTGTTGCTGGCTTACAAGTTTTAGCTGCCATGGTACGCAATAATATGTCATTAGCTGATTTATGTAGTGGTATGACAATGCTACCACAAATATTAATTAATGTCCGTTTCTCTGGTAAAGATGATCCATTAATGAACCCTGAGGTCAAATCAGCTATTGCACAGGCAGAACAACAACTCGGTAATAATGGACGAGTACTCATACGTAAGTCAGGTACAGAGCCTCTTATTAGAGTGATGGTTGAAGGTAGCAATCAATCACAAGTTCAGCAACTTGCTGAAAAAATTGCTGATGCGGTTAAACAATCAAATTAGCCTATTTTTTCTTCATTAATTAGGCTATTGGTGAAAATTATTTCTAATAAAGTGACTATTAAAGCTGTTATTCTTTACGCAAAATTAGTAAAAAGTGTCTAAATTCTTTATTTTTTTAATCAGTTGTTGACTTAATATAGGCAATTAGGTTTAAAATAACAGCTTCGGTTATTGCAGTAATTGTTTATACCTTTTAAGGTAAAAAATATAACAAGCTGTAGTTTTTATTTTTAGAAATAGGTAAGAGGGTTATATGGCAGTTTCCTCTCCAGCTTCACCGCAAGCTTATATAAAACACCATCTAGAGAACTTGCAAGTCGGTTCTGGTTTTTGGACCTTTAATCTTGATTCATTGTTCTTTTCAATTTTACTTGGTGTGCTGTTTTTATGGATTTTCCATCGTGTTGCAAGGAAAGCAACGAGTGGCGTACCAGGTAAACTTCAATGTGCAGTCGAGATGATCTTTGAATTTGTCAATAATACCGTCAAAGACATGTTTACTGGCCAAAATAAACTTATTGCTCCTTTAGCGCTTACTGTGTTTATTTGGGTATTTTTAATGAACTTACTAGATCTGATCCCCGTTGATTTCCTACCTTACGCTGGGCAATATTTAGGTTTATCACATTTAAGAGTCGTACCGACAGCTGACGTTAGTATTACCATGTCAATGTCTTTAGGTGTCTTTGCACTTATCATCTTCTATTCAATCAAATATAAAGGGATTACAGGTTTTATTAAAGAATATACTTTACATCCTTTTAATCATTGGGCATTTGCACCAATTAACTTAGTCCTAGAACTTGTTAGTTTATTAGCTAAACCTGTCTCATTAGGATTACGACTTTTCGGTAACATGTATGCAGGTGAACTTATCTTCATCTTAATTGCAGCACTATTACCTTGGTGGTCACAATGGGTATTATCATTACCATGGGCTATTTTCCATATTCTGATAATTACCTTACAAGCATTTATTTTTATGGTGTTGACGATTGTCTATTTAGCGATGGCTTCGGCAACAGAAGATCATTAATTTTTAAATTTTTTTGATAATAAACTGGAGTATATAATGGAAATTTTATATGTAGCCGCAGGCTTAATGATGGGATTAGCTGCAATCGGTGGTGCAGTTGGTATTGGTTTATTAGGTGGTAAATTCTTAGAAGGTGCTGCTCGCCAACCAGAATTAATGCCTATGTTACGTACCCAATTCTTTATCGTTATGGGCTTAGTTGATGCGATCCCTATGATTTGTGTAGGTATTGCGTTATATGTCATTTTTGCTGTTGCAGGCTAATAATAATTTAAGAGGAATTGTCTCATGAATATGAACGCAACTCTCCTCGGCCAAGCAATTACATTTGTATTGTTTGTTTGGTTCTGTATGAAGTTTGTTTGGCCACCCGTTATCCGAGCGATTGAAAAACGCCAAAAAGAGATAGCAGATGGACTTGCTTCAGCAGAAACAGCAAAAAAAGATTTGGAATTAGCCAAAGCAAATACATCTGACATAATGCAACAGGCTAAGGTTGAGGCTAATGCAATTATTGAGCAAGCGAATAAACGCAAAGCAGCCATTCTTGAAGAAGCACAACAAGAAGCTTCTCGTGAAAAAGAAAGGATTGTTGCTCAAGGACTTGCTGAAGTTGAAGCTGAGCGCAAACGCGCTAGAGAAGAGCTTAAACAACAAGTCGCTACACTCGCTATTGCCGGTGCAGAAAAAATTATTGAACGTTCTGTTAATGAAGCCGCTAACAGCGACATCATTGATAAACTCGTAGCTGAACTATAAGGAGAATAGAGCAATGGCTGACTTAATTACGATTGCTCGCCCTTATGCTAAAGCCGCTTTCGACTTTGCTGTTGAAAAAAATAGCATCGAATCATGGCACAAAATGTTGGTGTTAACATCTGAAGTGAGCAAAGATGCTCAAATAAGAAGTATCTTAACATCTGACATGAAAACTGATTCAGTGGCTAACTTACTCATCAATATCTGTAAAGATGTATTAGATGAGTTTAGCACTAATTTTATTAAAGTTATGGCTGAAAACAAACGTTTATCTCTTCTTCCTGAAGTGTTAAGTTTGTTTGAGCAATACTGTTTAGACAAAGAAGCACAAGCAGATGTTGAGGTTATTTCTGCTAATGAGCTTACCAGTGAACAACTTGATAAAATTTCTGTCGCAGTCGAAAAACGTTTATCACGAAAAGTAAAACTAAAATGTCATATTGATAAATCGCTCATTTCTGGTTTTATTATTCGTACGGGCGATATGGTTATTGATAGTAGTATCAGAGGGCGTCTAAATCGACTAAATGACGCTCTACAGTCTTAAGGGGACTGATAATGCAGCTAAATTCAACTGAAATAAGTGAACTAATTAAAGAGCGGATAGCTCAGTTCAATATTGTGAGTGATGCTCACAATGAAGGAACTATCATATCTGTAAGTGATGGTATTCTTCGAATCCACGGATTAACTGATGTAATGCAAGGTGAAATGATTGCATTACCAGGCAACCGTTATGCAATGGCATTAAACCTTGAAAGAGATTCTGTTGGTGCTGTGGTCATGGGACCATACGAAGACTTATCTGAAGGGATGAAAGTGCAATGTACTGGCCGTATTTTGCAGGTACCAGTAGGTGATGGTTTATTAGGCCGTGTTATTAATACCCTCGGTGAACCAATTGATGGTAAAGGTTCTATTCAACATGATGGATTTTCACCAGTAGAAGTGGTTGCTCCAGGTGTTATCGACCGTCAATCAGTTGACCAAGCATTACAAACTGGTTATAAAGCGGTTGACTCAATGATTCCAATTGGTCGTGGTCAACGTGAACTTATCATCGGTGACCGTCAAACAGGTAAAACCGCATTAGCAATTGACGCCATTATTAATCAACGTGATTCTGGTGTTAAATGTATTTATGTTGCAATCGGTCAAAAACAATCAACTATTGCTAACGTAGTGCGTAAACTTGAAGAGCATGGTGCACTTAAAAACACAATTGTGGTTGTGGCATCAGCATCTGAATCTGCAGCATTACAATACTTAGCACCTTACGCTGGTTGCGCCATGGGAGAATACTTCCGTGATCGCGGTCAAGATGCATTAATTGTTTATGATGATTTATCAAAACAAGCGGTTGCTTATCGTCAAATTTCATTATTACTTCGTCGTCCACCTGGACGTGAAGCTTACCCTGGTGATGTATTCTATCTTCACTCTCGTTTACTTGAACGTGCAGCTCGTGTTAACGAAGCTTATGTTGAGGAATTCACTAAAGGTGAAGTAAAAGGTAAAACTGGTTCATTAACTGCATTACCAATTATCGAAACTCAAGCTGGTGACGTTTCGGCGTTCGTACCAACAAACGTAATTTCGATTACTGATGGTCAGATCTTCCTTGAAACTAGTTTATTTAACTCAGGTATTCGTCCAGCGGTAAACCCTGGTATTTCGGTTTCTCGTGTTGGTGGTGCTGCACAAACTAAGATAATGAAAAAATTATCTGGAGGTATTCGTACTGCACTTGCACAATATCGTGAATTAGCAGCATTCTCACAATTTGCCTCTGACTTAGATGAAGCAACAAGAAATCAATTAAGCCATGGTGAAAAAGTAACTGAATTACTCAAACAAAAGCAATACTCGCCAATGACTGTTGCTGAGCAATCAATTGTACTTTACGCTGCAGAGCGTGGTTATCTTGAAGATGTTGAACTTGCTAAAGTATTATCATTTGAAACAGCACTTCTTGCTTATGCCCATAGTCAATATGCCGATTTTGTTAAGCAAATCGACGAAACAGGCAATTACAATGATGAGATTGAAAACAAGTTAAAAGCAATGCTTGAAAGCTTTAAATCAACTCAAACTTGGTAAGGGTGAGGTAACAAATGGCTAATGCAAAAGAAATTAGAACGAAAATTGCCAGTATCCAAAGTACGCAAAAAATCACCAAAGCGATGGAAATGGTAGCTAATTCTAAAATGCGTAAAACGCAAGATAGAATGGCGGCTAGTCGTCCATACGCTGAAATGATTCGTGAAGTAATTGGACATTTAGCGTTAGCTCAAATAGGCACTAAGCATCCTTATCTGGAAGAAAGGGATGTTAAGCGAGTTGGCTATCTTATCATTTCAACCGATCGTGGCTTATGTGGTGGATTAAATATCAATCTTTTCAAAACTGTTATTGCTGATATGTCAGCATGGCAAGAGAAAGGCGTTGAAGCAGATGTTGCTTTAATTGGTTCTCGGGGTGTTTCGTTTTTCTCTTCAGTAAAAACCAACATTTTAACCCAAGTAACCAATTTAGGTGATGAACCAACTTTATCTGATTTAATTGGTCCGGTAAAAACAATGCTTGAGGCATATGACAACGGTAAAATTGATAAACTATATATTGTAACCAATAAGTTTATTAATACTATGTCGCAAAAACCAACAATACAGCAATTATTACCATTACCGGCTTCAGAAGATAAAGAACTTAAAGCTTCATCATGGGATTATATTTATGAGCCTGATGCAAAATCATTATTAGATGTGATTTTACGTCGTTATATTGAATCACAAGTCTATCAAGCGGTGGTTGACAATTTAGCGAGTGAACAAGCAGCAAGAATGGTGGCCATGAAAGCAGCAACCGATAACGGTGCAAATTTAATTAATGAATTACAAATTGTGTATAACAAAGCCCGTCAAGGTGCGATCACAAATGAATTAATTGATATTGTATCTGGTGCAGCTGCTGTTTCAGGTTAGTGCTAAATATTGGCTTATAGTTAAGAAAAAGACGTAGAGGATTAAAAATGGCTACTGGAAAGATTGTCCAGATCATCGGTGCGGTGGTTGATGTCGAATTCCCAGAAGATGCAGTACCAAAGGTATATGATGCATTAGAAGTGGAAACTGGCACTGATAAATTAGTTCTGGAAGTTCAGCAACAATTAGGTGGTGGCGTTGTATGTTGTATCGCAATGGGCTCATCTGATGGTTTAAGACGTGGACTTAAAGTAGTAAATACAGGTCACGGCATTGAAGTTCCTGTAGGAACAAAAACACTTGGCCGTATAATGAACGTACTAGGTGATCCTGTTGATAAAGCAGGTCCAATTGGTGAAGAAGAGCGTTGGGCAATTCACCGTGCAGCACCAACATACGAAGAGTTGGCTAACTCAACAGAATTACTTGAAACTGGTATCAAAGTTATCGACTTAATTTGTCCATTTGCAAAAGGTGGTAAAGTTGGTCTATTTGGTGGTGCAGGTGTTGGTAAAACTGTAAACATGATGGAATTAATTCGTAACATCGCTATCGAGCACTCAGGCTACTCAGTGTTTACTGGTGTAGGTGAACGTACTCGTGAAGGTAACGACTTCTATCATGAAATGAAAGAATCAAACGTACTTGACAAAGTATCATTGGTTTATGGTCAGATGAATGAGCCACCAGGAAATCGTTTACGCGTAGCGTTAACTGGTTTAACAATGGCAGAAAAATTCCGTGATGAAGGTAAAGACGTACTATTATTTATCGATAATATTTACCGTTATACCTTAGCCGGTACCGAAGTATCTGCACTATTAGGTCGTATGCCATCTGCGGTAGGTTACCAACCGACATTAGCAGAAGAAATGGGGTTATTACAAGAACGTATCACCTCAACTAAAACAGGTTCAATTACCTCAATCCAAGCAGTATATGTACCTGCCGATGACTTAACTGACCCATCGCCAGCAACAACCTTTGCTCACTTGGATGCAACAATCGTATTAAGTCGTCAAATCGCATCATTAGGTATCTACCCAGCGGTTGACCCACTTGACTCAACCAGTCGTCAATTAGATCCACTTGTAGTTGGTCAAGAACATTACGATTGTGCTCGTGGCGTACAGTCAATCCTTCAACGTTATCAAGAATTAAAAGATATCATTGCAATTCTTGGTATGGATGAATTATCAGAAGATGATAAATTAACTGTTGCTCGTGCACGTAAGATTCAACGTTTCTTATCTCAACCATTCTTCGTTGCGGAAGTGTTCACCGGTTCACCAGGTAAATATGTACCATTAAAAGACACAATTAGCGCTTTTAAAGGTATTATGAATGGTGATTATGATCATATTCCTGAACAAGCATTTTATATGGTTGGTTCAATCGACGAAGCGATTGAGAAAGCGAAATCTCTCTAAGAGATTTATAGAACGGAGAGAGCATTATGGCACTAACTTCCTATCAATTAGAAGTTGTTAGTGCTGAATCTCACCTTTTTTCAGGTGATGTTCAGCGAATCAGAGTCACAGGACGAGAAGGTGAACTTGGGATTTATCCTGGTCACACGCCTTTACTGACAACCATTAAGCCGGGAATGGTCGGGATTGTTAAAGCCGATGGTGAAGAAGAGTTTATTTATCTATCTGGCGGTATTTTAGAAGTACAACCAACTATGGTAACAATCTTAGCTGACACCGCCATTCGTGGTGAAGACTTGGATGAAGCAAGGGCTCAAGAAGCAGTAAGACAAGCGCAAGAACACATTAATCATCCTAGCGATGATATGTCTTTTGCTCAAGCATCTGCTGAACTTTCAAAAGCCTTAGCAAAAATACGAGTTATAGAATTAACTCGTCGTTTAGGTCAATAAA
This sequence comes from Gilliamella sp. W8145, assembly GCF_016101145.1. Lineage (NCBI taxonomy): Bacteria > Pseudomonadati > Pseudomonadota > Gammaproteobacteria > Orbales > Orbaceae > Gilliamella > Gilliamella sp. W8145. The sequence goes on from NZ_JACFRC010000006.1 coordinate 28,279, forward strand.
GATATTGATCACTAAACTAGGCAATAAAAGGCTACAAATTAATAAATTGTGGCCTTTTTTATTATTTGCTGAACGACTATTTAAATTATCACTATCTAAAAGACACAATTTTTACCTCTAAAAAACCCCTTTCCTCAAAATTTTTATAAACCATTGGTATTTTATATAGTTATTTACTTATAAAAAGTTACTATTTAAACATGGCTAGATTTATTAATAGCAATCAGCGATAATCTGATTAATTCTATTAATATTAATGTAACTATGTTCACCATTTATCATTCTAATCAAGTCGATTTACTCAAATCACTCGTTAGCGAATTAATGCGCAGAGATCCGCTAGAACAGGTTTTTATGCCTGATATGGTTATGGTGCAAAGTCAAGGTATGGCACAATGGTTACAAATTGAATTAGCCAATGATCTAGGGATAGTTGCTAATGTTGATTTTCTTTTTCCAAGCCAATTTATCTGGCAGTTATACCAAACTCTGTTACCTAATTCACCTCAGGAAAATAGTTATAATGTCGAATCAATGACTTGGCGTTTGTATTATCTATTGCCAAAAATTATCGAGCGACCTGAATTTGATACCATTAAACATTATCTTAATATTGATAAAGAAGAACGAAAACAGTATCAACTAGCGACTCGAATCGCACAATTATTTGACCAATATTTAGTTTATCGCCCTGACTGGTTAGCCAAATGGGAAAGCAAGCAAACGGTAGCTGAACTAAATAATCATCCAGATGAAATCTGGCAATCTGAATTATGGCGACAACTAATTGCAATTAGTCAACCTTATCATCGTGCCAATATCTATCAGCAAATGTTAGACATTTTGTTAGATAATGATTTCGATCGCACAAGATTAAAATCGTTACCAAAACGAGTCTATATTTTTGGTATTACCTCACTACCACCAATTTATTTATCATTATTATCAGCACTTGGTCAACACATTGATGTCCATTTAATGTTTAATAATCCTTGCAAATGGTATTGGGGCGATATTGTAGAAAAACAGCTATCAGAGATCCAAAATACACCTGATAATATTCCTAACCCATTATTAACATCTTGGGGTAAATTAGGACGAGATAACCTATTTTTATTGCAGGAATTCAATAATAAACAAGATATTGATATTTTTGTCGATCATGAGCGAAAATGTTTATTAGATTCAATTCAGCAAGATATTTTAGAACTTTATCAAAACAGTGATGTAAAAGCACCTATAGATAAAACAGATAGATCAGTAACCTTCCACGCTTGCCATAGCGAACAGCGTGAGGTCGAAGTACTTTATGATTATCTATTATCTGCATTTGATGCCGATCCAACACTTGAATTACGTGATTGTATTATCATGGTTTCAGATATTGATAAATATGTACCCTATATTCGATCAGTATTCGGTAACGCTGAAGGACAACGCTATTTACCATTCACAATTTCCGATCAAAAAGCTCGCAACATTGATCCAATGGTGCAAGGATTTTTTGCTATTTTAAACTTTACTGAAAGCCGCTTTACCGCTGAAGAATTATTTAATCTACTTGAAATTCCAGCCATTGCCGAAAAGTTTGCCATAAGTGAGTCACAACTAACTTTATTACATACTTGGATTATTGAATCAGGTATTCGTTTTGGTCTAGAAAATGCTCACAGCTGGCTATTTGGCCTTGAACGGTTATTACTTGGTTATACCATGAATAGTGAACAAGGTGGTTGGCAACAGATACTAGCTTATGATGGTGCTACTGGCTTAGATGCTGAATTAATTGGTCAGTTAGCAGAATTTATAAAATCCGTACGTAAATGGTTAACCATTCTCAGTGAAGACAAGCCATTAACTGAATGGCAAGGCTGCTGTATTGAACTGATTAATGATTTTTTTGTTAGTAATGACTCACGTGAATCAATTTTATTAATGATTCAAGAAGAGTGGCAAAAACTGATTAGCAGTGGTTTAAATGCTAATTTTACCGATCAAATTTCAATAACTATTTTACATGATGCGATGCAATCACGATTGGAGCAAAATCACTTAGCCCATCGTTTTTTAGTCGGTAAGATAAACTTTTGTACTATGATGCCAATGCGCTCGATTCCTTTTAAATTAGTATGTTTATTAGGCATGAATGATGGTGATTATCCAAGAACATCTTTACCTCTAGATTTTGACTTAATTGCTCAAAACCCGCGTCGAGGTGATCGTAGTCGACGTATTGACGACCGCTATCTGTTTTTAGAAGCTATTTTATCTGCACAAGATCAACTCTATATCAGTTATATAGGTCGAGATATGAAAGATGATAGCGAACGTTATCCATCAGTATTAGTCGATGAGCTTTGGGATTATATTGTGCAGTATTATCATGATGCTACTGATAAAGATTCAGATAAAAACAATTCTTTAATTGATAACTTAAGAACGTTGCATACTCGCACACCATTTAATCCACAAAATTTCTTAAATGAACCTAAAAGTTATGCTGATGAGTGGTTACCTGCCGCGTTAAAAGCGGGAGAAACCCAATCATTTATCAGCGATATTACCAAAGTCATTGTAGATAATATCAATCTAGATGAATTAAAACGTTTTTATCAACACTCTATTCGGTTTTTCTTACAAAAACGCTTTAATTTTTACGTCAATTATTTAGATGACACCTTGCCCGATGCTGAAAACTTTAGCCTAGATAACTTAAAACGCTATCAAATTAATCTACAAATTTTAAATGAAATGATTGCTAAAGACTCGCAAGGTTGTGATAACTTTTACCAACGGCTTAAGTTAACTGGTGAATTACCAGATGGTGCCTTTGGTGAGATTATTTATGATGAGCTGTGTGAAGCACTGCAACCTTTAGCCAATAAAATCATTGAAGAGAGAACTAATCTATCAACCTTAGAGGTAAATTTAACTATTTCAATAGATGAACAACATTATCAATTACAAGGTTGGCTAACCCACATTCAAGCAGATGGTATTTTAACTTGGCGCCCAGCTAAACTCTCGATTCGTGATGGTATTTCATTATGGATTGATCACTTAATTTATTGTATTTTGAATTGGGATAAAACCGACAGCCAAAGTCGCTTATATGGCCGAGAAGACAGCCAATGGCGATTTTTACACATTGATGCCCCACAAGCGTTAACCCTATTAACGGATCTCGTTGAAGGTTTTATAAAAGGTGTCAACCAACCACTATTAATGCCATTACAAAGCGCATGGAGCTGGTTGCTTGCTGCATATAATCCAAAAACTGGACAAATTGAACTCAGTGAAAAAGCAATAAGCAAATTATTAACCACTTGGCAAGGTGGCCAATTTCTTACCGCAGAATGTGATAGTTATTACGCAAGGCTTTATCCCGAATTAACCGATGATCTAATAGAACAAATAATACAGTTTGCTCAGCGATATTTATTGCCGATATTATTACATCAAGTCGAAGAATAGGAGGCACTATGTTTATCGATACGCATTGCCATTTCAATTTTCCTGCTTTTGTTACCGATCTCGAGAATTCAATCAATAATATTCGCCAAGCTAAAATTAATAGCTTAATTATTCCTGCTGTATCAGCAACACATTTTAGTCAAATATTACAACTCACCGAGCAATATAGTGAACTTTATGCTGCACTCGGTTTACACCCTATCTATCAACACTCGCCGGCTGATCTTGAACAACTATCAGATATAGTTAGTACTCACCCTACAAAATTAGTTGCCATTGGTGAAATTGGCTTAGACCGTTATGACCAATCTGTTGATTGGCAACAGCAACTAGATTATTTTCGAGCTCAATTAGTATTAGCCAAGCGCTATGATTTACCCGTTTTAATCCATTCACGCAAAACACACGACATTATCTATCATGAATTACATCAAGCTAATTTGCCATGTCATGGGGTGATCCATGGCTTTTCTGGTAGCTATCAACAAGCACTGCAATTTATTAAATTAGGCTATTATATTGGTGTTGGTGGAGTAATAAGTTATACCAGAGCCAATAAAACTCGCCAAACCATTGCAAAATTACCGCTGGAAAGTTTAGTGTTGGAAACTGATGCTCCAGATATGCCGTTAAGCGGTCGCCAAGGACAAATAAATCGCCCCGAAAACATTGTCGATATTTTTAATATTCTTAGTCAATTGCGAACAGAACAGCCTTCACAAATAATTAACGCTATCTTAACAAATACCTTGACGCTATTTAGTAGAATTAATAGAATGGAAATTACAAATCCAATCAAAAGATAACCATTTAATTATTAATGATTTATCAAGAAAAGGTGATATTTTATGTCGCAGCGCTATAGTCAACTTTTTGTACAATCCATTATTTCATTAACTCGATTATTTCCTTTATGGGCAATTCTTTGTGCAATAGCTGCCTATTTTTCACCTGATACCTTTCTGCCTATGCGACCACATACATCACAATTATTAATGTTTGTCATGTTTACCATGGGGGTAACGTTAAGTATTGATGATTTTAAACGCGTCGTCACCAAACCGAAAGCAGTCATAATTTGTACTTTACTGCATTATATTGTAATGCCAGTGACTGCGTTAATCTTATCTAAACTATTCACTATGCGACCTGAGCTATTAGTCGGCATGGTTCTTGTGGGGAGTGTTGCTAGTGGTACCGCCTCTAATGTAATGATTTATCTAGCTAAAGGTGATGTAGCATTATCAGTTACTATTTCATCGGTATCAACACTGGTTGGCGTTGTAGTCACCCCATTACTCACATTATTGTTAGTGGGTACTACCGTTGAAGTTCCGGTTTGGGATATGTTGGTACATATTGTTCAAATTGTGCTCGTCCCTATTCTTTTAGGCTTGATTGTCCACCACTTTTTATATCCTGTGGTAAAAAAATGTGAACGCTTCTTGCCATTGTTGTCGATGCTTTGCATTTTATTAATTATTTGTATAGTTGTTGCTGGTAGTCATGCTCTCATTGCTCAAGTAGGTATAACCGTTATCTTTGCCGTCATTATTCATAATGGTGTTGGTTTACTTGGTGGTTATTGGGGCGGTCGTTTATTTGGTTTTGACGAGTCCACTTGTCGAACTATGTCTTTAGAAGTAGGTATGCAAAACTCTGCGTTAGCTGCAACATTAGGTACAACCTACTTTTCAGCATTATCGGCACTGCCTGCTGCGGTCTTTTCTGTTTGGCACAATATTTCTGGTTCACTATTGGCTGGTTATTGGCAAGGAAAACCCGTTAAAAATAAGAAAAAATCCAGTAATTAACAGTGAATATTGTAAAATAGCATTCATTAGCTCTCTTACTCAATCATACCCGATGAGTATGAGAGTATAATCTTAGGATTAATAAAATTCCTCTGCTTCCAGCATATCAATCAATTTTAGGCTGAACAAAATGAATAGCGAACTACAATTACCACCTTTTGTCTATCGTATATTACCTTGGATTGCTGCATTTGCTTTTTTTATGCAATCACTCGATACCTCAATTCTAAATACTGCTTTGCCAACTATGGCCAAAGATCTTAATGAATCCCCCCTGAACATGCAGTCAGCGGTAATCTGTTATGCACTAACATTAGCACTGTTTATTCCTGTAAGTGGCTTTCTTTCAGATAAATTTGGTACCCGAAATATCTTTGTACTGGCAGTATTACTCTTTACAATAGGTTCATTACTGTGTGCTTTATCCAATTCATTAATTTTCTTAGATATATCCAGAGTAATTCAAGGTATTGGTGGTTCAATGATGGTACCAGTTTCTCGCTTAGTTTTGATTAAAGCATTTAAACGTAACGAGTTTTTAGCAGCATTAAATACCGCAACAATACCAGGATTAATCGGACCAGTACTAGGACCGGTTTTAGGCGGTTATCTAGTCGATATGGTAAGTTGGCATTGGGTATTTTTGATTAACTTACCAATTGGGGTTTTAGGGGTATTTATTAGCTTAAAGTATATGCCTAACATTAAAGGCAAACATATGCCTTTTGATTTCTTTGGTTTTCTCTTTATCGTTATTACTTTTATCAGTGCTACCCTTAGTGTCGAATGTTTAAATCAAGGTCAACAATATTATTTACCAATAACGCTTGCCATCATCAGTCTGATTTTTTTATTTATTTATCGAACCTATGCGCAAAAAAAATCTGGGCCTCTATTTCCACTATCATTATTTAATATTCGAACGTTTAAAATTGGTATTATCGGTAATTTAGTTTGTCGATTGGGCATTTCTGGCGTGCCTTTCCTTATTCCACTATTTCTACAAGTTGGCTTTGGTTATTCAGCAATTTTTGCTGGCATGATGTTAGTCCCCATGGCGATTGCTTCTATTTGTACCAGATTTTTTATTACGCGAATTCTTGCTCGTTTAGGTTACCGTTTTGTATTGGTTGCTAATACCATCTTAGCTGGAATTTTGATTCTTTTAATGTCATTAATAAACTTAGCGACACCATTAATAATATTAAGTATTTTGCTATTTTGCATTGGCGGAATCAATTCAATGCAATTTACCTCAATGAATAGTATAACATTAGCTAATTTACAAGGTGAAAGCACCAGCAGTGGTAATAGTTTAATGGCGGTTAATCAGCAATTAGCCATTAGCTTTGGCACTGGTTTTGGTGCGGTATTAGTAAGATTATTCAGCAATTCAACAACTACTATTCACGCATTTCAATTAACCTTTGTTATACTAGGTATTGTGACTATGCTATCAAGCATGATTTTTGCGCAACTAAACACACAAGATGGTAACAATTTAACGAATCGGCGCTAAGCAATTAAGGGAGAATTATATGTTTCAATATCAGATCATTCCAGTTACAGCTTTTCAAGAAAATTGTAGCATTATTTGGTGTGATGAAACAAACGAGGCTGCCTTTATTGATCCTGGTGGAGAGCCTGAACTGCTTAGAAAAGCAGTGGAAAAACTAGGCGTAAATATCAAGCAAATCTTGCTTACTCATGGCCATTTAGATCATGTTGGCGCTGCCGTAGCGTTAGCTAATCACTATAATGTTAAGATCATTGGCCCTAGTCAAGAAGATGAGTTTTTATTCTCTGGACTACCGCAACAATGTATGCAATTTGGCTTTCCTTATACGGATAGTTTTTTACCTGATCGCTGGTTAACTGAAGGGGAACAAGTTAAAGTTGGTAACATTACACTTGATGTTCTGTCCTGTCCTGGCCATACTCCTGGCCATATCGTATTTATCAATGCCAAAGATAAAATTGCTTTTGTCGGTGATGTCTTATTCAAAAGTAGCATTGGCCGTACCGACTTTCCTCGAGGAAATCATGCCGATTTAATTTCCTCTATCACAAATAAACTATTTCCGCTTGGTGATGATTTTATCTTTGTTTCTGGCCATGGTCCGATGTCGAGCTTTGGCAATGAACGAATGACAAATCCTTTTTTAGTTTAAAAAAAATTCCCTAAACAAATGTAAACCATTTTACAAGAAAATAGTTTACATAATTTGTTTTTGTATTATTATGACGCTACTATTTAGCTTTTAATGGTAGAAAATAATGAAACAGCAATTAACAACGTACTATCCAACTTATATTAATACAATATTCAACTTATCCTCTTGGCAACGCAAGTTGTGCGCAGTTACTTGTGCCGCATTGCTGCTAGGCGTTGCCGCAAATATCAGTATTCCAACCTATCCGGTACCATTCAGTCTACAATCATTAGGCGTGCTTCTGATCGGAGCTTGTTTGGGGCGTAAATTAGGTGCTTTAGCAATTCTTCAATACCTATTTTTAGGTGCATTAGGATTACCACTATTCGCCAATGGTAGCGGTGGCATTATGGCGCTTGCTTCTCCTTCTGCTGGTTATTTATATGGTTATGTATTTAGTGCTTATTTAGCTGGATATGCAGCAGAAAAAGGTTACGATCGTCGTTTTCTGTTAGGATTAGTTGCCTTTGCTTGTGCTCACCAGTTGTTATTTGTCTTTGGTGTGGTCTATTTAATGGGGTATTTACATATTTCCCTTAGCGAAGCGATACAAGTAGGCTATTTACCTTTTGTTGGTGTGGATGCACTTAAATTTATCATCGCAACTTGTGTCATGTTTTCATTATGGCGTCATCACGCGAAAAAACATCAATAACAATGCAATCTGGCGATATTATTTTTCAATCCCAGCATGAAGAAAGCGAATTTAATAAAGCGATTACGCATTCTGGTTCACAGCTTAGCTCGGATGAGATAATCAATCAGATAAGCCATGTTGGTTTATATATTGGCAATAATATCGTCATTGAAGCCACTCAAAAACATGGGGTAATCCAACAGCCCCTTAACAACTTTTTAGCTAGCGCTCAATATAATCTAGTAGCAACCATTTATGATGATTCCGTCATTAAAAACGCATTAATGCGGGTGCAAACCTGTCTAGGGTTGTCTTATAACCATAGTTTTCGCGAAGATGATAAAGGGTTTTACTGTAGTGAACTGATTACTTATGCTTTCAAGTATCCATCTGGTGAAGATTATTTCCAACGTTATCCTATGAACTTTAGCGATTTAGCCACAGGCCAAATTTTGCCTTATTGGATCAAATATTATCAAGCATTAAATCAAACAATCCCTGAAGGAGAACTAGGATCACATCCACAACAACTACTCAGACAAAAGACATTATTCAAGACAATCCGAATACTTGAAGCATAATAATCGAGATAATCTGCTACAAAAAACGCATTTTAAACAATTTAACTATTGACATAGCGTCATTAAATCTATAATATGCGCGCTACATTTCGGTTCCTCCATAGTTCAGTCGGTAGAACGGCGGACTGTTAATCCGTATGTCACAGGTTCAAGTCCTGTTGGAGGAGCCAACTTTCCGAATGTTGAAATCTGCTCAAGCAGATTTTTTTATGCCTATTATTCTTCTGCTCTATAACTTATTTGTTTATCGCCTATTGATATCTTTACTATTGTCTTTCTTAATAAAAGATTCATAATAATTATCGCGCTTAATTTTCCATATTCACATCTAATGGCAATTGAGTATTCTGATCGATAATAGTTAGGTTAAAGGAGATTTACCAATGCATTTGCATTTTATTATTCATGAAGATTTCGAAGCTCCTGGAGCTTATGAGCAATGGGCTAAAGAACATCGTTATACCATTAGTTATTCTCGTGTTTATCTTGGTGAACCTCTTCCCAACAATGTAGATAATATTGATATGTTGATTATTATGGGTGGCCCACAATCACCAGCAACAACCAAACAAGAGTGCCCTCATTTTGACTCGCTAGCGGAACAAGCAGTAATATTATCGGCTATCAATTCAAAAAAAATCGTACTTGGCGTCTGTCTTGGTTCACAATTAATTGGTGAAGCTTTAGGAGCCCCACATGGTCATAGTCCGGAAAAGGAAATCGGTAAGTTCCCTATCACCTTAACTGAAATAGGTAAAAATAATCCTTTATTTGTTGATTTTGGCAAGGGTTTAGCTGTCGGCCATTGGCACAATGACATGCCAGGTTTAACCCAAGAAGCACAAATTATTGCCTATAGTGAAGGCTGCCCACGACAAATCATTGCTTATGGTCCTTTAGTATATGGTTTTCAATGTCATATGGAGTTAACTTTAGATGTTGTTGAACAACTGATTGCTCACTCAGAAAGTGATCTTAATCAAGCAGCAAAATATCGTTTTGTTGATACACCTAGCCAACTTCGTTCCCATGATTATTCTGAAATGAATCAGAAACTGTTTGGCTTTTTAGATAAATTAAGCCTTAATTATTTATCACTTATAAAAAAATAAGCAATTTAGTAGTTAGGATGGTTGTTGTATGCAAAACACTATTGTAGATAAACCTAAAAAACGCAGTAATTTAAGGTTAAAATTAGGTAAGGAGTATTTTATTCTCAAACGTAAACTAGATTGGTGGCGCAACCGTCACGCCTATAGTGTAATTGATAAGAATAATAATACTTGCAACTATTCTCATAAAAAACATCAATCGGTATTGTTAAGGCAACTGAAAGATGTTGATATGTATTTGCAATATAACAAAATTACTAACCTTCGCTTAGCAATTGAACAGCTCGACGGTTCGATAATTAAGCCCAATCAACGATTTTCAATTTGGCAAAAAGTTGGTCGACCATCTAAGAAACGCGGCTTTTTAGAAGGTCTCTCATTACATAATGGCCAAATCGGCAAAGATATTGGTGGTGGTTTATGCCAACTTGGCAATTTGATTTACTGGATGGTATTACATTCAGATTTAACCATTATTGAACGATGGCGTCATAGTTTTGATGTTTTTCCGGATGTTAACCGTACTATTCCATTTGCTTGTGGTGCAACGCTTTCTTATAACTATATCGATTTACAATTACTCAATAAAACCAATACAACGTACCGACTTAATCTTTGGTTAGATGATGAATATTTACATGGTGAACTGCTTGCCAATACACCTTTATCTTATCACTATGAAATATTCGAAACCGATCACGTTATTGAACAACAATGGTGGGGCGGATACACTAGACACAATAAGATATGGCAACGAAAAACCCATTTGCTCGATAATCAAATAGAGGAAAAACTCATTAGTGAAAATCATGCAATTATGATGTATACACCTTATTTAACACAACAAAACGAAGTATAAAAATTATACAGCAATGATATTAAATTAGATAGTCATAAACTATCTAAACAATAGTTTGTGGGATATATAGATAGACCGTATACTCGATAGTATAAATGAGTTAAAAATACTTAATAAATGAAAGGAGCAATTTCATGGCTTATACATTACCCCCTTTACCTTATGCTTATGATGCTTTAGAGCCTTATATTGATACTGAAACAATGCATCTTCATCATGACAAACATCATCAAACTTATGTAAATAACGCTAATGCATTATTAGAATCTCTACCTGCTGAAGTTAAAGACTTTTGCCCCGAAACATTACTAAAAAATCTAGACAAAGTCCCTGCAGACAAAGTTACTGGTGTTAAAAATAATGTTGGTGGTCATGTTAACCACACCCTATTCTGGGAATTATTAAAAGTTGGAACTGAACTTAAAGGTGAACTGAAAGCTGCTATTGAAAAAGACTTTGGTTCAGTTGATGCATTTAAAGAAAAATTCTCAGCTGCTGCGGCAACTCGTTTTGGTTCTGGTTGGGCATGGTTAGTATTGAAAAATGATAAGCTAGAAGTGGTTTCAACTGCTAATCAAGATTCCCCAGTTATGGGTGAAAAATTCTCAGGCGTTTCTGGCACACCAATTTTAGCGCTTGATGTTTGGGAACACGCTTATTATTTAAAATATCAAAACCGTCGTGCTGATTATATTGGTGCGTTTTGGAATGTGATTAACTGGGATAAAGTAGCTGAATTATACGCAGAAGCGAAAAAATAAGCTCATTTAAAAATATCACATTATAAAAATGACGCAATATGCGTCATTTTTTATTTATTATTCATTTACATTATTATCAATGATGTGAACAAATTGGTAATTGCTAAGTTATACTTAAATCCGTTACAATGTAGGATTAATTAAAAAACTTAAAAATTAACAAAACAACATAATATGTTTGAAATTAATCCTATCAAATCGAAAATAGCCGAATTAACCGAGCGAACAGATGTGATTCGGGGGTATCTTTGACTACGATCTCAAGAAAGAACGTCTTGAGGAAGTCAATGCTGAATTAGAACAATCGGAAGTTTGGGCTGATCCAGAAAAAGCACAAGCATTAGGTAAAGAACGAGTAATGCTTGAAGAGATCATCAATACCATTAATTCATTAGATCAAGGACTTGACGATGTTGAAGGCTTGCTTGAACTTGCTGTTGAAGCTGAAGATCAAGATACTTTCGATGAAGCAAGTCTAGAACTAGAACAATTAGAAAAAAAACTAGCTGGCCTAGAGTTCCGTCGAATGTTCTCAGGTGATTATGATAGTGCTGATTGTTATTTAGATATCCAATCTGGATCTGGTGGCACTGAAGCACAAGATTGGGCGGAAATGCTACTTAGAATGTATCTCCGTTGGGCTGAATCAAAAGGATTTAGTACCGAAGTGATGGAAGTATCAGATGGTGACGTAGCAGGCATTAAATCGGCCACTATTAAGGTATCTGGTGATTATGCTTATGGTTGGTTACGTACCGAAACTGGCGTTCATCGCTTAGTTCGTAAAAGTCCATTTGATTCAGGTAACCGACGTCATACATCATTTGCATCGGTATTTGTCTATCCAGAAATTGATGATAATATTGATATTGATATCAACCCTGCCGATCTACGTATTGATGTTTATCGCGCATCTGGTGCCGGTGGTCAGCACGTTAATAAAACTGAATCTGCTGTTCGTATTACCCATGTGCCAACAGGGATTGTGACTCAATGTCAAAACAATCGCTCTCAGCATAGTAATAAAGATCAAGCGATGAAACAGCTCAAAGCGAAACTTTATGAGCTGGAAATGCAGAAAAAGAATGCCGAAAAACAGCAGATGGAAGAAAATAAATCCGATATTGGTTGGGGTAGTCAAATCCGTTCATATGTACTTGACGACTCGAGAATTAAAGATTTACGTACCGGCGTCGAAACCCGTAATACTCAAGCCGTTTTAGACGGTGATTTAGATCAATTTATTGAAGAAAGCTTAAAAGCAGGTTTATAACCCTGTTTGGTGATAAATAAAAGGTAATATTATGTCAACACAGCAAGAGCAACAAAACCATATTGAAGAGTTAAACAACGAGCTTACAATACGTCGTGAAAAGCTAGCTGCAATTCGCGAACAAGGCATTGCTTTCCCAAACGATTTTCGTCGTGATGCAATCTCAAGCGATCTTCATAAATTGTATGATGATAAAACTAACGAAGAGCTAATCGAAAATAAAATTATCGTTACTGTTGCTGGTCGCATGATGATGCGCCGTATTATGGGAAAAGCATCATTTGTATCACTACAAGATGTAACTGGACAAATCCAACTTTATGTCACTCGTGATGATCTACCAGAAAATTACTATAATGAACAATTTAAAAAATGGGATCTTGGTGATATTGTTGGTGCTAAAGGTTATTTGTTCAAAACCAAAACTGGTGAGCTTTCAATCCATTGTCAAGAAATTCGCTTATTAACAAAAGCACTACGCCCATTACCAGATAAGTTCCATGGCTTAGCCGATCAAGAAATGCGTTATCGTCAACGTTATCTTGATTTAATTACTAATCAACAATCTCGAGATACCTTTATTGCTCGTTCAAAAGTGGTGACTGAAATTCGCAACTTTATGCTTGAAAACCACTTTATGGAAGTTGAAACACCAATGATGCAAGTGATTCCTGGTGGAGCTTCAGCAAAACCATTTATTACTCATCATAATGCGCTAGATTTAGATATGTACTTACGGATTGCGCCAGAACTTTACTTAAAACGTTTAGTTGTTGGTGGATTTGAACGAGTATTTGAAATTAATCGTAACTTCCGTAATGAAGGGGTATCACCACGACATAATCCAGAATTTACAATGATGGAAATGTATATGGCTTATGCCGATTATAAAGACCTAATTGTATTAACCGAAGCATTATTCCGCCGTTTAGCTATCGCAGTAACTGGTGATGCAGTTGTACAGTATGGCGAACATACTTTTGATTTTGGAAAACCATTTATCAAAATGACGATGCGTGAAGCAATTTGTCATTATCGTCCAGAAACGAATAATGCGGATTTAGATGATTTTGATAAAGCATGTGCAATTGCCAAAGATGTGGGAATCAAAGTAGAAAAAGGTTGGGGATTAGGTCGAGTTGTAACTGAAATTTTCGAAGAAGTTGCTGAAGCTAACTTAATACAACCAACTTTTATCACCGAATATCCAGCTGAAGTATCACCACTGGCTCGTCGTAATGATGAAAACCCATTTGTCACTGACCGCTTTGAATTTTTCATCGGTGGACGAGAAATTGGTAATGGTTTCTCAGAACTTAATGATGCAGAAGATCAGGCGCAACGTTTTGCCGATCAAGTATCACAAAAGGATGCCGGTGACGATGAAGCAATGTTCTATGATGAAGATTACATCACCGCATTAGAACATGGCCTACCACCAACTGCTGGCTTAGGGATCGGTATTGACAGAACTGTAATGTTATTTACCAACAGTCATACTATTCGCGATGTAATTTTATTCCCGACAATGCGTCCAATAAAATAATGGTTGTTGATTACTATTAAACCAAACTCACTTATTGAGAAATAAGTGAGTTTTTTATTTATCAAAAATAAATCTGTTTGATTTTAGGCGTATGGATTACGCATTACAATACCACTAAACCGCTAATGAGAGACACAGACAAGATTAACTCCACCGCCACCCCAATTTCCTGTTAAATCTACATGACCATATCTCGCAGAAACTATATACCGATAATTCTTATCATAATCATTGCCCTGGTTGAGAACCTCATCTGTCCAGTACCACCAAAGGGAGGTTTGGAAGTCATTAAAGTTGGCATTGTAATCACCCATAGATCCCCACTCTGCAAATAAACCTGCACCGATGTTACGTTCATAATAACCATCAGATGATGAAGGAGTTGCACCAACAAAACCTTGACATCTATAATTATTTGATGGGCAAATTGCATTAGTTAAATCCTTTACTTCAGTAATACGATAACCAATCTTTTCACACCATGATATTTGGTCATAGTTGTAGTTTTTAGGCTCTCGATTGACGAACCATTGTTTTAACTGAAAACCATATTTAATCACTTCATTATCACTACTGTCTCGACCAACTAACTCGAACACTTGTACCGGAGGGATCTGCTTTAATACCTTCGCGTTCAACCTCTTCCCATTTTAAGGGTTGAGCAACACCACCTATAATTAAATCAAAATATAAACCATCGTCGCCTGTCGTTGGGAAGTTTAAACCATAAGTGGTCGAATCAAACGACTGGGTAATAAACCCATTTTCAGGATCCCAAATGGATGGAGGACCTGCAAAATGCCCCATATTTGTTACTTTTGAACCATATAATAAATTGGGTTTAGCAAAACACACTTTTGGCGATATTTTAGGATTGATATAATAAGTTGTATTACTCGCGTTAAAAGTATTACTATTTGGAAAGCCATAACGAGTAGTTAAGGCGCCATCAGTATTTGATAATGTTAATTTGTATGGCGCTTTACAGATATCTAATGTTGCATTACGTGCAACCGATTGATTATTTTTATCTACGATAGATAATGTTAAAGAACCAGTAGCGGTAACATTCTCATCGCCATCATCATCTCCAAAATAATTATATGGTTCTGCGACAAGTGAACTTAAATTTATTGAATAAGTATCAGTTGGCACTAACATGTCGATATTAGCGAACGTTTCACCTAAATTTGGTAATTCGATTGGCTTAATAAATGAATTATTTGTTGTAGGAGTGTATTTAGTTCCATTAGAGAGGGTTATCCCGAGCAGGCTATCGGTGTTAGTCACACGAGTCCCTCCTCCATCAAAGGTAAAATGAGGCGCATGACCATGAATAAGATTTGATGTTTAAGATGTTAATGCTTGACTAGAAAAGGATAGTTGCATAAAAGCAACCATTATTAACCCTAATAAAATTCGCCGAGATAAAAAAGAACGGCAAAAGGATTGTAAAAAAACGCAGAATTCTGCTTGATTTCGATAAAAAACAAAATATAGTAAAAAATGAATATTGGGAGCTCAACTTTGACGAATTTAAAATATATGTTGCCCATATTGGCTTTTGGAAATTACAATACATCTAGACGATCTCGCCAATTAATATTTTTTTATTTAAATTTATATGCAAACTTGCAAATATTCAGTCGGAATTTTTTACTTAAAAGAGTAAAGTAGTATAGAGACAGAAAAATTTCTCGCAACTTTTTTAAAATACCTCTACTATCTAAAAGTTATTACTCACTTATTTATTCTAAATAACATACTATAAATGAAATATGTTTTATTATTTTATTGAGCAGAAATAATAGTTATTAAGTTATCCTCAACGCTTTGGATCAGAGTTGGCTTATTATATTTATGAATACTTTTTATAAAAGTTAGTGCTTGCTGACTAAAATAATTATTTATTAAGTAAAACGTAGAGATCTTATAGAGTAGTAAAAAAAGAGGAAATATGATTAGCCGTTAATCGATTTTATAATTAACGGCCAGAATGTTTATCTTAGTTATTTGTTTTAGTTTGTTGCGGTAAGATTAAATTTAACACAATGGCTAAAATCCCACATAAACTAATACCCTGTAATGCATAAGAACCAAAATCGAAGATCATGCCACCAATACCAAATACTAGTACTAAAGAGACGATACACATATTCCGTGATACAGAAAGATCGACTTTATGTTTGACTAAAATATTAATACCAACCGAAGCAATTGAACCAAATAACAACACCATGATTCCACCCATTACGACAGTTGGAATTGAACTTAAAAATGCCCCTATTTTACCAATGAAAGACATTAAGATTGCCCATAATGCAGCCCAAGTCATTACCTGAGTTTTAAAATTGCGGGTTAAGGTTACCGCACCAATAACTTCGGCATAAGTAATACATGGAGGCCCACCAAAAAATCCTGCTGTTGTAGTAGCCAATCCATCACCCAATAATGTCCTCTGTAAACCTGGTTCACGAGTATAATCTTTACCTGTTACAGAGCCAATTGCCATAATATCACCCACATGCTCAATTGTTGGAGCAATCACAATAGGAATCATATATAAAATAGCTTGCCACTGAAACTCTGGAAATGTGAAATCAGGCACTTTAAACCATGGTGCATCAATAACCGGTTGAAAATTGATAATACCAAAAGCACATGAAAGTGCATATCCAACCACAATACCGGCAATAATCGGAACTAATCTAAAAAAGCCTTTTGCCCAGATAGCAACAATTAAAGTCGTTAACAAAGAAGCCATCGAAATAATGATAAGTTGATAGTTTTCGGCTTGAAGTCCACTATCTTTACCCATAGCCATACCAACTGCAACTGGAGCTAATGATAAACCAATTACCATAATAATTGGCCCTGTAACTACCGGTGGTAAAATCCGATCGATAACATTGTTACCATTAATTTTGACCAGAAAAGCAAAAAACATAAATACCAAACCAGCGGCAACCAATCCACCTAAAGTTGCCGGTATTCCCCATTGAGCTACTCCAAAAGAAATTGGTGCAATAAAAGCAAAAGAAGAGGCTAAAAATACCGGTACTTTATTTTTAGTTGCAAGTTGAAATAACAATGTACCGACACCGGCAGTAAATAAAGCCACATTTGGATTTAAACCAGTTAACAGTGGCACTAAGACTAAAGCACCAAAAGCGACAAATAGCATTTGAGCACCAGTAAAAATATCTTGCCAGGCTGGTTTTAATGGTGAAGTATCCTTTTTAATTTCATCATTATTGATTTTAAACACGTTTTCCTCTCTTCTTAAACTTCTTTTTGCTAATAGCAAATTAATTATTAAATAGCAGACATAAAAAAACCGGATAAACCGGTCTAAAAATTGAGATTTTATTTAGTGCCAAATATTTTGTCTCCGGCATCACCTAGCCCAGGTAAAATATAGCCTTTATCATTTAGGCGATCATCAATTGATGCCGTATAAAGTTCAACATCAGGATGTGCTTGTTCTAATACTTTGATACCTTCTGGCGCAGCAACTAAAACTAACACTTTGATATTTTTACAGCCTGCTTTCTTAAGTAGATCAATAGTTGCTACCATTGAACCACCGGTTGCTAGCATCGGATCAACCACTAACGCCATTCGTTCTTCGATATCTGAAGTGAGTTTTTGGAAATAAGGAACAGGTTCAAGTGTTTCTTCGTTACGATAAAAACCAACAACACTAATTCTTGCACTAGGTATGTGTTCTAATACGCCATCCATCATACCTAAACCAGCACGTAGAATAGGAACAACAGTAATTTTTTTACCTTTAATACGTTCTACTTGCACAGGGCCACACCAACCTTCAATGGTTACGGTTTCTGTTGGTAAGTTAGCGGTTGCTTCATAAGTTAATAAACTACCAACTTCACTGGCAAGGTTTCGGAAATCTTTTGTGCTAATATCGTGTTCACGCATTAAGCCAATTTTATGGCGAACTAGAGGGTGTTTTACTTCAACAATTTTCATGGGGGCCTCAGTGTTATTCTTTGATGATCTAATTAGTAGGTGTAAATAACCACTGAGAGGCGATTGTAGCATAGATATCAAATCATGAAAACCTGAAATCCATCCCAACTTAATCAATAATGTGATAATGATATAAATTTTAGAAAATATTTTAAAATTGATTACAAACTTTCACCATCAAGATATTCAACAGGTAAATCGATGACCTTTTCAGCAATATTTTCACCATTTATACGTTTCAAGAGTAATTCTGTAGCAATTTTTCCCATTTCAATTCTTGGCGTATGAATGGAAGCTAATTTAGGATTCATATACTGACCAATTTTATGACCATGAAAACCAACAATCGCTATTTGTTTAGGTATTTCAATGCCAATACGCTGACATTCAAGTAATACACCTAAAGCCAAATCATCATTGGTACTAAAAATACCATCAACACATGGATATTCTTTTAATATCTGGTGTAAAAATCTCGCCCCCAAATCATAAGATGAGGCTTCTTTAGTAGCTAATGTTTTAGGCGTTAATCCTGCCTCTTGCATAGCTTTTTCATAGCCTTGTTGCCGAATGATACTACGTTGATCTTGTCTTGCACTAAAATAAACTATGTGGCGTCGTCCTTTATTTATCATGCGATGAATCATATTTTTTGTAGCTGTGAAATTATCAAATCCAACCGCCATATCAATGCAAGGCGACACGCTGTCCATAATTTCCACTACTGGGACACCTGAAATTTCAATCATCTTTAAGGTAGCTGGATTATGTATCCTTTCCGTCAAAATTAATCCATCAATATTATAAGACAATAAAGAACGGACTCGTAACTCTTCTTTATCAGCGTTATATCCGGTGTGAGTGATCATGGTTTGATAACCTTGCACATCGGAAACCATCTCAATACCTTTTAAAATATCAGCAAAAACTTGGTTAGTTAATGAGGGAAATACAACTCCAATAGCATGACTTTTGGCATTTGATAACATATCAGGAGCTTTGTTAGGAATATACCCGAGCTTATCAATAGCCGATGATATTTGTAATTGAAGTGATTCAGATACAAGCTTAGGATCTCGCAAAAAGCGACTTACTGTCATTTTGCTGATCCCAACTAAATTAGCAATTTCCTGTAAGCCTGGACGGCGTTTCTTATTACTACTCATTTACTTTTTTCCGGTAATCGTGGTTGCCAATCGATAGGTGTTTTACCATGCTGTAAAATAAAATTATTGGCTTTTGAGAAGTGTTTACAACCGAAAAATCCACGATGAGCCGATAATGGCGATGGGTGTACCGCCGTTAACACATGGTGTTTTTGACGATCAATAAATTGACCTTTCTTTTGTGCTGGTGACCCCCAAAGTAAAAAAACAACACCCTCTAGATATTTATCAATTGCCGCAATAACATGATCGGTGAAGGTTTCCCAACCTATTTTGGCATGCGAGTGAGCTTGTCCTGCTTCAACAGTTAATACGTTATTGAGTAATAACACACCTTGAGTAGCCCAATAACCTAAATAGCCATGATTAGGTATCGTGAATCCTTCAATATCAGTTGCTAACTCTTTATAGATATTTATAAGCGAGGGTGGCGGTTTAATTCCGGGTAATACAGAAAAGGATAAGCCATGAGCTTGATTTGGACCATGATAAGGATCCTGCCCTAGGATCACTACTTTAATGTCACTAAATGCAGTGAAACGAAAAGCATTAAATACATCGTGCTGGGGTGGGTAAATAATTTTACCTTGCGCACGCTGCGTTGCCACAAACTGCATTATATGTTGAAAATAGGGCTTCTCTTTTTCAGAGCCAATAACATCATTCCATGTTAATTGATTACTCATATTTGACCTTTACAATTGTTTTATCTAGTTCAACACTGGATTTATTGATGATATTAATTATACCTAAAAATACCAATAAACCTACTGATAATCAATGATGAGAAAAGTACTCTTCATTCAACAGTAAATAAGCGTTCAACGAATAAAAAGACGCATAAAAATAACTTGTTTAATATAAGATCATCAAAATATCACTTAAATTGCAAGTGACAATAAAAGATTACCTTTTAATAAATATAAAGTTATTTGCAAAAATTGAGTAAAATTATAAGATCAACGGTAAAACTTATTAGATTAATAGCTTTTTTTGATTTTAATCAAATTTTGAAAGTGCTATATTACTCCTAAATAGTTTAGGACAATAAGGTCCAGATCCATTAGGAGGATTTAAAAATGATTACAGGTATCCAAATTACTAAAGCAGACAATCAAGCACTACTTAACTCTTTCTGGTTATTAGATGATTCAACCAAAGAAGCTCGTTGTGTTGCTGCTAAATCAGTTTACAAAGAAGATCAAATCGTCCCAACTGCGGAACTTGGTCAATTCGAATATCGTGAAGTTCCATTAGATGTAGCACCAACAATTAAAGTTGAAGGTGGTCAACATTTAAATGTAAACGTACTTCGTCGTGAAACATTAGAAGATGCAGTACAACATCCAGAAAAATACCCACAATTAACAATTCGTGTTTCTGGTTATGCAGTTCGTTTTAACTCACTAACTGCTGAACAACAACGTGATGTTATTGCTCGTACATTTACTACTAAAATGTAATTTACAGAGTATAAATTAGATTAACCCAGTTTAATACTGGGTTAATTTTTTTAATAGAGATAATTTTGTTTTATTTTTTCTCTTTCACTTTCTGTTATTTTTAACGCTTTAGTTAAATATTCTGCAGTTGACCCGAATCTTGTACGCATTTCATCAAATGCAGCTTCAAGGTAACTACTACGCGCTTCCATCATAGAATACAAAAAAGCTAAAATTTCAGCATTATCAGTCTCTTTTTTATATTTCTCCATTCTACGCATATTACGCGAATACCTTAATTCACTAGTCATTGCATAATCTAATAATATAGTTTGTTCATCAACACCTAAAATAGCTAATATAATAGCTATACCGAAACCAGTTCTATCTTTACCTCCTCGACAATGTTGTACTATCGCTAAGTTTCTGCTATCTAAAATAATATCAATAAGTTCTCTATATATTTTGGCGGTTTCAGGATTACGGATAAAATCACGATTTTGTTCTTGCATAATTAGTCCAGAACCATCAATAACCATCTTGCCATTTTTAATTTGGCTTAAACTAATGAGTTCCTGTATTTTTTCATGATCATTACTAGCCTTAGCAGCTAATTCTGCTGAAGATGCATCGGGAATTAAACGAAGTGTATTTAGTTGATTATTCCACAAAAGATTGGGCTGTTTGCTGTATTCCTTTTCATTACGATAATCAATAATAGTATGAAAATTTGCTGTATTTAAATATGCGATATCCTTATCTGTCAAATTATGTAAATGATCTGAACGATAAAGATTACCCCATCTAACAGTTTTACCATCACCAGTTCTATAGCCACCAATATCACGAAAATTATTTGCACCTTCCAATGGTAGAACACGTTCAGCAGTCACATAATTTTGACCATTAATATCAATGATAAAATAGCAACGTTTATCATCAAGAATATCTAAATCAATGCTTGATTGTGTTGTTTGGGTAAGGATAGTTTTTTCTGCATTTTTTATATCAGCACTATCACTCAAATAAATTTTTACCTCATGCGACTTTGGTGGTGATTGCCAACTTAGACGCACACGGTTTGATGATAATCGTTCAACTGCATTAACTATAATATTATTGTGCATCTACTATTTCTCCGTTGCCGCTTGTTCAATACTAAGTTTTTGTTTATCCATGTAACGAACAAATGGAAAGTAAACTAACATAGCAACAACTAACAATACCACATGCCATATTGCCATTTGCCAACCACCAATCATAAATCCTTTAATAATTTCAGGCGTTCCAGCCGTTGGTAGAGGCATACCATTAACACGAGGAATAATACCAATCAATGTAGCAAAATAAGATAAGCCGACATTAATTGTTCCAGCAAAAATTAAAGGTAAAAATAAAATTGGATTTAATACCATAGGTAAACCAAATTTGTAAGGCTCACTAATACCAAAGCAACCGGGTATAAAGCCAATCTTACCTAAACTTTTCATTTGTTGGCTCTTACAGCGTACTAATAAAATAGATAATGCCAAATAACGCGGTCCTTTTTGTGCATTAATAAATGTCATAGTGACAATAAATGGTAACGCCTGACCTGCTTGAAATGCTTCTAAATTGGCGATATCAAAAGGATAGAATAAGGCATATAAGATAGCCGAAGTCGCCATTGAACCGTGAATACCAAAGAACCATAAAAATTCCGCTAAAAATACAATTAATAACGCTGCTGCTAAACTTGCACCTAAGCCTTGAAGCGGTACTTGAATTATGGAATAAATTAAATTATGTACATTATCAAATTCAGTAAGACCAACTAACGCATTAATTAGAGCAAAGACTACGGCAATAATAAATGCGGGAATAAGACTCGAAAAAGATTTTGATACAAAATCAGGTACTGACTCAGGCATTTTTATCGTTAGTTTACGATTAAGTAAGAAAATATAAAAACGTGTAGCAAATAATCCTACTAACATCGCAACAATCATTCCTCTTGATCCAACATACAAGAGATCAATGGCTGCAATACCGTTGGTTTTCATTGGAGTGATAAAAAGGAAAGCCATTAGCCCCATTAATGCAGCTAAAATACCATCTTTTTTATGTAATTCTGCCATCTTATAGGCAATAGCTATCACGACATAGAGTGAAATCACGTTCATGGTAACTACTGAAGCAACTTTAAAAGCGGATTTCAATCCTGTTGCCACTAATACTGCCTGATAAGATTCAATATTTAAACTATTTAAAACCGCAACAATTGAGCCTACCATCATGACAGGTAATAGCATCATCATGCCACTTGAAACAGCTTGCACAGAATAACTTGATTGAATAGAGCCAATAACTTTTTGCAATTTTGCTCTAAAACTCATTAGCGTTTCTTTATTATTTATCATAATAAAATCTCTCTTATTAGCTGATTCCATTGTCTAAAATTTCTAAGGCAGTTTTTAACACCTTTTCACCATTCATCGTTCCATAGTCCAGAGAATCAATAACAACTATTGGAATGTCATGCTGTTTTTTTAAGTTTTCATAGATATACTCTATTTGCGGTCCTAACATAATAATGTCCAGATCATCATATTGATCTAATTCAGTTTCGCTTACTGCATTAATATTGACATCAATACCCATCTTTTCCGCAGACTCTTTCATTTTTTTGACTAACATACTGGTAGAGAATCCACCCATACAAGCTAGCATAATGTTATAAGTCATATTAATTACCCCTTTAATTATTTATCTTTTAATATTTCTATAATTTCAATGGCTAAATCTCGCATTGAAATTGCATTCATTAAGTGATCTTGAGCATGAATAATCAGTAACGAAACTGGAATATGATTACCCTGAATCTCGTTTTGAATTAATTCAGTCTGTGTTTTATGCGCAATGGCTAAAAATTTTTTTACTTCTTCAATTAAACTATCGGCTTGTTCAAAATTACCTTTACGAGCAGCTCTAATTGCTTTTAGGCAGCGACTTCTTGCATCACCGCTATTGGTAATTAGTTGCATTACAATCTCTTCATACTCATTCATTAATTTTTCCTCAGTTTGATATATTTCATGTAATAAATAACAGCAATAACCGTGCCAAAACAAAATAAATTAAAAATAATCAATAAGTAATTTTTTAAGTTGCTAATGTGTTTTTATGTGTTTTAATACACATTGAAGAATAGATTTGCTAAAACACATTAGGATGTGAAATGTTAAGAATTGAGATTATTTTCCAAAAATTACAGGAATTAACGCTAAAAAACAGTGAAGGAGTTACTACTTCTGAACTTGCCACATTACTGAATTATTCTCGCGCAAATGTTAGCCACGAATTAAATCAGCTTATTAAGCAAGGAAAAGTGGTTAAAGATAAAGGAAAACCAGTCAAATATTCTATTGCTAAATCTTCGATAAAAACCGAAAACAAACCAAATTTCAAATTTGGTGAATTCAAAAATTTCATCGAGTCTAGCACCAGTTTGCATACCTTGATTGAACAAGCTAAAGCAGCCATATTTTACCCTCCTCATGGTATGAATATTTTAATTACTGGTGAGACTGGGGTTGGCAAATCACTGTTTGCCGAACTGATTTATAACTATGCTAAAAGTGTCAATAAAATTAGTCCTGATGCGCCATTTATCCATTTTAATTGTGCTGATTACGCCTCAAATCCACAACTACTTTTAACCCAATTATTCGGCTGTAAAAAAGGTGCCTATAGTGGTGCAATCGATGATCGTGAAGGTTTAGTTGAAAAAGCGCACACCGGGCTGTTATTTTTAGATGAAGTTCACCGTTTACCTCCAGAAGGCCAAGAAATATTTTTTACTTTTATTGATAAAGGCCTTTTTAGACGACTAGGTGATACCGTAGAACGAACCGCACAAGTTCGTATTATTGCCGCAACGACAGAAGATCCTAATTCAGCATTATTGCGTACATTTACTCGTCGCTTTCCTATGAATTTAACAATTCCGCCTTTAAGAGCAAGAACTTTTGAGGAAAGGTTTAATCTAATTCAAAATTTCTTTAATACCGAATCTGCACAATTAAAAGAAAAAATTGTCGTATCAAGTAATGCCCTTCGCGCTTTGTTAGGCTATAACTGCCCCAATAATATAGGGCAACTTGAAGCTGATATTCGTTTTATTTGTGCAGCCGCCTATGCCAAACATATTTCCTACAGTAATTCAGAGTATATTTATATTAATAGTGCTCTATTACCAAATCACATCAGTGAAGCATTATTGATTGAAACACAACATCGTCAAACGTGGAATAAAATCATTGGTATTAATCGAAAAAATATTATATTTCAGGGAGAAAATAATAAGATCCTATATGAAAATAATAAATCGAATGATATTTACGATATCGTAAATCGAAAAATCGCTGAATTAAAAACTCAAGGTAGGGAAAATTTCGAACTCGAAGAAGAAATTGAACAAGAAATTCAGGATTATTTTTATACTTATATTTATAATAATACTAAAAAATATGATAAGAATAAGTTGAAAAATATAATTTCAACTAAAGTATTACGTTTGACTGAAGCCTTAATTGAACAGGCTGAAAACAGTTTACAGTGTAGCTTTAATAATCGTATTTATTATAGTTTAGCTAACCATATCGAACAGACACTAAAGCGAATAAATAGCAATCAAAAGATTAGTCATCCGCAATTAAATAAAATCCGAACGAATTATCCAAATCAATTTAATGCTGCACTTGATTGTCTTACAATGATTGAACACATTATGGATACGACACTGCCCATCGATGAAGCAGCTTATCTGGCCATGTTTTTTATATATGGTACTAATAATCCTATTTTACCTTCAAATAATGTGCAAATTGTCGTTATTGCTCACGGAGATAAAACCGCAACGTCAATCACGAAAACAGCACATGACTTACTTAATATTGAATATGCACTTGCTTTTGATGTACCACTTGATCAATTGCCACAAAAAATTCTCGAAAAAATTATTAACCATATTCAATTAACTAAAAATAAATCAGACATGCTATTACTGGTTGATATGGGATCTTTGAAAAATTTTGGTGAAGAGATAGAGGCAAAATGTAGTATTAAAACCAAAACAATTCAATTGGTTAGTACTTTACATGTTATTGAAGCAATTCAAAATGCAATGAACGGATATTGCTTAGAAGAAGTATATGAGAATGTGTTACAAATTCATATGCTTAATCAAGCACCATTAGTATCAGCACCGCAAGAAGAGAGTTTAGTTAATAAAAAATTAGCTATTTTAATTATTAATGTACCGAATAAAAGTACCAATATCACCATAGATTTATTAAATAATGTACTTTCATATCGACAAAATATCTTAGACATTATTGCACTTAGTTTATCTCACGAAGATGATAAATTATTTAAAGAAATCGAAGAAATTCAGCAAAGTCATACTATTGTTGCTATAGTGAGCCCATTTAACTTTAATACTTCAATAAGCCAATTCGATTTAACATCATTAATTTATCCGGACAATATTAAGAAATTACAGCAATTAATTGATATTGAAACCATTTACTCTTTAATCGAAAAAACACTTTCGAATATTTTATCCAATATTGAACCGCGCGATTTACTAACAGATATTAAGCATTTTAATGAAAATATAACCCGTAAATTTAATATTAGAGTATCAAATAACACTTTGATTGGACTTGTTATGCATATCGCTTGTATGCTTGAGCAAATAATTAATGGCGAGCAGAGCAAAGTTAAATTTATTGATAAACAAAATTATATTCGTAAATATAGGAATGAATATTCAATTATTAAAGATGAATTGGTTGTTTTTGAAGAAAAATATAAAATTATCATTCCTGAAGAGGAGATCTGCTATATATTAAAATTCTTTAACCACCTTTAGAAAAGGTGGCAATATTAAGTCATCCTTTTGATATAACCTGATCGATAAAGCCCGTAATATCACGGGCTGTTATGAGGTTATTTAAAAATTAGGCCTATTTTTTGCTAACAAAAATATAAGCCATTATGAACGATGAGCAAATTGATATTAATACCCCCAATATTGCAAAGATAAAGTATGGACCAATATAGGCGGGTAAACTAAAGATACTCGATAGAATATAGCCATATAACCTTACACCAAATAAAGCAATAAAAGCGGAGGCAATCGCACTACCGGCAGTTGCGGCAATAAAGGCTTTTTTATACTTGGTTAATACACCGAATAGAGCTGGCTCGGTGATACCTAATAATGCAGATACTGCGGCAGAAACAATAACCGTTTTTTCTTGCTTATTTTTCGCTTTAAAATACATAGCAGCAGTCGCACCAGCAATGGCCATATTTGCCATAAACATCATTGGCATCAACATATCATAGCCTAATTCAGCAAAATTCTGCAACGCTATAGGGGTCATTGCATGATGCATACCCGTCAAAATAGCGACCGGTCGAATTGCGCCAACAATAGCGCCAGCAAACACAGCAGAAACATCAAATAGCGACCGGATAAATAGTGCTAACAATTTACCTAAATAGATACCTATAGGACCAATTACGGTAAGAGCCAATAAACCAGCAATAAATAAAGTTACCGTTGGAGTGAAAACTGTTTTGAGTACATTAGGCATAATTTTATCAACGAATCGATAAATATAACTTAATGCCAGTACAGAGAAGATAATAGGAATAACACTACCAGCATAGTTAAAAATCGATATTGGTATCATATCCAAAAAATAATAAAAACTGGCAGCATCAGGATTAGTTACTAGTAATTTTGCCGCATCAATTAAAGTTGGATACATCAAACAAGCGGCGATTGCAGCGGCTAAATACTCATTAGTTTTAAATATTTTTGCTGCCGAAACCGCCAAAAAAAATGGTAAAAAGTAAAACACACCACTAGCGATTAAATCGATAATAATAACTGTATCACTGGTTTTAGGAACGACTTTTAACGCAATGAGACCAGCAAGTAACCCTTTAATCATCCCCGCGCCAGCAATCGCCGGTACGATAGGACCAAAAACACCAGACACCGTATCCATAAACAAAGAAACAATGCCTTTACGTTCTTTGGCAGATTCTTTGGATAGTTGTTTAGCTTGATCATTTTCTGGCGTTTGTAATCCTATTTCATCAGCCAGAATGTCAAAATAAACTTTAACTTGAGTACCTACTACAATTTGGCATTGATCACTTTGAAATTGAGCACCAATTACCCCGGTAATTTTTTTAATTTCATCCCAATTGACCATGGTTTGATCAACTAAATCAAATCGTAAACGTGTCATACAATGCCAAGCATTTTTAATGTTTTCCTTACCACCAATATTAGCGATAATTTTTTTAATACTTTCTTGTTTACTCATTAGAACCTCAATAGTCCCTAGAATTGGTTTAATTAAAATAATAGAAACTTTAAATTATCAATACAAGAATGAAAAGTTTGATCTAGATCACAAAAAAAGGGGTTTTAACACTGAAATTTACTATATTTTTCAATTGGTATGCTTTTTATCGACAATTTTAATTCAAATTTGAACCAATAATTTTTCACTAATATTTTGCTCTTTACAGATGTGAAAAATATCGGTAATTATATAAAAAGAAAAAGTTTTAAAGAGGATACTAACCCTATGTTACCAACCCTTATCACTGATATTGAATGTATCATTACTAAACCTGATAGACATAATCTTGTTACCGTAATTATTTATACAGATAAAGATGTGATTGGTTATGGCTGTGCAACTTTTCAACAGCGCCCATTAGCCGTAAAAACTATTGTTGATGAATATTTAAAACCGTTGCTAATTGGCCGAGATGCTAATCATATTGAAGATATTTGGCAGATGTTAATGGTTAATGCTTATTGGCGTAATGGGCCAATCATTAATAATGCTATTGCTGGTATTGATATGGCATTATGGGATATTAAAGCCAAACTAGCGAATATGCCTCTTTATCAATTATTTGGTGGTAAATCAAAAGATGCGATAGAAGTGTATACTCATGCTACCGGTGAAACATTGTCAGAACTTTTTAAACAAGTTGACCAATGTATTAGTCAAGGTTATCGCCATATTCGTTGTCAGTTAGGGTTTTACGGTGGCAAACCAGAAGAATTGCATAGTCCACAACAGTCAAGTAGTGGTGTTTACTTTGATCAAGATCAGTATATGCAAAATACTTTAGAGATGTTTAAAAAGTTACGAGAAAAATATGGTTATAAAATCCATTTTTTGCATGATGTACATGAAAGATTATTTCCTAATCAAGCAGTCGCTTTTGCTAAACAAGTTGAGCAATATCAACCATATTTTATTGAAGATATTTTACCGCCTAATCAAAACCAATGGCTGGAGCAAATTCGTAACCAAACTTCAGTTGCTTTAGCGACCGGTGAACTATTCAATAATCCATTAGAATGGCAAGAGCTGATCATTCAACGTAGAATTGATTTTATTCGGTGCCATGTTTCACAAATTGGCGGAATTACACCTGCATTAAAATTAGCTACTTTTTGCCAACCATTTGGGATAAGAGTTGCTTGGCATTGCCCACCTGATATGACACCAATTGGAGCAGCTGTGAATACTCATTTAAATATTCATTTACATAATGCAGCAATTCAGGAATATATTCCTTATTCGGCAAATACACAGGCAGTATTTCCAGGTATTATTGCCGCCAAACAAGGCTATTTATATCCAATAGAGAAAATAGGCATTGGCGTTACACTAGATAAAGCTCAGGCAGATAAATATCCAGTGGTTTATCGACCACATGAATGGACACAAAGCCGCTTGCCCAATGGAGTTATACATACCCCATAAATCAAGTTAATGAATATTTTTTAAATAACCAAAGTTGATTGATAAATTTACTTTTTATCATCAACTAATCTTAATTCAAAATTAGGTTTATTAAACGGTGTAATATAAGTGCAAGTATAGTGAATATCAATAATTTCACTAATGGCATAAATTGCACCATTATTTAAAAAACACCGATTAATAATTTTCATTGCTGGCATGCCTTTTTTGCATTTGAGTAATTCAGATTCCTGACGATTAATGGCAACAGCTTGATATTGAGTTAGATAATGGGATATCTCATAGCCTTTACTTAATACATATTGTTGAATAGAGTTTTCAATATTTTTTTGTTTCAGATCAGGAAAATATCGACAAGGTAACTTAGAAATCTCAATTTGGGTACCTCGACCGTCAACAAAACGAATACGATGAAACTCCCAAATATATTCATCATCAGTTAGATTAAATGTTTGTTTTTCTTCCAACTGTACTCGTCGTTTACGAAATAAAATCAGTTTAGAGTTGATTTGATCATAATGTTTTTCAGTCAGCGAATTATAAATTAAAGGATTATTTTTAGCTTGTTGATTAATAAAAGCACCCGAACCTTTTTGAACCGAAATAATACCAATTTGCAGCAGTTTTTCTAGCGCTTTACGTATAGTATGACGAGAGACTCCATAACTTTCCGCAAGCTCTCGTTCGGGAGGCAATTTTTGATTAACAAAACTTAATTGTTGATAAATTCGCCCTAACAGATCTTGAGCAATAAAATCTTTTTTCTTTATCTTCACAAGCTGTTACCTTATAACTCACTCACAGCAGAACAACAACGTCATATTATTAAGTATGTTCTCACGATTAAAATGTAACTTTATAGTTTTAATTAAATTTAATATAAAAAGGGATAA
The DNA here is from genome assembly GCF_016101145.1 of Gilliamella sp. W8145. NCBI lineage: Bacteria > Pseudomonadati > Pseudomonadota > Gammaproteobacteria > Orbales > Orbaceae > Gilliamella > Gilliamella sp. W8145. Next base: position 58,898 of record NZ_JACFRC010000006.1, read on the forward strand.
TATTTTATATTATCCCTTTTTATATCAGATTAGTAACATTTTATATTATTAAATAAATTTAAATCTTTATTAGTTTAATACATTTATTAATTCGGATATATCAGCTCGTTCCATATAATTAGCATTAACATAAGCAAAATAAATCTTTTTATCTTGCCCAATTAAATAAGTTGCTGGTATTGGCAATGTATAGCTATCATCGCCATTAAAATCCAATAAATTAGCACCTAAACTATTATATAACTCTCTAACTTTTTCAGGTAATGTGAATACTAAACCAAACTTATTAGCTATGTTATTTTTAATATCTGATAGTATCGTTATCGACATCGATTTTTCTTGTTTTAACTGTGCGCTAATTGAAGCTTTCTGCGGTGAAATAGCAATAAAATGCATATTTTTAACTTGCTGAATCAGCTCTAAATTATTTTGAAAATGTTCTAATTCTTTTACACAGAACGGGCACCAACTACCTCGAAAGAAACTAATAATTACGGGTTGAGTTTCAAGTAATTTGTATAAATTGATTTCTTGATTATCAGTTGATATTAGTGAAAAGTCTGGTGCAATATCTCCACATTGTAAAGAATGACTATCTAGTTTTTCACTTAACATATCTGCTAATGAGTTATCCAAAATATTTTGTACATCTTGGGGTAATTGAGTAATTAAATCTCGTCTTAATCTTTGTAAATCTTCAATTAGTTTCATTTAACGATTTCCTTTCTTGATACATTTTCATGAATTTGGCTTAATACCTTTTTGAATATAGCAACATCATTATCAGATAAATTATTAGTTATTTTTTCTATCCAAAAACTGTGCTCTTTTAACGTTTCCGTCAATAAATCCATTCCTGCTGGGGTTAAACAAATAATAGAAATTCTTTTGTCATTGTCATCATTTCTTTTTGATACTAGCTGATCATTAATTAGAGAACTAACAAGTGTTGTTGTTGAAGCTTTAGTTATCCCTAATAATTTAGCAATTTCTTGCAAAGATAATTCTTGGTATTCTTTTAATAAAACTAAAATAATTAATCGACTTTCTGAGAGATGATATTTCTGGAGACGTTTGGCACACTCTATATCAATTAGATTAGCAACAGATAACAACGTAAAGCATGTTCGGATCTTTTCTAAATCTACCGTGTTTTGTTTCTTCAAAATATTGCAAAAAGATAAATAGCGATTTTCAAGCTGCATATTTTATATCCATAAAATTAGTTAGCCACCTTACTAATTTTATATGCTAATTAAGATATGGTTTTATGTCAATAAGGGATATTGAATAATAAAGAAAAATATACGATATCTGAAAACAGCAATAATACTATTTAAAAAGGCAGAATAAAAAAATCGAGCCATTATTTGGCTCGATTGTATAATCAATAAAGAATGTTATCCAAAAAATTTCTTCACTTTATCAAGAAAGCTTTTTTCTTTTGGGCTATGTTTTGAGTTTTTATCCGATTTAAAACTTTCGCCTAACTCTTTTAATAACTCTTTTTGTTTGCTAGTTAGATTAACTGGTGTTTCAACTGCAACATGGCAATAGAGATCACCTACAGCACTGCCTCGTAATGATTTAATGCCTTTTCCACGTAACCTAAACATTTTACCGGTTTGTGTTTCTGCCGGTATGGTTAGGCTAACTTTACCGTTCAGAGTTGGTACTTCAACCTCACCACCTAGTGATGCTAACACAATATTAATTGGAATTTCGCAATGTAAATTAGTGCCATCTCGCTCAAAGATTGCATGCGGTTTTACTTGTACTTGTACATATAAGTCACCAGCTGGAGCACCATTTAATCCCGCTTCACCTTCACCTGAAAGTCGAATACGGTTTCCTGTATCAACCCCAGCAGGAATAGTAACAGAAAGTGTTTTAGTTTTTTGAACACGTCCTTCTCCATGACATTTTTTACATGGATTTTTAACCACTTTTCCACGCCCATGACAAGTCGGACACTCTTGCTGCACAGCAAAAAAGCCTTGCCGCATTTGCACAACACCCGCACCGTGACAGGTATTACAAGTTACAACATCTGAAGCTTTTTCAGTTCCTTGACCATGGCAAACATCACAATTTACCCAAGTTGGTACTTTAATCTCTTTACTTACACCGCTAGCTGCTTCTTCTAATGTTAATGAAATATTATATTGTAAGTCATTACCACGCGATGCGGCTTGACCTCGTCCTCGGCCACCACCGAAGAAATCACTGAAGATATCATCAAATGCAGAACCGCCTCCAAAACCACCAAATCCGCCGAAACCACCAGCGCCACCTTGCCCTTGTTCAAAAGCAGCATGGCCATACTGATCATAAGCAGCTTTCTTTTGTGGATCGGTTAAGATTTCATAAGCTTCTTTAACTTCTTTGAATTTTGCTTCAGCTTCAGCTTTGTTATCCTGATTTTTATCCGGATGATATTTCATGGCTAGGCGTTTGTAGGCTTTTTTTATCTCAGTTTCACTGGCACTTTTACTCACGCCTAATGTTTCATAATAATCTTTCTTCGCCATAATTAACCTTTAAATTTAATCATTATATAAACAACTAAACGGGCTTGAGTTACCTCGCGCCCGTTTAATGTTTTACATGTTTAAAACTCGTTGCAATAACTCATTAAAAAACATATCAGTTAATGCTTATTTTTTTTCATCATCAACTTCTTTGAAGTCTGCATCAACAACATCATCTTGTCCTGCAGCACTTTCGCTATTGGCTTGACCTGCAGATTGATCTGCTTGAGCTTGTTGTTGAGCTAACTCAAGTAATTTTTTTGAAGCTTCCATTAATGCATTAATTTTAGCTTCGATCTCTGCTTTGTCTTCACCGCGAGCTGCATTTTCTAAATCACTCACAGCGCTTTCAATAGCTGTTTTATCATCAGCTGATAATTGATCACCAGCTTCAGTCACTTGTTTACGAGTTGAGTGAACAAGATGATCAGCTTGGTTACGAATTTGAGCTAATTCTTCGAATTTACGGTCTGCATCAGCATTTGCTTCAGCATCATTTACCATTTTTTGGATCTCTTCTTCGCTTAATCCTGAAGAAGCTTTAATGGTAATGTTTTGCTCACGGCCAGTATTTTTATCTTTTGCTGATACATGCAAAATACCATCAGCATCGATATCAAAGGTTACTTCGATTTGTGGCATACCACGTGGTGCAGCTTGAATACCATCAAGGTTAAATTGACCTAATGATTTGTTGTCACTTGCACGTTTACGTTCACCTTGTAATACATGGATAGTTACAGCTGATTGATTATCTTCAGCAGTTGAGAATACTTGACTATGTTTTGTTGGGATAGTCGTGTTTTTCTCAATCAAGGTAGTCATTACACCACCCATTGTTTCAATACCTAATGATAATGGTGTTACGTCAAGTAATAATACATCTTTAACATCACCACCTAATACACCACCTTGTACTGCCGCACCAACAGCTACTGCTTCATCAGGGTTAACGTCTTTACGTGGTTCTTTACCAAAGAAATCTGCAACAGCTTTTTGAACCATTGGCATACGTGTTTGACCACCAACTAGGATGACATCTTTAATATCAGAAACACTAAGACCGGCATCTTTTAATGCTGTTTTAACAGGTTCCATTGAACGTTTAACTAAATCTTCAACTAATGATTCAAGTTTAGCGCGAGTCACTTTGATATTTAAGTGTTTTGGCCCACTTGCATCAGCAGTGATATACGGTAAGTTAATATCAGTTTGTTGCGCTGATGATAATTCAATTTTAGCTTTTTCAGCAGCTTCTTTTAAACGTTGCATTGCTAATGGATCATTTTTAAGATCAAATCCTTGTTCACGTTTAAATTCGTCAACTAAATAGTTAATTAAACGTGAGTCAAAGTCTTCACCACCTAAGTGAGTATCACCATTTGTTGCTAATACTTCAAATGTTTTTTCACCGTCAACTTCATCAATTTCGATAATTGAGATATCAAAAGTACCACCACCAAGGTCATATACCGCAATAGTTCGGTTGCCAACATCTTTATCTAAACCATAAGCTAACGCTGCTGCTGTTGGCTCATTGATAATACGTTTTACATCTAAACCAGCAATACGACCAGCATCTTTGGTTGCTTGACGTTGTGCATCATTAAAATAAGCAGGAACAGTAATAACTGCTTCTGTAACAGGCTCACCAAGATAATCTTCTGCAGTTTTCTTCATTTTCTTTAATACTTCAGCAGAAATTTGTGGTGGAGCAATTTTTTGACCTTTAACATCAACCCAAGCATCACCATTATCAGCTTTAACAATTTTATATGGCATAATACCAACATCACGTTGTACTTCAGCATCTTCATAACGACGACCGATTAAACGTTTAATTGCAAATAATGTATTTTGTGGATTAGTTACGGCTTGGCGTTTAGCTGGTTGACCAACTAAGATTTCACCATCTTGAGTGTAAGCAATGATGGAAGGGGTTGTGCGATCACCCTCGGCATTTTCTAATACTTTTGCTTGACCATTATCCATTACTGCAACACATGAATTTGTTGTACCTAAATCGATACCAATAATTTTACCCATAATCTTTTCTCCTCAAACCTGTATTTTATTTCTTATATATAAGACTGAAAACATCGTTTTCAAGTCCCATTTTAGATAAAGAAATGTTTTTGTTTTCACATAAATGGGAACAATATTATTAATATCAAGGGGTGATACAAAATTATTTTTTACAAAATCTTGATTATCAGCTTTTCAACACTTATTATTGCCGCTCTTTTTTTTACGAAAATTAATTTATAGGATCCTTATGGAACAAATAAAACTTGCAAATCCAGGTCCACTTGGACTAATGGGTTTTGGTATGACTACAATTTTATTAAATATTCATAATGCAGGATTTTTTCCAGTTATGACGGCAATCGTTTCTATGGGTATTTTTTATGGTGGATTAGCCCAAGTAATCGCAGGAATTTTAGAATTCCGTAAAGGAAATACCTTCGGAACAACAGCGTTTACTTCATACGGTTTCTTTTGGATTGCTTTAGTTGGTATTTGGTATTTACCTACTTCACCAGCAACTGCACCTACCGATGCAACCTTTTTAGGGATTTTTCTAGCACTGTGGGGTATTTTTACCGCATTTATGTTTATTGGTACATTAAAAGCTAACCGAGCATTACAATTTGTTTTTGCCAGCTTAACCATTTTATTCGCTCTATTAGCAATTGGTAATATTTCTGGTAACCATGACATTATTCATATTGCTGGATTTGAAGGCATAATTTGTGGTGCGAGTGCAATTTATCTTGCGATGGCTGAAGTTCTAAATGAACAATTTGGTCGTACAATTCTACCTATTGGTGCAGCAAAAGGCGCTATACATTAGTTCATCACAATTCTGATACCTACTCAATTCTATCGGTAGGTATCAAGTTCTTTTCCACAACAATCCATTATCATTTTTCATTCATCAATGCTCGGCATACATCTCGTAGTGATTGTGTATATTTTTCTAATCTTTCATCAGATAAATAATTGTCTTTAGACGAGTGAGCATTTTTTATTAGAATTTTATTATCTTCATTTATATCACCTGATGTGATCATAATGTAATTAGATAATGTCGTTTCAATACTCCCATCATGAAAATGAACATCCGCTATATTTAGATCACATCCTTGTGGTTTAAAAAAAACTAAATCATCACCATTGGCAATACTATCCAAAAAAATAAATTTTTTATCTTTGATTTGCTTAGCATAGCTTTCTAACATTTTTAGACCATATTGGCCACTATTGCCGCCATCATAAAGAACAAAAGCGATTTTTTTCTTTTGTTTTTTATCTAACTTATTAATAAGATTAATAATAGTAATAATACTTGATGAATTACAAACGAAATTTTTAGTGTTTGGAATCCCACTCTTAAATTTGGCAATTAAGAAAAACAACAGCACTGTTGAAACTATAGCTGAAATGCCAGAAACACTGAAAAAGCCATTAATCCGGATATCAGGTAAAAAAACGAGGTAATTTAATATTAATGATGCAATGAATAAAAATATAAACGGAGCAACACTAATAAAGTAAGTCAGCTTACTAAATTGTGATTGAAAAGCATACGTTTTCTGCAAATTAAAATTATTGATCCCAGTATCGTAATTAGTACAAATAACGACCTCTGCTTTATTAAGATCGCCGATATAAGCATTATAATAATTTTGATAACGTCTAGTCGCTAATTTTAATTTAGATAGTTTCGCATCCACTTGATAACCCAATGGAGCTAATTCCTTAGATATTATCCTTAAAAAAGAGATTTTCTCTTTTGGATTAAACCTTTTACCAAATATGATGCCATATCGCAAAATCAGATCTTTCAATATTTCCATTATTAATAAACTATTTTTATATAAAGTTAGACAATATAGTTAATATGATTTTAAAAATCATATTAACTATAAATAGATTAAGATAAAAATTAACTTAATAACATTAAATTAGTTATTACATTAATAATCATCATCATTTTCATTGTTGTTTGATTGAGATATGTTAGCAACGGCATCTTGAATATTTTCATGCCCAGCCTCGATACTTTCCGCAGTAAGATCATTCAATGACACAGAATCTCTATTACATACTGCATTAATTACCATAGGCAGACTCATACCAGTAATGACTCGAACATTCATACCAAGCTCATTCCATTGTGGAACGCATTGCATCGAAGCATTATATGGAGATGCGCCATAAAGGTCGACAAATATAAGAACACCATCGCCAGAATCTAAAGATTTTGAACAATTGAATAAATCAGTTTTTAACTGATTTATATCTTGTCCAGGATTAAGTGATAATGATTCAAATTGGCTTTGTTCTCCAACAATCATTTTCACACTGTCTTTTATTCCAGCCGCCATACTTCCATGGCTAACTAATAAAACACCGATCATGTTATTAATCCTATATTATTCAAACATTTTAATTACTTCACTTAAAGGTACTTTCTTTAATGAAGGCGTTGCTTGGCAATAAATATCCATATTCGGAAAACTATTTTGTAAATCAATTAATAAATCGAGTTGCTCTTTATTAATCGATACTTCTTTAATGATTGAGGTTGCCCCTGGAACCAGTGGTAAACCGCCAATATTAAGATTAGTTACAGGTACGCCAGATTTAATAATTTTATACATTACTTCAATATTTTTAGTAATTAAAATAACGTTAAAATCATCATATTGACGATCGTTCCAATACCTAACCGCACCATCTTCTTTTAATACTCTAATTTTATGACCAGTGCTGGCGCCTGCGCCAAGAATAATATTTTTGGTGAATTCATCATTTGCCGAATAATCATCTGCAACAAATAAAGCATTAGCGCCGGCTGCTTTTGAAACATTTGTTGCGACTTGACCATGAATAAGACGACTATCAACCCGAGCTAAAACAACTTTTCCCATAATTTAAAACCTCTATTATTATTTATATTTAATTATTTTTATAAAATACCAATTGCGGCTAAAACACCAAGAATAACAGTTAGCCCAATTAAAGCTCTTGTTACTTTCAATCCTTTCTTAGAAAAATAAAAATACAATCCCATTACAACAACAAGCGGTAATACTCCAGGTAAAATCTTATCCAGTGTATCTTGTATAATGAAATCTTTACCAGATAAGGTGAATTTTAAACTAGAGGAAACTTTAATATAGCTTGCAGCTAGAATACCCATCATAAATAGACCTAAAATAGATAAGGCTTCTATGATCATCTGCATCTTATTACCAACGACTTCTGTTGCCGCATTTCTACCTAATTTAAATCCTAATTGGGCAAAATAGTAACCAACAAATAGTTGATATAAAACAAATGCAACAAATGGGAATAACGCACCTATCGCTAATCCTTCTTGCGCCCATGGTAATGCGATGGCAATAAAAATATATTGTATAGTACCCGAGTCAATCGCATCCCCGATACCGGCCAAGGCTCCCATTAAACCGGCTTTAGTGTTATAAAGCACATCATTATCAATACTAATTGGTTTGTTTTGATAAACTTCATCAGCACGTACAGCTTCTAGTGAAGCCATAATTCCTGAAATAGTTCCACCACCCCACGTGATTTGAGTATTAAAAAATAACAAATGTCGTTGGTAAGCAGCAGCTAATTCACTTTTTGATTTATATAACTTTTTAAGAATTGGCATTAATCCCCACATTAATGATGCCGCAAGATAACGGTCAAATGAGTGTGGAATTTCATTGGCATAATACCAACGTAACCATGCAAATGTGATATCTTTTTTAGTAATCGTTTCTGGCTTTAGATCAATACTTTCTTGTACTATTTCTGTCATTATAAAATTCCTCTTTCTAATTTATTAATCAAATAACTAATGATTAATAATCATCGTCATCAACTTGATTGTTATTATTTGAATTATTTCTAGGTTGATCTACCGCAGAATTTACTGCTTCATTTTTTGCAAGAACAAAAATAAAGGCAACTATTGCACCAACTATTGCATAAGTTACCATGGTAATATTTAGTGGTTTGGCAATAACCGCCATAAAATAGGCAAGTAAGAAGAAAATGATGTAGCTTTTTTTACCAATAACATAAATGGTTAATGCAATACCCACCGCAGCAAGCCCACCACCAATTACATTAAGAATATGGAAAACTAGTCCTCCCGCATTCGATTTAATCACATCAGCAATAATTGGTGCCCCAAAATATAACGCAACAAACATAAACGGTACGAACAATGCAAAACTACAAATTATTGGTAACACGATGATAGAAAAGGTTAATCCTTTACTATTAGCTTCTTCGGCATATTTTTCTGTTAATTTCATAATCATGGTATTAAAGAAAAATCTTAATTGATACAAGTAAGATCCTAATAAACCTACCGGTACTGCCACAGCTACGGCGGCTGTTGGTTCCATTTTACCCAACAATGCGACGGGAACAGCAACTGCTGTTGCTATAGCTGGTTCTGATGGCATTTGCCCACCAGGTGAAAAAACACCCATATAAATCAACTGAATAGCAGCTGTTGTTATCATTGCATTAGGAATGTCATTAAATACAATCCCAACAATTAAACCTGTCATCATTGGTGTAAATCGTAACGTTAACGTAGCACCACCTAGACCCCGAGACATGACCATTGCAACCCATATTGATATAATAGCTGCTTGAAGAAACGTTACATGCATTTCTTGCATATATAAACTCCTTACTATTTTTATAATTAATTAGTTAGTTTCAGTTAAATGATTAAGAAACCACCGATTGTAGCTCTAAGTTATTAACAAAATTTTCTACATCTTGTACACATTTTTCCCCCATACCTTGCAGACACTCAATTGCATAAGCAGAAGTATGTGGTGTAACAAGAACTTTAGGATGTTTAACTAAAGGATGATCACTGTATGAAGGTTCAACATACATGACATCTGTTGCGTGACCAGCTACAGTGCCATTATCGAGCGCATTTAAAAGTGCAGTTTCATCAATTAATTCGGCTCGAGCAGTGTTAGTTATATAAACGCCTTTTTTCATCAAAGAAAATTGCGGCGCTTTTAAAATATGATAGCTAGTCTCATTTAATGAGGCATTTAACGAGATAATATCTGCATTTTGCAGTAAATAATCTAACTCAACAATTTCAATATTATTTTTGTTAGCCCAATCAACATTAACGTTTGGATCCACCACCAATAGGCGAGCATTAAATCCATGTTTGAAAATTTCTGCCACGCGACTACCAATGTTGCCACAGCCAATAATACCAATTACTTTACCCGTAACATTGATACCTAAAAAAGAGGCTCTTTTCTTCCATTCATTTGACTTAACCGCTTCTTGTGATTGAACTGTTTGTCTAATTAATGCAAGTAAATTAGTCACTGCATTTTCAGCAACAGCATCACGTTCAACCAAAGGAGGAACGATAGTAACTATTGTGCCATGCTCTTTGGCAGCAACAACATCAACATTATTGAATCCGATGCCATGACGGGAAAGTAATAGTAGCGGTTGTTTTTTATTATCAAAAAACTCTTTGTTAAAAAAAGGTCTAACACTGGCAATAACAATATTAAAATCTTGCAATGCTTCAGCTAATTCCTTCCCTGGAATATTATTTTCAAAAGTAAAATGTTTTACTTCACCTATTTTTTCTAATCTTTCTAGATGATTAGGAAAATATTTTCCAAAACTACTTGAGTTGATTATAGCGATTTTATAATTTTTCACTCAATGCTCCTAATTCATGATTTATATACTTATATAAAGTTATTTATAGGAATATAAATATTATTTTATTTCCATTCAGCCACAATGTGACTGGTAACATTTAGTATAGTTTATAAACTTTTTAAAAAAGTGAATTTAGATCACATATTTAATAAAAAATTATTTTCTATGATTGTTTGGTAGCAAATTGAATGAATAAGAAAGGTAGAATTGAAAAATAATTTATTGATTATATTATCGATTTTTATAATTATATAATCTAAACATGAATATTTTTAACAAATTATTTAGATATAAAAAAAGGGCATAATGCCCTTTTTCAGATTGAATTAGTTAATATTACTTTTTATAAGCATCATTATGTACACCAACCGCTGCACGACCTGATGGATCATTTAGATTTTTAAATGACTCATCCCATTCAATTGCTTTAGCTGTTGAACAAGCCACTGTAGGACCACCAGGTACACAATGCGCAGCACTTTCAACTGGGAATAATTCATCAAAAATTTCACGATACATATAAGCTTCTTTTGAAGCTGGAGTATTGTATGGGAAACGGAATTTTGCGTTTTCCAACTGTTGATCGGTAATTTTGCTTTCGGCAATCTCTTTTAAGGTATCGATCCAACTATAACCTACACCGTCAGAAAATTGCTCTTTTTGACGCCAAACCACTGATGCTGGTAAATAAGATTCAAATGCTTCACGAACAATGTGTTTTTCCATTTTACCATTACTACCACACATTTTATCTTGTGGATTAATGCGCATAGCAACATCTAAGAATTTTTTATCTAAGAATGGTACGCGAGCTTCAACACCCCAAGCAGCCATCGCTTTATTAGCACGCGCACAGTCATACATATGCAGTGCCGCTAATTTACGCACAGTTTCTTCATGGAATTCTTGAGCATTTGGCGCTTTATGGAAATAGAGATAACCACCAAATACTTCATCAGCACCTTCACCTGATAAAACCATTTTAATACCCATAGCTTTAATTTTTCTTGCCATTAAGTACATCGGTGTTGAGGCACGAATCGTTGTTACATCATAAGTTTCAATGTAATAAATTACATCACGAATTGCATCAATCCCTTCTTGTATTGTGAAGTTAATTTCGTGATGAACAGTACCTAAATGATCGGCAACTGCTTGGGCAGCTTTAAGATCAGGCGCACCTTTTAAACCAACCGCAAACGAGTGTAATTGTGGCCACCATGCTTCTGATTTTTCATGATCCTCAACTCGACGCGCAGAAAACTTTTTAGTAATCGCTGAGATAACTGAAGAATCAAGTCCACCAGATAATAAAACACCATAAGGAACATCAGACATAAGATGGCTTTTTACTGACTCTTCTAATGCGACACGAAGTTCATTGATATCTGTCTTATTATCTTTGACATTATCATATTCCATCCAATCTCGTTTGTAGTAGGTCTTTATTTCACCCTCTGTGCTAGAAAGATAACAACCAGGAGGAAATGCTTCAATAGTTTTACAAACAGGTACTAAAGCTTTCATCTCAGAGGCAACATAAAATGTACCATTTTCATCATATCCCATATACATTGGGATAATACCAATATGATCGCGACCAATAAAATAGGTACCTTTGTTGATGTCATAAAGAATAAAAGCAAACATACCTTGTAGTTCATCAAGACAGTTAATACCTTTTTCTTGATATAAGGCTAGGATAACTTCACAGTCAGATCCTGTCTGAAATTCATAACGATCTTTGTACTGATTTCGGAGTTCTTGATGATTATAAATTTCGCCATTTACCGCTAAAACTAGGGTTTTATCTTTATTATAAAGCGGTTGAGATCCTGTATTAACATCTACAATTGATAAACGTTCATGAGCTAAAATAGCTTTATCAGAAGCAAAAATACCAGACCAGTCAGGTCCACGATGACGTTGTAGACTTGATAGCTCTAATGCTTTTGTTCGTAGTTGTTCTGGATCTGATTTAATATCAAGAATACCTAAAATCGAACACATTGATTTTCTCCATTTAAAATCGCCAAAGCGATACTATTTACAAATAAAACTTATTTTAATTATCACTGCAAGTAAATCACAAAAATAACAGGATACACATTATTGGTAAACAATTAAAGTACAATATCATTATACTTTTTCTATTGTTGTAATAAAGTTTGCTATTATTTTTTTAACCACTGCCCTTGTTGTTTGATATATTGGCCTGCTGGCGTTTTTTCTTGTGCTTTACTGCCTGCACGACTCTGCACATCAGACAAAGGTACTTTAGTTTCTGCAGAGACTTTTTGATATTGCTGTTTACGAGCCTGATTAATTAATTGAGCAATTTCGCTAGCATTACCTTCATTTTTGACCACGCCTAGATAACCATCAGCTTGTTCACCAACCAAACCATTAGCTTTGGCTTGACTTAATTCATTAATTGCCTGATCTAAATTTAAAGCAAAAACCGGTAAAGCTAATATTATTGATAATAATGCTATCGTTGCTTTTTTATAGATATTCATAATAACCCCCTTATTAAATACATCATATTAAATTGTATTAAATATGTGTAAAAATTATTAAAAAATCATCTTATGTTGCGCAAGAGTAATTTTTAGATTCACGACATTATTAGTAAATAACGATCGATAATAATATTAATTTAGTATAAACCTGATTTATTGATAATGTTATCTAAGGCTTTATCAACTTTAATATTAATTTCATGATCAATCTTAACATTTAAATTGATATTAATTGGTTCATTTGGCGCTTGTACCTTAACCGTTGGCGTACAGCCAATTAATACTGCGCTACACACGATAATAGTAATCATATTTTTTAGCATAATATAGCCTCTTATCTATCAAGATTTCCCTCTCAAATACGCTTCAATACGTTTTCGTATGGGGTCGTTAATCTGATCGGAAAGTTGTAAACTTATCAACAATTTTGCAATATTTTCTTCAAGATTAATATTTAAATTTACTGCTTTACCATTTTCAACATCTCGGTTACTGCCTTGGATATTTAATCCTAACTTAGCAATCTCATTAGCATAATTAACCGTACCTGATAATTTAGTATAATGAAAATTTTTAATAATATCAGTGAGAATTTTCATATTAGGATTGGCTTGTGCATAATTTTGCAATGCTGAATTTTCAAACCGCAAAAAGCCCTCATTGACCGTGACTAATTGACCATTTTTGATAATAACTTCGGTCAAAGCGGTGCCTTTTTTAGTAGAAGGCAATAAAGTAATCGGTAAAACACCATCAATCATCCCTTCTCCAACTAAACCCTCAGCAGGATATTTTGCAAAAATATCTTTAAGTTGTACCTTTTTTAACCTTAAATTAAATTTTTGGGGTAATTTTGCTAAATTCAATTGCCCTTTATCAAGAGAAACAGAACCAGAAAAAATAGCGGCTTGTGCTAATTGCCATTTTACAACTCCTTTATTTGGTGCAGCTAAAGATGCTGAATAACTACCAGCTAATTTTACTTTTTCAAAAATAACACCAATATTCACTTGTTGAATGGTTAATCCTGAAGTTGTAACAGTAAATTGATTATTGTTGAATAAAAGATTTATATCCCCCAAAGCGGATTTAAATTCGCTTGCCTTATATATGCCGTCAAATTTATTAATTGTTAATGATGATTTGACGTTAACTTGATTAGCTTTAAATGGAATAGCCAATGCTGCATCAAGAGTTAATTTTCCGATTAATGGTTTAATAATTAAATCATCGGAAAAATTCGCTTTTTCAATATTAACTAGTGCTTTATCGGTACTTATTAAAGTAAATAGCTTATCGGTTAAAACACCACTGAATGGTAAAGTTAAACTACCTTTTTCAATACCAAAATACGATAAAGATGTGGTCAAAACACCATTTTCAATTTCAACCGATGAATTTGATTGATTAAATGAGATATCAGCAGCAAGCGTTGCCATATCCTGAGAATTACTGGCTAGGTTGAGTTGCAAAGTATTTTGATTTTTAACCACTGCAACTTTCAGATTAAATAATTCACTATCTTGCTGGTGTAATATTAAATGTTTAATGTTAATATTTGTTGGTAACCAGGCAATAATAGTCGAAATCAATGAAGGTTCAAAAGTAGATTGATCAAGTTGTTGTAATTGATCATCTGCAATTTTCGTTACTGCTTGTGTATTGGTAAAATCGGCTTTTTGCCAATAGATATCGATATTTTTAGCGCTCAGCTGTGACCATGATATTTTCACATCGCTAGCCGTTACTGATAATTGTGATTGCTGAGCAATATTTAGTTCAGCAAAAGATAAACCATCCCAGCCGATGTTGATGCCTTGCCAGTCTATCGACAGATTATATTCATCCTTAAGTGCTAACCAATAACGCCATCCAGATAAACTTGCTATGATTATAATCAATAATATAAGCGACGGAATCCAATAACGTTTCTTTAAGCGAGCCATAATAAACTCTCAACAAGATAAAGTGAATCGCCGAGTTATTATCGGCGATTAAATGAGATTACGCTTGAGTTTGTTCTCTGTTAGCAATATAAGCCAATGCTTTATCTATTCTAGCTAAGGTGCGTTTTTTACCAACCGCATAAACAGTGGCATCAACTGAAGGTGATTGCCCAATTCCGGTTACAGCAACCCGAAGAGGCATACCAACTTTACCCATACCAACCTCAAGCTCAGCTGCTGTTGCTTCAATGGCATGGTGAATTTTATCGATTTGCCAATCAAAGTCAGAAATTGCTTCAATTTTAGCCTTAACCACTTCTAATGGCTCTTTGGCAACGGGGCGCAAATGCTTTTTAGCCGCATCAGCATCAAACTCAGCAAAATCTTGATAGCAATAGCTACTTGATTCAGCCATTTCTTTCAATGTTTTACAACGCTCACCAAATAATTTGACGATAGTAATCAAATCGGGGCCTTGATCTAAATCATAACCTTGTTGATTCATATGCCAAACTAAATGCTGTGCAACATAATCAGCGTCTAAATGATTAATATAATGATGATTTAACCAAAGTAGTTTTTCAGTATTAAATGCACTGGCCGACTTACTGACTGCATCTAAAGAAAAGTAACTCACCATTTCAGGCACCGAGAATATTTCTTGATCACCATGAGACCAACCAAGCCTAACTAGATAATTTAATAGTGCTTCAGGCAAATAACCATCATCACGATATTGCATAACACTTACCGCACCATGACGTTTCGAGAGTTTTTGCCCATCATCACCTAAAATCATCGATACATGACCATATTCAGGTAATGGTGCACCAAGCGCTTTAAGAATATTAATTTGTCGAGGGGTATTATTAATGTGATCTTCACCACGAATAACATGAGTAATTTCCATATCCCAATCGTCTACCACGACACAAAAATTGTAAGTTGGTGATCCATCAGTACGACGAATTATGAGATCATCAAGCTCTTTATTGGCAATTTCAATTGGTCCTCGAATTAAATCGTTGAAAACAACTACTCCATCAGTAGGATTAGCAAAGCGAACAACATGCGGTTCGTCATGATTATGCTGTTTTTGTACATTATCACAACGGCAATGACCATCATAACGAGCTTTTTCACCATTCGCCATTTGCTGTTCACGTAATTTTTCTAATCGCTCTTTCGAACAATAACAACGATAAGCAGTACCATTAGCTAACATTTCGTCAATCACTTGATTGTAACGATCAAAGCGTTTAGTTTGAAAATATGGGCCTTCATCCCATGATAATTTTAACCAATTCATACCTTCCATAATCGCTTCAATCGCTTCTGGCGTTGAACGCTCAAGATCGGTATCTTCAATACGTAATACGAAAGCACCTTGCGCATGGCGAGTATATAGCCAAGAATAAAGTGCTGTACGAGCACCACCCACATGTAAGTAACCGGTAGGGCTTGGTGCAAAACGGGTTTTAATTTTCATGAAATAATCCTATTAATAACAAAAAAGAACACTCAAACGTCAATTCGTTGCTCGCGCTCTTCTTTATTTAAACTTTTCTCATAAGTGAGAAAAATAATAACAATTTGTAATAAATTCAATTTAGTTGTTTATTCTAACACGCCAAAAGGTTTCGGCAAGCCATCGCTAACAGCATAAAATTAACAACTATTTTATAAAAGTATTGAGTAATTAACTACATATTTTAGTATAAAAATCAAACTATAACGTATAAGTTAATTTTAATAAAAAGATCAATGCGCTTCATCCCAATTATTACCAATACCAACATCAACTTTTAACGGTACTGAAAGTTGATAACAATTCTCCATAATTGATTTAATCAACGCACTATATTCACTCACCAACTCTTCTTTTACTTCAAACACCAGCTCATCGTGTACTTGCATCACCATTCTGATATTACCTGTCGGTTGATTTTTTATCCACTCACTCATTTTAATCATAGCGGTTTTGATGATATCTGCTGCAGTACCTTGCATTGGTGCATTAATTGCCGCACGTTCAGCGCCCCGTTTTTCAATACCATTGCCAGAAATGATTTTTGGTAAATATAATCGTCTTCCTGATAAAGTTTCCACATAGCCTTGTTGCGTTGCCAATTGGCGTGTTTCTTCCATATAAGCTTGTACACCAGGATAACGTTCAAAATAGCGATCAATATAGAATTGTGCTTCTTTACGGGGAAGATTAATTTGTTTCGATAATCCAAATGCACTCATACCATAAATCAAACCAAAATTGACTGCTTTCGCACGTCGTCTCTCTTCGGCTGTAACATCTGCCTCTGGTTTACTTAATACTTCACTCGCGGTAACCCTATGAATATCTTTATCATCAGCAAAAGCGCTAAGCAGACTTTGATCCTGTGATAAATGCGCCATAATACGCAACTCTATTTGCGAATAATCGGCTGAAATAATCTTATAACCTTGTGGTGCAATAAATGCTTGCCGAATTCTACGTCCTTCTTCATTACGTACAGGGATATTTTGTAAATTCGGATCATTTGATGACAACCGCCCAGTTACCGTACCAATTTGATTGTAATTGGTATGAATGCGATGGTCTATTGGACTTACCATCAGCGGTAATTTATCAGTATAAGTGTTTTTCAGTTTTGCTAAACTACGATAAAACAAAATTTTACGCGGTAAAACATACTGCTCAGCAAGTTCACTCAACACATCTTCACTAGTTGATGGATCACCTTTTGGTGTCTTTTTTAAGACAGGTAATTGGTGTTTATCAAATAAAATAGCTTGAATCTGTTTTGGTGAAGAAGGATTAAATTTTTCACCTGCTAGGAAATGTAATTCAGCCTCTATTTCTAGCATTTTTTTATTTAATTCAATGGAATAATCATTTAACTGTCTAGCGTCAATTAACACCCCTGTCCTTTCCATATCGGCCAACACAATCGCCAACGGCATTTCAATATCGGTAAATAACTTACTGAGCTTTTGATCTTTTTCCAGTTCAGGCCATAGTTTCTGATGAAGTTGCAAAGTCACATCCGCATCTTCAGCGGCATATTGCGTAGTTTTTTCAACTTCAATAGCATCGATAGTGACTTGTTTTTTATCAACCTTGGTTAATTCATTATAAGTAATAGTTTTAAGATGCAAATAACGATTCGCCATACTATCCATATCGTGTCGTTCAGTACTATTTAAGACATATGACTCCAACATTGTATCATAAGCAATACCTTGCACATGGATACCATAATTAGCTAACACACTGTAATCAAATTTGGCATTTTGGGCGATTTTCTTAATTGCTGGGTTTTCTAATATTGGTTTTAATTTAGTTAATACATCATCTAATGGTAATTGATCTGGTACACCGAGATATTGGTGATTAATTGGAATATAGGCAGCTTGATAAGGTGCCACACTTAGTGATATTCCAACCAATTTAGCATGAATATGATCAACATTATCCGTTTCTGTATCAAAGGTAAACTGCTGACAATTAGCTAATTTACTAACCCAATCATCTAATTGCTCATAGGTCAATATGCATTGGTAATCTGTATCTATCTTATCTTTAACGGTATCGCTTTCCTGCGAGAATAACGACATATTATCAATATCAGTAGCCGTTAGTTTTTGTTGTTTTAAAAAATTACCCGCTATTAATTCTTTTTGCCAACGATGAAAACCATAATAGGAAAATAATTCGACTAATTTATTTACATCAAGATCTTTAACAAGTAGTTGTTCATTCGTAAAATCTAATGCCACATCGGTTTTAATGGTAGCTAATAGATAAGAAAGCTCAGCATCCTTTTGATTATCTATTAATTTTTGCTTTAATGATTTAGCGCCTCGAATCGATAATTTCTCAATATCGTCTAAATGGTTATAAATATCTTTTACACTATCAAAAGCAGTTAATAAAGCCTGTGCTGTTTTTTCTCCAATTCCTGCTACCCCAGGGATATTATCGGAATTGTCACCTCTTAATGCTAAATAATCTATAATTTTTGCTGGTGGCACACCAAATTTATCCACAACACCTTGCGGATCAAGCGCCGTATTATTCATGGTATTAATCAGTGTAACTTTATCGCTGACTAATTGCGCCATATCTTTATCCCCAGTACTAATAAGTACCTGAAGATTTTCTTTTTCTGCTTGTTTGGCTAAAGTCCCGATCACATCATCAGCTTCAACACCTTCAACGCAAAGTAATGGTAAACCCATCGCTTTTAAAATGGTGTGAATGGGTTCAATTTGTGGCCGTAAATTTTCCGGCATCTCTTCACGAGTTGCTTTATATTCACTATAAATTTCATTACGAAATGATCCACCTTTAGCATCAAAAACTACCGCAATATGGGTAGGATTATATTGATTCATCAAGCTACGAATCATATTAATAACACCAAAAATAGCCCCAGTCGGTTCACCATTGGCATTGGTTAAAGGCGGACAAGCAAAAAAAGCCCGATAAAGATAAGAAGATCCATCAATTAAAATAATTGGCGCATTATTTAGCATCAATAGTTACCCAAATGTTATTAGATTTAATAACTATAAGTATAACCTAATTAACAGTAATATTGTTGCTGGCTCCGATAATATAGTGTAAAAATAATCCAGATAATAACGATCTTTTATCCAATCCAATGCATGAAAATTACTGTATATCACTATATGAGTAATATATAATGTGACATCTATTTTCGCCTGAGTACTAAATAAATGACAGAATTAAGTCTTGCTGCGCAAAAAGTCAAAGAGGCATTAGCAGCTAAAAATCTTGAAACCCCATCATGTCGTTTAGCTATGGAAAATAGCGAACGGAAAGCTAAAATCGAAGCGCATTTCCGAGAAATCATGAAACTCATGGAACTTGATTTGCATGATGATAGCCTCGCCGAAACGCCGCATCGAGTCGCAAAAATGTATGTTGATGAAATATTTTCCGGTCTTAATTATCATAATTTTCCGAAAATAACTCTTATTGAAAATAAAATGCAGGTTGATGAAATGATCACTGTTCGTGATATTACTTTAACCAGTGTTTGTGAACACCATTTTGTCACCATCGATGGTAAAGCAACCGTTTCTTATATCCCAAAAGATAAAGTGATCGGTCTATCAAAAATCAATCGAATTGTTCAGTTTTTTTCACAACGGCCACAAGTACAAGAAAGATTAACCCAACAAATTTTGGTTGCATTGCAAACTCTACTTGGTACAGTTAATGTTGCAGTATCAATTGATGCAACACACTTTTGTGTAAAAGCCCGAGGCATTAAAGATTCAAATAGTTTAACCACCACTACCGCGTTAGGTGGCGGATTTAAAACTAATCCAAGTACTCGACAAGAGTTTTTAAGAGCGTTAAAACACTATTAATCAATAAAATAATCCAATATAAAGTATATGTTGGATTATTTATCAATAATCTACTAAAAACCAGTTATCGCTTATTTTATACTCACAACAGGAAAAATATAAACATGCCTGAGACTACCTCAAGCGTTTTTATATTAATCAATCACAATATTGCCGACACCGCCATAAAAAGCCCAATTGTTATTGCGTGCATCTTCAAGAAAGATTGGTATAATTGGCAGCTATTTTAGTGAAAACATAATAATTAACTAACACGCTTTAATGAAGATAATCCGCGGTATTGATAATTTAAACAATGAATTTACTCAGTGTGTACTTACATTGGGCAACTTTGATGGTGTGCACTTAGGACACCAACAATTAATAAATCATTTAATTGAACAAGGTAAAAAATTAAACTTACCCACAGCGGTTATGTTATTTGAGCCACAACCATTAGAGTTTTTCAGTAAGCGAGCACCAACTCGCTTAACTTCATTTAAAGAAAAAGTACGACTAATTGAAAAACTCGGTATCGACTATATTATTGCAGTACCCTTTACCCAAACTTTTGCCAATATGTCAGCCAATGCATTTATTCAAGACTGGTTGATTAATAAATTGAACGCTAAATATATTGTTATTGGTGATGATTTCCAATTTGGCCGAGACCGCAAAGGCGACATCAATCTGTTACAACAATATACTCCAAATAACCATTTTTCGGTTGAAAGTATGCAAACCTTTGTTTGGAATAATTTAAGAATCAGCAGTACAGCTGTTCGTGAAGCACTGTTTAATAGTGATTTTGAATTAGCTCGTTGCCTTTTAGGTCGTGATTACGCCATTCAAGGTAGAGTGGTGCATGGTAATGCATTAGCAAGACAATTAGGATTTCCAACCGCCAATATTCATTTGAATCGAAAAAAACCTGCTTTACAAGGGGTCTATTTTGTCAAAGTCAAAAACTGTTGTAGCAATCAATATTATCATGGCATTGCCAATATCGGTATTAGACCAACCATTGAAGGTAAAAAAGCGATTTTAGAGGTGAATCTATTTGACTTTTCAGGTGATATTTATGGACAATATTTAGACGTTACCTTTGTCTGTAAATTACGCGATGAGAAAAAATTTGATTCTTTAGCAGATTTAAAACAACAAATTTCACAAGATGTTTGCACTGCGAAACAGATCAGTGCAAAATTAACCAATTAAAAAGTAGTATCAACAAAAATAACTGGAATAAATCAGCATGACAGACTATAAAAATACATTGAATTTACCGGAAACTGGATTCCCTATGCGAGGCGATCTTGCTAAACGTGAACCAGCTATGTTGCAAAATTGGTATGATAAAGAACTTTATCGCAAAATCCGTCAAGTAAAAAAAGGCAAAAAATCTTTTATTTTGCATGATGGCCCTCCTTATGCAAACGGAAAACTTCATATCGGTCATGCCGTTAATAAAATAATTAAAGATATTATCATCAAATCTAAAGGTTTAAGTGGTTATGACTCCCCGTATATTCCAGGATGGGATTGTCATGGATTACCGATAGAACAAAAAGTTGAAGAACAGGTTGGTAAACCAGGCGTAAAAGTGACACCAGCTGAATTTCGCCAAATTTGTCGTGATTATGCGGCTTCACAAGTTGAACTACAAAAAGCTGATTTTATTCGTATGGGTGTACTTGGCGATTGGCAAAATCCATATCGTACAATGAATTATGATACTGAGGCGAATATTATTCGGGCTTTAGGTAGAGTGATTGAAAATGGTCATTTAGTCAAAGGGGCTAAACCGGTTTATTGGTGTACCGACTGTATGTCAGCCTTAGCGGAAGCCGAAGTTGAATATTATGATAAATCATCACCGGCAATTGATGTCAAATTCAAAGCAACTGACAATCAAACAGTAGCAAATAAATTCGGAGTTAGTACTGACTTAACTATTTATGCGGTTATCTGGACCACCACACCATGGACATTACCAGCTAGCCGAGGAATTGCGCTTAATGCAACGGTTGAATATCAATTAATCCAAATCAACGATAAAGAGTGCCTAATTTTAGCTGCTGATTTAGTTGAATCAGTTATGAAACGTGCTGATATCACTGATTGGAAAATCTTAGGTTCTTGCCAAGGTGATGCGCTTGAATTATTACGTTTCAAACATCCATTCCTCGATTTTGATGAGCCAATTGTACTTGGTGAACACGTTACTGTTGATGCAGGTACTGGTGCTGTTCATACCGCTCCAGGTCATGGTGCTGAAGACTTTATTGTTGGTCAAAAATATGACCTTGAAGTAGCCAATCCGGTTGGAGGTAATGGTTGTTATTTACCGGGAACGGGTGCTGGTTTAGATGGTTTATTCGTTTTTAAAGCCAATAAAGTAGTCATTGAGCTATTAAAAGAACACAATGCACTATTACACTTTGAAAATATTGAACATAGTTACCCATGCTGTTGGCGACATAAAACACCTGTAATTTATCGTGCAACGCCACAATGGTTTATCAGCATGGATAAACAAGGTTTACGTGCTCAATCGCTAAAAGAGATTAAACAAGTTCGTTGGATCCCTGATTGGGGTCAAGCTCGAATTGAAACAATGGTGGCAAATCGTCCTGATTGGTGTATTTCACGTCAACGTACATGGGGTGTACCAATGACGTTATTTGTACACAAAGAAACTGAAGAGTTACATCCAGACACACTACAATTAGTCGAAAAAGTCGCTAAATTAGTTGAGCAAAATGGTATTCAAGCATGGTGGGATGCCGATATTAAAGATCTATTAGGTCCCGATGCCGATGATTATCGCAAAGTACCAGACACGCTAGATGTATGGTTTGATTCAGGTTCAACATTCTACTCAGTTGTTGGCGTACGTCCTGAGTTTGAAGGACATGAAGCGGATATGTATTTAGAAGGTTCAGATCAACATCGTGGTTGGTTTATGTCTTCGTTAATGTTATCAACTGCAATTGATAACAAAGCACCGTATAAACAAGTATTAACGCATGGCTTTGTGGTCGATGGACAAGGTCGTAAAATGTCTAAATCGCTAGGTAATATCGTTACACCACAAGAGGTAATGAATAAATTAGGTGCCGATATTCTACGATTATGGATTGCTTCAACCGATTATTCAGGTGAAATGAGCTATTCAGATGAAATCATCAAACGTGCAGCTGATAGCTATCGTCGTATCCGTAATACTGCGCGTTTCTTATTGGCTAACTTAAATGGTTTCGATCCAGTTAAAGATATGGTTAAACCTGAAGATATGGTGGTACTCGATCGCTGGGCGGTTAGCGTGGCTAAAGAAGCACAGGAACAAATTATTCAAGCTTATGAAAACTACGATTTCCATAGAGTGGTACAACGCATAATGCAATTCTGCTCAATTGAAATGGGCTCATTCTATTTAGATATTATCAAAGATCGTCAATATACGGCGAAAAGTGACAGTATTGCCCGTCATAGCTGTCAAACAGCGTTATACCATATTGCTCAAGCGATGGTTCGTTGGATTGCACCTGTTTTATCATTTACTGCAGATGAAATTTGGCAATATCTACCTGCAACAGAAAAATCAGAATTTGTGTTTGAAGATGAATGGTATACCTCACTATTTAGTCTGTCTGAGAGTGAAACACTAAACAGCGCTTACTGGACACAAATTTTAACTATTCGTAGTGAAGTGAACAAAGTGTTAGAGCAAGGTCGTAATGATAAAGTTATTGGCGGTTCACTCGAAGCAGCAGTTACACTTTATGCTAATAGCGAAATTGCTACGGCACTTGCGAAATTAGAAAACGAATTACGATTTGTATTACTGACTTCACAAGCAAGTGTTAAACCGTTAGACAGTGCATCACAACAAGCAGTACAAAGTGATATTCAAGGTCTTAAAATTGAGCTTGCTAAAGCACAAGGCGATAAATGCCCTCGCTGCTGGCATTATACTGTTGATAACAATCCAACCACTCACTTATGTAAACGCTGTGAAGAAAATATTCATGGCAATGGTGAAGTAAGACATTTTGCTTAACCACTAACAGTGAGTGTTAGGTATAGAAAAGAGCTATAAAAATAATCTTATAGCAATTAACTAAATACATTTACCGCCGACGATTGTCGGCGGTATTATAATAATGAGCATAAATTATATGAAAAAAGATAACGGACTTTACTGGTTATTATTAGCTTTATTGGTTTTTGTTATAGATATCGCAAGTAAATTTTGGATTGTGAAGAATTTTTTCCTTTTTGAATCAGTAAATCTACTCCCCTTCTTCTCGATAACGTATGTCCGCAATATTGGTGCCGCATTCAGTATATTTGAAGGCCAACGCTGGATACTGGCAGCAATTGCCTTTATTGTCAGTACAGTAATTGTTTATATGCTATATCGCAATAAGAATAAACAAAAACTAGAAAACTTCTCATTAGCATTAATTTTAGGTGGTGCGTTAGGCAACCTATTCGATCGCCTCTATCATGGTTTTGTTGTTGATTTCCTAGATGTTAATTTTGGTGATTGGCATTACCCAACTTTTAATATTGCCGACTGTGCCATTTGTTTAGGTATTGGCGTCTTTATCCTAAGCAATTATGTAAAACCAAAAAAGATGGATTAACATGCAGATTATTCTCGCTAATCCACGTGGTTTTTGTGCAGGTGTAGATCGAGCAATAACCATCGTTGAACGAGCAATCGAACTGTTTGGCGCACCGGTTTATGTGCGCCATGAAGTCGTGCATAACCGCTACGTGGTTAATCGTCTTAAAGAGTTAGGCGCAATATTTATTGAAGAAATTAATGAAGTACCTGATGATAGTATCCTTATTTTTTCCGCCCATGGCGTATCTAAAGCGGTTCGAGATGAAGCTAAACGTCGTCAACTACGGATATTTGATGCAACATGTCCTTTAGTTACCAAAGTTCATATGGAAGTTGCTAGAGCAAGCTATCGAGGAGAAGAAGTTATTCTTATTGGTCACGCTGGTCATATTGAGGTCGATGGTACTATGGGGCAGTATAGCAATCCTGAAGGTGGCATTTATTTAGTCGAATCCATTGAAGATGTGCAGAACCTGCAAGTAAAAAACGACCAGCACCTCTGTTTTACAACCCAAACAACGTTATCCGTTGATGATACTGCTGAGATAATTTCAGCTTTAAAAAATCGCTTTCCGAATATTCGCAGCCCTCGTAAAAATGATATCTGCTATGCGACCACCAATCGGCAACAAGCGGTTAAACAGCTATCATCTCAAGCCGATGTGGTTTTAGTAGTTGGTTCGAAAAACTCGTCAAACTCAAACCGATTAGCTGAACTGGCAAGGCGAAACAGTAAACACGCTTATTTGATTGATTTGGCATCCGATATTAATCTTGAGTGGCTAGTTAATGCTCGAACTATCGGTGTAACAGCTGGGGCATCAGCGCCAGATATTTTGGTTAAACAAGTTATCGATCATTTAAAAAGTCTAGGTTGTACATCATTGGTTGAAACCGAAGGAATTTCAGAAAATATCACCTTTGAAATTCCAAAAGAATTACGCATAGAGGTAAAATCAACTAACTAAGATGAATGAGTTAGTTGCTTAAATTTTTCTAATAATTGCTCTTGGCTTTCGACACACTCTGGATCGGCAATAATCGCATTTTGAATCGGACAAACTCGCTGGCAAGTCGAATGATCATAATAACCAACACATTCAGTACATTTATTTGGATCAATTTCATAAGTATCAAACCCCATTGAGATAGCCTCATTTGGACACTCGGGTTCACACATATCACAATTAATACACTTTTCGGTTATTTTTAATGCCATTGCTATAATATCTTTAACCAGTAAAAAAATTGGCGCCATTATAACGCAATCGCCAATAATTCCTAATACGGATCTACATTGCTATCACATGATTATTAAAATTTTTGCAAAAAATTTTGAGGAAAGGGGTTTTTTAAAACAAAATTTAGCACCAAAACTAGTTAATTTTCATAAAAATTACAATTTATTGTCTTTAGTTATCATCGCAAATTAAATTAATACGTTACAATGCTCAAAAAAATAACAAAAGAAATAAAAGGATGAAAAGATTGGCAAAATTCTTAAGCGTTAAATCCATCGTTATTACGGTTATTGGTTTTGTTCTGCTTTATATAGCAAAATTAATTTTGTTTCCTGCTGAACCAAATATTAATTATATAACGTCAACGGTCACTAAAGCGAATATTGAGAAAACGGTACTTGCTGACGGCACTATAAGTGCTTTCAAACAAGTTAGCGTTGGTGCGCAAGTTTCTGGGCAAATTAAAAAATTGTATGTTGAGCTCGGTGATGAGGTTAAACAAGGTGATATGATTGCTGAGATTGATGATCTTAAGCAAAGCAATGATCTTAAACAATCCGAGGCGTCTCTTAACAGCTTAGAAGCCCAACGAACCTCGAAGCAAGCAAAATTAGTCAATTATCAATTAACCTATGAACGTCAATTAAAGTTGGTTAAAAAAGGGGTTGGCGTCCAATCTGATTTAGATTCTGCCAAAGCAGATCTTGATGCAATTAAAGCCGATATTGCCGCTCTTGATGCAGATATTGTTAGTGCTCAAGTCGCAGTTGATACAGCAAAAGTCAATTTAGGCTATACTAAAATACGTTCACCGATTGATGGTGTTATTGTTGCGATTCCAGTTGATCAAGGGCAAACCGTAAACTCGGTACAAAGTGCACCAACAATTGTTAAAGTTGCCCAACTGGACAAAATGACTATTGAAGCACAAATTTCCGAAGCAGATGTTATCGGTGTTAAAAAAGGAATGCCGGTTTATTTCACTATATTGGGACAACCAAACAAACGTTTTGATGGACTAACATTGCGGGCAATTGAACCAGCTCCTGACTCAATTAATACTGAAAGCTCAGCGAATTCAAGTACGTCATCGACCACCAAAAGTGCAATTTATTATAACGGCTTATTAGATGTCGATAATCCTGATCATATTTTACGTATTTCTATGACTGCTCAAGTATATATTGTGCTAGCAGAAGCAAAAGATGTCCTTGCCATTCCATCACAAGCTATCCAAAAAAATACTGGTAAAAATAAAGCGATCGTTTATGTTCTGAATAATCAAAATAGTATCGAAGAGCGGGAAGTTAATTTAGGGATTAATAATAATATTAATGTTGAAATCAAATCAGGTCTTAAAGAAGGAGAAGTTGTCGTTGTCAGTAGTGCAAATGGTGCAACATTTAATCCAAATAACAAAGGGCCAAGGATAAGATTCTAAGATGACCAACAATAATACTCCATTAATAAAACTTGAGAATATTATTCGTGAATTTCCGGCTGGAGATTCTACGATACAAGTTCTAAAAGGCATCAACTTAACCATTAATGCCGGGGAAATGGTTGCCATTATAGGGGCCTCGGGTTCTGGTAAATCGACTTTAATGAATATTCTTGGTTGTCTTGATAAGCCAACAGAGGGAATTTATTCAATTGGTGGCCGAACTACGAGTCAATTATCGCCGGATGAATTAGCTGAGTTACGTCGTGAACATTTTGGCTTTATCTTTCAACGTTATCATTTATTAAATGCCTTAACTGCACAAGGTAATGTGGAAATACCGGCAATTTATGCTGGTGTGACCAATGAACAACGGCAAAGTCGTGCCACCAACATTTTATCTCGTTTAGGCCTTGCCGATAAAATAAATAATAAACCCAATCAATTATCCGGCGGTCAGCAACAACGAGTAAGTATTGGACGGGCATTAATCAATGGCGGACAAATTATATTAGCCGATGAACCAACTGGCGCACTCGATCGTAAAAGTGGTTTAGAAGTCATGGCTATTTTACGAGAGTTGCATCAACAAGGGCATACTGTCATTATCGTTACCCATGACCCCAATATTGCCCAAAGTGCCGAAAGAATTATTGAAATTAGTGATGGCAATATTATTTCCGATTCAATTAATCCTAATTATTACTCTGAACAAGCTAATAATCGACAAGTTAAGCAAATAGAAATAACCAAAACTCAAGATAATTTTTCAGCTAAATATTACCGTTTTCGCGATGCGTTTAAAATGGCAATATTATCTATGTTGTCACAACGATTACGAACTTTTTTGACTATGTTGGGTATTATTATTGGTATTGCTTCTGTGGTCTCTATGGTTGCTTTAGGGGAAGGAACGAAGCAAAAAATACTTTCCAATATTAATTCATTAGGTACCAGTACGTTAGAAATTTATGCCGGTAGTGGTTTTGGTGATCGTAATTCCGATAAAATTACTACACTAAGATCATCGGATGCTGATTTTCTAGCGCAACAAAGTTTTGTTCATAGTACTACACCTAACCTTTCTACTAGTGTCTATTTTCGTATTAATAATTTAGCAGTTACAGGGACTGTAAATGGTGTCGGCGAGCAATTTTTTGCTGTACGTGGCTATACAATCAGTAAAGGTATTGCCTTCGATCAAACAGCGGTAATGACCTCAGCCCAAGAAGCGGTAATTGATGAAAATACCGTTAAAAGATTGTTTAGTGATCAAGATCCAATAGGTAAAATTCTAATGGTTGGCCAATTACCTGTTAGAATTATTGGGGTTGCAACTAGACAGCAACAAGGATTTGGTAATAACGAAAGCCTTAATATTTGGTTACCTTACACCACGGTAACTAATCGCATGGTTGGACAAACATCGTTAAGAAGTATTACTGTTCGAATAAATGATAATGTGGATTTAAATATTGCCGAACAAGCGATTAATAAAATTATGTTGCAACGTCATGGTAGTAAAGATTTCTTTATCTTTAATTCAGACAGCGTAAGAGAAACCGTTAATTCTTCCGCTTGGGTGTTAACTTTGTTGATCTCAACTATCGCATTAATTTCTTTGATTGTTGGAGGTATTGGGGTAATGAATATTATGCTGGTATCAGTAACAGAAAGAACTCGGGAAATTGGCGTCCGTATGGCGGTTGGTGCTCGTTCTAGTGATATTTTACAACAATTTCTAATTGAAGCTGTGTTAGTGTGTTTAATTGGTGGTACCTTAGGTATCGTTCTATCATTTATTATCGGCTTTATTTTTAATTATTTTGTTACCTCATTTGCCATGAGTTTTTCTATCATTTCGATTATCGCAGCCTTTAGTTGTTCAACTATGATTGGTATTATTTTTGGCTATGTTCCGGCAAAACGAGCAGCAAAACTTGATCCAATTTATGCATTAGAAAGAGAATAGAGACTTTTTAATAAAATAAAATCCCTTTGTCGTAAAAATCAACAAAGGGATTTTAATATTTTTAGAAAACCGTAGAAGCATTAATTAATGATTATTTTGCTTGCTCTTGACTCTCAGCTTTATCTTTTTCTACGTCTACATTCGTATCTAAATCAACTAAATAAGCAGTTACTCTAGCATAGTCTTTGATAAAATCAGTAGTGTTACTGGTATTAAGACCACGTGAGTTGACAAAAAACTTGCGATTAACCACCACCATTGGAATGGAATCTGGGCTTAATTGTTTAAATGCATCTGCTTGTTGGGCTATAAACGCTTTAACTAAAAAACTTTTTTGGGTTTTCTCAAACTTTTCAGCATCAACGCCTAACTCAGCAAAAACGGTTTTAATGTCATCGGCTGTTTTTATTCTACGATCGGTTTGCACCGCTTTATAAAGCGCATCAGAGGCTTTATCTTCAATCCCTAAAACATTAGCAATAGCCCATGCCTCAGAAAGCTCTTTAGCTAAAGCGCCAAAGTTTTCTAAATGATAACGTCTAAACTTTATCCCTTCTGGCAAAGCTTTAGCAATCATTTCTGGTGCATGATATTCACTTTCAAATTTAAAACAGCTAGGGCAATTGAACGAGAAGAATTCAATGACTTCTTTATCCGGAGATGGCTGAAATGGCAAAACACCATATTGTTTGCCACTTTCAATCGGTGCTGCCTGTGTAGCAGCACTTGCTGTAGCTGGCTGAGTATCATTTGTACTAGTTGCTGGCGCTTCATCAGCAAAACAGGTCACAGAGGTTAGTAATACTCCAATTGCAATAAGCGTTTTTTTCATTTAATTGATTCTCCTTATTCTTCAATAATTCCGCGTGCCTTTAATAGTGCGGTTTTAAAATCATCTTCATAATCTTTTTTTAATCCAGGTATAGCTTCGTTTTTATCTGAATTACGCATTTTTAAATGATAAATTAAAACTTCATCACTAAGATCTTTAAGATCACCATCAAAACCGGCTTCATTTCCTAATTTATTTAAAAGTTGCAATAAATTAAGATCTGAATCGTTTTCCCAAGCTGGTTGTAATAATTCTATTAACTCATCGATACGATGACATTTCATAATAAATACCTTATTTAATATTCAACTAAGTTGAAGGCGATGATATAAACCTTTATGTTAATCTTCTTCGTTACTATCTATATATTAAAAAGTATCTATTATATACTCGACTTTAAATTTAAATAGTGCATTTACAAAGATTCATAAACTGGTGATGATATACGTTATTTGCGACTAAAAAATAACTTTGCTATATAGTAATGCTATTTTGTTTTTTAGCAATGTAAAAGAGAAAGAATTTATGGAAAAACCGCCAATTACTGGCATTATTTTAGCTGGTGGCCAAAGTAACCGCATGAATGGTAAGGATAAAGGCTTGATGTTATTAGCCGGTAAACCGCTTTACCAATATGTTATTGATCGAATTAAGCCACAAATCGATTTGCTAATGATTAATTGTAACCGTCATGTTGAGCAATATCGTTCGCTTGGTTATCCAGTATTTTGTGATGATTTGCAGGGATTTTTAGGGCCTCTTGCCGGAATTTATAGTGGCTTATTACGCAGTCCCACTACTTGGAATTTATTTGTCAGTTGTGATACCCCTTTTTTACCTGATGATCTTATCACTCGTTTAGTAAAACTCACTACAACCCATCAAGCTATCTATCCTTTTGATGGCAAAAATGACCACCCAACCATTTTATTAATCAATAAATCCATCGCCCCTCAATTAAAAAAGTATTTAGAAGAAGGTGATCGCAAACTGATGTTATTTTTACAGCAAATTAATGCCGTTGCCGTAGATTTTAGTGACAAACCAGCTAGTTTTACCAATATTAATACATTAGATATGCTGGAAAACGCCAATTTTATGATCAAAACAAATAACTAAATCATTCAAACAACCATATCAAATAACCAATCGGTAATTTTAAACTATAAAAAACCCCTTTCCTCAAAATTAAAATTTTGTTTAGTTTCATATTATTGTTTATTAGTATTTTTAATACAGTTAGTTGATTTGCTAATCACAAACTTAGTTCACACCTAAACACATTTTCAATTCTGTTGAAGTTTTAATCTATTTATATTAAATCACAGCATAACAAAAAAGGGATTTTTAGCGATTTAACAGCTTCAAATCCCCTTTCCTTAGATGTTTTTATTTCTCAAATTAGATAACAACAAATCTAAACTTACCGATAGAAAAGCACACTATACTTCCTTGAGTAGCTTAGTTAACTGTTTAGCAAAGTTTTCTATTTCAGCTTGCTGAGTGGACCATGAAGTACAAAAACGTAAGCAAATATGTTCAGGATCACTTTGCCCTAAATTATCCACGGCATAAACAGAAAGAATTTTTTGCGCTAATTGATTAGGTAACTTAACAAATAATTGGTTAGTTTGTGGTTTAGCAGCAAAAGTAAATCCGGCTTTTTCAAATAAGGTTGTGAGTTTTTCGGCCATA
This sequence comes from Gilliamella sp. W8145, assembly GCF_016101145.1. Lineage (NCBI taxonomy): Bacteria > Pseudomonadati > Pseudomonadota > Gammaproteobacteria > Orbales > Orbaceae > Gilliamella > Gilliamella sp. W8145. The sequence continues at coordinate 90,842 of NZ_JACFRC010000006.1, forward strand.
CTATTACTATGTTTACCTAAGGAAAGATAGAGGTTATTTTGCATTAATGCTTTAAATTGTACGGCTATAATCCAACTTTTCGCTAAAATTGCTCCTTTCTGTTTCATATTAAAGCGGAAGTCATGATTAATACTATGATTATTAAATACTAACGCTTCACCGACAAAAGCACCAACTTTGGTTCCGCCAATATAAAATGCATCAGTATATTTGGCTAAGTCAGGAAAAGTAATGTCATTATCTTTAGCTGCTAATGCCATTGCTAAACGCGCACCATCTAAATAAAGGTAAAGATGATTTTTTTGACAAAATTGATACAGATTTTGTAACTCTTGCTTACTATATATAGTCCCTAATTCGGTGGTATTAGAAATATACACCAGTTTTGGTTGTACCATATGTTCATCACAATGGTAATCTAACACTGGTTTGATTAATTCTGGCGTTAATTTTCCATCTTCGGTTTTAACCGTCACCACTTTATGCCCAGTGGCCTCAATTGCACCAGTTTCATGCACATTGATATGCCCTGTTTCAGCAGCGATCACCGCTTGATAAGGTTTTAAAATATGCGAAATCACCGTCAAATTGGTCATGGTTCCACCTGCTATAAAATGTATATCAGCATTCGGTGATTTTAATATTTTCCTTATGTGATTGATGGCATCATTACAACAATCATCTAAACCATAACCACTCAACTTTTTATTATTAATATCGATAAATTCTTTTAATAAATCAGGGTGCACTGTTTGATTATAATCATTTAAAAAATCATACATACCATTGCCTTTAATCTTGTATAAAATAATGTAATATCTACTTTTAAATATAACATGTTAGTGACAAGAGTCTATGAATAGTAAAAAAATTATTGGCATCACGGGATATAGTGGGAGTGGTAAAACCACTTTGTTAAAAAAGATTATTCAGTTAATGGTTTCACAAAATATTAAGGTAGGTTCATTAAAACATGCCCATCATGATATTGAATTAGATATTCCAGGTAAAGATAGCTATGAGCTACGCAAAGCTGGGGCGCAGCAAACGATTATTGCTTGTGATAAACGTTATGCATTGATTGAGGAAACACCCAATCAACCCGTTGACTTAAAAACACTTATTAACCATTTTAGCGATGTTGATATCATATTAGTTGAAGGATTTAAAGATGAGCAAATTCCCAAAATCATGTGCCATCGTAACACAATCGCAAAACCACTATTTATTGATGATTTTACCATCGCCGTTGCCAGTAATGAGCCATTAAATACATCCGTACCTGTATTAGATATTAATGAGCCAGAACAAATAATTATGTTTATAAATAATTATTTATTTAACGGTTAATATAACCTATCTCACTTGACTCTTTTTGTATTAGAATACTGTTTATTCAACCATTTTTAATTAGTGGTATCTGGACTAACATGAAAATTACATTAAGGAAAACGTTAAGCATAATAAAAAAAATCGTGATTGGATTTATGCTAGTTTCGGTTTTTCTTATTTTATTAATGCGCTGGGTTAATCCATTTTGTTCGATGTTGATGGTTGAAAGAAAAATCGCTCACTGGAATATCAGCCAACAGCGAACTTGGAAAGATTGGGATCAGATTTCTGATAATATTAAGATTGCAGTTATTGCAGCTGAAGATCAAAATTTTGCGGATCATTGGGGCTTTGATTTTAAAGCCATTAATCGGGCACTAATTTATAATCAAAAAAATAGAAAAATCCGTGGTGCCAGTACCATAACGCAACAAGTAGCAAAAAATATTTTTCTATGGTCATCACGAAGTTGGATCCGTAAAGGCGTTGAATCATGGTTTACTGTTTGGATTGAAGTTATCTGGTCAAAACAACGTACGCTTGAAATTTATTTAAATAGTGTTGAATGGGGTGAGGGTATTTTTGGTATTGAAGCTGCTTCTCGACACTATTTTAATGTCAGTGCTAACCAATTAACACCGTATCAAGCTAGTTTATTAGCGGCTACACTACCAAATCCAAGAAAATGGAGTCCGGCCAATCCTGATGATAAGATACAAAAAAAGGCCGAATGGATCCGCGGGCAAATGAGTAATTTAGGTGGCAAAAATTACCTAAAACAACTCAACTGATATATTTCATTACATAAAGTTTTTAATATATTCAGGTACTACTTGACTGGCAGGACCGTAAATTTTAGTATTAAATAAGTTTTCACCTAAACTAGGCTCTAAGTTAAGTTCTACCGTTTTAACGCCAAATTGATTAGCCATTTGCACAAAACCAGCGGCCGGATAAACATTTCCTGAAGTACCAATTGAAATAAAATAATCAGCTTTCGATAGCGCATCATAGATTTCATCCATTTGTAGGGGCATTTCACCGAACCAAACAATGTGTGGACGAATTAAGTGGTTATCTTGATAAATTACATCATCATAACAAGCAAAAACTTGCCCTGTTTTTTCATTACGCACTTTTAATAATTCGCCATGCATGTGGATGATATTTTTGGAACCGGCTTTTTCATGAAGGTTATCCACATTTTGTGTAACAATTAGTACATTATCCGAGCCTAATTTCTGTTCTAATTGCGCTAAAGCAAAATGAGCCGCATTGGGTTTCACCTCAGGATTTTGTAACTTACTACGTAACATATTATAAAAACTATGTACGGCAATCGGATCACGCAAATAACCTTCGTAAGTAGCAACATCATCTACATTATGACCTTCCCATAATCCATTTTGAGCACGGAATGTTGATAATCCTGATTCAGCAGAGATACCTGCACCAGTTAAAATGACTATTTTCGGTATTTGCAACATATTTATTGGCCTTTTATTAACAAGTTAAATTATTTACAGTAGTTAAACACGATTATTGGCTATATTCTGTCGTAAATATATGTAACGCTGGCTTGCTTAATTTTTGATATTGACTGTAAGCTGTTGCTACTTTAAGCATTATTACATCTTTTGCTTCACCATCCAACCAACTACTAATCATAGCATGAATACTATAAGCTTCAGGAGCCATACGGTGCAAAGTTAAAATAAGTGGCGTAATACCGAATCGAGATAATGGCGGAGTAAAATATTTCTGACTTTTACAAGCAAATACGGCTGCATAGCGTGATTTTTGTTTTTCTTGTTCTGCTTTTGACAAGGTATACCAACGCCAACTATCGGGTAAATAATTACGCCATGACCACTCCATTAATGCATCATGACCAACGTAAACCACTAAATTGGCTTTAGCTCCAGCCTCAATTTGTGTTTTATCGATTAAAAATGACGCTGACTGTTTCCCAGCTGAGTAACTAATAAAATCATCTACTGTATCATTGATATACTTACCATCATATGCCTGAGCAATAAGATAGACATCCTTGCTTTGATGTTTATAAATTATCTCCTCTAATATCTTGCCGTTATCAGGTTTATTAACTTGAATAACTTGCCACTCTTTTTGTTTAGCAAAATACGTTTTAAAACCATAAGCAGCGCCCCAGTAAAGATTATTTTTAGGATCTTGACCATTACCAATTGCCGCAGGTACTGGAGCGATGGCCTGATATTTGTTATCACATAACGCAACCAGCACATGGATCACTTTGGGTTCAGCCAAACATGAAAATGATAACATTAGCAATCCAAATGAGAGCAATGCGAAATACTTTTTATATTTTTTCATTAATAATAATCATCCATTTATCAAACAACGGCTACAATTGGTTTTTATAACTTATTCACGACAATATTCTGATAGTTAATGATATTTCATTCTAATTTATTATCTTTACATACTAATAATTATACCTAATAATTAATCACTAATAGTAAAAATATTATGGAGTATTAGAAATGAAAACAATTGGGTTAATTGGTGGTATGAGTTGGGAAAGTACCGTTACTTATTATCAAGTCATTAATCAATTTATTGGCAAATCGCTTGGTGGATTACATTCAGCTAAAACTCTGTTATATAGTGTCGATTTTCAAGAAATAGAAAGCTGCCAAGCGAATAATGAATGGGATAAAAGCGCAATTATTTTAACTGATGCAGCCAAAAAATTAGAATTAGCCGGTGCTGATTTTATTATTATTTGTACTAATACGATGCATAAAGTTGCAGACCAAATTCAAAAAGCAATTACAATTCCTATCATTCATATCGCCGACGTGACCGCCAAACATTTGATCAAAGATAAAATAAAATCGGTTGCCTTACTTGGTACTAAGTACACCATGGAACAAGACTTTTACAAATCAAAATTAATTGAAAAAGGTTTAAATGTTTTAATCCCTAATGAACAAGATAGGATAATCATTAATAATATTATTTATGACGAACTTTGCCTTGGGCAAATTAAACTAGAATCTAAGCAAGCTTATCTCAATATTATTGATAAACTCGTTAAACAAGGTGCAGAAGCGGTGATTTTAGGTTGTACGGAGATCGGTTTATTAATATCCCAACAAGATTACGCCATTCCTTTCTTTGATACAGCCTTATTACATGCTCAAGAAGCTGCATGGTTAGCGATTCATTGATCGCAAAGCAGTATAAGCAGAATTACATTCTCTCCTAGTTGATTCGGGATTTTTTTCTATCAATTGTTTAAAATGATTTATAGTAGTTTCTAATGATTCTTCAGGATCAGCTGGGAGTTTAGATGATAATTGTAATTCGTGAACTAATTTTATATAGCGATCACATTCAATAACACCAGTATCAATGGATTCATCAGAAGATGTATTTTTAGCATTATCATTACAAGCAACTAAACTAACAGTAATTAGACTAAGTAAAATAACTCTCTGCAAATTATTTAACATTTTTATCCCTCGTATCAAAACTAACTTCTTGGTAATTATTTATTTAATCTTAAACTATAGTGTATAAAAAAATTTAAATATAACTAATTTATTCAAATATTTATTTTAATTCTTAATTTATTTATAAACTAACTTAAATTCAGCATATAAAAAAGCCCTACTTTTAACCAAAGTAGGGCTTATATGTTATTAATAAAAGCAATTATGCTTCTATCGCAACTCGTAGTTTTTTCATTGCATTTTTTTCAAGTTGGCGTATACGTTCGGCTGAAACGCTGTATTTATCGGCCAATACTTGCAATGTTGATTTACTGTCATCGGCATCTAACCAACGAGCTTTGATAATATCTTGGCTACGTTCGTCTAATTGAGACAAGGCATCATGTAACTTGTCAGTTGCATCATTTTCCCAATTATCGTTTTCGATCGATTTTGAAAAATCAGAATTACCATCTTCTAAATAAAGCGCTGGAGCGACAATTGAATTATCATCGTCATCATTATCAATATCAAATGACATATCTTGCGCTGACATACGTGATTCCATCTCCAAGACGTCTTTACGACTTACACCTAGTTCATCAGCAACCATATCGACTTCAGCGCTATTAAACCAACCTAAGCGTTGTTTATTCTTTCTTAAATTAAAGAATAATTTTCTTTGTGCTTTGGTTGTAGCAACTTTAACAATACGCCAATTTTTTAGTACATATTCATGAATTTCAGCTTTTATCCAATGTACTGCAAATGATACTAAACGAACACCCATTTCAGGATTGAAACGACGTACGGCTTTCATTAAACCAATATTACCTTCTTGAATCAAATCGGCTTGTGGTAGACCATAACCAGAATAACCACGCGCAATATGCGCAACAAAACGCAAATGGGACAAAATCAATTGTCTTGCTGCATCCACATCATCATGATAATAAAGACGTTCACCTAAAGACTTCTCTTCCTCTGCAGTTAGCATCGGATAAGTATTTATCATACGAAGATATGATTCAATATTTCCTTGTGGGATTAAAGCACCTGCTTGCATTTTTAAATCAGTACTCATTTAATTCCCCCTTAAATTAAACTAATTTTGCTACATTTTACATCAGTAACAATTTAAAATCTTTCTATAAACTTAGACCATCAAAATGTGATTTAGTTCACATTTTTATCATTATATTTGCAGTAAAGCATCTGATAAAAATCGTAAATAATTAACTTACAATTATGAAGCTATTACCGTTTTATTCAAATACTTTTTAGTGGCAATAAATGCTGAAAACCAGCCAATAATCATCGAAAATAAAACAATTAACAAACTTTCTTCCCATGAAAGCCCATTTATATTAATCATTGTTCCAAAAACATCTGATACATGCAACATGGTTGAATCTATTTGAAGAATAAATACTTTCGATAGAATCAACGCCAAAACCGCACTAATCAATCCAGTAAAAATACCATTATATAAAAATGGTCGTAAAATAAAGCCTTCAGTCGCACCAATCAATTGCATAACAATAATTGTTTGCCTACGGGCAAATATATTTAACCGAATACTATTACCTATAACCAGTGATACTGCAATAACCATAAAAATTGAGATTGTCCACACTATCGATTTTACCATATTGGTTAATGCGGTTAATCGAGTAAACCAGCTATCATCAAGTTGCACATCATCAACACCCGCTATTTTTTTTAACTGTGTTTGCAGATCATGTAATTTATCGGTAGATTTGGCTTCTTCTATTGGAAAAACAATAGCAACAGCTGGTAATGGATTTTCATCGAGTAGGTCAAGAGCATCATCAAATCCAGACCAAGTTTTAAACTCTTCTCGTGTATCTTCACGAGAAAGATAAGTCACATTTTCAACTTCAGCAATAGTCTTAAATTTATCAATTAAATCATTAGTTTGTTCCGAATCTAATGTTTTATTAATATAAACTGTTAAATTAGGCGTCGGATACCACTGTTCCGCCGCTTGATTGGCGTTTTTCAATAATAAATAGCCTATCGTCGGCAAAGTAATTGATATAGCAATAACCAAAATTGTCAGCAGAGAAGCAAATATATTTTGGTAAAAATAATTAAACACATTATGCCATGCGTAGCTGATCTGCCTTTGCCAGCGGCCCAAAAAGCTATTGTTGTTGGTTTTGTTTTTTTGTTTAGATGGTTTAACCTTCGCATTTATCATCAACTTTTAACCTCTAAACGTCCTTGATTTAAATTTAGTATTCGATGATGTTTTCGACGTATCAATCCCATGTTATGGGTCGCCATTAACACAGTTACACCAGCTTGGTTAAACTCTTCAAATAATTTCAAAATATCTTTTGAGAGTTTGTCATCTAAATTACCAGTTGGTTCATCAGCAAGTAAAACCGTAGGTCGATTGACGATTGCTCGAGCTATCCCTACTCGTTGCTGTTCACCGCCAGATAGCTGTATTGGGTAAAATTTCATTTTATCAATCAAACCAACTTTATCTAATGCCGCAGAAACTCGTCTTTTAATTTCTTCAACAGGTTTACCTAAGATAATTAATGGAAAAGCAACATTATCATAAACAGTATGATCGAGTAATAGTTGATGATCTTGGAAAATCATACCAATGGTACGACGCAGAAAAGGCATTTGATTTTTTTTCAAGCTGGAAACATCAACGCCATTCAGTAATACCTTGCCGTCATTAGCTTTTTCTAATCCACAAATCAAACGCATTAATGTACTTTTACCCGCACCAGAGTGACCAGTTAAAAAGGCCATTTCTCCTTGCGCTAAAGTAAATGTTATATTTTGTAAAGCTGGTTTACCACCCGAATAAACTTTACTAACGCGTTGAAATTGGATCATGATTTATCTCTATTCTTCCGTTTCGTCAAATAGGGCATTAATAAAATCATCAGCAACAAAAGGTCTTAAATCTTCAATTTTTTCACCTACGCCAATATAGCGGATTGGAATATTAAATTGATCAGCTATGCTAAATATAATGCCACCTTTTGCGGTACCATCTAACTTGGTTAATGTCATCCCTGTTACGCCAACCGCTTCATTAAACAACTTTGTTTGGCTAATTGCATTTTGTCCTGTCCCAGCATCTATAGTTAACATAATTTCATGCGGAGCTGTTTCATCTTGCTTTTTAATTACTCTGACTATTTTTTTCAATTCGTCCATTAAATGAGATTTATTTTGCAAACGGCCAGCAGTATCGGCAATTAAAACATCGATATTTTTTGCTTTTGCAGCCTGAATAGCATCGAAGATTACCGATGCTGAGTCAGCATTAATATGCTGAGCTATGACAGGGATGTTATTACGTTCACCCCAGACTTGCAATTGTTCAACCGCGGCAGCACGAAAGGTATCACCAGCGGCAAGCATTACTGATTTGCCCTGTTGTTGAAATTGACGGGCTAATTTACCAATGGTTGTCGTTTTCCCAACACCATTGACACCAACCATCAAAATAACAAAAGGTTTATGGTTTTCTATATTAAGTGGTTGCTGAGCACCATCTAAAATAGATTTCATTTCATTTTTTAATAGATCATGTAATGCATCCGCATCTTTTAATTCTTTTCTTGAGGCTTGTTGCGTTAACGAGCTAATTAATCTTTGCGTGGTGTCGAAACCGACATCAGCAATGATCAACTGTTCTTCTAATTCTTCAAATAGCTCATCATCGATCTTTTTGCCTTTAAATAAGCTTAGAAAACCAGATCCAATATTTTGTTTAGTTTTAAAAAGCCCTTTCTTTAAACGAGAAAAAAAACCTTCTTTCTTTTGTTCAACCATAAATAATCTATCCCACGATCAATATTAATGATCATTTTATCTCATTTTACAATAAAGCCCAAAGGATTCGATCAAAGAGAATCATATAATTGATCCTTTTGATCTTTCAAAAAATATAATTCTTTTAGAATTGTCTGTTAAATGAGGTTAGCGGAGATAAAGATCACCAATAGCAACCGAACGCCATTCGCCTAACGGTAACTGATGAGTGAATAAATTATATTTTCCAATCTGAACACGAACTAAGCGTAAACACGGGAATCCAACCGCAGCACACATTCTTCTAACCTGCCGATTTTTTCCTTCTGTTATGGTAATACTTATCCATGAAGTAGGAATAGTTTTGCGTTCTCTGATAGGGGGTATTCGTTGCCATAAATTAGTTGGCTCTGCAAGTGATGCCACGATTGCCGGAGCGGTATGAAACTCTTTTAATTGCACACCACGAGTTAATCTATCTATGGCTTGTCGATCAATTAATCCTTCTACCTGCACCCAATAAGTTTTAGGTAATTTAAATTTTGGTGAGCTAATTTTTGCTTGTAGTTTACCGTCATTAGTAAGCAGCAACAAACCTTCACTATCGGTGTCTAAACGACCAGCAGGGTAAAAACCAGGTAAAGATATATAATCTTTTAATGTTTGATATTTCTCATGTGCAGAAAATTGCGTCACAACATTAAACGGTTTATTAAAAGCGATTAATGAACTCATCTCACCCTCAGAAGAATTTTTAACTATTCTTAGAATGCAAAAAAGCCCAGCATTGCTGCTGGGCTCGTATATTTAAAAGTCTGGCGGCACCCTACTCTCACATGGGTAATACCCACACTACCATCGGCACTACGGCGTT
>NZ_JACFRC010000007.1:0-10401 GCF_016101145.1 Gilliamella sp. W8145
ATAATGCAGGTGAATTAGGTGCCAGTATCAACAATATTAGCATTAGTGCCGAGGGTAAAATTACTAACCGCGGTGCGATACAGGCGACAAAAGATATTCAAATCAGTAGCCGAGATAATATTGATAATCAAAAACAAATTTACAGTAAACAAAATATTAAACTTAATAGTGGTAAAACCATTAATAATGATGGAACGTTAATTGCACAAAAAGATATAAAACTTAGTGCCAATAATATCCATAGTCAGCAAAAAAGTACTATCATTGCGGGTATTGATACACAAGGTAAACTGACGCAATCAGGTAATATTAACGCCGATGCTAATGTCATTGCCTTAAACGGTCAAAATAAAGCCGGTGACAAATTATCATTAAAGGCCAAGCAAGCCATTAATCTTGATGATAGCCAAACGTATGCCAATGAGATAAATCTGATTGGTGACCAACTTTCGATTAAATCAGCACATTTACAAACTGAGCAACAACTCAATTTAAATCATACCGTATCAATTGATACCTCCAACGCCACATTGCAAACCAAAAAAGGGATTGTTGTATCAACCGAGACATTAACCAATAACAATGGCACATTCATTGCTGAAGAAGATGTTGCAGTGAAGGCAAATCATGTGCAAAGTCAAGCTGCTAACATCTTAACGTATGGCAAATTGACCATTGATGCCGATGATATAGATATGCAAAAAGCCGCGTTAAGTGCTAAAGATGCTATCACTGTTTCCGCTGGCAACATCAATGCTGATGAGCTTGAAATTATCACTGAACAGGACCTAAAGATTAAGGCACAAAATTTATCGGCTAACCAAGCGGATTTACAAGCGAAGAAGTCAATTCATATCAATGCCAATAACCTTTATGCACAATATCTTAAACTACTGACCACTGATGCGTTATCACTCAAGGCGAATCATTTAGTGTTAAATCATTCACAAATCAGTGCGTTAGGTTATCTTGATGTTGCTGCTAAAACACTACAGAATAAACAATCACGTTGGATTGCTGACAAGGATATCAATGTTAAAGCCGAGGATATTGACAACCAATCAAGTCAATTAAAAGCAACGGGGTCAATTAATTATCTATTTACGCATTTAAATAACAACGATACCGTCTTAGTCAGTGGTCAAGATTTAATCTTTACTGGTGATAAATTACAAAATATCAACGCAAAATGGCAAAGTGGTCATAACACCACCATCAATATAACAGGTTTATTTGATAATCAATCAAGCCTCATTGTATCAAAAGGTGAATTAGCGATACGGGCGCTAACAATAAATAACAATGATGGCGATTTAATTTCAGGCAAGTCATTAACTATTAATAGCAAACAATTAGCCAGTGAAAATAGCGTATTACAAGCCGAGCAAGCCCTTAAATTAACGGCCAGTGAACAGTTTGATGGCCAATCAGCAACGTTATATTCAGACCAGCAAATTGAAATTAATAGTGATAAAATCGATTTAAATCAGGCCTATGTCGGTTCGAAAGGTGATATTACATTAAAAGGGCAACATCAACAATTAAACGAAAGTGAACTCCTATCTAATGGCCAAATTGCAATTACTGCTACCAATATTCATGCGGATGATGCCATTATTAAGTCCGCAAAAGATATAATCATTAATGCATTAGCCTTTGTGGCATTTAATCGAGCACAGCTTGTTACCAATCAACAATTAAAGATTAAAACCGAGCAAGCCGATACTGCAGAATCAAAGATGTATGCAAAATCGGGTATGCATATAGACGTAACAACACTGAATAACCAACATTCAAATTGGTTAAGTGAAAGTACTATCTCACTGTTTGCAAATCAGTTTAATAATCAAAAGTCGATCCTTGAAGCCAAACAAAATATTGATATTGATGCTACACAATTTAATAATCAAGAGACGGTATTATTAACTGATGGTCGTCTGATTATTAATGCAACAGATATTGATAATACCTCAGCGCAGATTCAGACTAAAGACGGCATAACTATTAATGCCAATAATCAATTATTTAATGATAACACCAAACTTATCACTGAAAATGACATTGATATTCATGCTAATGTGATAAGTAATACTCATGCCCAGTTATCCAGTAATCAATCTATCGCTATCAATGCTCAGCATCTTGATAACCAACATAGTACATTTTTTACTGGTGGTAAAATAAACGTTACAAGTAACATTATTAATAATGAAAAGAGTGAAATTAAAGCGACGCAAGGCATTGATATCCAAACCGATTCATTAGCCAGTGATGAAGCGGATTATCTCACTGAAGGTGATTTCAATCTTAATAGCCAAGATGCTTTGCTTAATAAAGCAAAAATTGCCAGTAAAGGTAACATGCACATTGTCGGTGAACAAACGTTGTCGATGCAAGAGGCACAGCTAACGTCACTAAAAAATATGCAGCTTAATGCCAACACACTTAATAGCTCAGCATCAGACATTTACAGTTTAGGAAATATTGATATTACCGCACAAACCGTAAAGAATGATAAAGCCTCACTCATCAGTGACCAAGACATCACCATACACGCTGACACGATAGATACAACTGAAAGTGAAATAGGCGCAGAGGGGGATATCAACGTCAGCGCCATAACACTTAACAATAATAAAGCCAAATGGATAGCTAAAAAAGCCATCAGCATTAATGCGCAGCAGTTAGCCAATACAGCTGCTCAATTAGCCAGTCATCAATCACTCAATATCCATGCTAAGCAAATTGACAATCAGCATGCCGTGCTTAGTGCAAAAGAAACTATAGCCATTGATGCTGATGAACTTGATAACAGCCAAGCAAAACTATTTAGTGACCAATCTGTTATCATAGCAGCAAATCACTTAATTAACCGTGAAGGGGTGATTAAAGCAGCGGATGAAATTACGATTAACAGTCAAAACATTGATAATAATCAAGCTATTTTTGTTGCTGAAAAGGATATTCAGATCCATGCCAACACACTGAATAATACCAAAGCGGCTTTGCAGTCTGAGTCACAAATCACCGTAAAAGCCAATCAGTTAAATAATCAATCAGCGTTACTTTTGGCGGGTAAAAAAGGGCTTAATATCACCAGCCAAAACCTGAATAATCAGCAAGCGCAGCTTTATTCTAAAGGGGATTTAACAATCGACACCCAGAGCATGGATAATCAACATGCTAAAATGATTGCTGAAAAAGCCTTGAATATTCATACTGACCAGTTAAACAATCAACATGCCGAATTACAGGCTAAAGGCAATATCACGATTGACGCAACTGAGCAAAATAATCAGCAAGCGACAATATTATCGGAAAACGATATCAAACTAAAAGCCACTGAGAGTTTAGATAACCGTGAAGCACAGTTCACCGCAAATGGGTTGATAGATATTCAATCAACCCATCATATCGACAATTCACAGGCTAACTTACTCTCTAATAAGGGTATAGTTTTAAAATCAGCAAATGTGATAAATCAATCGGCGACATTAAAAACCAATGGACTGATAGATATCAAAGCAAACTCACTTGATAATCAAGCATCTGAATACCAGGCCAATAATATCGTGCTTGAAATTGATGATTTAAACAACCAACAAGCCAAATTAACCGCCAATCAAAATCTGATAATCAATGCCCAAGACTTTGATAACACGCAAGGGCAATTACTGGCCAATGATATCTATTTAAAAACTAAAGCATATCGTGGTGATGGCACCATGAAAAGCCAAAATAATTTATCACTGAATTTACAAGACAGTTTTATTAATGAAAGTGAATTGTCTGCAAATGGGCATTTAGCGATTCGCACACAAAAAGATATTGTTAATAAAAATAAAATTACTGCAGGTCAACAAGTTTCCTTAGAAAGCCAGCAGTTAACCAATGAACAACACGCTGAAATTAGTGCTGAGTATCTCTCATTAAAACACCAAAACGTGACCAACCATGGCTTAATTGATGCAACCACAGCCGTAATGCGAACCAATAAACTTGATAATTTAGCCGGTGGTCGGATTTATGCCGATAACTTAGCCATTCATGCCAACTGGTTAAATAACTTAGCAAAAAACAACCTCGCGCCGGTGATTGCCGCCCGGCAAAACTTCCATTTAGGTGTGGAGACCTTAAATAATTATACTCATGCACAATTACTCAGTTTAGGGAATTTTATTATTGGTGGCGGCCTTGATGAAAACTGGAATGTGACAGGCATGGCCAAGCAAATCAATAATCACTCGGCCACCATTGAAGCACAGGGTGATTTATCTATTGCAGCCAATCAACTTAACAATATCAATGACCATATTGTCACTGAAATGCGTAAAAGTGATGAACCGCCTGAAACAGAAGAGTATTTTGAACATGAAGGAAGTCTAGAAAAATACTCACCAGATGATGTTTATTATCGTATTCAAGTATTTTATTTTTACCAATATGGATTACCCGAGCCTATATCATACGGTTGTGAGAAAGGAGGAAGAAGGTGCTACTATAAATGGAATGATATTCCTGAACAGTTCCGGGAAACCGGTATTATTGAAAGAATTAAAGTAAGTGACGGCAGTTATAGAAACTCTAACCATTATAAAATTGTTAAAACAAAATACCAAACAACAGTATTAGAGACCGACCCTGGCAACATTACCGCTGCAGGTAATGTAATTATTCATGGGCAAACTTTGAATAATCAGGATAGTAAAATCATTGCCGGTAAAACCGTCAATATCAATGTAGATCAACTTAATAATCATTCACAAGAAGCAATAGCTAAATATGTGTATTCTGGTAAACGTATTGAGCATTGGAAAAAACGTACTGATGATTACAGAAAAAAAGAACATGAATACACTAAACCCGATGAAATTTTTATTGATAATGCCTTAAATAAAAATATTGTCGATCATCAAATATTTGAAAAAACAAAACTGACCGAGCAACCACGCAGTGAAGTTAATGTGGAAAACAGCCACAACTCCGTTGCAGTGAATAAAACGGTCAATGATACTCTTAGCCAACAAGCGAAAGTGGTTTCAGCGCAAAGTATTGCCATTAATTCAAATCAATCAGATAGAACTCATATCAAAACTGATGCAAACCATCAGTCAGGCACCATTACGTCGATTCTGCCAAAACCGACAACAACGATTGAAGAGGATTTACCTCATCAGGAAAATAATCCCCCTGCCGTTGATGAATCGACACTACCAGAAGCCGGCAATGACATAACACCATCGAAAACCATTAGTGTTTATGAGCCAGACTTAACATTACCGGATAATAGCTTATGGATAGTGAATAAAGAGACTGACAAAAATTATATTGTTGAAACCGATCCGCGTTTTACTAATCGTAAAAAATGGTTAAGTTCTGATTATATGATTAATCGTCTAAGTGCCAACCCAGATTCAGTATTAAAACGGTTAGGAGATGGTTACTATGAACAACAACTTATTCAACAACAAATTGTTGGTTTAACCGGTCACCGTTATTTACAAGGTTATCAATCTGACTTTGAACAGTATCAGGCATTAATGGATGCCGGGGTCAGTTTTGCTCAAGAGTTTGGTATTGCCATCGGACTTGAGTTAACTAGCGAACAAATGCGCGCATTAACTACCGATATCGTCTTGTTGGTGAAAAAAAACGTTATGGTTAACGGTCAACCAACCGAGGTATTAGTGCCCCAAGTTTACATCGTAAACCGCCCGCAATTAGGTACTGATGGGGCGTTGATTGCCGGTGATAATGTTTTTGTCAAAGGTGAACAACTCAATAACACCGGATTAATCGCGGCCAAACAAGATGCCCTATTAGATGGCTATAATGTGACCAATAAAGGGACAATTTATGGTGGTCGTGTTGAAATTGATGCCCAAAATGACATCATCAACTATGGCAAATTAGTCGGTGACAAATTAGTTTACCTATCCGCCGATAACGATATTAATTTATTATCAAGCACCCGCACACAAACCCGCGCTCGTAATCTGCTGACCAATATCGATCAGGCTAGCACAATTCAAGTCAACAATGGCAATATTGTGATTAATGCTGGGCATGATATTCATGCTAAGGCGGGTTATATCGTTAACAGCGGTAAAGAGGGAACTACATGGTTACAGGCCGGGCATGATATTGGATTAACCACAGCCGATATTGAAGAGAAATATGATTATCGAGCCAGAAAAGACTATAGAATAACAGATGAAAAAGGCGTGGTCGGCACTGAAATTATGGCGGCCAACAATATTCAGCTAGTGGCAGGTCATGATATTAAAGCCAAAACGGTGGATATTACAGCGGGTAATCATTTAGGACTACAAGCGGGTCATGACATTAATATTGGTTCATCGACAGAAAGTGCCTATTTGGATGAGTTCCACAAATACAAAGATAAAGGATTTTTAAAAAGTAGTAGTGAAAAAACTAAAGTAACTATCGATAACACGACTCAAAAAGGCAGTGAACTAAGTGCCAATAGCGTAACGATAAAATCCGGTAACAATCTATCGGTGACCGGCAGCCAAGTGGTGGGCACCAATGACGTCAACTTAAAAGCCGGCAACGATATTAAGATTGATGCGGCGGAAGAGTCCTATTACCGCAAAGAGCAAACGATTAAGAAAAAATCGGGGCTAATGGGCAGTGGTGGTATTGGCTTTACGATAGGCAAAGAAAAAGAGAGCCTAAAACAAACTGATACTGAGCAAACTTATGTCGGTAGTGTGGTGGGTAGCACCGATGGTAGTGTCAATATTCAAGCAGGGAAAGATATTGCGATTAAAGGCAGTGACGTTATCGCTAAACAAGATATTAAGTTACAAGGTGAAAATGTTAATATCGAAGCGTTAGATGCCAAAACCACCTATAACGAAGAATACAAATACAAAAAAACGGGGGTAACTGTTGCGATAACAGGTACCGCAAGTGATATCTACCAAGCTAATCAAACGCGACAACAAGCAAGCCAACAAACGAATAGCAAAACTAAAGCATTGATGGATATTAAAGCCGGCTTACAGGCTGGCAATGCTGCCCTTGAAACCGCTTCAAATTTACAAAACAATACACCTAGTGCCTCAGTTGGTATCAATGTTAGTATTGGCAGTGAGAAAACAAAGCGAACAGTTAATCAAGAACAACATACCGTGGTTAGCTCATCAATATCAGCCGGTCATAATGCTACAATTATTGCGACCGGTAATGGAGAAAAAGATAGTGGTGATATTAATATTATCGGTAGCCAAATACAAGCTGGGCATGATACCACACTGAATGCTAAGCATGATATAAACATAATAGGCCAAGAAAATACTGAAAAAACTGATCGTAAAGAAAAAAGTAGTAGTGGCTCAGTAAGTGTTGGCTACAACTTTGGTGGCGAAAAGAATGGATTTAATGTATCAGCAAATGCAAGTCAAAGTAAATCCCGAGAAAAAGGTAACGGTACAGATTGGACGGAAAGTATTGTTGAAGCAGGTAATAAACTGACAATTGTATCGGGTAATGACGTTAACATTAGTGCAGGTCAAGTAAAAGGCGATACTGTTGTTGCCAACATCGGACATGACTTAAACATTACTTCCCAACAAGATAGTGATGAATACCATCAAAAAAATAGTTCGACGTCAGTCGGTGGAAGCTTTTCCTATGGTGGTACCAGCAGTGTGAATGCTTCGGGTAGTTCAACCAAAATGGACAGCAAATGGAAAAGCGTGACTGACCAGTCGGGCATATTTGCCGGCAAAGGTGGATATGATATCACGGTGGGTAATAACACAGACTTAAAAGGTGCGGTGATTGCCTCTGAGGCAGACGATACCCGCAAAAACAGGCTCGATACCGGCACAATAAGCTTTAGTGATATCGAAAACAAAGCCGACTTCAAAGTCAGTAGTAGTAGCGCAGGGATTAACACCAGCGGTATGCCTACGCCACCAAGTAGTTATAACAATGATGGTAACAAAAAATCAACCACTCACTCAGCGGTATCAGAAGGAACGCTTATTATTCGTGACCAAGAGGGTCAACAGCAAGATATTAATAGCTTAAGTCGGGATACAGAGGATGCAAATCATCAACTCAAACACATCTTTAACAAAGATAAAGAGCAGAGCATTATTGACCAAACACGGTTAGTCAGTGAGATTGGTGGTCAAACGCTGACGATGCTCAATAATATAGATAAGATACAAGCCACAGCCAAAGCGAAAAAAGCGCTTGAGGAAGCAGAAGCGCAAGCAGATGAAAATAACGGAAATGGTGGAATTCTTAGCGATAAAGAGAAAGAAGAAATTTATAAAAAAGCTTATGACAAAGCCATGAATGAAGGCATGTCAGCCATGGGTAGTGACATGCGTCAAGGTGTTGAAATGGCGGTAAGCTTAATTAATGGCATTATCTCAGGTGATATGACCGGTGCAGCAGCAGGTGCATTAGCGCCAAAAATTGCGAGTGCTATAAAACAAGCGACCGAACACTACAATCCGGAAACAGGAAAAACAGAAATAGATTATGTGGCCAATACCATCAGTCATGCTATCTTGGGGGCAGTGGTGGCGCAGCTTCAAGGAAATTCGGCTATCGCCGGAGGCTTAGGGGCAGCAGGCAGCGAACGAGGTGCCGAGATAATAGCAGGTATACTCTATCCTGATAAAGATATTGATAAATTAAGTCAAGAAGAAAGACAAACCATCAGTGCCTTAACCCAGCTTGCCACTGGTCTGGCAACCGCAGCCTTGGGTGGCGAAACTCAAGATGTAAATACTGCTATCGCCGGGGGTAAAAATGCGGTTGAGAATAACTTTTTTGTTTCTAATGGTACTAATGGATTCAGTTTTCAGCAAGGTGTGGTTGACAGATTTGAAACTATGAATCAAATCTACGAAGAGTGTATGGGAGAACCAAATTGTACTTTTCAAAAATCATTAGATGCAGGTTTAGCTTCCAACTTTGAACCGTTAACGGATGAGCAAAGAAAGGCTCTTTTATATAATATTCCACTTTTTGGACTTGTTTATGGAACTAGCGACGCAATAACAGAAGGTGATTTAAGTAATCTTTTAGAGGCCGGAATAAATCAAATACAAATAAAAAATATTGTCTCGATAATTAACGCAATTAAAATAATAAATTTTACGCAACCAAATACCAATAAGGTCAAAGGTAATGTCGAAGCCAATGTTGATGCTAGTGGAAAAGCTCGAGAATCTTCTAACTTTAGAGAGCATGTTAATAAAGAACGAGAGGTAAATGCTAGCAGACAAACAGAAAATACGTCGCCAACTCCAATTATTAATCCAGCAACCAATAAAATTGTTACTGAACATATAATTGTACCATCTGGTAAAGCACCTCAAACATCAACACCAAATTCCATTTATGAGGTATCAAGGGCAGATGGCTCTAGAAGTATTACTTATTATGATAGTCAAGGAAGAACATTTTCAAGAGAAGATTATGGGCAAGTTCATCCTCACAAACAAATGGGAATAGGCTCAAATGGACGTGTTGTACCTCATGAACACAAAATTACATATAATGATAAAGGATTTGTAACTGGTAGATACTATAGGCAGCTTGACTCAAATGGGAAAGCTGTTGGTCAATGGATTAAGGAGTAATAGATGAATAATTATATTATTGGTTATCTGGCAAAAATTCAATGTACTAACTATAAAATGGTCTTGAATGAAATAGCAAAAAAATACGATATTGGCTTAAAAGAAATATTAATAGAACAATTATTTCAATTTACAGAAAAATATTTGCCAAATAAAAATCAAACTAATTTTATATTTTCAATGAGCGATGATCCTGAGAGAGAGGAAGCTGATTATTTAATGGATTATTTAGACTATGCACCTGAAATGCAAAGCAAATTTCCATCATCAGGAAAAGAGAGATTGCTTATTTTAATTAGTATATTAAAGGATATGGTCATTCAATCAAAGTGTTCTAAACTTGTAATATCCCTAACTGATTCTGGTTATATTTATTCTTATAAAAGAATAAAATTTAATCAATTATCTGAAGTCTTGCTTGATGATTTTGAGAAAAATCAGGGGGCTCCTGATACACTTTATGAAATCATCTGTGAATAAAATTATAATTAAGTTATTCAGAACTTGATAATTTAGCTAGTTATAAAATATAAAGCAGTTTTATCAACTTGAATTGAAAAATTTAAAATGTCATATGGAAAGATGTGCTATCAAATGTGCATCTTTCCATTTATCTTTACAAAAACACTTCAATAAACCATCCCAAAATAACCATAATCTAAAAAATATAATCACCAATTAGAGCTGTTACTAGTAATGACAGTTTTTCACCGACCAGTAGCCAACCAACCGTTTATGACCATAACGATGAAGCCTCGAATATTACGCA
>NZ_JACFRC010000008.1:0-6121 GCF_016101145.1 Gilliamella sp. W8145
ATAATGCAGGTGAATTAGGTGCCAGTATCAACAATATTAGCATTAGTGCCGAGGGTAAAATTACTAACCGCGGTGCGATACAGGCTAATAAAAATGTAATATTAAATAGCCAACACACCGTTGATAATCACAAACAGTTGTACGCCAAAAAAGATATTCAGGTCAATGCTAAAAATTCTGTCAAAAATACAGGGAGTTTTGTTGCACAGAAAAATATCGCAATGTCTGCCAATAGGATTGAAAACAGTCAAACCGGGACACTTGCTGCGGGTGTTGATAGCCATGGAAAATTGAGTCAAGATGGTTCATTAGACATCAACACTACCACTGCCCATTTAACAGGGAAAAGCTTGGCTGGCGCGTCAATTAACGTACAAGCAAGTGGTGATATTAATTTAGATAACAGTCAACAAATCGCTAATGCCATTAATATCTCAGGCAAAGAACTGAGAGCTAAGCAAAGCATAATAAAAGCCGACCAAAATATAAAATTAACCGCACAAGATAACCTTTCTGCAACAGATAGCCACATTTTTTCTAACGAAAATATTGCCATAAAAGCAGGAAAAACGATTGATGGTGATGATATTTCCTTGATGGCTAAAGGGAATATTCATGCACAAGGGCAACAAATTAGCTTGCAAAAAGCACAAACATTATCAGAAAAAGACAGCACCTTTATTGCCAACAAGACGATTAACAATCGTGAGGCAAAAATCAGTAGTAAAGGTAATGTATCCCTTGATGCTGATGATATTAATAATTCTGAGGCGACATTTATCTCAGAGCAAACTATTTCGTTGTCTGCAAATGAAATCGATAATCAGCAAGCGATAGTTCAAAGTTTGGGAGCGACTCAGATTAATGCAAAGACAATTGATAACCGCCAAGCAAAATTTAATGTTGACCAATTAGATATTAAAGCGCAACAGTTACTGAATCAAAAAGCCAACATGCTGATTCAAAAAGCTGCGACGTTTGCAATTGGGAATATGGAGAATCAAGACGCTAAAATTTTAGCCTATGATTTAGCTATTGATGCGGATAAATTGAGTGGTGATGGTCAATTATTAGCCGAAAATGATATTCGATTAACACTCGTTGATTCATTTCATAACCAAAGTGACATCATTGCCAATAATAATATATATATTCAAACGCAGCAGGATATTTTAAATGACCAGCTTATCTTGTCGGGCAAAAAACTGGATATAATGAGTCAACAATTAACCAACAGTGAAAAGGGTGAAATAAGTAGCGATTTACTGAATTTAACACACGATACATTGACCAATTATGGTTTAATCGACGGTACGGTGACTGACATCAACGTCACCACATTAAATAATTTAAATACCGGTAAAATTTATAGTGATGATTTACAAATTGATGTACAGACACTCAATAACCAAGCCAATAATGAGCATGCGCCGGTCATTGCTGCTCGTCATGATTTTAAGCTCAATGCAAAAATCTTAAACAATTATAGCCACGCTTTGCTCTTAAGTTTAGGAAAATTTAAAATTAATGCTGATGTTATTAACAACCATTCTGCACGTATTGAATCGTCAGATGATATGACGATTTATGCAAATAAAATTAATAATATTAATGATAATTTTAAAACAGAATTAGTCAAAATTAGCCAACAACATAAATTAGAGTTTGCTTTTTATAATAGTAATAAACGATACAGTGGTAATAATTATAAAATTAGGAAAGGACATGATAAGAAGAAATACCCGACATTGATTGCCTATAATGAAGATGGCACAAGTCGTTCACATTATAAATATATTGAATACAATTACACCCAAAAACATTACCAAACCCAAATCATTGAAACAGAGCCGGCTGAAATTATATCAGGTAAAGATTTACTGATTGATGCGAATCATGTTATCAATAGCAACAGTAAAATCGTTGCCGGAGAAGCATTACAATTATCGGTAGGATTATTAGATAATATATCCACTAAAGGGATAGATCGTGTTACTGATGAAGGCTATCAAGTTCGTCATGATAGAAAGTGGCATGGTGGAGGCAAAAGAAAGTATTCCTCGAAGACGCGAACAACGAATTATAACAATATAGTTGAAACCAGTTTAGACTTAGATGCGGGTAAAATTGCTGAACATCAGTTTGTTTCAAGCACTACAGTCAATACACCTGAGAAAAGTCAAACAGGGGTAATAGTTGACAGCAGTGACCGTCAAATAGCACAAGTTAATGCAATCAGCACCATTGAGCCAAATTTAACCCTACCAGATAACAGTTTATATACGGTCAATAAAGACCCTGAAAGCCTTTATTTAATCGAAACCGACCGCCGTTTTACCAATCGTAAAAAATGGTTAAGTTCTGATTATATGACCAATCGAATTAAAACCGATCCTGATGTTATCCAAAAACGGTTAGGCGATGGTTATTACGAACAACAGTTGCTACAACAGCAAATTATAGCTTTGACAGGTCAACGTTATCTTGCTGGTTATCAAAGCGATATTGAGCAATATAAGGCACTCATGGATGCCGGCATTATGTTTGCGAACCAATATCAATTTAAAATTGGGGTCGCACTCACCCCAGAGCAGATGGCCCAACTTACTAATGATATGGTTTGGTTAGTGAGTCAAACGGTGATTGTTGATGGTCAACCACAACAAGTGTTAGTCCCGAAAGTCTATATTGTTAATCGTCCTGAACTTTCAACTGATGGAGCATTATTAGCTGGACGTAACGTTAAAATTGAGAGTGATAGTGACATTTATTCGAATGGTAATCTTATTGCTCAGCACCAACTCAGTGTATCAGGCCACAATATAGAACAAGAAGGGATATGGAAAGCCGGCAGTATCGCCGTTAATGCGGCAGAGAGTATTCGAAGTCGTGGCGCTTTTGTGGCTGATGAAAATATTTACTTATCAGCAATCAATGATATTTTATTGACGACAACAACCAATACAACCGAAGTTAACTATGGACCGGGTAATTTCAATCGTAATACTGTGATTGATAAAGTCGCTTCGTTACAAAGTAAAGAAGGCGATATTGTTGTTCAAGCTGGGCATGATGTGAACATGACTGGTGCAATGATTATCAATGGTGGTGAATCAAGTAAAACTCAAATCAAGGCTGGCCATGATATTGAGTTAAATAAAGTCAATACTCAGACTGCATCACATGCCAACTTTGGTAAAAACGATTATCGAGATATTGATGAAAGTCGCGTGCTGGGTACACAAATTCAGTCAAATGGCCATATTTCATTACAAGCCGGCCACAACATTGATACGCATGCTGCATCCGTATCAGCGGACAAATCATTAATTTTACAAGCAGGTCATGACATTAATCTGATGGCAGCTGAAGAGCGTACGGCATTAACGGATCATAATACTAAAGAAAACAATCGATTACTGAATAAAAAAAGCACAACACGTCATCTTGAAATTGATAATACTACCCAGTTAGGCAGTGAACTTTATGGTGATAGTATATTGATAAAAGCAGGGCATGATTTAGATATATCGGGCAGCATGGTAATAGGGGCGCAAGATGTCTACCTCAATGCGGGTAATAATGTAAATATTGAAGCGGCAGAAGAAACTTATTACCGCTATGAGAAACAAAAAACAAAAACATCTGGAGTATCAACAAGTTCAAAAGGAATAAGTGTTGGTTCGCAATCAACCAAGGCTACCTCAACCTCTAATGAAGTTAATCAATCTCAAGCAGGCAGTTTAGTCGGTACCTCCGGTGGTAATGTGATTATCTCGGCCAATAAACAAGTAACCATTAGTGGCAGTGATATTATTGCCGGTCGAGCAGAAGGTGATGATAAACGCGCCACCGGTCATATAGACATCAGTGGTGAAGATATTTCGATTATCCCTGGCCATGATATTGTTGATAGAAAACAGACTTTCAAATCAAAATCTTCGGGTGTTGGTATTTCGTTTAGTAATCCAATAACTGAGAGTGTGCAAAATATTCATGATATTTTCAAATCCTCAGGTAATAAGGTTGAAAAAGCGAAACAATTTACCGGTGAACTGGCTGCATTAGCTATGGATATAGGTAACCCAGCCTCATCCCCAATTTCATACCATAAATCGTCAACGAAAAGTGAATCAAGTTTACACGGTGAATATAGTAACGGTAGCACATTAACTGCAGCTGGCGATATACAACTTCATGCCACTAATAGTCAGGAAAGGGATTCACAAGGACAATTAACGCATGGCGATGTCGTCATTAGTGGAAGTGACTTAACCGCCGGTGAAGCCATCATTATTGATGCTAATCGTCACGTCATTATTGAAACTGCTACCGATAAACAATCGGAATACAGTAAAACTAAAAGTAAAAACTGGAGTGCAACGACGGCCGGACCAACGGCGGGTTCATCAGTACGATTTATCAATGGTAGCCCAAATCATGGTGCAAGCATCTTACCATTTGGTAGTGAAAGCTCAGGGAATCGAAGTAATAGTGATGTCATTGGTCAAAACGCCTCCACGCTCACGGCGAATAATATTTCCGTCAATAGCCATGAAGGCAACATCGACATTAAAGGTAGCCTATTAAATACTCAAGATGATATCAACTTACGTGCGGAAAAAGGCAATATTGATATTGGTGCTAGTACGAATCAATCACATAGTGAAAGTAAAGGTTACAATAAAGTCGTAGGTGAATTAAATGGCAATGGCTACAGTGGTACAGTTGGCTACCAACACTCCCGTTATAAAGAATTAGAAGATAAAGCAACACAAAGCAATATCCGTAGTGGACTAAACAGTGCTAAAGGCAATATCAATGTTATTGCTGGTGATGACGTCAAACTAGCGGGTGTCGATATTACCGCTGGTAAATCAGTAAACTTAACGGGTAAAAATGTCATTATGGAAACCAGTGAGGACAATATTTACCAAAAAGTAGAGACTCAAAATAAACAATATGGAGTAACTGTCTCGGCCTCTGGTTATGCGGTCACCGCAGCACAGTCAATTGAAAAAGCAGCAAAAGCGATTGAAAATAAGGAAGATAAACGTTTAGCCGCTATTTATATGGCACAAGCCGGTGTAAATGCGGCACAAGCTGATTTAAATATGTCCGATGCACCGGTAGAAGTAAATCAACCAACAGCAAATGCGGAGAGTAATGCTAATGGTGGTGGCTCTTCTTTGATTAAAGTCAACGCAAGCATAACCGCTGATAATTCAAAACAAAAAACAGAGTATAACAGTCATACTCAAGCCGGTACGGTTATTCATGCTGGTCAAAATGTGAATATCAATGCAAAAGAAAATATTGAAGGCAAAGGCGTTGAAATTATAGGTAAAGATGTCAATCTCAATGCGGGTAATGATATCAAATTTGACTCAGCAAACAGCACTGAAAAATTGAAAAGCACGGATTCTGGCAGTCACTATGGTGTTGGTGTCGGCTTTGGATTAGTGGGCGGGCAAAATGGTTTTTCAATTGAGTTAGCCGCCAGTCAATCCAAAGGTAAAGAAAACGGTACCAGTGATATCAATCACAACAGCACCATTACCGCCAGTAATACGCTTAACATCCAGAGTGGTCGAGATGTTATTTTAACGGGCGCGGAGTTATCTGGTGAGCAAGTCATTGCCGATATAGGTCGTCACTTAACCATCAGTAGTGAACAAGATAAAGAAAAATATGATGCTAAACACACCAGTGTTGGTGCAAGTGCCAGCATCTGTGTACCGCCATTTTGCTATGGTGCAAGTAGTGCGAGTGCTAATTTTGCTCAAGACCGGATGAAGAGTAATTATGAATCGGTTAACGAGCAATCGGGCATATTTGCTGGTAGTGGTGGTTATGATATTACTGTGGGTGAACATACCCAACTAAATGGTGCGGTGATAGCCTCTGAAGCTGACCGGTCAAAAAATCGCTTAGATACCGGCACTATTGGCTTTACTGATATTAAAAACAAAGCCGAATATGATGTCAGTAGCGCCTCGGGCTCTATTGGGGTAAGTAAAGGACCTGGTAGTGGTGGTTTTTCACCGACCAGTAGCCAACCAACCGTTTATGACCATAACGATGAAGCCTCGAATATTACGCACTCGGCAATCAGTGACGG